>JADFYJ010000017.1 GCA_015233115.1 Candidatus Omnitrophota bacterium | reverse complement strand
ACAACCCGGCAAAAGCACTTCCATTATTTCCTGCCGCGGAGGAAAAGGCATATAAAATCTCGCTAAAACCATGCGCTCCCGGATTAGCAATCCCGGCTTTTCCAGCAGCGATAAGTACGGCTATCGCTGTCGGCATTAGAATAAAAATATGCGGGATCAAAGCGACCAACGACGCCATTTTCATTTCATACGCTTCAATTTTTTTACCCAAGTATTCGGGAGTCCTCCCGATCATTAGTCCGGCAATAAAAACCGCGACGATCACAAAGGCGATCATGCCAAACAGCCCGCAACCCACACCGCCGAATATAACTTCACCTAATTGAATGAGCCACATCGGAATCATTCCGCCTAAAGGCATAAAAGAATCATGCATGGAATTGACTGAACCATTCGATGCTGACGTTGTGGCGACTGACCAAATGGATGAGCTGACAATCCCAAAACGCGCTTCCTTCCCCTCCATATTTCCACCCGGTTGAAAAGCAGTAGCGGCTTGGTTAACGCCCAAACGCGCGATTAAAGGATTACCTTTTTGTTCAATCTGGACCGACCAAACCAGACAAGGAATAAAAATTAGAAGCATAGCGGCCAATAGTGCCCAGCCTTGACGACGGTCTTTGACCATGAAACCGAAAGTACAACAAAGGCCGGCAGGAATGAGGAGTATGGTCAGCATTTCCAAAAAATTACTTAGCGGCGTAGGATTCTCAAACGGATGCGCGGAATTAGTATTAAAAAAACCACCGCCGTTCGTACCCAATTGTTTGATGGCTATTTGTGAGGCGACCGGACCGAGAGCAATCACCTGATCCGTTACAGGTTTACCTGCCGCATCTTTCATAGGCTGAACCAAAGTGGCTGTCGCGCTTGAATTAAATGTCTGCGGCACGCCTTGCCAAACTAATACAAGAGCCAAGATAAGTGACAAAGGAATTAAAATATAAAGCGTAGTCCTTACTAAATCCACCCAGAAATTACCAAGTGTCTTGGTTTGTTTTTGGATAAAACCTCGGATCAACGCGACCAAAACCGCCATACCCGTCGCGGCAGAAACAAAATTCTGAACCGTCAACGCTAGCATTTGCGTCAAATAACTCATGGTACCCTCGCCGCTATAGCCTTGCCAATTGGTATTAGTAACGAAACTGACTGCCGTATTAAATGAAGAATCAGGCGAGACCACCGGCATAGCCATTGGATTAAAAGGTAAAAAATTCTGAAGGCGCTGGATAGCATAAACAAAAAATATTCCCAACGCATTAAACAGCATGAGCGCCACAGCATATTCTTTCCAGGTCATGCCATCTTCTTCTTTGACACCGCAAATTTTGTAAATCCACTTTTCAAAAGAAGCAAACCAAACATTTAAACCCGCAGGCCTTCCCTCATAAACACAGGCCATGTAAATGCCGAGCGGCTTAACTGTCAATAATAAGACAATAAGGTAAGTGGATATTTGAATAACATTATTCCAGTTCATGAAAATATCTCCGGTTTAAGCAACGCGAGAAATAAATAAATGAACAAACCAAAAGCCAAAATTCCGCCGATCCAATAAATCACTAACATATGACACCTTCCCTTATACTTTGCCGCACAAATTGATAAAAGCAAATGAAGTCAACATAAGCAAAATTATTATAATGATAAAAATCAGATCCATATGAACCCTCTCTAAGCTTGAGAACAGCTGTCTCAAAATGATTTTATTCTAATGATATTTATAACATTTTACTGGAAACTTTCAAATTAAATAGAAGGCCGAAGGTATTAAAAAAATATTAAAAGCAGAACAAATCATTCAGGGGAGTATTAACGAAAAAAATAAATACCAAAATTGAAACAAATATTAAAATATAAGGCCAGAGGGCCTCTCTGGCCTTATTGACTTATTTAGACACTATTTATTTAAAACGCAAAAATCGCTTCTAAACCCACCGTCCCCTGATGACCCGCAGATGCAGAACCCACCGTATAAATGTCTTCAGAAGCACTGTCATAACGGTATTCCAGACGAGTAATAAGACCCTTATAAGGCCTTAACTCTAAAGTTGATGTATTCTCCCACATGCTCAAATTAGTACCGGGAACAACCCGCAGACCATTGGGATCAGAAAAATATTCAGTCCGGTTGGACAAGCTCCACTTGTCATTGATGTCATAGCGCGCATAGCCAGCAACGCCAGACCACGTTCCATTTTTATCCATGTTCAGCCCGGTCGTATCCTGTTCGTTAGCATAATCCGCAGCGAGTTTCAGGGTCAATGGCTTGATCGGCTGGTAGGTCGCGACAAGGCTGACCAAACCTCGGTTCGAGTGATTATTGAATGCCTGTTCTGGTCCATACATCCCTGCCAGATTTAATGAGAACCAATCCTTGGGCGCCCACGCTAGAGAACTTTCAACCGACTTCCCTTTATTGTTATCCTTCACATCGTCCCAGCCGTTATTGACACCAAGATATCCGGTCAGAGTATCTGTAATCGGATAACTGGCGCGAACACCGGTATGGGTCGCAGGCTCTGCATAGCCGAACAGAAGCGAGCGGCTAAAATTCCAGTTGTCTTTGGATTCAATGACTTCGGCTCCAGCCAAAGTGGTAAATTTACCAGCCTTAATATCCAACCCCTTACCGACAGGCGCCATAATATCGACATATGCCTGCTCCACGTCAAAATCACCGTCACTGCCAAATCCGTTTGTGAAAGAATTCAAAACCTTGGCATCTTCTCCTAACAAAAGGTCCGTCCGAAAACCAACTCCGCCGGTCTTGGCAGGCAATTTTTCAAGAGCCAGCTTGGCGGCCTGAAAACCAAAACTATTGGCTTCCGTATCAAAAGCCCGTGCAGTATTGGTACCAGAGTCCGGATGATTGGTATTGTAAACGTAAGAAGTATCCACAAAACCGCTCATGGTTATATCTTTGAAAAAATCAGGAACAACGGATTTAGAAACTTTTTCGTCTACAATAGCTTCGACCTCAGTTTTGTTAATTACAGCGTCTCCACTCTTTACTTGGTTCTCTTCTAAAAATTTAATCCTTTTTTCCATAGCATCAACCTTTTGCAACAACTCTGCCTCTTTAGCGTCATCCGCCCGGCACAGGGCCGGAAATCCTAACATGAACAACATGAAACCTAAAACAAATCCCATATGAAAACGATACATTTTTACCTCCTGGTCTTTGGTTTGAACATTAATAGACATAAATACCTCTGGACTAATCTTTTTAACTCCTTCAGCTTTTTCTGCCGAAGGCTTTCTTTTATGTTTTGCTGCAATTCCATTAATTCTTCTTGTCGTGTTTTTTTCATAACACACCTACAAAACAGTATCGCCTTTTTCATCTGTCCGGATTCGTATCGCATCCTCCATAGCTGAAACGAATATTTTTCCATCGCCGACCTCTCCGGTGAAAGCAGCTTCACGAATGGCTTGAACGATTCTTGCCACGTCCTCGTCTTTTGCTACAATATCGATCTTTGTTTTAGTCATAAACTCGACATGATACTCTTTGCCGCGCAAAACTTTGGTCATGCCTTTTTGTTTTCCATGACCTTCAATTTCGGTCAGCATCATTCCTGGGTGTCCTACTTTATCCAAGGCCTCACAAACGTGACTGACCCTGGCCGGACGGATTATGGCTTCTATCTTTTTCATGATATGTCTCCTAATATTTTGCTTTTTTTATTTTTGCAGTACTTTTACTTTTTACTTTTTTTATATCGCCCATACTCCATCATCACTGGTGCGGATACGTCTTGCCTGTGACGCGTCTAGCACAAAAATCTTTCCGTCACCAACATTCCCGGTCCGCGCGGCTTCACTCATAATATCCATGACCGTTGGGACATCCCATTCCTTAACCACCACATCCACCCTCACCTTGGGAAGAAAATTAATACGGTTAGTTTCCGCATCCCCAATGACTTGGCCTTTTTGACGGCCAAAACCTCTTACTTTGGTGACGGTCATCCCCATGATATAATCTTCCTGCCGAAGAGCTTCCACCACCAAGTTCAGCTGTTCCGGACGAATCACCCCTGAAACCATTTTTAAATGGTAGGACTTGTTCATCGTCGTCATAGCAACATAAAACAAACTAATGAAACCCCAAGCGCCGGCGATGATAAAGCATATCTTCGCCTCAGCCTGAGCGTCAGAATTTCCGATGATATACAGATAAACGATAGCGACAACCATGATGAGATTCGTGATTAACCCTAGACCAGGAATAACAGCATGCTTAATCACTTTAAAATCCGCTCTATCCTTAAAAGCAAGAAACGCGGAAATACATGTCATCGCGTAAAGCACAAATGTTCCCAGATTGGATGCCAAAGTAATGCCTGTTAACCCGACGACTGACCGCACGCCGACCGCCGCGATAATAGAGGAAACAATAGCCAAAACCCAAAGGGCTACATGCGGGGTGCTGAATTGACCGTCCATAAATCCCAATAATTCCGGGAACTCTTTATCTTCAGCCATAGCACAGCTGACGCGTACCGCGGTATTCATACAACTTAATGTGGTTCCGATAATCGCGATAGCAACAGTAATGGCCATGGTAATCATCAAACCAAACCCTATCCCGCCTAAGAGATTATCTCCCAAAAGTTTTGCCATATCGCCGATCGGCGCGCCTGATGCCGCAGCAGCATCAAGACCCATAACTGCTTTTCCGGCTGCTGTCCCGACCAACTTTTCGCTAACCATCAATCCTGCGGCAAAGTATTGGAACAGATATGCGAATATCCCCTGAATAACCAAAGAAAGAATAATTGCTTTTGGAATCGTTTTTTCCGGTTCCTTGGTTTCCGCTGAAAGCGCGGTACAGCTTTCAAACCCAACCAAGATCAAAATAGCAACTGTCGACTGAATTAATACACCATAAAGTGAATGCGGACGGATAACATCCCACCCGCCGGTAAATGACCATTGTGTCGCGTGTTGCGGATTCGCGATACGGTACCAAATTGCCAAACCGCTAAAGATCACCAACGTCACCAGCTGAATGACGTTAATCCAAAATGCGGTTTTAGTTGAACCGGTGACTCCACGGTAAGCAATATAGGCACAAGCAAAGGCGAACACCACTCCAATGCCGGTCAACGTGCCCATAGAAAAGGTGTGTCCGGTAAACTGCGTATAAAGGTAGCCGATCAAGTTAGCCATGAACGCGACCATGACGCCCGGATAGACCCAGTAAAAAAGATGCGCTGACCAAGCTGTAATAAGTTTGGCAAAACGGGTGAGCGTGAAAGGTTTACGTCGTTCATCCGAAGACCCTTCCGCGCATCCTTCAGGACATCCTTCTTTTTTCTTCCTCTTAAGTCCGCCAAAAGCCTTCTCTACAAAATAGCAGCAGCTTTTAAATCCTGCTTCCGGATAAATTTTGGCCAATTCCGCATAAGAGATCGCGGTTAAGAACGCGATCACCAGAGCAGCCACAATTCCCGCCCAAATATCACTACTCACCGAAGTACCATTGGGCGCAGTCGCTGCCGCTTGTAACTGATACGTAATCCACAAAAATGCCCCGGGAGCAATCAAGGCCATTGCGTTGACCGTTGCGCCCAGCAATCCAAGTGTTGGTTTAATTTCCGGTTTTGTCATATCAACCGTAGCCATAAAACACCTTCCTTTCTGTTTATTCTTTCAATAAAAAAAGCGCCTTTAGTCGGGGAACACGAAACTTAATTAAAACAAATTAAGTATCATGTCCCCCAGCCAAGACGCCTGTGTCTTATAAAATAAAAGACGTTCCTTCTGAGGAACGTCATTGTTGGTTTGCGCATCATTGCGGGTACTACACCAATACAAGTACAAAAATCACGGTTTGGTAACCAAAATTAAACATGATTTTTAAAATTTTTACACTTTTCTCGAATATTATGCTCCAATTTCACAACACTCACATGAGAAACTCCCAGCCGTTCACCTATTTGCCTTGTCGTCCATCCTTGAAGATAAAAGAAAACAATCTCTTTTTCCTTCCGGCTTAACCCGTCATTAAAAACTTTCTCCATTAAAGTATCCATATCAGGATCTTCATCAACCGAATCCTTGACTTCAACGGAAAGACTTTCCATCGGCATATTCACGCTCAATAAGGATGTCCTATCCTGTGCCGTGCGTATGTAATTCTTCAAATAAAAATAACAGCTTTGTAAAATATAACTGTCTGTCTTGTCTGATAACTTACCATTTTCATACTCGACCCAAAGATTAAGAACCGCTTCCTGATACAAGTCTTCCGCAGAAAAAGACGGTGAAGATCTATGGATCTTATACACAATCCCTTTTAATTTGGTTGATATTCTTTCAGTTAATTCTTCAAAAGACATTTTAACCTCAATAAAAACGCCCTTTATCCAGTGATGGATAAAGGGCGTCTTCGCCTTACAGATTTTCCAAACAAACTTTGCCTGGAAAACAATTATTTTTTATTTAATTTTTACAATTAAGGATACCATCTCTTTCGTATTTGTCAACCCTTCGTCAAGTGCTTAAAATATTTTCCATTATTTAAACACCTGTTTCAAAATATCCGTTACTCTGGCCGCCGGATCTTGACGGATTGCCTGCTCCTGCTGTCCAAGCACATAAAAAATTCCATCCAAAGCTTTGCGCACGACATAATCATTAATACTAGGAGCAGGAAATTTACTAGCAAAAGGCAAAGTCTTATATTTCTCAATGAGAATATTATAACGGCGGGTGACTTCAAATTCATTAAGTTTTTGGTTTACAACGGGTTGAAACAACCCTTGCAGTTGTTGCGCAGTTTTTCCTTTAAAATATTCCGTAGCAGCAGTGTTCCCTCCGTTAAGAATGTGTTGAGCATCATCAAAAGTGATCCCCATGATTGAATTAATAAAAATATCCCGAGCCACTGGCGAGGCAGTCTCAGCCGCGCGGTTCATGCTCAAAACAAATTCATCAACTTTAGGGCCGTAACCGACCGCTCGCAATGCTTTATCCATAATTTGCAACTGCTGAGGCATGCTGATTTTGATCGCCTGATTCTTAAAAAATCCGTCAGTCTGTCCGGTTAAAGCAATAGTTTTATCAATGCCGACACGCAAGGCATCTCTTAGCCCTGAAGCAATGGTCGTGTTATTGAGAGAGGTTTGTTTGAGATTAACCGTATTATTATTGGTAAGCGGACTGAGAACATTTTTAAACCAGTCAGATCCTGCCCAAGCTTGGTACGATCCAACGGTCAGCATTATAATTACAGTTATCATCCCCCTGCGTATAAATTTTATCATGATATTTTACTTTCTTTAGTTATAAAAAATTAGTTCGCTTTTTCTATGACCCCTTTTAAATTAAAATAATAGATTTTTTTTATTTTAACAATGAGACTTGAGTCCCCTACTTAAAATTTAGGATAAAAAAACCAGGAATTCCAGACACTGCCAACCTTTCATCTCGGCTAGAGCATCTTGAAAACCTGGTTTAATTTTATTAATGTTAAAACATCAATAACTTTTTAATTGTCCCTTTTTATGGCTCAAATTGAATATTTTTCCAAACATAACTGCCATTGACCTTAATACAAGCCTTTAATGTTGTCCCATTGTTATTGAGCCCTATGGTTCCAGCTTCTCCGGCAGAACAAGTCGAACCTTGAATTGATTCTGTCACTTGAACTCTTTGTGCTTTAACATTCCCACCCACATCCAACTTTTGAGCCGGTTGATCTTGACCAATCCCGACGTTTCCATTTTTCCCAATGACCATGGCGTTGATGTGAGTTGTTCCTGACCATTTTTGGAAAATTAACATCTCATTCCAACTAGGATATTGAGACGGAGCATTCGAATAACACATATTCCATCCTTGAAGACTGATGCCTTTGTTCGGATCCCACGCTCCTTTTTCATCCGTTAAAGCAATACATGAATTCGTGTATTGACCACCCTTGCCTCCCACAATGAGTCCTGCTGGATTTTTTGTGTCCAAAATTTCCAAATTAGTCACCGGAGATCGATCCGTATTAAGGCCCATTTTTCCATCTTTAGTTACAAACAAAATGTTTTTATGACTTGTGTTCGAATATAAGGCTTTATTCCAGCTCTGAATAACAAGTTGGTCATTGTAATTATTATCTGTGCTGTTGGTATAACACATATTCCAGCCTTTAGTGTCATCCCCGTTTAATCCCTTGCCATCAGTTAACCCAAGACAGGAATGATTCCACTTGTCCCCTGCCCCGCTTACCACCAGACTTCCCGCCGTATTTGCACCAGTACTGGCGACTTCAAGCCTTGCCTGAGGGGGATGATTAACTCCAATACCCACATTGCCGTCTTTACCCATTATCATGACATTAGAATGATCAGCTCCTACCCATTTTTGAAAAACTAGTAATTCATTCCAATTATCATATCCATTCGGCGCATTGGTATAACACATATTCCAACCCGTTAAAGAAGTAGTATTTTTTATGGGATCCCATAAACCGTTTTGATCTGTTAAGGCCAGGCAAGAATTTGTATATTTTCCTCCCTTACCGCCGATTAAAAGACCTGCCGGATTAATAGGGTCTAATATTTCTAAATTAGTCAACGGAACTCTATCTGTATTAAGACCTAATTTTCCTTCTTTGGTAAGAAAAAAGACGTTTCTATGGCCTTGAGACAACGCTTTATCCCAGCGGCTAATAACGAATTGGTTTTGGTAATTTTGATCAATGGTGTTATCTTTCGGATTCAACCCCACAGTTTGACACATGGACCAGCCATTTGTATCTATCCCTCCATCACCACTAACGCCTTTCCCATCGGTAATTCCATAACAGCCATAATTCCACTGGTCTCCTTTTCCACTCACCAGAATACTTCCGGGACCTGATGGATTCATAACATGCAAGATACTTTGTGGTTTCGTCGTCCCAATGCCGACATTCGCTTTTGTATCAAACAACTGCACCACACTATTTTTTTCAAACCAAGGGAACAAATTCCATGTGCTGCCACTCGCCCCCTGCGATACATCAAGGGTATATTGCGGACCTGCCGCTTCTGTTTCATTATCTACGACCTGTAACGCGCCTTCTGTGCCAGCGGCTGACTTATTAAGCTTAGCTTTTGTAACGGGAACCAAACGCATGGCTTTATATACTCCAAAAGGGGAAGGATAAGAGACTTTTAACTCTGTTGTCCCTGCCCAAACCATCCCAGTCCAGCTAAACAGCAAACTTAAGATGATAAATGATTTTTTTGACATGTTTTTTTCTCCCTTTATAATGCTGAGTATTTAAAAAATCAGACAATTAGTGTCAAACTTTAAATATCAATCGTTCTAAGCCCATTTAAAGTATGACACAAAAAAAGAAAAAAACAAGCAGGCGGGCTATATAGCTTGCGCAATTGCCTTGGCTAAATCCTGAGCTGCCGCGATTTTTTGAGCTTGCAGGTCTTGTCCCATGTCCATTGGTTGGGCATTAATAAACGTAATATCTTTCAGACCTACAAATCCAAACGCAAAACGAAGATACGGTTCCTGAAAATCAGCGCTTTTCATAGCAGAAGAATAGTCGCCGCCGCGGCTGGTGATCACGACCATTTTCCTGTTCGTGACTAACCCTTCCACTCCAGCCGCCGTATAACGGAAGAGATATTTAGGCTGAAAAATGATATCAATGTATTGTTTCAAAGTATAAGGAATACTAAAATTCCACATCGGAATGCTGATCAAATAAGCATCAGCTGACATAAACCTTTCAATGTGCTTAATAATTTCAGCCCAGGCATCCTTCATTTCACCGGAAAGATCTTTGCCCCCTAATAGGGCATATTTTCCATCAACGCGTTTAACAGTCAATGAAGGCAGGTTTTCTTGAGTTAAATCCAATTTATCAACAGTCCAATCAGGATGGGTGCTTTTAAATTGTTCCAAAAACACTTTTGAAACTTTTAAAGTTCTGGATTCATCTCCCCGGGGAGTAGCGATAATGTGAAGTAATTTTTTCATGAGGTCTCCTATTTTAGAAAATTAAAAACAAATTTTAAAACGGGAGAGTCTCAGACCCTCCCCTACGTACAATACCTAAATTACGACAAAATAACCAATACTGCTGACAAACAGCTTTCTGACATAAGCCCGCTTCCGGGAAAATCCTGGTCTTGTCCGAAGTAATCGACTTTTTTAACCGTTCTATTTTTTGCGGCTTCCGTGATCAAATCCTCTAAATATTCCGGATTCATATCACTTAAATTCGTTGATACAAACAAAACACCATCAGGATTAAGAACTTTAACCGCATTCGCGATCAACCCGGCCAGATCTTTTTTGACGCTAAAAATTTTTCCCTCATGCCGGGCAAATGACGGAGGATCAAGAATAATCAGATCAAACCGGTTATCTTTTTTAACCGCTTTCTCAAGATATTCAACCGCATCCGCGCGGATAAATTCGTTTTTCTCGGGTACGATTCCATTTAACTCATAATTCGCCCGGCCGCGGTCCAAACTTTTTTTGCTGACATCCACATTGACCACACTGATTGCGCCTTTATGCCGGCAATACACTCCAAACGAACATGTGTAGGCAAAACAGTTTAAAACCTTCCGGTTCGCGGCCAAGCCGGAAACCACTTTGCGATTATGACGCATGTCTAAAAACAATCCTGTGTTTAGGGTATCATTCAAATCCACGCCAAAGTTTAAACCGTTTTCTTCGACGATTGTTTGCGAAGAATTGTGTTCTATCCAAACATTTCGTTTAATATCATCAGGATGTGAAGACGCTGATTCTGTGCGGTCTTTAATAACCAAGTACACGCCGCCCTGTTCTTTTACAAAATCTCTCAGAAGCTTTTTTTCCTTGAGCCAGCGTTCATCAAATATTTGCGCGACAAAATGTTGATGATACTGTTCGAGGATTAAACCGCTAAGCTCCTCGTCATCTCCCATACTATTAACTAAACGTATCGCGTTGGTGCTCGCTTTAAGAGTCTCGCGCTTTGACGCGGCAATTTTTAACAAATCCGGATCTACCATAATTTCTTTCGGTTTTATAGGTATAAGAGAAAACCTTCGCTCAGTTTAATCTGAACGAAGGTGTAATGTCAATTTAAAAGCTTGCGATCATTTTTATTTTTCCGGATTCACCCTAATTCCTAATTAGAAATCAGGAATTGGGGGATTCATCACCCGGTGCAATAAACCGCCGATAACAGCACCCAAAATCGGTGCGACCCAAAACATCCATAATTGCGTTATGGCCCATCCGCCGACATATAAGGCTACCCCGGTACTTCTGGCCGGGTTGACTGACGTATTAGTCACGGGAATACTAATAAGATGAATAAGCGTCAATCCTAAACCAATCGCAATGGGAGCAAATCCCTGCGGCGCGCGTTTATCGGTTGAGCCAAGAATAATGAGCAAGAACATACCGGTCATAACCACTTCACAAATAAATCCAGCGCCTAAAGAATAACCACCCGGAGAGTGCGCGCCATAACCATTGGAAGCAAACCCATTCGCGACATCAAAACCCGGTTTCCCGCTAGCGATTAAATAAAGAACGCCACCCGCAATCACGGCACCGATCACTTGCGCGATAATATACGCGGGAAGATCAGCGGCCTTAAACTTGCCTGATACGGCAAGACCGACTGAAACCGCAGGGTTAAGATGACAACCTGAAATATGACCAATGGCGAATGCCATGGTCAATACAGTTAATCCAAAAGCTAATGCCACACCTAAAAAACCAATTCCTAAACCCGGAAATGCTGCAGCTAAAACCGCACTGCCGCACCCGCCCAACACCAACCAAAATGTTCCAATACACTCAACAGACGCTCTGTGCATTAAAGGCATACTCTCTCCTTTTAATTTTGATAATAACAATCATTACCGATTATTTTCCCATTCCTCCCAAAGTATTCTGCATCGCACCTTTCATTTCTGTAACTTTTTTATCCGCCATGGCTTTGAGCTGGGCTTGGGCTTTTTCCAAAACACTCATCGCAGGCGCAGAATTTTTGTCTAAATTAGCCAATATATGATTCGCAATATTAACCGCCTGATCGTAATTCTTTGTATTAACAAATCCATTTGCTTCATTGACTAAATATTTGACTTGATCATCTACAGTCTTCAATGTTTGCGACTGTTGGATCGCTTCTTCGGAATTGGCAGATTTTGGTTTCTGACTGCACGCAGCAAGTCCTACCATAAAAAACATTACTAAACCAAAAAGCAAAAATTTATTCTTCATAATACTCTCCTATCAATGAATGGTTAAAATAATTTAAATCATTGTATTTGAAGAAAGCTAAAAACACAATTGGCCCAAAGACTTAGATAAAATAAATACGGGGATAAAAGACCTCACACCATGCGGATTTTAAAAACTAATTTTTTCACCCGTGCGGGCTTTTGATACATGCATCCTGGCTGATGAGCTTCCTGCGGGAAAAATACAACAAAATTTCCTTCATGGACGATAATATCTGTCACCTGAGCGGGAGTTTTAAAAAATTGGATATCATTTGGGGGTTCATATAAAGTTAATTCATTTAAATGTTTCTCAACACAAAACCCCATCATTTCTGTGCCATAAACCACATATTGAACATCCGCGTATAGCTGATGGGTTTCAAACCGTTTTGCGCCCTGCGGCTCTGTCATATATTCATTAGTACGGACGAATAAATCTCTCCCGCAAATTTCTATTTCTCCGGCTGGTAATGACAAACAGTCCGTGCGCGCAATAAATTCCTGTATGGACAAAACTTGAGGAATTATTTTATTATAATATTTAAGATTTTGAATTTGGTCAAAAATCATAGAATACGCCGACGGGTCAAAGGCAACATTCCCATTATGCCCATACTTAACAATAATATTGTCGATGGTTCAGGGACAACAGACGGCGAATCATCAAAAATAGATGGCGATATTGTTGGATAAAATATAGGAAGATCGCCAGGTAACAAATCTTTCGGATCAGGTAAGCCAGACGAACCAGATGGATCAGATGAATTTGGAGCGCCTCCACTATTGCCCCAAGAATCCGGATCAGTTTCACGAGTCGAACTATGTCTGCTGAACGATTGGCCAAAATCTCCACTGCCAGAATTGTTAAATGAATTGCCGCCGCTCCCATCGCCCTCAAATGGGGAACAAAAATGATTCTCCTGCGGAATGACAAATGGGAGCCATGGATTGGATCCGTCCTTGAGCGGCCTTTGATTGGAAAAATCATCAGATAGCATTCTGGCGACTGACCGGTCTGGAATTTGGTCCATGCCTGGTGAAGAATGCTCGCCGGATCCGTTTAATAGGCCGGCCGCTGCGCTAAAGGCACAGAAAAATAAACAACAGATAACAAAAAATGGGACAGTAGTATTTTTTTTCATGGGTATCCTTTGAATGCTGAAAGTATACCCGATAAAAAACAAAAAAACAACCCAACTTGATCAAAAAATTTTCCGACTTAAAAACAGGCTAAGTGTTACGCTTCCCTCCTTTGTCGTCGGATATTATAAATCTTCGACCAACAACCTGACGTCCTTCGCATAAAAAATCAAACCGGTAATCACCGTAATCCGGAAAATTAAGCCCGGAAAAATCAAAAATTAATTCCACAATTTGGGAAGGATCTTTAAAATATACTTCTCCATTAACTGAAAATATTTCCTTTTCATCCCCGACTTTTAAACAGCGCAGTTGTGCTTTATATTGCCCATTTCCTTCGGTTAAAGCGATAAAAACGCTTAATTTAGGATGCACGCAAGGAACGGCATTCGCTTGAATGTTATTAAAAATTCCTATCAAAGATTTTTTTCCAGTCAAGCGGTCTTCAATAATAGAATCGCAAATAACCATTGATAAATGCATAGGGTTAGGCTTGGTCATGATATCCTTTGGATCCGATATTTTTTGAGAATTTGATCAGGATGATAGGACAGTTTCGCGGCCTTTAACACTGTTTTCCCCATATCCTGCTCAAAATTCATAAAAATATATTTGTTAGGAAGTATTTTCGCGAATTGATTATACATGTATTGATATATTCCTTTAAACTTTTTAAGACCTTTAGCAAAATGAACGAGAAACATCTTTTCATTGATTTCTTCACCGATCATAAACCCGGCAGGTTCTTGATCCACATAATAAATTCCGCCGCATAAAACAAGCTCATCATATTTTTCCAGTGCGTCTAAGCATGGATAATAATCCGTTGCTTCTTTATTTTCTCCGCTCTGAATCTGCCAGTCATTTAAAATAGTTCGGCCGTCGGGCATACACTCTTTAGTAAGAGGCTGCGGGTTAGGCGTATATTTTAAAAAAAATTGATTGAGAAGATTTTTTTGACCATGAAGTTTTTGCCCCTTATATGTCGAAAGCTGGTCAACCGTATAAATATAGTCTGAATCGTCATCGTGATACGACCGAGTGAACCGGTCAGCATCAAAAATATCCAGCCATTCTTCAGCAATAGGAAAAATACAATCGTAATTTTTTGACAATTTAAACAGCAAGCTGTTATCCCCCAGCCTTGGATCAAGCGTAGGCATTACATATCTCCGGCCATCACGCATCGTTCCAATAATAAATATTTCATTTTTTTCAGACAAAACTTCATAATGATGCATACCGCGGAATAAAAAAAGATTAGCGAAACTATATTCGGATAATGAGGTCTGAACATTTTTTAAACGTTCACGGAGAAGATCTTTGTGATGAAAAGATAATTGTTCGATCGGCATAAAAATACTCATTATAAAGAAGAAAGTTTTATGAATAGGCTATGCTCTGTTCTGCCTCCTTCAGAAACTTTAAGACGATATTCTTTGCCCTGAGGAACAGAGAAAAATATTATTCCACTTTTTTGTTCACCCGGATTAAGGTGCTCCAAAGAACCTATCGTATCTTTTATCGTCCAAGATTGACTATCAATTTGATATCCAGCGTTATTTTTATCGACTAATTTAATCTGTGGTACTGTGCGCGGCTTCGTATCGTCATTTTTCACATTTAATTTAACAACCAAAAACATTTTTCCCGCTGGCGGTTCACGCCCTTCACTTTCATTTATCTTAGCAGACCACCGGGCAGATATTACTTCATACGATATATTACCAATTTTTACAGCTAAATTGGAAGCTTTATTTTCATTCAATTCTTTTATCTCACTTTTAACCGCTAAACCAGTGTTAGCATTAAACTGTTCCTCGATCAACTTGCCAATGGCATCGACACTATCATTAATGCCTTGAAAATAATTTTTAAACTGAAAAGAAGGAACAATATTTTCTTCTGTAATTTTTTCTAATTCTTGATCAGTCAAAATACCCATTAAAGACTCGCCCACTTCAATACGGAATTGGTGATCTTTAACGGCGATAAATAAACAAACCGCATTTGTTCTGACTTTAACGTCGGCGTTTAAATGTCTAAATACCTTAGCCATGTAATCTTCCAAAGATTCCGGCGCTACTGAATCAACGGTGACAACAACTATTTGCACTGGAACTTTCTCTTCAATTGATTCTATCATAGATTCAATTTTACTTTTGTCTTCAGGCGTTAACACTTGAGCCGTATCCGCGACATAGCCTTTTGAAGATGAAAACTGATTCGACAATTTTTTTTGCAAATCAGTTAATCCCTCTATTTTTCTGCTTGGGGGAGTATATAACGATAACATTTTTGATATGGGAATTGAATGAATTAAAGTCTGTATTTTGTCAAATTTTGTCACACATAAAACAGATCCAACAACTATTAAAATCATTAATAAAAACCAAAAAATCTTTTTAGATTTCTTGGCTTTTACTGATAGCTGTAAAGCTTCTAAAAATGCAATGGCTGTTGCGGCATCTTCTGATACCAAAGATTCATTACAATGCTTACATTTTAAAGCCGCATCTTGAATTTTTTCTGCACAAAAAGGACATTTTTTCATAGTCATCCCAGGTCAATTATATTGTCAAGGCCAAACGAGGATTATTCTAAATTTAGAAAAGTATAACATATTAAATCTACTCTGTGCCAGTCCCCGAATTAAATCTGCTTAAAAAATCAAGTATTGAAATAAAAAAAATCCGCAAATCGTTTTTACAAACAATCTGCGGATTAATATTTTCTTCAACAGCAATTTTTATCGGCCAAATCTTCTAAAAAATATTCCTAAAAAACCGCTACCTAATAAAAACATCGTTGCTGGTTCAGGAACCGTTGATTGACCATTCCCTGGTGTTTCTTCAGGCGTATAAAATTGCACTTCAGATAAACCCGTGTGCCCGCCCGTATCCCCTTCGCCCCAAATACTGCTAATATTGAATTTTACATAACGGACATCTTCCCAATTTTGATTTGCGAAAAGATTTCCAGTGTAAGAATCCAACCCCGGAGCTTCAGGAAAAAGATACAACCCTCGATCTACCCATGCGCCGCCGTCAGTTTGTGTTAAAACATTAACATCTTTTGAACCGCGGCCAGTGAATGAGCCATTACCATTGACTAAATTAAAATTCCAAACCCTAAAACTTCCCACATCCGTATTCTGGTGAAAATCAAAGGTGACTACTCCTGAATATTGATACGGCATAGTTTCCCAGGAAGAAGACCAATCTGTAGAAGTATGCGTCGGAGGATTATTAGCTGTATTCAGACCACTACCGTCTACAATGGTTGAAACCGGCATGGTATACCATGAGCTGTTAGCTACGGCGTCAGCCGCAATAAGTGCCGCGTGGGCTTGAGGGATGAAAACAATTCCCGTTAATAAAAGCAGAATAGTTGATAATACCTTTTTTTGCATGGCTGTTCTCCTATTGATTTTATAAAATTATTGTTGCTTTGAATGGGATAATTTAGAATAAAAGGACACAAATGTCAACAGGACAATACCACCCTAACTAGGACATCATTTTTAACGTGCCAGCAGAACCTATATAATTCTGGGGACACAATACTTATTTGGTTAATTTCTTTAAAAATTAGATCCCCAAGCAATAATTAAGTATTGTGTCCCCAGAACTCCGTTACGTCCGCTCTCATTCTCAATAACAACTGTTTCACTAGTACGAGAAACAATTTTACCCGTAACTTCTTTTCCCGAATTCAAAACAAGTGTTTCAGCGCTTGATGAAGAAATTGAAAACATAATAAATAAAAACAAAATCCACAAAAAATTTTTCATGCAAACTCTCCTCGAAATAGTAATAGTTTTTTGGTGACAAAACCGCAAAGCATAACGTAGTACTTGCAAAATCCCAAAAATAACTACTTCAAATTATATTTTTTTTGCCAATCTTCCCAATATTTAGCACATGCTTTTTCTAATTCTTTAAACGAAACATCTTTTCCGTTATCAAGTCTTACCGAAAAATCCTTATATATAATCCAAAAATTGCAATTCGTACACTCAATTTTCAGTCCTTATGCTTCGTCCTCAGCATCTACTCTTAATATCTCAGAATTTCCTTTAACCAGGTCAATAAAATCCCTGGATTCTTTTTCACCGGTATCCATCATTTCATAACTTTGAACCTTAAACGACGAGCAATCCTTTAACAACAAAAAAATACACTTGCCATCATCGGAAAAAATTCTTCTTAAATATTCAATTTCAATCTTAAATTCGACATTCCCGGGAATATTTCCGAAAATATCAGCAATCAACCCATCGTGCAATATTTCCCAAATATCAGAATTCATAATCAAAGCACCTCGGATTAAATTAGACTTTATTACACCATGGTGTAAATATTACAAATGCCACAATTTACACAACCATTAATTCCGGGGATACATAAAGCTTTTAATGAGCCAGACATATCCGCAAATTTAAACTTATCCCGATCATAATAAAAGAAATTTATGTATTCACTTCAACCAGCGTATATTCCATATGGCCCAACCCCAAAAACTGGGCGTATAAAAGCTGTTCAAAACTGTTTTGCTCTGGATGGGATTCTTTGAAAATATCTTTGCGGCATTGGTGGAAAACAACATCGAAGGATGCTTTATCCAGGGCCACAGGGTCGGAAGACAATAATATACCCGCGTCAGGCCCAATGCGGGGATTATCATGCGGCCAGCAATCGCACTCTTTATTGATTTTAATCGCGAAATTGATAAAACACGCTTTTTCTTTCTTACTTCCGAGTACAGCGAGGCAGTATTCAGCCATTTTTTTCTGCATGACGTCGCCAGATTCAGAAAATACAAACATGGCCCACGTTTTACAAACCCCTACGCAGCCGGCACAGCCAATACACTTTGACGCATCCAGCTTGGCCTTGCCGCCTTCAATCTGGATAGCGTTCACCGGGCACACCTTAATGCAAGCGCCGCACCCAACGCATTTATCTTCGTAAACTTGAGGTGACACACTGCAATGCTGGGCCATTTTGCCTTCCCGCATAGCACAGCCCATACCCACATTTTTTAATGATCCGCCGAAGCCGCTCAGCATATGACCTTTAAAATGACTGATCACCACCAGAGCATCCGCGTCCGTAAAAAGGCTTGCCACCTTGGCGGTCTTGATAAATTGTTTATCAACAACAATTTCAGCCGTATCTTTTTTATTATTATCGTCAGGAATGATGACCTCCACACCGGTTTTGTCTTTCGTAAATCCATGCGCATAAGCTAATTGACGATGGTCTTCACAATTCGTACGTTTTCCCGGATAGAGCGTATTGGTATCAGATAAAAATGCCTTAGCCCCTTTTGGAAGGATTTCATGGCAAACCACACCGGCAAAATCCGCAGGGATATATCCGGTATTGCCTTCTTCCCCAAAATGAACTTTAACGGCCACCTCATGATCTTTTTTAATAAAATCCAGAATCCCGCTCTCATCCAATAGTTTCTTGAGCCTTTTCTGCCCGTCAGCAATGTCCAACGAGTTTTTAAACGGAATAAAATAAACTTTGCTTTTCATATCAATCCTTATTTTTTAAACTTTTCCAAGGCCAATCCACACATTCTTTAATTTCAGGAAAAAGGACAAAATCCGCCAACCCAACCAGCACAAAAGTCTGAACATGATAAGCGGATAACTTTTTCTTAACCGCATCCAGAGTTTTTCCCGTTACGGAAACATCATCGATGAGTAAAATATTTTTAACACCTTGATGAATCGGCTGAGATTCCAAAAAAACCGGCTTTTTATGCTGAGGTTGATTATTGTCATCCCGATAATTGACATGAAAATAAGCGATTTCTTTATCGAGATGATAAGCGGCCATGGATGCCGGTATCAGGCCGCCAGTCCCAATTCCGACGACAAAATCAACATCCGGAAATGAAAAATTTTTGAACGCGTTGACAATTTTTTTATAAGTTATCTTAAGCATTTTCTTTTCTTAAATAGTTTACGCCTTCGGTTAAAATCACCAGCGCCAACAAGCCGGGCCAGCAATGGGCCACGCCTTGTCCTATGGCGGCCCAATCCGTGTGCCAAAATATAGACGATGAAACAGCATTCGCGAAAATGAAAGCAAGAATAACAGCCCAGCCTTGAGGTTTAAAAAATTTTCTTAAGATCAAAATAACGGCACTAAAAATCATCAGCTCCGAAGTTAAAAACTGAGCTTCCGGGTAACTCGGCATTCTCAATAACGCGTGATTGACCATAGGCCCCAAGAGACTTGCCGTTATGGCCACTTGAGGACGGAAACACAGCGCAGCTACCAAAGGCGCGTAAAAAATCGGCAGCCAGTACCGTCCAATATCTGCCGCAAAAAACGGGATTAAATGAACCAGCACAGGTAAAATGCAAGTCGCTGACAAAGTCAAAATTATTTTATCAAGTTGAGTCATTTCAAAAACACGCGCATATTGCATAAGATATCCTTTTTCCGGTGCCACACACTATAACCCGAATTATTTAAACTATTAAAATTCCATGTCTATACTCTTTATCTACACACCCAAATATCGTTCATTATTATAAATCAACGTCAAATATTCGGATAATCTATTAATAAATTTTTTGGTTTCTTGTTGGCGCTTATACGATTTACTAAAATGCGCGCACTCTCTGAGCGCACTTATCAAATCAAACAAATCATGCACATCAAAAGAAACCAACTTATTCCGACCCTTCTGTTTAGTTTTCCGGAGATTATCATATAAAAATGGCTCCAAAAAAATTGCATCTTTTATCTTTTCCTCTTCCATCAATGTTATCTCAAATGATATTTTTTTATCTTTTTTCATTTTATTTTCGGTCCCGGCTTTCTCTTTATAAATTCCCTGCCTAAAATTTTTTCTAGCTTTTTTAAAAAATCATCAGATCCCAAAGGCCGCCCGGTTAATTCCGAATTTTTCATTTTAGTAACGGCATCATCCAAAACTCCTGAACTTAAATATTGTTTCCAATCATCAACCTGATTTAATAAATAAAAATCATCTAAAATCTCATCGAGCTTTCTGGATAAGTGCGCTTTTGCACTTGAATATTTATATTCTTCAGCTATTCTTTTGATTTTTGCCTTAACAGGATTCATCTCTATATACCGGACAGTTTCGAATAAATAGTTGTCATCCATAACAAAACTTTTAAATCGTCCCTGCCATAAATATCCCCGCCAACCATACCTAAAATTAATCATGCGCGTATACATACGATGCGTTTCAGCAATACCCATTATCATTCCATTTTCCTTCTTCGGAACAACAACAAGATGAACATGATTATCCATAAGACAATACGCCCAAATTTCAAAACCAAATATATCCTTATTCATTTTCAAAATTTTTAGATATGTTTCTTTATCCTGATCGCTAAAAAACACCTTCTGATTCCGATTGCCCCGCTGAATCACATGATGCGGATACCCCAACGCTTCTACTCTTGCTATTCTTGACATAAAAAAATCCCTCCAAGATTAGGGAATCTTAAAAGGGATTGTAAAGGGAATATTTAATAATAAATTATATCAAATTACTACAAAAAACCAGATATTTAATTCGGGTCACGGTGTGTGGCACCAGAACTCGCCTAACATGTCATCCATTACTTCTGCCGCAAAAAACTTTGTTAGTTGTTGGCCAGGTTTAGAATCCAGAAAACTCGTAGTAACCATCGCTGCCATTGTAGCTATAGGATTAAAGCCCGAGAATACAAAAGCTGTTGCTCCCGCAATAAGCTGATTTTTAAGCGGTTGCCAATTATTGTTAATAATCCCATTGGCTAACCCACCAGACAAACCAAACAGCCCGCCATAATCCCTAACAAAATCCTGAACCCCTCCCCAGAATTTCTTCCACCAACTCTTATGTCCACTAGGGTCGGTTCTGTTAACAGGATTATTATGACAGTAGCTATATCGGTTTAATGATTGCGGATCAGAAGGATACGGTACCAGCATATCGGCTGAAATAAATCTCCCTAATGAAGGGTCGTAATACCTACCTTCGGAATATTATCTAAATGTATCCTTATTTCCGTGATTTTATTTTCGGGAAATTTGTTAATTATTTTTTTGTATTCGTCCAATAAACTTAAATTAACCTTCATAAATACTCCAATAAAAAAAGGCAACCTCCTCAATAGAGAAGATTGCCTTTAATAAGTTTCTTTGACAGTTTGTTTAATCAATATATCCTCACGTTTTCATGCCCAGACCCAATTTTAAAATGGGCACTATTTGGGCACCAATGCTATGTGAGAATATTATCGCTTTCATAAACCACTGTCAAATAATACATTTACAACAACAAAAATACAAATGGTGGAGGTGCGGGGACACTAGCCTATCTGTTTCCAAATAGCGTGGACTATTTCTTCATCCCGAATTTATATCGGGAGCCTGGCGTGTTATAGAAGGCGTAAATTTACCGTCGCACATTCAACGGCAATACCTCCTATCTCCTCACGAATGAGGAAGTCTCTGCAGGGCTTTCACCCCTCAAGATTGCCCTCTCCATTACGAGTTAGGGTTTCCTTGATGTAAGCCAAGTTTTACTTCTGAATTACTCCAGAAGTCGACTTTTTACAAATCGAACCCCGGTCCTTAAAGAGCTTTGCGTAAGCTTCTACATGCGTAGAACGTTTTTTGGTCTTGGTTTAACGTCTCCAGCGTACAGGATGCGTTAAACCCAGTTTTCTAAGATCTCATTCTGACACCGAAAACGTTTATCAGAACCAGCCCACAGTGTGCTTTTTATCGAGTCGCGGGCGACCCCCGATAAAAAGGCTAAGTTAGCTTGTAACTTAGACTAATGCGGCTTCGGCACCCGCGAGGATGCTTTCTGCCTCAGCAACTACATCGTAGTTTGCGTTTAGTTTTTGCCCAGATTTTTTACGAGGCCAACCAGGCTTCCTCGGCATGCCGCCTACACATCAACATCTTAAGTCGAATCCGATCACCCCCATAAATGTGTGATCTTATGTTAAAGAACAAATACTTCTTCTAGAAACAATCTAATTATACATCAAATGTCCGTCTGCCGCAACTGAGCCTTATTTCTTCATCCTGCGATCAATTTCCCGGTCTATGGAACGTTTTTTAATGTCGTCGCGCTTATCAAACGATCTTTTGCCCTTCGCCAGAGCAATTTCAACTTTTAAAATGCCGCGGTTGTTGAAATATAATTGCGTCGGAACCAGGGTCATATTTTTTTGCGACATGACCGCGTATATTTTTTTGACTTCACGTTTATGGACGAGTAATTTTCTGGGGCGTTCAGACAATGTTGCCAAATAACTGGCCTGCACATAAGGATCAATGCTTAAATTAAAAAGAAACAGTTCGTCCTCATCAATCCGGGCGAACGCGCTTTTAAAATTGACTTTCCCGGCGCGCACGGATTTTATTTCCGCGCCTTGGAGCACAATACCGCATTGGTATTTATCAAAAAGTTCAAAATCCCGGTATGCTTTTTTATTGGTGGTTACGACATTATCCATAATTTGCCTTAAATTGAAAAATATTTGAGAAATTATAACATACTCTCCCGTTTATCCTTAGTAAAATTTGACAGCTCACATATTTGAAAGTATACTGGGGGCACAAAAAGATTAAAAACGAATATTTTGTTGCGGGAGATCAGGAGATCTCCCCTACGAAAAAAACAAACATATCCGCCGAAGTGGTGAAATTGGTAGACACGTACGTTTCAGAGGCGTATGAGGCAACTCATGAGGGTTCGAGTCCCTCCTTCGGCATTTAAAAATATTATAAAAAAAGGGACGAGAAGAGAGTCTCGCTGATGCGACAAATCGGAGCATCTGTTTGCGAGACGAGTGGCCGACCGAAGGCGCCGAGTCCCACCTAAACCACGCAGGGTTTAGGTTTAAAATCCTTCGGCATTTAAAAAATTTATGTCAAACGAATGCGCATGTTCTCAGAATACAATTGATCTCCTGGTTATCGGAGCTGGGCCGGGCGGATACGCCGCGGCTTTTCTGGCTGCTGACCAAGGTCTATCCGTCACATTGGTTGACACCTCCGACCAGATTGGCGGGGTTTGCTTAAACCGCGGATGCATCCCTTCTAAAACTCTACTCCACGCTGCTAAGATATTAACTGACGCCAAAGACGCGCAAAATATCGGCATCACGTTTGCGGAACCAACGATTGACATCAATCGTTTACGCGACTGGAAAATTTCAGTTACCGAACGGCTGGCCGGCGGATTAAAACAATTATGCAAAGCCCGTAAAGTTAATTTTATTCAAGGACTGGCTTCGTTTATTTCCGCGGATATTGCGGTAATCCAAACGATAAACGGTGAGCAGGCATACAAATTCAAAAAAGCTATTATTGCTACAGGTTCGATTCCCTCAGGCATACCCAACATGCCTTTATCAGAAAAAATATTGGACTCGTCTGCCGCGCTTGATCTGGGCAATGTGCCCCCTACTTTTTTAGTGATTGGCGGCGGTTATATTGGGCTTGAACTCGGCAGTGTTTATGCCGCTTTGGGAAGTCAGGTCACGGTGGTTGAGATGACAGATTCTATCCTGCCGGGAGTAGACAAAGACTTAAGCCGCGTCCTCCAGCAAAAACTCCGTAGAAAATTTAAAGAGATCAAGACCGGAACTAAAGTCGTTTTCATAGAGGATATGGATGGAAAATTGAAGGTCATGCTCGAAGATAAAAAAGGCAAGACAGAACATTTATTCGATAAAGCATTAGTCGCGATTGGCCGCCGTCCAAATACAGCTAACATTAATTTGAACTGCGCCGGCGTGGAAATGGATGAAAAAGGTTTTATTAAAGTCAATGGCCAGCGTCAAACGTCCAATAAAAATATCTATGCCATTGGCGATGTAACAGGACAGCCCATGCTCGCGCACAAAGCCTCATTTGAAGCGCATATCGCGATCAGCTCTCTGACTGGTCAAAATCATGCTTCGTTCGCGCCGAAAGCCATTCCCGCGGTTATATTTACTGAGCCGCAAATCGCCTGGTGCGGGATTACGGAAGCTGAAGCCACCGCGCAAAATCTCGACGTAAAAATTGTTTCATTCCCCTGGGCTGCGTGTGGCCGGGCCATCAGCATGGCTCATCCGGAAGGCACGACCAAAATTATTGCGGATAAAAAATCTCATAAAATATTAGGAATTGGTATTGCCGGCAGTGAAGCAGGCGATTTGATCAGTGAAGCAGTTTTAGCGATTGAAAATGAGCTGACTGTCGAGCAATTAGCCAATGCCATTCATCCGCATCCAACTCTTTCCGAAACTCTCAAAGAATGCGCCGAATTATTTTTAGGGAAGTGCGCGAATTTTAAGTAGTTCCCCTTCTTTTATTCCCCTTCTCCCGGAAAAGCCTGCGGCGACTTCTAGAACGTATTTAGTGGGTTTTCCTGACGTATAATTCATGCAGGTCTCGGTTTTACACGGAGGGACAGACACGTCAATCGCCTGAACAGTACCTTTTTCATCAAGCCAGATCATATCAATCGACATTTGCATATCTTTCATCCAAAAGGCCGAGTTTTCCGGTTTATCAAAAATAAATAGCATCCCTTGATCATCCGTCATCTTGGTTCTGCCTTGCAAACCGCGGGTTTTCTCAGCGAAAGTTTTTGCTTCTTCCACTTTAATGCATTTGTCCTTATAACACACTTCCCCCTGATCCATGGCATAACCATATTGGAATCCTGATACCAAAAATATTGATACAATAAAAATAATTTTTTTCATGATTTCTCCCCGGTTAGATTCAAGTATTCGCGAAATTCCATTCCGCCCTTCATCTTGGCGCGGATGTTGGAAATACGCATTCCTATATAAGGATGGGTCCTAAAGTAATTGTATAAACCAATTTTTTTATTATTTTCTTTCTGTAATATTTCAAAAAAAGCGAGCATATCTTTTGCGTCATATCCCGCCTTCGTCAAATACTTAAACCCTAATTCGTCAGCTTCAAATTCGTCTTGTTGGGAATATTCGGAAAAAATTGAATCTAAGGCTAATCCGACTCCGCTCGCGACTCTGCCGCCTGCGGCCATAGATCCAAGCTGCAATAGCATGGCTCCATAGGCTGCTTGTATTCTCTTAACAGAGTGCCGCGCGGTAATATGCCCCACCTCATGAGCGATGACACTGGCTAACTGGCCGTCGTTTTTTACTTTATCAATCAAACCTTTAAAAACATAAATATATCCGCCGGGTAAACTCACGGCATTGATGTCTTTTTCATCAATCACTTTGATCACATACACTAAATCTCGGCGGTCGCACACTTTGACAATTTTATTTAATATTTTTTTGACCCGTTCGTTAATATCTACATCTTCAATGGTTTTAAACTGCTTATCCACAGTCGCCGCGGCTGAGGCGCCCATACCTTCTTCTTGATCACTATTGATCAACAATGATTCGGTCTTTCCCGTCGCTAAATTAAACTCCGCATAACTTATCTTCAGTCCGCAGACCATTAACAAAAAAATCAAAATAAATATTTTTCTTCGCATACTTAACCTAAATTAAAAAAACACCAACTTCTTTTAACATCTCGAACAATTTGGCCATGGGCAAACCAATCACGTTGGTATAACAGCCTTCAATGCGGTGGATAAACGCTGAACCCCGGCCTTCAATATCAAAGCCGCCGGCTTTATCCAAAGGTGACATTTTTTGATAATATCGATCAATTTCCGCGTCAGTCAACGGTTCCATAAATACGCGGGTTTTTTCATAAGACACGATTTCTTTGCCGCTTTCCACGTCGATCACCGCCACCCCGGTTAAAACCCACTGCGGACGGCGGAACAATAATTTTAAATTTTTCTTGGCTTCCTGTAATGACTTAGGTTTTAAGATCAAAATTTTCCCACCTAAATAAACCACGGTATCCGCGCCGATGACGACACCCTTTTTAACCCGGGACGCCACATCCCGCGCTTTAATGAGCGCATTATGTTTGACCAAAGCCGCGCAGGTCGTTTTGATTTCTGTCAGCTCTTCAGCATCGCTCTTAATCACCGTAAATTTGACATCCAATAAATCAAGTAACTTTTTTCGCTGGGCAGAGCCGGAGGCTAAAATGATTTTTCTCATATTAATGTCCTAATCTAATAGTAGGCAGTAAAATTACTTTATGTCGTGGCCAAATATTTTTGACATTTTAAATAAATTCTGTAGGGGCGATCTCCCGATCGCCCGTTTACAAGATATTCGCTTTTTTATTTCAATAAAACCAATTCCCCAAAACCCTGGAATGTAAAATTTTTAAGTCAACTTTGGTGCGGGCGATCAGGAGATCGCCCCTACTACCATCACATACTATTTTTTATGAATTTCGTTAATGTCAAATATTTTCAACAGTTCACAGCCTCTTGCAGCTAAAGCTTCTCGGGCACCTTCGTTGCGGTCTACGATACAGATAGCTTTTTTGGCTTTAAAGCCCATCTGGTCAAAAACATCCAAAGACTGCAAAAACGCTTTACCGGTTGTCGCAACATCATCGATTAAAATAATATGATCCTGAGCTGTCAGAACCGGGCCTTCAATTTGTTTTTGTTTGCCATGTTTTTTCGCTTCTTTGCGGATAATAAATGTTTTAACCGGATGTCCAGCCTGAAAACTTAATACGCCCAAAGCTCCTACCATGGGATCAGCTCCTAAAGTCGGCCCACCAATCGCAGTAATGCCATCGTTCTTGACCATATCCAGCATAATGCTCGCAATTAAATAAACACCTTCCGCGTTTAATGTCACCAGCCGGGCATCAATATAAAAATCACTTTCCTTTCCTGAAGATAGAATAATCTTCTCCCTGAAGTATGCATCTTTAGTAATAATTTCTAACAATCGTTTTCTTTGTTGTTCAATCGAATTCATTGCTTATTATCCTTTACTATTTTATGCGGGCGATCAGGAGATCGCCCCTACTTAAGCCATTCCCCCACCGCCGGGGGATCAATTTTTCTATTAGCCATTTCTTGTCTTAAATTAACCACATAGGTCAAAAGCACTTTGTAATTTTCATATTCTTTCGGAGAATACCCGGAATTCGCGTGAAAAGCCTCATTCGCCCGTTTCTCAATCATGATATCTGTATACGTCTGCAAAAGAGCGTCATCCGTTAATTGTTTAATCTCTTCTCTCGTCATTACTTTTCCTTCAAATAAAAACGCGAATGCCGTCGAACAGGTAAAAGCCAAAACACATAACATTAGAATTATTTTTTTCATGCAACCCTCCATAGTTAACCTATCTAGATCATGCTGTGTCCCTGCCTATTGTAAAAGCAACATTGGAGTCAAGTCCCCGAGCGAGTTTCCTCGGCTTTTCGCCGAGGTTGTTTGAGCGAAGGACTTGATTCCAATGCTGCCCGTCAAATTTTCAGACACGGCATACCATCGCCTTATCAATTATATTATCCGTTAGCCAAAGTTCAAGCTTCTTAATTTTTATTGTTAAAAAAATTGTCCCATGCTATTCTATTTTTGTGTTCAAAGACTTTTTCAATTCTTTACTTGATCTGGTCTATCCCCCTAATTGTTCCCTATGTCAAACTTACATGCGTTCACGCTTGCCCACGGATTTTCTATGCCCAGAATGCCAAAGCAAGATCAAATTTAACCAGCCCCGCTTCTGTCCTAAATGTTCCAGATCTCTGAGACATTCATCACAGGCGCTTTGCGATATTTGCTCAACCCAGGAAATACACTTTGATTTTGCCTGGAGCGCGTGTCTTTTTGAGGAACCATTACGAACTCTTTTGCACCGGTTTAAATATCAAGGTAATCTTTTTCTTAAACATGAATTCACCCGGTTGATGATCTGCTTTCTGGAAACTCATCAATTTGACATCAAACAATTCGATCTGATCATGCCTGTTCCCCTTCACCCAGCTAAAATGCGGGAACGCGGGTTCAATCAATCGGAAATTTTAGCTCAAATAATCAGCAAGAAATATGATATTCCATTATATAATAAATCTTTAATACGTGTTAAAAACACTAAAACCCAGACCCTGCTTGATCAAAAAGAACGCTGGACAAACCTTAAGGGGGCTTTTAGAATAAAACATTCTAAAAACCTGAATTTTAAAAATATATTAATTATCGACGATCTTTTAACCACCGGCGCAACAGTCTCTGAAGCAGGCCGCATGCTTAAACTAGCTGGCGCGGGGACAGTGGGTGTGTTGACGTTGGCGATTGTTAAATAAATTTATGCGAATATTACGAAATTATATCCTTAGAGAATGCATCACTCCTTTTTTCTTATCCTTAGGAGTGCTCACCTGTATTTTTTTATTAGGCAATCTGGTGCAATTAGCCAATTTAGTCATTAATAAAGGCGTCAGTTTATGGACTATTGCTAAAATATTCATCCTCTATGTCCCTGTCCTTTTAGGATACACCTTGCCCATTGCCTGTTTAATTGGTGTCATTATTGCGTTCAGCCGTTTGTCTTCAGACAATGAAATCATGGCCATACGGGCTAATGGCATTCATTTGCATAAAATCCTTTTTCCTCTCGCCGTAGTAGGTATTATTCTCAGTTTATTTTGTATTCTGCTCAATGAACGTGTCATACCTTACGCGCATCAAAAACAGCGTACATTGTTAAGCAATTTGGGCGCCGAAAACCCTACCGCCCTTTTAGAAGCAGGTGTTTTTATCAATTCATTTAATGGTCAAACACTGTTTATCCATAAAATCGATGGTTATAAGCTCAGCAATGTCGCGATTTATCAGCCGCAAGAAAATGGGCCCACCCGTACCATTATTGCCAAACGCGGCGAGTTTACCATGGTACCTGGAAAACGGGAAATCAAACTCAAGCTCATGCAAGGGACAGCTGATCAACCAGATTTAAAAAACGGGAATTCATTTTATAAAATTAATTTCGATAATTATTTCATCACTCTAGACCTCTCCAATCGTAAACAACTTATGGGGAAAAAACCCAAAAGTATGTCCCTTAAAGAACTCAAAGAGGAAATTACCAAAGAAGAACAATTACTGATCGACGTCACTGATCTAAAAACTGAATACTGGCGAAAAATCACTTGGTCATTTTCACCCTTTGTATTTATTTTGATCGGCTTTCCCATTGCTGTTATCACAAACAAACGGGAAAAATCCGCCAATGTTCTTTTTGCCGTTATTTGCGCTGTCGTTTATTATTTATTGTCCATGGGATGCGAAGCCATCAGCGCTCAACGCCTGGCTGATCCAGAATGGGTCATGTGGGTGCCAAATGTCACTGGTTTAATCACAGCAGGATTTTTAAATTTCAAATGCGTATCTTAGAAAAATACATATCCCGATCCCTGATCAAAACTTTTTTTCTGATTATTTTGATTTTTACTTTCATTTATATTCTCATTGATATCACGACGAATTTAGACGAAATCATCGGCCAAAAAGTGCCGTTAATGATTATGGCCCGTTATTATTATTTTTTTGTACCGACTATGCTCATGCAAGTCACGCCGATCGCCTGTTTATTGGCCTGTATTTTTACCTATAGCCAACTGAACACGCATAATGAAATCGTAGCCATGCGCTCCAGCGGCCTTAATTTTTGGCAAATCACTAAGCCGGCACTTTTATTGAGCGTCCTCATCGCTGTTTGCGTATTCTGGGCCAATGAAAAATTTGTCCCCGGTGCAACTATCGAAAGCAAAAAAATTCAGACGGAATATCTCACCATCAAGGCCGACCAAAATAAACAGCAAAAAGAAAAAATAAAAAATTTAACCTTCTACGGGATGCAAAATCGTCTTTATTTTATTGATTCTTTCAATCCCAAAAATTATGAACTAGAGGGCGTTACCATCATTGAACATGATGAAAACCAAAATATCAAACAAAAAATTGCCGCGCTCAAAGGCTTATGGACAGGTATTGCCTGGAAATTTCAAGAATGCCAAATAACCATATTTGATGAAAGTTTTAAAACCCCCACCGTGGTAAAAATATATAAAGAAAAATTGATGGATATCAAAGAAACCCCGCAAGATTTTCTGAAACAACGCGTAAATGTCCAAATGATGAATATCAAACAATTAAACCAATACATCGACCGCTTCAGCCACAGCGGCGCTACCCGCGCTCTAGAAAATTTGAAAGTGGATTTGTTTCAAAAATTTGCTTACCCCTTTATGAATATTGTCCTCGTGCTGGTAGGATTACCGTTTGCTCTTCTTTTACGCGGCAGACGCGGATCAACCTTTGCTTGTTTCGGGATCGCTTTGCTTATTGGATTTCTATACTACGTCGTTAATGCCGTATCCCTGGCCTTAGGAAAAGGCGGAGCATTCCCCCCCTTTGTCGCCGCATTCTGCGCTCCAGGAGTTTTTGCTCTTGGCGCATTCTATCTCATTGAAGAAAAATTTTAAACCCGGATTTTGCAATAGGTTTATTTGTAAATTCTGGGAAGGCGATTGCCTAAGTTACAGACAATTTCATAATTGATGGTACCAGCAATATCAGCTAATTCATCCGCCGTAACTGAGGCTTGTGCTTCCTGGCCTATGACAGTCACCGGCATTCCTGCCATAAGATAAGGAACTTTTGAAACATCCAGCATGCACTGATCCATAGTTACCCGGCCGATCACCGGACAACGTACACCATTGATGACCATATGCGACTGATTAGATAATGACCGGAAATATCCGTCATGATATCCAATAGGGACTACCGCCACTTTCATATCTTTTTGTGTAAAAAAAGTTCGGCCATAACTGATGCTCCGGCCTTTTCCAACGTCTTTCAAAAACAATACTTTCGATTTAACGCTCATGACCGGCCGCAATGATATTTTTTTCTGTAAACTCGGATGCGGATAAAGGCCATAAAGCATTAAACCTGGACGGGCCAAATTCAAAACGTGAGTTTCATACGAGGCTAAGCCCATACTGTTGGCCGCGTGAATATAAGGAATGATCAAGCCTCCCTGATCCAGGCGTTTAACCAGATTATAGACAATACGGATTTGTTGTTTAGTGAATGCGCGGTCGGAATCTGCCGCTGGAAAATGGGTCATAATCCCCATCACCCGCAGATACCGCATATTCATTAACTTTTCAATAAAAGGATACGCTTCTTTATACCACACCCCCAGCCGTCCCATACCCGTGTCGAGCACCACGTGGATATCCACGCGTTTCTTTTTTTTCTGACCGCACTCATTAAGCGCTTCTGCCAAATCCATAGTGCAAACCGCGGGCATTAAATCATACTCCGCCATTTGTTTCGCGTAATCCGGCAAAGTGCTTTCGAATAAAAGAACCGGTTTTTTGATTCCCAAATTACGCAGTCTGATTCCTTCCGGCACGTCGGAAACACCGAAAAAACCCACCCCCATCCGGTCCAATTCCGGGCCGACCTTGTCCATGCCATGGCCATAAGCGTCTGCTTTTATGACAGCTAATACTTGAGTCGCGTCAAAAGTTTTGTTGGCCGTGTCCGGCCTAAACGGAAGAAAAAAAGGATTACCAGCCGCCAATTCCTGGATCTGCGTCACATTATGCCGCAAAGCCCCTAAATCGACTTCCACCCACGTGACCGGCGAAACATCTTTTATTTTATAATTTTGCATAATAGGCACTTAACTTTTAAAGGCACTTGCTTGTAAAGGCACTTACTTGCAAAGGCTATAGGCCATAGGAAAAACATATTATTTATTTTATTTTTTACCTATTACCTCTATTTATCTGACAGTCGTCCGCGTGTAAATACATTGGCACTAATTTATTGGGATCATCAAATTTTTTGTTTTGAAACCGTTCCTCAACCGCTTTTGACAAATTTTGCGCTTTGGGATACCACCGGCGTTCATCTTCCGAGATCTCACAACCTAGTTTAAGCAATCGGACGCGGTCAGCCTCTTCAATCATTGTTACAGCATCGCCCAAAATGGCAAACTTTTTTTTAATTTTTGTAATAACCGTCCTGAGATCAGTCAATAAATAGTCGCCACCCCGTCGGAAATTTCCCTCCGAAGTCAAATCGTAAAACGCGGCATACACCAAATCCCGGCGGGCATCGTTGATCACGCAAACATGTTGAAAATCGCGCGAAGCGTTCATAGCGATCAAATCCAAACTGCATATGCCAACAATCGGTTTATCCAAAGCCAAAGCCAAAGCTTTAACAGTGGCTAAGCCCACCCGTAAACTCGTGAATGATCCCGGGCCAACCCCAACCGCAAAGCCGTCCAGATCATTCAGAGTCCAATCAACCGATTTTAAAATATCCCGGATATATTTCGTAATATCCGAAGAAAGCTGTTTTCCCAATTCCAAATTGCGGTAACGCACAATTTTCCCGTTATCACTTAAAGCGAGGGAAAATATTTTAGATGAAGTGTCGAATGATAATAATTTCATAAAATTATACGTTGTTTGTATGAACGGAGGGAATATGGCCGCGCGCAGTTCGCCGCCAGGCCTGTTTGAGCACGGCCGTATTCCCGTAGCGAGTACAAACAACAAATATCCTTATATTATTTAACTTCCTTTATACTAATGCCCCGCTCGAATTCTGCGCGGTGCGATAATTCTATTCTTATGTATTCTTTGGGCATTAATTGGCCTAAACGTTCGGGCCATTCTATGACGCTGAGGCCTTGGCCGTATAAAAATTCTTCATAGCCCAGCAATTCGATTTCAGATGATTCAGCCAAACGGTAAAGATCGAAATGATAAAGTGTCCGGCGGCCTTTTCCTTCATAAATATTGAGCAAGGTAAACGTAGGACTGTGAACATCATCAGCTTTTAAACGTAAACCTTTAGCAAAGCCTTTTACCAGTGTGGTTTTTCCCGCGCCCAAATCACCAAACAAACATATGATTGACCCTGGCTTTAATTCTTTTGCTAATTTCGCGCCCAAAACGATAGTTTCGTCAGGACTGTGAGTAATCAAATTGTGTTGTCTTAATATATTTGACATTTTATATGAGGAAATAGGCTATAGGCCATAGAAAGATAGCTGTCATCCCCGAGTGCTTTAATCGGGGATCCATTAATAATAAAACTGATTTTTCTGGATTCCCGCTTTCGCGGGAATGACATATATTTATCGTGCACCCATTATTTTTCACTGTCACATTGTCACACTGTTACATTGTCACGTTTTTTTAAAAATGCTGGTATCCTGTCGAAGTATTAAGTGATTCTTTGCGGCCGTTGTCGTCCATCAAAAAATATCCCTGAGCGGCAGGAACAATTTCGCCGATCTCGGTCATGTTGAATTTTTTTTGCCTTCGCAATAATGACGCTTTATCCGGCGGAAGAGTGAATAAGAGTTCGAAATCTTCTCCGTCTTTAAACGCGTCCGCGACCCGGGCGCCTTTGCGCAGAGGGATTTGATCTTCATAAAGACACGCGCCGACTTTGCTTTGTTTTAAAATATGGCCTAAATCCGCGATCAATCCGTCAGAAATATCAATCATGCTGTGGGGGGGATATTTTTTTACCAAAAATTGTGATTCTGCCAAACGCGGTGTAAAAGTCAGGTGGTGCCCGGATTTCAAAGAATTTCCTAATTCTCCAGTGACGAAAATTTTATCGCCGACTTTCGCACCGCTGCGGTAAACAATATCCCGCATCGACGCTTCTCCTGTCAAAGCGATATTGATAATCAATTGATGCGTCTTGACTGTATCTCCTCCGACGATGTCAACTTTAAATTCTTTGGCTAAAGCTCCAATTCCCCGGTAAACTTCATCCACAAAACGGCTGTCTTCCCGTCCGGAAATTCCCAAAGATACTACAGCTGATTTGGGAATCCCTCCCATCGCGGCGATATCACTAATATTGCACGCCAGGGCTTTTCTGCCGATCAGGAAACCTTTGGTTTTGCGGGTAAAGTGCACATTTTCAACTAACATGTCCGTCGTTAAAAGAAGCTGTTTCTTGACTGGACTGCGCAGCACAGCTGTGTCGTCGCCGATTCCTTTGATAACCGCGTTCGAACAGGGACATAACCGGCTTAAACGCTCAATCAAACCAAACTCACCTAAATACGTTAATTTAACCATTGAGAAATGCCCGTTTGATGTTGGTTTTAAACGGAGGGGTGATAATGCCTTTTTCCGTCACAATCCCTTTGATCAGACCATGGTCTGTTACATCAAAAGCCGGGTTAAACACTTTGACTTTATCCGGCGCTGTTTTGCACCCCCCAAACGAGCGGACTTCATCCGCCCCGCGTTGTTCTATGGGAATCTGTTCACCGCTCTTGATGCTTAAATCAAATGTCGATTCCGGCGCCACAATATAAAACGGCACTTTGTGATATTTCGCCAAAACAGCTAACATGTAAGTTCCGATTTTATTCGCCGCGTCACCGTTAGATGCAATCCGGTCAGCTCCGGCAAAAATCCCGTCGATCTTTTGATTTTTCATGACCGAAGCGGCCATATTGTCACAGATCAAGGTGACATCAATCTTACTTTGCATTAATTCCCAAACCGTCAACCGCGCTCCCTGCAACAAAGGACGGGTCTCTAAGGAAAACACTTTAAAATCTTTGCCTTCCGCTTGCGCGCTATAAAAAACCCCTAAAGCTGTCCCGTAATCTGAAGTCGCTAATGCGCCCGCGTTACAAACTGTAATATACGTCCCGCCCTTACGAATTAACTTTGCGCCGAAATTTCCCATTTGCCGGCACACTTGCTGATCTTCTTTAAACATGGCCATAGCTTCTTTTTCCAGTAAACGGCACACGGCAGGAACGTCCTCGTGAGGATGCTTCTCCACCACCATCTGCATCCGGTCTAAGGCATAAAATAAATTAACCGCAGTCGGACGAGAAGCGCCGATTTGCGCGCAAACCTGCTCAATGTGCGCGTTAAACAAATGCCGATCGTGTCCGGTGAAATCTTTAATCCCCAAAAGAACGCCAAACCCAGCCGCCACCCCCAAAGCCGGAGCGCCGCGCACACTCAACCGCTTAATCGCGTCACACAATGGTTCTACATCATAACAATCCAAATAAACTAATTCATGGGGTAATTTAGTCTGATCAATTAACCGCACGTGATCTTTTTTCCAAACAATGGTCGAAATTGACATAAAGTTCTATCCTTTTTTAAAAGGTCACAATGTCACAAGGACACAAGGTCACAAAGGCCAATAAAGATAAAAAAAGCAAAAAGCCATAAATAAAAATAAAACAAAAAAATTTAAAACTTAAGAATATCAAACAATTTATTAATATAATCAAATATGCACGTTTTATTTCGTTGTTTTTATAAAACTTTCCCTTTGTGACCTTGTGACTTTGTGTCCTTGTGACCTATTTTTCTATTCTCGGAAACAATGCTCCGTGTTCGCCTAATTTTGTGCCGGGTTTTAATCCGCCCCATTGGGGTGAACTGCCTTTGGCTCCTAACACATTTAAAACTGTATCGGTTTTCGCGGGCATAACTGGCGATAAGTGTAAAGCGCTGATCCGCAATGCCTCGGAGGCAACATACAAAACCCGTCCGGCTGCCGGTAAATTTTCTTTAGCCAATTTCCAGGGAGCCTGCTGTTCCATGTATTTATTGACGGCGCGGATTAATTGTAAAATCTCTTCAATCGCCTCACTCACCTTAAGTTCTTTAATCAAACCCGGCACTTTATTCTGTAAATTCTCGGCAATCGTTTGGATATGCTGATCTTCCGGTGTTAAGGCGCCGGGTTCAGGCACAATAGCATTAAAATATTTTGGAATAAGTCCGCTGACACGGTTTAACAGATTGCCAAAATCATTAGCCAGATCACTATTAAACCGCTTAACAAACGATTCCATAGTAAAATGCGCGTCCTGCCCTGGGATCATTTCCCGCATCAAATAATATCTGACCGGATCAACCCCAAACTGATCAACCAGGTCTAAAGGATTAACCACATTCCCGACGGATTTGCTCATCTTGGATTCGCCCAGCATCCACCACCCGTGCGCGAAAATAGTCTCCGGAAGCGGCAAGTCTAATGAAAATAACATAGTCGTCCAATACACAGAATGCGTGGTCAAAATATCTTTGCCCAGCAAATGCAATGACGCTGGCCACCATTTTTTAAATTTATCATCCTCTGTCAAATAACCCACACCGGTCAAATAATTCAAAAGCGCGTCAAACCAGACATAAGTCACGTATTCTGTATCAAACGGCAGTTCAATGCCCCAGCCCATTCTTGATTTAGGGCGAGATATACACAAATCGGTCAAGGGTTGACGGAGAAAACCTAAAATTTCATTTTTGCGGTGTTCTGGTTGAATAAACTGAGGATGCGCATTGATGTGGTCTATCAGTTTTTGTTGATACTGACTCATGCGGAAAAACCAATTGCGTTCTTTGAGCATTTTTACGTCGCGAAACTCACCGGACTCCTTTTCTGTTTCCGTTATAAAACGCTCTTCCGCGACAGAATACCAGCCTTCATATTCACTCTGATAAATATCGCCTTTTTCATAAACTTTTCGCAGGACAGCTTGCACCACTTTTTTATGACGGTCTTGGGTCGTGCGGATAAAATCGTCATTAGAAATTCCCAGCTTTTCCCATAATTGCGAAAACCGCGGAGCCAAGTCATCGCAATGCTGTTGAGGCGTTAAGCCGCGAGCCTGGGAGGCTTGCAAAACTTTTTGTCCGTGCTCATCCAAACCCGTTAAAAAAAACACCTCATCGCCTGCCTGGCGATGAAAGCGGGCTAATACATCAGCTAATATCGTCGTGTACGCATGGCCAATGTGCGGCCTATCATTCACGTAATAAATCGGAGTCGTCAGATAAAACTTCGTTGTCATCGTCCTTTTTTCCTGTTTCTGTTTTTTTAACCGCGTCTTTTGTATCAAAAACTTTCCGGATCACATACCCTTCGCCCAAATCAATACTGGCACAGCGTTTTAAAACATTGATGTCAATAATGCGGCCTTTGCCCTCAGGAAGATCCACTTTGTCGCCTATTCGCGGTAAAGTCCGGGCCAATTCTTTGTACACCAGATATTCATAAGACATACAGCATTTAATCCGCCCACACACGCCGGATATTCTCGACGGATTAAGCGGCAAATTCTGTTCTTTCGCCATTTTAATCGACAATGGATGAAAATCATGCATGTATGAACCACAACATAAATCGCGCCCGCATAAACCATGCCCTTTAATAATTTTAGAACGATCCCGTACGCCGATTTGTTTCAGTTCGATACGTACACGAAATACCCGGGCCAAGTCTTTGACTAAATTACGGAAATCAACGCGGCCTTCTGACGTAAAATAAAATATAATTTTACTGCTATCAAACGTGTATTCGGATTTAACCATCTGCATATCCAATTGCCGCTCGCTGATCTTACTTAAACAAGAACGCATCGCGTCTTTGGCTTTCATCCGGTTATTCTCTATTTGTTTTAAATCCCCTAAAGTGGCTAACCGCACCACTTTTCCTGCGGGCGCAGCTGCTTTATCATCGGCAGGAATTTTCGTCGTAGAAACCAACCGGCCAAACTCGTATGAACGGTCAACTTCCAGAATCGCGTAATCTCCGCGCTTGAATTCTAAATCTCCAATCTCAAAAAACTCGATCGAACGGTATTCTCCGAGTTGTGCTTTAACGACATTTGCCATAAATCTCCTTATGCGGGATTACATCATTAATTTAATCGTTGCCAATGCGACTTTAATATTAAAATTTTCGGAAAGCATTTTCTGCGCTTTCACGACCTGGCTGTAAAGATCAGTCAAATCTTTAAATGCCAATTTTTGCGCGAAACGGGCCAGATCATTCATCCGGTCAAAATTGATAATCCGCGTATCGGAAATTCCCGACTTAACCAAGATCGCGTCACGGACCCAGCCTTCCAGAATCTCTAAAAGAAACTTCACGTCCTCATCTTCTTCTAGCACATTCTTAATATACGCCTCATCATCAGATAATACAAACCGATTGATGGCCTGGTTCTTTTTTTCGAAAGATTGGCTGTCCCGCAGTTGAAGCGCTTTGCCTAAACACCCTTCCGCGGAAAACGCCAAAAAATGAGAAGCCAATTTACTTTCATCGTAATGCTGTGTCAATTGATTTTCCAGCGCTGCTTTTGAAAACGGCGAAAAACGCACCATATGACAGCGGGAACGGATAGTCGGCAATATATTTTCCATAGCCGTTGCTGTCAAAATCAATATTGTATCCGGAGACGGCTCTTCCAATGTTTTTAAAAGAATATTCGCGCCTGCTGTCAATAAATGCTGGGCTTCGCCGATAATCAACACTTTTTTGCCTGTCCCGAACGCGCGCATTTTGACTTTTTCCAAAATACTCCGGACCTGCTCAATCTTAATACTCGCGCCTTCAGTCTCCGGGGCTATCAAGGCCACATCCGGATGCCCCATAACCTGCATCTTAATGCACGACGGGCATTCATCACAAAAAACATCTTTTTGTCCATCCGTGTTCTTTTCACAATTCAATAATTTCGCGATTGCCAAAGCTGTTTTCTTTTTCCCCACATACCGCGGCCCGACAAATAAATACGCATGCGCCAACCGCCCCGTCCGATTCAGCATCGCGAACCGTTTTAAAACTTCTTCGTTATATTGGACAAGAATAGGTAACATAAAATATATTAATCGTATGTAGTATGTCGTATGTGGTATGTAGTAAAAAAATAAATTTTATATAGATTCCCGCTTTCGCGGGAATGACAAAAAGACAATTTCTTTTCTGCCATCTAATTTCTCGTCAATGAGTTTTTTATAAGGCTTTTCACGAATCACTACTACAGTCGTTTGCCACATACGACATACTACATACCAAATACCATTTTTATTATTCTCTGTATTTCCTGTTGTAAATTTTCCTTAGTTCGGGTGGCGTCGAGCATTTTTACTCTTTGCGGTTCTTTTTTGGCAATGGCCAGATAGCCTAAACGGACCCGTTTATGATAGTCCATTTTACGCTGTTCAATCCGGTCTTTCTGCCGTTTAATCCGGGCCAAACCTTTTTCCGCGTCCAGATCAAAAATAAAAGTCAAATCCGGGCTTACGCCTCCGGTCGCGAAATTTCCGATCTCGTAAATTTGTTCAATATCTACGCCGTTGCCATAACCTTGATACGCGACAGTCGAATCCATAAACCGGTCGCACAAAATTATATAACCTTTTGTCAATGCCGGGGCTATTACTTCATATACCAACTGGGCTCGTGCTGCCAAATATAACAGAGTTTCACACTCGCTACCCATTTTTTTATTGCACACATCCAACAGGATCGCTCTGATTTTTTCGCTGATGGCAACGCCGCCTGGTTCACGCAGCAACATAACCTTCTTCCGCCTTTTTACCAAATATTGACGCAAAAATTCGATTTGAGTACTTTTCCCCGAACCTTCGGATCCTTCAAATGTTATAAACAAACCTTTTTTCATGACCATCTCCATCGCTGTCCGTCTTTGCCATCCTCTACAATGACGCCTTTATTTTTCAATAAATCCCGGATTTCGTCAGACTTTTTAAAATTTTTATCCAAACGCGCCTGTTGCCGCTCTGCCAAACATCGCGCGATTTCTTCTTCAGCCATTTTTCCCGAAGACTCAACTAAAGCGAGGCCTAAAACATTTTGAACAAAATCTTTTACAAATTGTCCTATACAGACAACCAGGGAAGAATAAATTTCTTTTCCGTTTTGTTTATAAACCTCGGTCAATAACTCAAATAAAATGCCGATCGCGTGCGCGGTATTGAAATCATCGTCCATCGCCGCGATTAAAGCAATTTTTTGTTTTTCAATATGCTCCGGACAAACCACGCATGGTTTTATGCCAGCTTGTGAAAAATTCTTAGCTTCTGATAAAAAGATTTTAATCCGTTCCAATGCTTTGTGAGCTTCAGTAATTTTTTCATCCCGAAAATCAATGGCGCTGGCATAATGGGAGGCCAGAAAAAACCATTTTAAATCATCGACCGCGAATTTTTTAACCGCGTCTTCCACTGTAATAAAATTACCCAATGATTTAGCCATTTTCTCGCCGTTAATCGTGAGTAACCCATGATGAATCCAGTATTTCGCGAAAGGCTTTCCAGTCAGCGCTTCGGCCTGAGCAATTTCATTTTCATGATGCGGAAAGATCAAATCGCGGCCTCCCGCGTGAATATCCAAAGTTGTGCAATTAAGATGCCGCAAACTCATCACCGAGCATTCAATGTGCCAGCCCGGCCGGCCATCACCCCAGGGAGACGTCCAAAATGGCTCGCCAGGTTTAGATTTTTTCCAAAGCGCGAAATCCAGAGGGTCATTTTTTTTATCATCAACATCAATCCGCACCGCTTCCAGCATTTTATCTACGCTTTGGCCGGATAACTTGCCGTAATCTTTAAATGAGCGGACGCTGAAATACACATCACCATTTTTTTCATATGCCGCGCCCTTGGCTATCAGCTGTTGGATGTGGCTGATCATGCCGTCAATATTTTCCGTAGCCCGGGGTTCGGCTTTATTGGCCCGCGCGATTCCTAATGTTTTCAGATCCTGTTCATAAAAAGCGATGTTCTCTGCCACCACATCTTCAAAAGTTTTTTTCAGTTGATTAGCTTTAGCAATAATTTTATCGTCAACATCTGTAATATTTCGGACAAAATTAACTTGGAACCCACGGTATTCCAAATAGCGTTTGATGACATCAAAAATATATAAGCTACGGGCATGGCCGATATGGCATTTATCATAAACAGTAACGCCGCAGGAATACATATTAACGGTCTTACCATTTATAGGTACAAAATCTTCTTTTTGTTTAGTCAGGGAGTTATAAATTCGAATAGCCATAGTTAAATAAGTTGACGATTTTTGGTTGATGGTTTTTGGTTGTTGAGTTCCCAAGTTTTGTTTTTGCTGTTAACCAAAAACTAAAAACCACGAACCATTAACCATTAAAATTTATCTATTAAGTTTTTTTTCCAATGCTTCGATCCGCGCGCTCAAATCATCGATATCCTGCATAATGGGATCTCCGATGCGGCTATGCGCCAAAATAATGTCCAGCTTTTTTCCGTCCTGCTTGGTAATGTGTCCTGGCACCCCAACAACCGTTGAGTTGACCGGAACCGGATGAATCACTACGGCGTTCGCGCCGATATATGAATTTGAACCAATATCAATACTGCCTAAAATTTTCGCGCCCGCGCCCACTACAATATTATCTCCCAGCGTAGGATGGCGTTTGCCAGTTTCTTTTCCTGTGCCGCCTAAAGTGACTCCCTGATACAAGGTCACATTATCGCCCAGCACCGATGTTTCCCCGATCACCACGCCCATGCCATGGTCGATAAAAAGGCCTTTCCCGATCACTGCACCAGGATGGATCTCAATACCGGTAAAAAACCGCGCGATCTGTGAAACCCACCGCGCCAAAAAAAACATTTTCATATTCCACAGTTTATGACTGATCCGGTAAGCAATCAGCGCGTGCAATCCGGAATACATTAAAATAATTTGCAAATAACCTTGAGCGGCCGGATCCTTTTCCCTCGTCGCCTTTAATTCATCCTTAAAAAACAAAGCAATAAAAAGAATGAATCCGAAGAAAATCAGCAGCAACACTACCAAAGGTTTGATCCAAATCATATCTTATCCTTTTTTAAAGTGACAGAGTAACCAAGTAACCAAGTAACCGAGTAACAGAGAAAAACTAAACAAAAAAAATAACAACCTGACATTTTCAAATATATTTTTTAACCGCGTGCCCAAACTAAAGGTTGGCGTTAAAACCGAATCCCCGAGCGAGTTTCCTTGGCGCTTCGCCAAGGTTGTTTGAGCGAAGGATTTGGTTTAAATGCAAACCGTCCTACCGCGCGCTTTATCGCTGCGTACTATGTTACTTTGTTACTTTCAATTAAAACGACTGCGTACGCCGCAATGCCTTGCTTCTGTCCAATCGCGCCTAATCCTTCTTGCGTCGTGGCTTTGATGTTAATACAATCTTCGTCGACAACTAATTGATACGCCAGATGAAATTTCATCTGGGGCTTAAAATCTTTAATTTTAGGCGCTTCCGCCTGCACCACACAGTCCAAATTCACAACCTGAAAATTTTCTTCATCCAAAAGTTGTTTAACTTTTCCTAATAAAACCATACTCGATATATCTTTGTAAGCCGGGTCCGTATTGGGAAAGTGTTCACCAATATCCCCCTTGCCCAGTGCGCCTAAAATCGCGTCACACACCGCGTGCAGTAACACATCCGCGTCAGAATGGCCGTCTAATCCCTGCTCATAAGGAATTTCAACCCCGCCTAAAACCAGTTTTCGTCCCGGCACAAAACGGTGAATGTCATACCCAATACCGACTTTTTGTTTAACCATGGTCTAATCCTAATAATATTGTTGCTAATGACATATCTTCCGGCGTGGTAATTTTTATATTGCGATAACTGCCTTCACAGATTATAACTTCTTTGCCCATTTTTTCGACCATAGACGCGTCATCGGTCATGTCCCCAGAGTCAGATTGATACGCCGTAACAATAAGATCTTTTTTAAAAACCTGCGGAGTTTGAATGTCCCATAATAATCTCCGGTCCAAAGTCCGCTTGACCTTTAAAGTTTGTGGATCAACTTCTTTAATCGTAGGCTTAACCCTGACCGCAACGACCAACGCGTCAGTTTTCGCCATCATAGCAATAGCCTTTTGGGCTATTTGCTTATCTAACAACGGACGAGCCCCGTCGTGTATAACGACCACTTCCGTATCCTCATCCAACTCTTTAAGTCCATTACGGACTGACCCAGTCCGCGTAGATCCGCCGGACACAATCTTCTTAATTTTCTTAAACCCGCTTTGCTTCACCGCATCCGTATATTCAGAAATATAATCCTCATGCACCACCAAAATAATACTCTCCACCTCAACCATATCCTCAAACACTTCACAGCTCCGCAAAAAAACCAATCTCCCCTTTAGCTCCAGCAAAGTCTTAGGCGTATCACTATTAAACCTCTTCCCCAACCCAGCTGTCGGAATAATGACTTGAATTTTCATCCAATAATCTCTCTTTTTTTAACTCGCACGCTATCTACGATTAAGCAGCAACGCTGTGACCTGTCCCGAGCGAGTTCAGCTCCGCTTCGGAGCTGCTGTTTGAGCGAAGACAGGTTACAGCGTTGATGCGCAATCATAAACCGTGCGCTTACTACGCAATACTGCCGAATATCATTTTTCCTGACTGTGTCTGCAACACCGAAGTCACCACAATATTCACCCTCTGCCCCATCTTCGACCGAGCATCGCCAACGACCACCATTGTCCCATCCTGCATATACCCAATAGCCTGGTTCGGCTCTTTCCCTTCTTTAACTAAAGTCACCTCTAATAACTCTCCCGGATAAATCACACAACGCACCGCCTCCGCCAAAGCGTTCAAATTCAAAACTTGAATGCCCTGTAAAGACGCCATTTTTTCTAGATTAAAATCAACTGTGCAGATGGTCGCATCCAAAAATTTAGCTAACTTAATGAGTTTCGCGTCAACTCCCCGGTCATCTGATACTTCTTCCTCATGAATCCTAAGGTCAATCCGGTTATCTTTTTGTGATTCTTTTAAAATATCCAACCCCCGGCGACCCCGTTGACGCTTAATATCATCCGCGGAATCAGCCAGAGTTTGCAATTCCTGTAAAACAAATTTAGGCACCACCAAACGACCCGGCAAAAAATTACTTTTATAAATATCGCCCACCCGCCCATCTATAACCGCGCTGGTATCTATCAAAATAATTTTACTGTGCACATCTTGTCTCCGGAAACGCACATAAGGAATAATGACATTAAATTCATCTTTTCCACGCAAAGCCATCACCACGCCTAAATATGAAAAAACCAAATTAAGCACTATGACGGCCACCGAATGAATAAAATCACCTAAAGGCAGTAACGACAAAATGTTTCCCACTAATTTGGCCATGAACAAGCCCAGCAATAAACCAAAAACCATACTCGACAATCCACGCACGGACACATTGTGCATCCGCTGTTCCAGAAAAATAAGCGCCAAAGCACTGAGCAATCCTATCTCCAAACCCAAAACCGGCGTTTCCACCATGGTCCCGATATAATACCCGGTCGTTCCCGTCAATATAAAAAAGAAAAAGCGAATAAATAACAACGTCATAAATTAACTCCTTTTGAGCATGTAGTGCGTAGCATGTCGTATGTAGTCATTGAAAAAAACTCCTAATAATTTTTAAATAAAACACTCTGAAATTTCTAAAAAATCATTTTGTTAATTTACCCTTTGCTTATACAGCCAATCGTTTGCTACATACGACATGCCACATACCACATACTATTTACCCAAAACTTCCAGCGCTTGTCTCACATTCTCGACTGCGACGATTTTTAAATTTGTTTTTATATCTGACCCTGCTTTTAAATTATTTTTAGGCATCACGCAACGCTTAAAACCCAATTTTTCCGCTTCTTTAAGCCGCGCAGAAATCTGGCTGACACTGCGCACTTCAGCCGCTAAACCCACTTCACCGATAAACACCACATCCGACGGAACAGGTTTATCCAATAACGCTGACGCGACAGTCACCACCACCGCCAAATCCGCGGCAGGATCAATCAGTTTCACTCCTCCGACGACATTAACAAACACATCTTTATCCTGCAAACTTAAGCCCATACGTTTTTCCAACACCGCAATTAAAAGCGCTAAACGATTGGCATCAAACCCTTGCGCCTTTTGTCGCACCATGCCAAACGCGCTCCGGCTGACCAGCCCCTGGATCTCAACCAGAAACGGCCTGGTCCCTTCCACAATCGGCACGACCACCGATCCTGACGAATTCACCGGCCGCTCGGATAAAAATATTTCTGACGGATTATCCACTTCTTTAAGCCCCAGTCCCGTCATTTCGAAAACACCAATTTCATTCGTCGACCCAAATCGATTCTTGGTCCCGCGCAAAATCCGGTAAGATGAATAACGTTCGCCTTCAAAATATAAAACTGTATCAACAATATGCTCTAAAACCCGGGGGCCCGCGATCGCGCCTTCTTTAGTGACATGCCCGATCAAAAATAACGCGATGCCTTTAGCTTTAGCCAAATGCGTTAAAATCGCCGCGCACTCCCGCACTTGGGAAACGCTTCCCGGCGATGAAAGAATATCCGACGTATAAACCACTTGAATAGAATCAATCACCACCGCGTCCGGCGAGAATTGTTCAATATGCTCTAAAATAACCGCCAAATCAACCTGACTGACCAAATACATACTGTCAGTCGGTTTTTGAATTAATCGTTCTGCCCGCAAACTGGTTTGGCGGATTGATTCCTCACCGCTCACATATAAAACCCGGTTGCCTTTTTGACTGAGCGCGCAGCTCACTTGCAAGGCTAACGTTGATTTACCGATCCCAGGATCACCGCCGATTAAAGTGACAGATCCCCGCACAATGCCCGAACCCATCACATTATCAAATTCTTTAATGCCCGTCACATACCGTTCTTCATCTTTCGTGGAAACTTGACTCAACACCACCGGCTTGGAATCTGAAATTAAATGCGCGTGTTTTTTCTCAACATGCCGCGTTTTCTCCTCCACCAAAGTATTCCACGCGTCACACCCCGGGCATTTCCCCACCCAGCGCGGCGACTGCGACCCGCATTCCTGACAGACAAACATACTTTTATCTTTAGCCATGCCATATCCTTATAAGTAACAGAGTAACCGAGTAACAGAGTAACCGAGTAAAAGCAATAAAAACCAAAGCAGTAAAACAAAAAACGAATAACAAAAAATGGATAAACAACACAGAAAATAAAACCGATAAATAAATTTCAAAAATCTAAAAAACACTTATTGAAATCAATTATTTTACTTTTTATTTAATAGCCTTTTTCAAATGTAATGCAAAATTTTATTTATAACTCAATCCTTTTTTCATCGCCCACTCATTTCTCCATCAGTTGTTTTTTCTTTGTTGCTCCATCCGTTGGCTTTTTCAACAACCGCCTTTTCTCTGTTACTCTGTTACTCTGTTACTCGGTTACTTTTACTAAAATTCGAGTCGCTGCTCAATCCCTACAACCCCGGAATCATGTTCATCTAAATTCCGCTTACCATTGTCCGTCGTAATGATAGATTTCCAAGCGCTTAAGCCCTGATCCGAAGGGCTTTTTTTCAAAGTCCATTCTGTTCCTGACCCTGAATTAAAAACCACCGGTGCCAGTGTCAAAGCTTTCACCTGCATCGGTATCGAACTTTGTTTACTAAAATCCAATGACCCGGATATCGAATAAACCATACCATCCGTCGTGCTTAACTGCGATTTAGTGATCTGCACGACTGGGTAATACCCCATGGCTGAGAGTTTCATATCGCCAAAATTCTGCCGTCCCACATGACCGGTTGAAGAGGCCAGATCCCCTTTTAAAAATATTTTCTTCACATCGCCTGAAACCTTGATCACGCCATTCACATTTCCTGAGGCGTCATAGTGCGTCTGCGGCATCCAGAAATTCAAAAAATTATCCAGCGCCACATTGCTTAACTTTATTTCCAGCTCGACGGGAAACGTGCCGGTTAACCCGACGGTTCCGGTCACTGATATTCCGCTGACCGTCAATGATTGAATATTCAGCACATTTTTCCGGATCTGAAAAGCGCAGTCCAATTCACGGATAGGCTGATAACTGATGAGTGAATAACTGCTGTTCAATCGCCCCTGATAAGCAACTTCATCATAGGCATCGACCACCCGTTCAATATATCCCTTAACCGTGCTGGTGACATCGCGGCCTAAAAGCGATAAATGCTCCATCCCCAATGTCATCTGATACATGCCGTCAGTGACTTTACTGACAACCACATTAAATTTTTTATATTCTCCCAAGTCCAAAATGCCTTTGACGTTTCCATTGACCGGATCAAAATGACCCTGAAAATTCGCCAAAGGCATAGCCCATGCCGGAGAACAAAATATAACTCCTAAAGTTACTAACAATATGCGTTTTAACATTCAGCTATATCTTGTATCCTGTTTATTCGCTTTTCCCATAAACCCCACGTGGTTTATAGCTCTGAACCCTACGCGGTTCAGGGATCACTCATCCTCGTCATTCGTCCATCGTTGTAACCTATTGTTGCTATTCAAATACAACCGTATCCCCTTTTAGGACCGCTTTGATTTTTTGCCCGTCTTTCACCTGGCCTGAGATGATATACTCAGACAACGGATCTTCCAAATAGCGTTGCAGCGTTCTTTTAAGAGGCCGGGCGCCATAGATAGGATCAAAGCCTTTGGTGATCAAAAATTCAATGGTATCCGCGGGGATGTCTAATTCAATATTTTTATCTTTTAACCGTCCAAACACGCCTTTGATTTCTAATTGCACAATTTTATCCAAATTTTCTCTCGTTAAAGATTTAAACACAATGATCTCATCAATACGGTTAAGAAATTCGGGTTTAAAATGTTTTTTCACTTCATCCAATAGCCGGGATTTCATATGGTCATAATTCACGTCGTCGTTCTGTTTTCCAAAACCCAGCGAGCCTTGCTTCTTAAGCATTTCCGCTCCGACGTTCGAAGTCATCAAAATAATCGTGTTGCGGAAATCCACTTTCCGTCCCAAACTATCGGTTAACCGGCCTTCTTCAAACACTTGTAATAAAAGATTAAAAACATCCGGATGCGCTTTTTCGATTTCGTCGAGTAAAATCACCGAATACGGTTTACGACGCACTTTCTCAGTTAATTGTCCGCCTTCTTCATAACCCACATAACCCGGCGGAGCCCCAATCAAACGGGACACATTGAATTTATCCATATACTCTGACATATCGATCTGCAGCAAAGCTTCTTTACTGCCGAACATAAATTCAGCCAAAACCTGGGCTAACAAAGTCTTTCCAACTCCAGTCGGCCCCAGAAACACAAATGAACCAATCGGCCGGCGGGGATCTTTAATCCCTGCGCGGGAACGACGGATCGCGCGCGCCATGGCGCTGATCGCTTCTTCTTGGCCAATAACCAGCTGGCGCATTTTTTCTTCCATTTTCAAAAGTTTCTGACTTTCTTCCTGCTCTAAACGGACTAACGGAATTTTGGTCCATTGTGATACCACGAGCGCGATATCTTCGTATCCCAAAACCGGAGTAACTTTATCACGGGCTTCAGCCCAATCCTGCTTGATTTTTTCCAATTTTTCCCGCACTTCGCGTTCCTGGTCGCGCATCTGTGCCGCTTTTTCAAAATTCTGACTTTTAATATAGGACTCTTTTTCCTTGCGGAATTTTTCAATTTCCACTTCCAGCTCTTTCACATCCGGCGGAGCAACCATGGCTTTTAATCGGGCGCGTGAACCGGCTTCATCGAGAATATCCACGGCCTTATCCGGCAACGCCCTTCCGGAGATGTAGCGTTCAGATAAACGGACTGCCGCGTCTAAAGCTTCATCAGAAAATTTGACCCGATGATGCGCTTCATACTTATCCCTCAAACCTTTTAAAATCAAAATCGTCTCATCAATCGAGGGCGGCTCCACAACAATGGTTTGAAAACGACGTTCTAAAGCCGCGTCTTTTTCAATATACTTGCGGTATTCATCCAACGTCGTTGCGCCGATGCATTGAATTTCTCCACGGGCTAATGCTGGTTTTAAAATATTAGCAGCATCAATAGCTCCTTCAGCGGCTCCAGCGCCGACTAAAGTATGGAGCTCATCGACAAATAAAATAATTTTTCCTGACCTCTTGATCTCATCCATAACTGACTTAATCCGCTCTTCAAACTGACCGCGGTATTTTGTGCCAGCGATCATGAGCGCGATATCCAACACCACGATGGTTTTTTCTCTTAAAATTTCCGGCACATTGCCTTCAACGATTCTCTGCGCCAAGCCTTCCACAATGGCGGTTTTACCCACTCCCGCCTCTCCTAAAAGAACCGGATTGTTCTTGGTCCTACGACTTAAAATCTGTAAAATACGTTCAATTTCTCCAGCGCGGCCAATGACCGGATCTAATTTTCCGTCAATAGCAAATTGATTCAAATTACGGCCATATGCATCAATCGCCGGAGTTTTTGTGTTAGCTTTAGCCTGCGGTTGTTCTGGCTGTCCATAACCCGGAATTCCGGAACCTAATAATTCCATAATTTCATTCCGCAATTTTCCCAAGTCCAATCCCAAACTTAAAAGGACCCGGTAAGCCATGCCTTCCCCTTCTTTAACCAAACCGAGTAACAAATGTTCCGTCCCGATATAGTTGTGACCTAAGGCGCGGGCTTCTTCAGCTGCGAGCTCCAAAGCCTTTTTAGATCGTGGCGTAAACGGAATATCTCCGATCACTTGTGTCGGCGGACCAGGCTGTACAAATTTTTCAACTTCAATGCGGATGGACTCTAAATCCAATCCCATTTTCATGAGCACCGCGGCAGCAACGCCTTCTCCTTCGCGGATCAAACCGAGCAGTAAATGCTCCGTCCCGATATAATCGTGATTAAAACGTTTCGCTTCTTCTTTAGCAAAAACAATGACTTTTCTGGCTCGTTCTGTAAATCGGTTAAACATATCTAGCTCCCTCCTAATTTTTCACGGATCAAAGCGGCACGTTTTTTGTCCCGCTCGGTCGACGATAATTTTTTTCCTTCAATTTTCTGCAAATGCGCAGGCTGGATCATAATAAATAATTCGTTGACAGATTTAATGTCTACATCTTTCACCACATGCAAATCAATTCCTAGACGGAGCATGGATAATAACTCAATCGTTTCCTGGCTCGACATGACATGAGCATTCCTTAAAACCCCATAAGAACGGAATATTTTATCCTCCAACATAATTTTATTCTGCACGAGAAGCGCTTGACGAGCCTGCTCTTCCTGCTCAATAATCTGCAGAATCAAGCCCTTAATATTCTGGATCACGTCCAATTCACTATGGCCGAGTGACACCTGATTTGAAATCTGGTAAAAATTCCCAGCGGCTTGGGTACCCTCACCGTAAAAACCACGCGCCGCAAAATTAAGCTTGGACACCGCGGTCAACACTTTGTTGATTTGTTTTGTCATCACCAACGCGGGTAAATGCACCATCACAGACCCGCGCATCGCAGTCCCCGTATTCGTTGGACAGGCGGTCAGATAGCCCCACTGCGAGGAAAACGCGAACTCCAAATATTTCGATAATTCATCATCGATCGAATTGGCAATTTTCCAGGTTTCGTCCAAATTTAAACCTGACTGCATGACTTGAATACGCAAATGATCCTCTTCATTAATCATCACTGACAATACTTCTTCCGGCGAAACCACCAATCCCCTGCCTTCGGGATTTTCCGCGTGATCATGACTCATCAAATGCCGCTCGATCAAAAATTGTTTATCCACATTATCAAGTTCATTGACCTTTAAAAACAAAGTATTTTTAAAATAGGGGATCTTATCCATGGTCTCTTTGACCAAATCCAAAATCGCGCTTAACTCTTTTTTTGCCGCGCGGCTGGGAAATGCCCGTAATGACAAATTCCTCGCCAAACGGATGCGCGATGACATGACTATATCCGGATGCTCTCCTTTGCCCTTAAACCATTCACCGGTGTGATTAATGAAATCATTTATTTGCATATCATGCGCCTTTTTCTAAAGATTTTATTTTGTCCCGCAAATGAGCGGCTTTTTCAAATTGTTCTTGATCAATGGCTTCTTTCAACTCATTCTTAAGTTGCATCAACTCTTTTTGACCTGATGAGGCCAGCGCTTGCTCTTGGGAAAGAACCGGTTTCTTTCCGAAATGTTGCGCTGAACCATGGATGCGCTTCAATAGTGAAGCTAATTCTATTTTAAACGACTGATAACATTCACTGCAGCCCAAACGGCCTGTTTTTCTGAATTCTTCAAACGCGATACCACAATTTTTACATATCGTAGCGATGGTAGTCTGTGTTTTAGGCCCAGCGGATAATCCGGCCAACAAATCTGCTAATCCAAAATTTTGTTCCACTTCGGAACTCTTGACCTTGGCACAATTATCACATAAATGAAATTCATGGACTACGCCATTTACAATCTCAGTTAAATGAACTGTTGCTTCATTTTTATCACAACTTTCACAATGCATGGTAAATATCCTATTAATAAATTAATAACTTGGTTGATGGTTGATAGTTTTTGGTTTTTGGAAAAAGCGAAGCGTTCAACAACTAAAAACCAACAACCAAAAACCAACAACATTAACTTTTCAGTTATATTTTATATGCTGTTCCCAATTTCGCCGTTGCCGCATGAAATAGCTTGATTAATTTTTTAGTCATCGGGCCAGGCACGCCGCTTCCCACCAGCCGTCCGTCCACTTTAACCACAGGAATGATTTCCGCCGCTGTTCCGGTCAAAAAACATTCTTCAGCTGTAAACACCTCATGTCGGGTGATAAACCGTTCTTCCGTCTTAATTTTGTTTTTTTGCGCCAAGGCCAATACTACGTCACGGGTAATCCCTTTGAGGCACCCTTGACTCGGTGTGGATAACATGCCATTTTTAATGATAAAAATATTATCCCCAGTGCACTCGGCGACAAAGCCCATATGATCCAACATAATGGCTTCGCTGAAACCCGCATTGCCCGCTTCAATCTTAGCCAAAATATTATTCAAATAATTCAATGATTTCAACCGAGGGTTCATGGCTTCCGGCATATTGCGCGGTGTTGGCACGGTACATATTGCCATCCCTTTTTCATATAATTCAGGCGGATACAAAGTAATTTTGCCGGCAATAATAATAATGTTTGGTTTTCCATAACATTTTTTAGGATCTAAACCTAAGTCACCTTCACCACGCGTTACCACCAAGCGGATATACGCGTCCTTGAGTTTATTTTTCTTTAATGTATCCACCACCGCGGCCATCATTTGTTTTGGAGTGAGCGGCAACATTATCATCATAGAATGACACGTTTCGTATAATCGGGTAATGTGTTCTTCCAACATAAACACTAGACCATTATAAGACCGAATCCCCTCAAAAGCGCCGTCTCCATATAAAAGCCCGTGATCAAACACAGACACTGTCGCTTTTTCTCTATCCACAAATTGTCCGTTCAAATAAATTTTCATATCAGTTTTCCATCCTTCATTGAAATTTTTCGCCCCGCAAGCGTGGCAAAATCGGTATCATGGGTCACCACGACCAATGTTTGACCATTTTTTTTGTTAATTTGCCTTAACATATCTTTAATGCCCCGGCCGCTTTCAGAGTCTAAATTTCCAGTCGGTTCATCACAAAAAATAATAGTTGGTTCGTTAAATAATGCCCGCGCAATAGCAACCCGCTGCTGCTCACCTCCCGATAATTGATAAGGCCGATGCTGAGCTCTATCTTTCAAACCTAACTGGGTAAGCAGAGAATATCCTCGCTCTTCAAAATTTCTGGTCTTAGCCTGATTCGCCTTAATCATGCCCGGTAAAACGACATTTTCAAGAACAGTAAATTCCGGAAGCAAATGATAAAACTGAAATACAAATCCAATCTTCAAATTCCTGATCTTAGCCCGGTCATTATCTTTTAACGCATAAAGATCCTGTCCGTCAAACATAACCTGCCCTTTAGTCGGAACATCCAACCCGCTTAAAATATGCAATAAAGTTGATTTACCTGCGCCCGACGGACCGACAATAGAAACGAAATCCCCTTGATTGATCGAAAGATCAACACCTTTTAAAACCGGAAGATCCGCGGCTTCGGTCCGGTAAACTTTATGTATATTAATCGCTTCTAAAATTTTATTCATATCTTAATGCCTCCACCGGCTGCAATTTAGCTGCTTTAGCTGCCGGATAAATCGTCGCGATAAAACTGATAATGACCGCGGCTATAATAATCGCGGCCACATCGGTCATTTTAACTTCAACCGGAACATGATCAATTGAATAAATCTGCGCCGGAACTTTTATATAATGCCGTAAAAAATAACAAATGCCAAATCCGCTCACCAGTCCCCAGAACGTACCTAAAAACCCAATCCACAATCCTTGTTTTGTAAATATCCGGCGGATAGATGCTTGAGATAACCCGATCGATTGCAGGATCCCAATATCATGAATCTTACTCGACACCGTCACAACTAAAGTACTAATAATATTAAACGACGCGACTAAAACCATTAACGTCAAAACAATAAACAATCCCCATTTTTCGAGAAACAAAGCTTCAAATAAACTCCGGTTCATATCAATCCAGGTCCGCACTAAAAAACTATACCCAATTTTTTCATAAATAGCTTTTTTAATTCTGTCAGCTTGTTTGGGATCACTGGTCTTAACCCCGATACCGGAAGCATAATTAGCCGCCGCGCCAAAAATCTTTTGGCCGGTGGTTATATTAACCAAGGCTAAATTCATATCAAAATCTGCCATGCCGGTTGTAAAAATCCCGACGATCTTTAATTTATACCGCCAGCTCTGTCCCGATATCCCTGACCCGGGAGAAATGACGGTAATTTCATCTCCAACCCGGTAGCCAAAATATCCCGCTAATTCCGATCCAATGCAAATCGAGTTGTCTTGCAGATTTTCCCATTTTCCCTCTGTTAAATATTCTTTAACCTTGGTGATCTTTTTTTCCGTCTCAGGAACTACGCCCCGCAAAACCAAACCCATGGCTTTTCCTGATTGTTCCAAAAACACATTGCCTTGAATATACGGCGAAGCGGCGCGTACCCCTGCCACTTCTTCAATTTTGCTGACCACCTTATCATAATCGTTGACACCCGTTTCTTTCTCAACCATCAAATGCGGAGTCGTGCCAATAATTTTTTCCTGCAGATTATGACCAAATCCCGTCATCACTGCTGTAACCACAATCAAGGCAGCCACACCGATCGCCACTCCCGCGATAGATATAACATTCAAAAACTTCAAAAATCTGGTTTTTGAAGCGGTCAAATACCGATAACTGATCCATTGTTCGTATTTCATTTAATTCCTTTTGAATAGTAACAGGGTAACCGAGTAACAGAGAAAAAGCAAAAAACTATAAACAAAAACTTTAAGTAAAATTTCTGATATTTGTTATCTTTTTTCTATTGCCTCTTATTTTTGTAATTATATCGTTCATCTTCTATCCTAATGCTATCCGAGCCAATCGCTATAAAAACTTATTTCTCAATCTATATTATCCGGTGCATATTCGCTTTTCAATCAATCGCTTTTGCTCTGTCACTCGGTTACTCGGTCACTCGGTCACTTTTTTTAAACGGGTTTCATCAATGGAAATAATATAACATCCCTAATCGACGGAGAATCTGTCAACAGCATGACCAAGCGGTCAATCCCAATGCCGAGTCCACCGGCCGGAGGCATACCGTGTTCTAAGGCGTTTACATAATCCTCATCAATCGTGCGATTGCCGGTTTCCAGATCATCTTCCAAATCTTCAAGAAAACGGGCCTTTTGTTCCTGAGGATCATTGAGCTCAGAATACGCATTGCCCACTTCCATACCGGCCACAAAAAATTCAAATCGTTGAGATACATAAGGATTATCCGGATAATTCTTCGCGAGCGGACATAAAAATGTAAAATAATCCATAAAAAAAACCGGATTAATAATCTTGTCTTCGCCTAGTGCTTCCTCAGCTATATTCATGATCGCGGATTTAGTCAGTTTCTCAATTTTTACATGGCCTTTTTTAGCCTTAACTTTTTCGAGCATAACATCGGCAGAATCTTCCGGGTTAATATCAAATTTTTCTTTAACCACTTGCGCGAAAGAGCGGCGTTCCCACGGCGTCGTAAAATCAATTTCTTTGTCCTGATATTTAACTTTGTATGATCCCGTGATCTCCAACGCCAATTGGCTGATCATGGTTTCCGTCAGGTTCATCATATCTTCATAATTCCCGTACGCCTGATAAATTTCCAGCATGGTAAATTCCGGATTATGTTTGGTCGAAACGCCTTCATTACGGAAATTACGGTTCATTTCATAAACCCGTTCCAGCCCGCCGACCAGTAACCGTTTCAAAAATAATTCCGGTGCTATGCGCATATAAACTTCCAAATCATAAGCATTGTGATGGCTCTTAAACGGCTTGCCTCTGGCTCCTCCAGGTCTGGTTTGCAGCATCGGCGTTTCCACTTCTAAAAACCCGCGTGAATCCAGAAAATTACGAATGAAAGATGTTATTTTACTGCGCTTTATAAAAACTTCTTTCACTTCCTCATTAGCGATCAAATCCAAATAACGCTGTCTATAACGGACATCCACATCTTTTAACCCATGCCATTTTTCCGGCAAGGTTAACATGGATTTGGCTAACATGGTCAACTCACCGACGCGCACACTTTTTTGCCCAGTTTTGGTCGTAAATAAGGTCCCTTTGATTCCCACAATATCGCCGATATCCAAAACCTTCATCATCTCCAGACCATTGGTCACCACCAGCTCAATTTTCATAAAAAGCTGCATCTTTCCCGTCTGATCCTGAATATCTCCGAACGCCACTTTACCATGACTGCGAATCGCCATTAAACGTCCAGCGATCACGACAGCCTTTTCTTCCTGAAAATTATCTAAAGCTTCTTTAACCGTATGATCCGGTTCAAATTTATAAGCATAAGCCGGTATTTTATGCTCGGCTAATTTAGCTAATTTTTCCAACCTGACTTGACGCAATTCATCATTTTGTTCCATAAACTTCCCTTCTAAAATTACCCATGGAACACCGCGTCGGTGGTTTTCGCCACCGACGCGGTGGTTTTTATATATTTATATAAATAATCATTTAATTATATAGAAAAATTCAGGAAAGTCAAACCGCCTTTTAGTCGTAAATTAAGCCGTAAAAAATCCAGATGGAATATTTTGAACTTCAATAAAATTATTAAATGGGTTGTTCAAAAATGCTTAGATACAAGGCATTTCTGAAAGAGCGCGGAGGCGTACAGTAGCAAGTACGCCGCACAAGCGAATGAAGAAATAACGCCGTAGATAAGCGTTTTTCAACAACCCATATTAGTATTCCAGCATCCTTTTAATGCTTCCCCAGGCGCGGCTGATCGTCTCCTGCGGCAGTTCGATTTGGTATTCCATGTGTTCTAAGGAATGAAGGACTTTTTCCAGCGTGATTTTCTTCATGTTGGGGCAAATGGCCAAGTCTGAGACGGCGTAGAATTTTTTATTCGGATTTTCTTTTTTCAAAGGATGGAGCATGCCCTTTTCCGTTGCCACGATAAATTCTTTGGCATCTGATTTGTTCGTGTAGCGCAGCGTCCCTGATGTCGACAACACTTCATCCGCTAATTTCACAACCGGAGCAGGACATTCGGGATGAACCATCACTTTCGCATCCGGATGAAGGCTCTTTAATTTTAATATTTCTTCCGGCATCATTTTCGCATGCGTCGGACAATAGCCATTCCAAACAATGACGTTGCGCTTCGCTTTTTTCGCCGCGTAAGAACCTAAAAATTTATCCGGCACAAAAAGAATTTCGTCTTTTTCAGTGAACATTTTTTGCAAAATTTCCACCGCGTTGGCCGACGTACAACACACATCACACTCCGCTTTAACCTCTGCTGAAGAATTCACATAACACACCACTTTTGCCTTTGGATGTTCTTTTTTCATTTGCCGCAATTGTTCCACAGTCATCATGTCCGCCATGGGACAGCCAGCTCCAAAATCAGGAATAAGAACAGATTTTTTATGCGAAAGTATGTTT
>JADFYJ010000016.1:498-61481 GCA_015233115.1 Candidatus Omnitrophota bacterium | reverse complement strand
GGTTTTTTTCCAATGATCATCAGTGTCACTCCCTTAAATAATTTAAAATCGTTTTTGGAAATATAATTTCTCCACATTTTTTTATTGACAAGGGAGGGCTCGGTGAGTATATTTGAATACGTGGTGGGGGGATGTGGAGTAAAGTGGTTTAAAGGAAGAGATTTCAAAAACTATGTTTTACGGTGAATTTCGACACAGTTTAGATGAAAAAGGACGCATCATCCTCCCCTCCAAGTTCAGGGAAACTTGTACTGAGCATGGCATTGAAAAGTTCTTTCTTACACGCGGGCTGGATAAATGCGTTTTTATGTTTACGGAAGAAGAATGGCGCATTCAGGAACAAAAATTCCGGGCTAAGCCATTTACGAAAAAAGAAACGCGTATGTTTAACCGTTTGTTTTTTTCCGGAGCCGTAGATACGATTCCTGACAAACAAGGGCGTTTTATAGTTCCGCAATATTTAAAAGATTATGCCGCGATTGATAAAGATACAGTGTTGATTGGGGTATCTAATCGCATTGAGATTTGGGATCGTAAGACCTGGGATACTTTTTATGCTGCGTCGAATGAGTCGTTTGAACAAATTGCTGAAAGTATGATCGATCTATAAATGCGAATGACGCGCATATCGGATAAAGCTATTGGATATTAATGATAAAAACTCGACTCGGGGGGAGGCACTCTTCGGACATGTATCAGTCATGCCGAAAGAAGTTTGCGAGTTTTTATCTGTAACTCCGGGGGGAGTTTACGTTGATGGTACGCTAGGATTAGGCGGTCATGCCGAAATGATTTTAAAGTCATTAGGGGGGAGTGGCCGTCTAATCGCTATCGACCAGGATCTAGGGGCGTTAGATCAAGCCCAAAAGCGGTTAGTGGATTATAAAGACCGCTGTGTTTTTGTTCATGATAATTTTAAAAATATTGACGCGATTTTGAATGCTCGGGGGGAGCAGACAATAGATGGGGCTCTGCTGGATTTGGGGGTTTCCAGTTATCAGTTAGATGAAGCGCTTCGGGGCTTCAGCATAAAAGGTGATGGGCCGTTGGATATGCGTATGAATAGCCAAGGGCCCGTTTCCGCTTATGAATTGGTGAATTCTTTGCCAGAGGCGGAGTTGGAGCGCATTATCAGGGAATATGGCGAAGACCGTTTCAGTAAACGGATCGCGAAGTCAATTTGTTATCACCGGGCAATTGCGCCGATTGCGACGACAGAAGATCTCCGCCGGGTGGTCAGTAAAGCAATGCCGCCGGGCCGGGCATGGCAGAAGATTCACCCAGCAACCAGAACTTTTCAAGCTTTTCGTATTGCCGTTAATCAGGAATTGGATGTGTTGAATATAGGTTTAAGAGCGTTGATTCCGAGGTTGAAGCGCGGTGGACGGATCGTGGTGATTTCTTTTCATTCTTTGGAAGACCGGATCGTAAAAAATATTTTTAAAGAAGAAGCTTTAGCGGGTCATTTACAAATTTTGACCAAGAAACCTTTGACCCCCTCCGACGAAGAGGCCCAAGGTAATCCGCGGTCCCGCAGCGCGAAATTGCGCGCCGCAGAAAGAAATTAATGAATTTATTTAAATTCGTCAAATGGGTTGGATTTCTGACGTTTTTAGCGTTAATCTACATTCATATGCAGATGAGCATCATTGACAACGCTTATATTCAAGAGAGACAAGACCAGCGCATCAAAGAATTATCAGAAACTAACGGCAACATGCGTTACGCGATTCTGCATTTAAAATCCGCCAATTATATCGGCGATAAAATTTTTGCTGATAAATCGGATATGAAATTTGTTGATCAGGCCAATGTGATTACTGTTTCCAGCGTGCCAGTGGCAACCGCGGCGGAACCTGCTGCCCCGGAAAAAAAAGACCTGGCGGGTTCACTTTTAAGTATGCTGAATAATGGTATTAAGAAATAATTTTAATCTAACCTCTAACTTTTCTATTCGCTTAAGAATCGTTTCACCGTGCATAATCAAAGATATGTCATAAGGTTTGGCGTTATTTTCTTAGGCTTAATCAGCCTGTTCATTTATTTTGCCATCCGCCTCATTCTCCTCTATGCTTTTAGTTCATCTTACCTTACGGAAATGGCTGACCGGCAACAGCGTCATATGGTTGATTTGGAGCCTATCCGCGGCACTGTTTATGATCGAAATCTCCGTCCCTTAGCATTCAATACGACTGTTTATTCCGTCTTCGCCAATACCCGGCAGATGAAAGAAGCTGATAAAGTCCGGGCCAGGGCAGAGCTTCCGGGTTTGATGGGTGAGTCGACAGAATACATCGATGATCATTTAGCCAAGAGCCGTTATTTTATATGGTTAAAACGGAAGATGGATTGGGATGTAACAGAAAAGATTAAAGCGCTTAAAATCCATGGCATCGGATTTCGAAAAGAATCGAAACGGTTTTATCCTAACGCGTATTTAGCGTCTCACATCCTTGGCTTTGCGAGTGTGGATAACCAGGGGATGGAAGGGGTGGAATTACAATTTAACAATGAGTTGAAAGGGACTGCGGGCTGGATGAATGTTTTGCGGGATGCCCGTTTGAGAGAACTGCAGATTGACGATGAATATTTAGTGCCTAAAAATGGAAATTCCATTGAGTTAACCATCGACGAGACAATCCAATATATTGCTGAAAAAGCCTTGGAAGAAGGTTATCGCAAAAACAATGCCAAAGGCGGATCAGCTATTGTGATGAATGTGAGAACCGGAGAAATTCTGGCATTAGCCAACCGGCCGACTTATGACCTTTCCGCGTATGCCCAAAGCGACGTAGCCAGCCGGACGGATCGGGCGATCAGTTTTACGTATGAACCAGGCTCGGTTTTTAAAATCGTAACCGCGTCAGCGGCCTTGTCTGAAGGAGTGTTCACGGAAACGGATAAAATAAATTGTGAAAATGGTCAGTACAAAGTAGGGAATCACATTTTGCATGATCATCACCCGTCGGGAATTATAACTTTTCAACAAGTCATTGAAGTGTCCAGCAACATTGGTGTCACCAAGATTGCTCAAAAGGTCGGACCAGATAAAGTTTATGAATATATACAGAAATTCCGGTTTGGGAGAGCGACGGGAATCGATCTAAAAGGGGAGGTACGCGGGATGGTGAAGCCGCCCCGTTTATGGTCTAAAACTTCTATAGGCGCGATCCCGATTGGGCAAGAAGTCACTGTGACGCCTTTGCAATTGGTATCCGCAATCGCTTCAATAGGAAATGATGGTGTTTATATGAAACCGTTCGTCGTCAAGGCTATACGGGATGCGGACAATAAAGTTATTAAATCATTTGAACCGCAAGCGGAAGAGCGCGTGATCGGCGTGGATATTGCCCGCCGGATGACGGAAATTTTGGTCGGAGTTGTGGAGCGTGGTACTGCGACAAAAGCGAAGATCAAAGGTATTCGAGTTGCTGGAAAAACTGGAACCGCTCAAAAAGTAGAAAACGGCCAGTATACGCACAGTAAATTTTATGCGACGTTTATGGGTTTTGCCCCGGCGGATAACCCGCTTTTGGCCTGCATTGTGGTATATGATGAGCCGCATCCGAGTTATTACGGCGGTACAGTCAGCGCGCCAGTATTTCAAAGAATAGTCGAAGATTCATTAAGATATTTGCAGGCGAAGGGCGAATGGCAAGGTAAAGTAATCGCCACAAGCCCGGACGAAACGAAAAATGAACCAAAATTTAAAGATTAACATGAAATTAAAAAAAATATTACCAGCAGAAATTACCTGTCAATTGCCTCATGATTTGGGGGCGCGGGAAATTTCTGTGGTGGTCTGTGATTCGCGGCTGGCAGAGACGGATTGTTTATTTTTTGCGGTGGAAGGGAGCGTGAAGAACGGGGAACAATTTATTAAAGATGCGGTGCTCCGCGGCGCCAAAACTGTGGTTCAGAATGGGATTGCCGGGTATCGGGTTGAAGACGGCATTTTGTATGTTCATGTGTCAAATCCCGGGCAAATTTTGCGCCAGGCTGTAGACAGATTTTACGGCCATCCGTCAGGCCAAGTGTGCTGTTTAGGGATTACCGGAACCAATGGCAAAACGACCATCACATATTTATTGCGGTCAATTTTTCAGGAAGCAGGACAGCCTTGTGGGATTATGGGGACGATTCAGCATGTGATCGGCGATGATGTGATTGAGGCAAAAAATACTACACCGGGGCTGGTGGATATTCAAAAATATGTTGCTCTCATGCGCGATCACAGGATGAAATATTGCGCCATGGAAGTTTCGTCTCATGGATTGGCCCAAGGACGCGTCGATCTGATCGATTTTCGTCAAGCGTTGTTTACGAATTTGACGCAGGATCATATGGATTATCACAAGACGGAAGAAGAATATTTTTTGGCAAAATCAAAGCTCTTTACACACTTGCACCCCAAATCATTCGCGGTTATTAATATGGATGATAAGATGGGCGAACGGTTAGGCCGTATGACTCAAGCCAAAGTTATGGGATATGCCATTGATCATAAGGCGGAAGTGATGGCGGTTGATATTCAAATGGACGCGTCCGGATCCAAGTTTAATCTTGCTCATTCTCGAGGGACTTTTCCGCTTGAAACACGTTTAATTGGGAAACATAATATTTATAATATTCTGGCAGCCGCGTCAGCCGCGCTCAATGAAAATATTGATCCAAAATTTATACAGCAGGGTATTTTGAAATGTGATCTGGTTAAGGGCCGGCTGGAAAAGGTAGAATGCGGGACAGATTATTTGATTTTTATTGATTACGCTCACACGGACGACGCGTTAAAAAATGTGCTGGAATCCGTCCGCCGTTTACCTCATGGAAAAATTATTCTGGTTTTTGGCTGCGGCGGAGACCGGGATAAAATCAAACGCCCTAAAATGGCAAAAATCGCCGGAGAATTGGCGGATATTTGTGTTGTGACTTCAGATAATCCGCGCAGTGAAGAACCACGGCAAATTATTGATGAAGTGGTGAAAGGTTTTGCGAAAGAAAATTTTATGATTGAAGTTGATCGTACTGAAGCGATACGAAAAGCTTTAGGGTCAGCGAAAAAGGGGGATATTGTTCTCTTGGCCGGCAAAGGTCATGAAACGTATCAGATATTTAGAGATAAGACGATTGATTATGATGAACGGTTGGTCGTAAGGGAAATTCTGAAAAATGGTTAAAAGAAAAATAAAAGAGGTTGCCTTCTTTAACAAGATCGGGTATATTATGATCAACATACCCGCCACGCCTCCTGAGCTTCGGCTTAGTGCGCATTTTGGGCGGGTTTTTCTTTTCTTAAGGGAGTGTTATGGAAAAATATAACAAGCCCCCTCTTTCGTATGATAAACAAATAAATCTACTTGCCAGCCGCGGCCTTATAATTGCCAATCCGTCAAAGTCTGAGAAATTTTTGAGTCAGGTTAGTTATTATCGTTTCAGCGCGTATTGTCTGCCTTTTGAATTGAAACGTCACCAATTCCATTCTGGCGTTACATTTGAACGAATACAACAACTTTACGAATTTGATCGCCGGTTACGTTTTTTGATTGACGAAGCTCTCGAAGTTATTGAAATTTCTGTGCGTTCGACTATTTCGTATTATTTGGCGCGTAAATATGGGGCTTTTGTTCACGAGGACGCTAAAATTTTTTTTGATAAATCCAAGCACGCGGAATGGATTACCAAGATTCATGACGAGACTGTCCGGTCGAAAGAAACATTTATTGATCATTATAAGAATAAATATGAAGAATTTCCGCATTTGCCTTTATGGATGGCCGTTGAAGTTATGTCGTTTGGGTCTTTATCTCAGCTTTACCACAATCTGCTTCGGGATGATCAGATCGCTTTAGCTCAAATTATCGGGTACCATTCTACCGTTGTATCCTCGTGGCTTCATACTTTTACTTATATCCGTAATATTTGCGCGCATCATAGCAGAATATGGAATAGGGAACTAGCCATTGCTATGGTTGTTCCTAAACATGATGGGTGGCATGATATAAATACAAAGCGTGTGGGGTCAGTTGTTTTCGCGGTTAACAATTTTTTATCCAAATTACCTATAGAACAACGGATTAGGGATGAGTGGCATTTTGAGGTGAATTCATTATTAAGTCAACCTGTTGCTATTCCTAACTTTTATGAGGTTATGGGATTTTTAAATAACTGGAAAGAGTCGCCATTGTGGAAAAGTGGAAAATGATTTTTTTATTAATAAATTCAAATTTAATTTAAGATTGGGTTGGTATGTTAACAATTAGAGAAATTATTAAAGCGGTTAATGGTCAAGTGATCAGTGAGGTAAAGACCGGCTTGGTGGCGGGGGTATCGACGGATTCACGAACTGTTCAACCTGGTGAATTATTTATCGCGATTAAAGGGGAGAAATTCGACGGGCATGCGTTTGTTAATGAAGTGGCGCAAAAAGGTGTGTCTGTCATGCTGGTGTCTGAGGATGTGGTATGTCCGCGTAAGATTGTGGTCATTAAAGTGAAAGATACGACTCAAGCTCTCGGCGATTTAGCCCGTTATTACCGGAGTAAATTTGATATTCCAGTGATCGCGGTTACAGGGAGCGTGGGGAAAACTACGACGAAAGATATGATCGCGGAGGTTTTATCAACGCGGTATCAGGCGTTAAAGAGCGCGAAAAGTTTTAATAATCAATTTGGCGTGCCTTTGACCATTTTGAAATTACGGAAAGAATACCGCGTCCTTATATTAGAGCTGGGGACTAACCATAAAGGAGAGATCGCGGGTTTAGCGCGGATAGCAGCGCCCACAATATGTGTTTTTACCGCGATTGGAGAATCTCATTTGGAAGGCTTGGGCAGCGAACTCGGCGTGTTCCGGGAAAAAAGTCAGATGGTTAAATTTATGCGGTCAAACGGTGTGGTCGTCTATAACGCGGATAATAAATTTTTACGGAAATTGGCTTCAGACAAATATCATTTTTCTCGAGTGAGCTATTCCGTGGCACAAAAAAGCGATTATCAGGCGGAACACATTCAACAGCAAGAAAATATTTCTTTTACGGTCCAAAATAAAAAATTTATTCTGAATGATCCGGTGATTCACAACGTTTATAACGCCTTAGCGGCTTTGGTGTGCGGAAAATTGTTGAAAGTGCCGGATGACGCGATTCAGAACGGACTAAAAAAATTTAAGAATCCTGACGGACGGCAGAATTTTTATGCTATAAACAAGAGTATGGTGATTGATGATACGTATAATGCCAATCCCGTATCTTATCGCAGTGCTGTTGCCACATTAGGACAATGGCCCGCGGGGTTAAAAAAGATCATGGTGTGCGGGGACATGCTGGAGTTAGGGGAAGGCAGCGCGGAGCAGCACCGTTCGGTTGGTGAAGCGATTAATGAGACGGATATTGACGCGGTCGTCACTTTAGGTGAAGGGGCGGCTTTCATTGGCCAGGCTGTAAAGAAGTTGAATTCAAAAAAAGTTTATATTTGCCAGACACTCCAACAAATCGAAGCACGGTTGAAATTATTATGCGCGAAATCAAATGCCGTCGTGTTGGTGAAGGGTTCACGCGGCATGAAAATGGAACGCGTGGTGGATTTCTTAAAACAATATTTTAAAACATTATAGAACAGAGCCATGTTTTTTTATTTAAGTCAATTTAAAGAATTTTTCTTCGGATTTAACATATTTCGTTATATTACGTTCCGCGCCGGGATGGCTGGAATTACAACTTTTTTATTTTGTTTGATTTTTGGCCCGATGTTTATCAAATGGCTGAATGCGCTTCGGGTTCAAGAGATCGCTAAACGCAATGATGCTCCGGGTTTGGATAAATTTCAGGTAGTTAAAGAAGGCACGCCCACGATGGGCGGTATTTTTATTGTCATTAGCATTTTAATCTCTGTGCTGTTATGGGGAGACATGACGAATTGCTATATTCTTTTTACGACGTTTACATGTTTATATTTAGGAATTTTAGGCGGGATTGATGATTATGTGAAATTAAAAGGGATTGGCAAGCACCGCGGGTTATCCATGCGCACGAAATTTATGTGGCAGGTGCTTTTAGGTTGTTTTTTAGGATCATATGTGTATTTTAGTCCGTTCATTCCGGCTGACATTACGTTTCCGTTTACCAAGATCGCGGTGAATATAGGGTGGGGTTATATTATTTTCGCGGCGGTGGTTATTATCGGAACGAGCAACGCGGTCAATTTTACCGATGGGCTGGATGGTTTGGCGATCGGGTGCGTGTTGTTCACCAGTTTGACGTTAGCCGTTTTATGCTATATCACTGGCCACGCTTTGTTTTCTAACTATTTGCTTTTACCATATATTCCGGGTACTGGGGAATTGACAGTTTTTTGCGCCGCGATTGCGGGCGCGAGCTTAGGATTTTTGTGGTTTAATTGCCATCCGGCGAATGTGTTTATGGGGGATGTGGGTTCATTGGCTTTAGGCGGAACATTGGGTGTGATTGCGGTGTTTATTAAAAAAGAATTATTACTGCCGATCATGGGCGGAGTTTTTGTATTGGAAGCATTGTCCGTTATTTTGCAGGTGGCGTCGTTTAAAATGACCGGCAAAAGAATTTTCAAAATGGCGCCGTTTCATCATCATTTGCAATTAAGCGGGTGGAAAGAATCGAAAATTATTGTGAGGTTTTGGATTTTAGCGGTAATTTTTGCACTTGTAGCTTTGACTACTTTGAAAATTAGATAACTTTAAAGCAGTACGTGGTATGTGGCATGTAGTATGTGGCAAAATGCGAATTATTCGTTTTGTTGTTTTACTACATACGACATACTACGAACCACATACTATCAGGATTAACTTATGAATTTAATCAATAAACGAGTGGTTATTGTAGGTGCCCAGAAAAGCGGGTTGGCTGCTGCTAAATTGGCTAAGCGAGCTGGCGCGGCTTGTGTGAAAATTTCTGAAACAGCCATGCCTGAGAAATTTGGCGCGGATGTGCATCAGTTTTTTAAAGATTTCGGGATAGAGCTGGAATGGGGCGGGCATACTCAAGAATTTGTGCAGGATGCGGATTTGGTGGTGCTCAGCCCCGGAGTGCGTTATGATGCACAGCCGGTTCAATGGGCGCATGAGAAAAAAATTCCGGTATTGGGGGAGATTGAATTCGCGTTTCAGTTTTGCGATATTCCGGTGATTGCGGTCACGGGCAGTAATGGCAAGACCACGACGGTTAATTTGATTAAAAATGTTTTATTAAAAGCCGGATACAAAGCGTGTTTGTGCGGCAATGTGGGAACGCCTTTTTGTGAGTACGCGATAGATGTGAATAAAAATGATTATGTGGTGTTGGAGGTCAGTTCGTTTCAGATGGAATCTTTGATGAAACCTGGGAGCGAGGGGTTCAAAGGTTTTAAGCCCTATATTGGGGTCATTCTCAATTTTAATCCTAATCATTTAGACCGGCATAAAGACATTGATGAATATTTTGACGCCAAAGCGCAGATATTTTTAAATCATACGGCTGAGGAATTCGCGGTATTAAGCGGGAATTCTCCCCGTCTGCGCGGCCTGGCCCAGCGTTTACCGTCGAAAATAGAATTTTATGATAAATACGCGGTTACGCCCAATGAGGCTTTGAATGATAATCAATTGGCAGTTATGAAAGTGGCGCAAATTTTAAATATTAAACCGGATGTGTGCCGGGAAGTATTTCATGAGTTTAAGGGGATCCCACACCGGCTGGAATGGGTGAGGAATTTAGACGGGGTTGATTATATTAATGACTCCAAATCTACGACCGTTGAAGCCGGGGAATGGGCGATTAAAAATATGACCAAGCCGTTTATTATGATTTGCGGCGGGTCGGATAAAAATTTGGATTATACTCCGCTTCGTGATTTGGTGAGCCGCAAAGTCAAACATGTGGTCGCCATGGGCGCGATCCGGATGAAAATAAAAGAAGCTTTTGCTGATGTAGTGCCGTTGACTCTGGCAGAGGATTTTAAGCAGTCAATCGATTGCGCCCGGAAATTAGCTCAGCCGGGAGATTGTGTTTTGTTAAGTCCGATGACCGCGAGTTTTGATATGTTCAATAATTTTGAACATCGGGGGGAAGAATTCAAAAGAATTGTTAATGAATTATGAAATTAACAAATTGATTATATAAGTTTATGGCTTTTAATTTTTGAAAAACGAATAATATTTTAATCAACACAAAAAACAATTATCCAAAACTAACAACCAAACAATTATTCGTTTTTTTTAACCAAAAACCAACAACCAAAAACCATCAACCAAATTATTTTATTTATTATGAAAGAACTCAGAGTTTCTTTAGCTATGGTGGTGATTTTGTTTTTGTGCATTGGGATCATTATGATCTATAGTGCCAGCGGGATTTATGCTCAGCAGGAATTAAAAAATTCTACATATTTTTTAACCCGGCATTTATTATTTGTATTAATGGGCGTGATCGCCACTATACCGGTTATGCTGATCGACTACCGGGAACTTCGGAAATATGCCAAGCCTATGATGTTGATTTCGATTGTGTTATTAGTCCTGGTTTTAATCCCCCATCTAGGAAAATCCAGCTTTGGCGCCCGCCGGTGGTTTAAGATTGGGCCGATCAATTTTCAGCCTTCGGAGTTAGCCAAATTAACCATGCTGATTTATGTGGCAGATTTTTTAGCCAGAAAGAAAAATGAGATCCGCAGTTTGAGCAGGGGATTCTTTCCCTTAATGATGGTCATGGGAATAACTTGTTTACTCATATTAAAAGAGCCAGATATGGGGAATGCGGTGTTGATCGGTCTTATGGTGTGGGTGCTGATGTTTATCGGCGGCGCGAAATTAAGCCATGTGATGTCGATCGCTATTATGGCGTTGGGTGCAATTATTGTGTTGATTAAATTTGAACCTTATCGTATGCGGCGCATGGTGGCATTTTTGGATCCATGGAAAGACAGTTTGGGCGCGGGTTTTCAATTAACCCAATCGCACATCGCGTTTGGTTCGGGCGGAATATTCGGATTAGGCTTGGGAAAAAGTGTTCAAAAATTATTTTATTTACCTGCGGCGCACACAGATTTTATTATGTCAATTATCGGAGAAGAACTGGGATTGTTAGGCGCTTTTACGGTGATTATGCTGTTTATAATTTTTGTTTGGCAAGGCGCGCGGATTGCCAAACGGACTCAAGACCCGTTCGGTTATTATCTGGCCAGCGGTATTGTCGCGATGCTGGGGACACAAGCTATGGTAAATGTCGGTGTGAGCATGGGAGCATTGCCAACTAAAGGATTGCCTCTGCCTTTTATCAGCTATGGAGGTTCAGCCTTAATTTTTAATATGGTTGCTGTAGGATTGTTATTGAATATTTCGAGAACAGAAGACTTATAACCAGATCTGTAGGGGAGATCTCCTGATCTCCCGTTACAAAATTGTCGTTTTTTTGTTATAAACAATTGATTTTAGACACGAATGATTGAAAAACAATTTTATTGATGCGGGCGATCGGGAGATCGCCCCTACAACAACCGAAAACATAAATTTAATGAAAATTGTATTAGCTACCGGGGGGACGGGTGGGCATTTGTTTCCGGCGCTGGCAACGGCGCGGGAGTTGACGGCTGTGGGCCATCGGGTTATATTTTGCGGGGACTTCCGGAAAAATCAGAAATTGATTGAAGATGATGGCTACACAGTGGTTAATATTGACAGCCGGGGAATCACGTCTTTAAATCCAATTAAGATACTGAGTGCCATGGGCCGGGCGATGACGGCGGTATTTAGAGCTGGAAAAAAACTTTATGATATCAAGCCGGATGTGGTCTGCGGGTTTGGTTGTTATAGCGCATTTCCCATAGTGTTAGCTGCCGTGATTTTAAGAATCCCGTGTCTATTGCATGAACAAAATGTGAAACCTGGGAAAGCGAATAAAATTTTAGCGTATTTGGTTTCCAAAATTGCTGTCAGTTTTCAGGAAAGCACCCTTTATTTTCCGCCGCAAAAAACTGTTCTTACCGGCTGTCCGGTCACGATTCAATTTCCCGCCAAAAGCAAAAATGATCTTTTGTCTGAGTATGGTCTGGATGCGAATCGTCAAACTATTTTGATTTTTGGCGGAAGTCAGGGCAGTCAGAAATTTAATCGTGACTTGGTTAGCATCCTGGAAAAGTTAAAAGCCCAGTATTCTTTCCAAATAATTCATGTCAGCGGATACAAGGATTTTTCAGACGTTAAGGATCGATATCTGAAGACCGGAATCCCCGTGCAAGTATTCAATTTTTCCAACAAAATGGCGGAACTTTATACCATGGCGGATTTAGTTATTGGACGTTCGGGCGCTATGACTGTTTTTGAATTAGCCATGTTTAAACGTCCATCAGTATTAATTCCTTATCCGCATGCCGGCGGCCATCAAAAATTTAATGCTCAAGCCTTGGCTAAAGCCGGCTGGGCGAAAGTGATTGACGAAAAATATTTTAATTCTGGAGAAGTGAGCGGCGCTATTGAAGGATTTTTACAAGGCAGTTCCAGTTTATCGCAATTAAGCGAAGCGGGTATTTATCAGCCTGACGCAGCGAAAAAATTGGCGAGGGAAATATTTATTTGTAGGTGAGGGATGCGGGACGAGGGATGAAGCCTGCCTGCCGGTAGGCAGGGACGAAAAATCATCAATATTTATTGATTATGTTCTCAAAATTGATACAATTGTTCTCAAAAGGGGAACATTATGTTGTCTGGTCTATTAGGATCAAAAACGCGGCAAGTTTTATTAAATACTTTTTTTAGCAATCCGGGAAATGAGTACTACACAAGACAACTGGCGTCGATGCACAAAATGTCTGTAGGGACTCTGCATCGGGAGATTAAGAAACTTATTTTTTTAGGGATCCTTAATGTGCGGGAGGTTGGCAACATTAAGCTTTTTTATTTGAATAAGCAAAATCCGGTTTATGAAGAATTAAAAAATATCGTTTATAAAACAGCAGGCGTGATAAAACTGGTACAAGACTGTTTAATTAAGATAAACGGAGTCAAGGCTGCTTTTATATACGGGTCTTTTGCTAAGGGGGAAGAGCGGCAGGATAGCGATATAGATATATTTTTGATCGGCGATGACATTGATGAAGATAAGTTGGTGATCAATATTAGTAATCTTGAGAAAAAATTGTTTAAAGAAATTAATTATACCCGTTATACAAATGGCGAGTATCAAAAAGAGAAAAAGAAAAAAAATTCTTTTGTTTTAGAGGTCATAAAGGGCAAGAAAATATTTATTAAAGGAAGCAAAGATGACCTCTAAAGAATTTTTAAATGAATATACAGAAAAGAATCTGATAAAGCCGGAGAAGATAGGCTTTGATCAGATAGAGAAAGTCATGAACAGCGCTGAAAAAAATCTTCAGGTTTCAGAAAAATTGCTTTCGATTGATGAAGGGCATGCTTACGAAACGGCTTATACCGCGATGCTTCATGCGGCAAGGGCCTTTGTGTTTGTGAAAGGTTTTCGGCCTACAACTAATTTCCAGCATAAAACAGTTGTTAGTTTTGCGTCCTACTTTTTAGGGAATAGATATAAAGCGTTGACTGAGAAGTTTGATTATATGCGTAAAAACCGTAATAATTTTATTTATGAGCCTTGGAAGTTTCATGTTTCTATGACTGACGCGAAAAGCGCTTTAGAATCAGCTTGTGAATTTATTAAAATTATTAAAGAGGAAATCAAAAAAGAACATCCGCAAGGACATTTTAATTTTTAACTAACAATCAAAATTATTAATCTAAATGTATAAATGCAGTTTAATCTTATTATTAATTTTATTTTTTTCCATGACTATCCAGGCATGGGCGCGGGTGGACGTTCCTGAAGGCTGGTCTGTAGAACGGACGCGGCATTTTTTAGTTTATTACAAAAATGTTCCTTATGATTTGGTTAAAACTGTTCAAGAGTCGGCAGAAGAGTGTTTTAGAACGATTAAAGAAAATTTGGGGATGAGCAGTGAAGTGCCCTGGACTTTGGATGATCGGGCCAAAATTTATATTTACCCGAACCATGATGACTATGTGGCGGCTTTAAAAGGTTTTCCATGGTCGAGCGGAGTGGCGCACGCAAAGGATAAAACAATTCGCACCTTTCCGGCTGAAAATGGTTTTTTTGATTCGGTCCTGCCTCATGAATTAGGGCACATTATTTTTCGGGAAGTGATCGGGTTTGAGACGGAAATTCCTTTATGGCTGGAAGAAGGTGTAGCGATGAATCAGGAAAAGGCTAAACGGTATGGTTCAGATCAATATGTGAAAGAGGCGATAAAAAATAAACGATTTAAAACTTTGGCACAATTATCACAAATGCAGTTAACCCATGAGATATCCAAAACAGAGGTGGATTTGTTTTACGAAGAATCTGCCAGTGCGGTTAATTTTTTAATTAATGAATACGAAGATGTCCGATTTTTTCGGCTGTGTAAAAAACTTAAGGAAGGATTTTCTTTTGAACCGGTACTGGAAAAAGTATATCCTCAGGTGCGCAGTATCAAGCGACTAAATGACAATTGGGTCGATTATTTGGAGAGAAAATGAAACAGCATTATCATTTGGTAGGTGTTGGCGGTATAGGGATGGGTGGGTTGGCTGGATTACTTTTGGCGGCGGGATATAAAGTCACGGGGTCGGATGTGAAAGAAAATGACATGATTGTGATGCTGCGCAAGCAGGGGGCAGAGATTACCATTGGGCATCAGGCGTCCCATGTGGGAAATCCGGATTTCGTAGCTGTATCCACAGCGATCAAAGCGGATAATCCGGAAATCGTTGTTGCTAGGGAAAAAAATATTCCAGTTCTGCGCCGCGCGCAGTTGTTGGCGCAATTGATGAAAGATTACAAAAATATTGCGGTGACTGGCGCGCATGGCAAAACAACCACTTCGTCGATGATATTGCATACTCTGCAGGTGAATAACTTATCGCCTACAGGCGCTATCGGCGGGATTGTCCGTACGCTTTCGACTAATATCGCATTGGGAGAAGGAAATTATTTTGTCGCAGAAGTGGATGACAGCGATGGCACTCATTTATTTTTTCATCCGGATTATTCCGTGATCACCAATATGGACCGGGAACATATGGATTTTTACCGGGATCTCGATCATATCGGTGAATTGTATCAACAATATTTAGAACAGACTAGCAAACAGGGCATGATTTTTCTCTGCGGGGATGACGCGAATTTAATGGCAATCGCGAAAAAAAGCGGCCGGTCATTTGTTACTTTTGGGCTTAATAAAGAAAATTTAATCCATCCGGAGAATGTATGGATCAATAAACTGCAAAGCCAGTTTGATTGCGTGCTGGATAATGAAGTTTTGGGGCAGGTTATTTTAAATGTTCCGGGCCGGCATAATATTATCAACGCGCTGGCGTGCATGGCTGTCTGTTTGGAAATTGGCATTAAATTTGACGATATTGTAAAGGCCTTGGAAAGTTTCCGCGGAGTTGAGCGGAGATTTCAGCTGATCGGAGAAAAAAACGGCATAACGGTTTACGATGATTATGCCCATCACCCGACGGAAATTAAAGCCACCTGCCAAGTAGCCAGTTCGCTAAAGGGGGAGAAGATCCAAAGAGTGGTGGCCGTGTTTCAACCGCACCGGTACACCCGTTTGAAGCATTTATGGAATGAATTCCTCACATGTTTCGAAGGATGCGATGTTTTACTGGTTACGGATGTTTACGCGGCCAGTGAACAGCCGATAGAAGGCATCCGCGCAGAGGTTTTTGTGGACTCCATGAAAAAAATTACAAAAAATGAAGTAATCTACGTCAATCGTGATAAATTATTAGAATGTATTTTGGGTTTGGCGCGTCCGGGAGACCTGGTTTTAACCCTAGGCGCCGGAGATATCACAAAATTAGGGAAAGAAGTGTTGGCAAAAATATAAATTAATAGTGGTAAAGGAGGTAAAGGCGGTAAATGTGGTAAAGGAAAAAACGAATGGTGAGAAAAGCGATGGTTTAAAACCAATGGCATCTTGGCTCATCATTAAACACAAATGGTGTTAAAAAATTTATTTTTTTGTTTTTTTGCGTTTAGCACCTTTATCACCTTTACCACGTTTACTACTCAATAAATATGGATCAAAAATTTAAGAAATTCGGTTGTGTAGGTGTTTTGATGGGGGGGTATTCGTCGGAGCGCGACGTTTCTTTGCGTTCGGGAAAGGCTATTTTAGAGGCTTTGGTGGCGGCAGGGTGCGATGCTAAGGGTGTGGATATTGTGTCCAATGATGAAAGAGTCATTACTAAACAAATCCAAGATGAGAAAATTGATCTGGCTTTTATCGCGCTGCACGGTAGACTCGGCGAAGATGGTCAGATTCAGAAAATTTTGGAAGAATTGGCAATTTCTTATACCGGTTCTGGCGTTCAGGCGAGCCAGTTATCTTTGAATAAAGTCTTGTCTCACATGATTTTTACTCAGAACGGGATCAAGTCACCGGATTATATTTCTTTACATCAAGGCGACGATTTTTCCGCAGATGAAATTATTAAAAAATTAGGCGGTTTATTTCCTCTAGTGGTCAAGCCGGCATGTGAAGGATCGTCGATTGGCGTGTATTTCGCGGTCAGTAAAGAAGCGTTGATCGGTGCCATTGAATCATCATGGTCTTTTGGTGATCAGGTTTTGATCGAAAGATTTATCCGGGGCCGTGAATTAACTGTGGGAATTTTGGGAGACAGCTGTCTGCCAGTCATTGAGATCAGGCCGAAACGGGATTTTTTTGATTATACGGCGAAATATCAAAAAGGTTTGACGGATTATTTAATTCCCGCGCCAATTCCCGAGGATGTGGCGGTTAAGGTTCAACAGCTGGCTTTGTCAGCGCATAAGGCGTTGGGTTGCGCGGATGTGTCGCGGGTCGATGTGATGCTGGATCAGAATAATAACGCTTATGTATTAGAGATCAATACCATACCCGGTTTCACAGAGACCAGCTTGCTGCCTAAAGCGGCTCGTCAATCAGGGATGGATTTTCAGTCATTGTGTCTGAGATTAACAGAGATGGCATATGGGAAAAGCGGCAAAGAAAACTAAACAAAAAATTCCGGTTGCTCTCATTCGGGATATCGTCATACTTATCGTCTTGTTCGGCTTGGGGTTTTGGGTTTCAAAATCTGTGTTAGATTTTGTTGTTCACGCTCCTTATTTTAAAGTCCGCCGGGTGGTAGTAGAGCAGTCTTTGGATTTTATCCAGAGAACTGATTTTTCCTACATGGTCGGGAAAAGTATTTTTGATGTGGATATGCCGCGCTTAAAGCAGGGTTTGGAATTGCGTTATCCGCAATTGGCCAACTTGCGTGTAGAGCGGCGTTTTCCGGATGAAATTATGATCGCGGCACAAAAACGTGATCCGTATTTGCAGTTTGAATATAACCGCAAGTTGATCACTTTGGATCGTAATGGATATATTTTGTTTTATGATCAATTGCGCAATGATAAATTGCCTTTGATTAAAGGATTGAAGGTCTCTGGCCCGACGATCACTTTGGGATACCGGCTGCATTCAGATAACGCTTTTGTGGCTGTGGCTTTGTTCCGGGAGTTTGCCATGGAGCCGCGCTTGGCCAGTTTGACGATTAAAGCGATGGATGTTACCAACACATCTAAAGTTGAGATGGTGTTAAGTAATAATTTATTAATTTATTTATCCAGGGATCAAATTCCGGAAAAGATCGGCGATCTGGCTATCATGCTTCAGCAAAAAGATTTAAAGCCGGAACAGATAGAGTATATTGATTTGCGTTTTAAGGAACCGGTTCTAAAAAGTAAACCTGAGCCCAAAGGCGCGAAAAAAATGGTTAACAAGGCAGGATAATAATGGTCAAAAAATTTTTAAAACAAAAAATATTCTGCGGTCTGGATCTGGGCGCAAACCGGATCAAGGTCGCGATTTTAAAATCTTCTTCGGTTGACGGAGAGTATGAATTGATCGGCGATTCGATCAGCAAAGTGCATGGCTTTAAGAAAGCCTCTGTGACGGATATAGCCGAACTATCGGAAAGCATCCGCTCTGCTGTTCAGTCTGCTTCGCAAAAAGCACAGGTGAAGGTTAAGGAATTAAATTTAGGATTAGGAAGCGATTTGGTCGTGAGCCGCCGGACTTCCACCACAATACCTTTAGTGGAAAGAGGCCATAAAGTGATCACCCAGCGCGATCTTTATAAACTCCGCGATTTAGCGAAAATGTTAAGCGCGAAGATCGACGAAGAATTGATTCATGATATTCCGCAGCATTATGTTGTGGATGATAGTAATCAGGCTTTGAACCCGATTGGTTTGTATGCCCGGAAATGTGAGATTAATACTCTCATGATTCTAGTCAACGCGAACCGTTTAAAAAATATATTTAAAGCAGTCAGCCAGGCCGGATATGAGATCGCCCATGTGATGTTTAATACTTATGCTTCAGCCTCTGTGGTTTTGCGCGATCAGGACAGTATGCGTGGCTGTGCAGTGCTCGATATCGGCGCGCAATCCACCAATTTATTAGTTTTTAAAAACGGCATTTTGAAATTTTTTGACAAGATGGCCATGGGCGGCGATGATTTCAGCCAGGCCATCGCGGATGGCTTGGGCGTATCTTTTGATTTGGCGGAAAGCATTAAACGTTCGCATGGTTATGTCGTGGCAGGGGAGCAGGATGGGCAGGAAGAAATTTTAATTAAACAAAGCAATGCTTATAAGCCTATTAAACGCAGCGCGATATTCGATGCTTTGGATCCAAAGGTGGAAGCGTATAATACAGCGCTTAAAGAATTTATTTTTAAAGAACATTTATACGATGATATGTCTGACGGTATGGTCGTAATCGGCGGAGGTTCACTTTTGCCCGGTCTCATTGAACGGATCGGCCTCGCTATAGCTACGCCCGCGAATGCCGGCCGTTTGCGCCATATCCATCACCCTCAAGCCGCTTACGTCTCAGAACTCATTTCCGCAGTCGGCCTTTCCATGCAGGGTTTCCGAACCAAACCCCACCTGTGGGACGGCTTAGGTAAAGATAACCGCGGCGTCAAAAATTTCGCTTCGAAACTGCTGGATTTGTATCAGGAATATTTCTAATAAAGTGGTAAAGGTGATAAACGGAGTAAAGGTGATAAAGATCGCGGTGCGTATACTGTGTTGGCGAAAGCCCTGCTTCGAGATATCGTCGGAGAGGGGCTTTTTCACGGATTTTTATTGCATGAAATAAGAAATTGACTTTTTCTTATTTCATGGTATGCTTGAGACATGATAAAACGATACGCTTACAAAGAGTATATTGAGAAGGCGATAGGCCGAAGCCGAGCAGTAGCCTTATTGGGGCCGCGTCAGTGCGGCAAGACCACCTTGGCGCGGGAGTTTGTTGATATTGATTCTCCCAATTATTTTGACCTTGAAGACAATTCCAACCTGATCGGTTTGGCTGATCCTAAGACCGCGCTTGCCCCTTTAAAGGGACTGGTTGTTATTGATGAAGTTCAGCGGCGTCCAGAAATATTTCCAATCCTGCGAGTATTGTTAGATCGTACGCCGTTACCTGCTAAGTTTCTGATCCTTGGAAGCGCTTCACCTGACCTATTAAGACAATCTTCCGAATCTCTTGCCGGACGTCTTGAATTGATCGAAATGGACGGGTTCAATCTGTCCGAGGTGGGAGAGAAGAAATCATCATCTCTTTGGTCACGGGGCGGATTTCCGTTGTCGTTCCTTGCCAAGAGCGATGCGGATAGCTTTGCTTGGCGGAACAGTTTTATAAAGACATTTCTTGAGCGGGATCTTCGCCAGCAGGGGATTGATGTACCGACGGTTGCTTTGCATCGGTTTTGGACCATGCTCGCGCACAGTCACGGACAAATATGGAATGCTGCGCCTTTTGCGACCTCTCTTGGATTAAGCCAGCCGACCGTGCGGAAGTATTTGGATATTTTGACGGGTTTGTTCATGATTCGCCAGATCCAGCCGTGGTATGCGAATATCAAAAAGCGTCAGGTCAAGGCACCGAAAATTTATATTCGAGACACGGGGATTCTTAATTCATTGCTTGGGATAAAGACCGCAGCGGATGTTCCGCGTCACCCTAGTTGCGGCGCGTCTTGGGAAGGGTTTGTGATCGAAGAGGTCATCCACGCGATTGAGCCGGATGATGTGTATTTTTGGGCGACTCATCAAGGCGCGGAGATCGATCTGATTTTGTTTAAAGGCGGGCGGATGTATGGCGTTGAGATCAAGCGTCAAGACGCACCGACCATGACGCCGTCCATGCGAATTGCTCTGGAAGATTTAAAACTTGAGCGTATTGCGGTTATTTACCCCGGTCAGAAGCGGTATGAGCTTCATAAGAAAGTTTCCGTCGTTCCGTTTCATCTGATCATGAACGGGATGAAGGCGATGTTTGAATTATCATAATTTAAAAAAGAGTTTGAATGCAAAATAACTTACCGGCCACAATTTTCGCCAAGTAACAGACCTTTAGCCTCTTTACCATTTATCAATAAATATATTAAGACTAATTAACAGTTTTGAAAAAAATAGGCTCGTGGTAAGATACAAAAGGTCACAAAGTCACAAGGTCACAATGTCACAAAGAAAAATTTCAAAAAATGATAAAAAAATAATAAATACGATAAGAATTTAAATTATTAGAATTATTTTTTTGTTATTTAACATTTTAATTGATCGATTTATATTTTTTGTCTTTGTGACCTTGTGACTTTATGTGCAACCTTTTGTGTGCTCTTGTGACCTATACAAATGTTCAAAACATTAGGAGACCATAATGCCGCATAAGATTTTATTGGTGGATGATGACCGGGTTAATACGGCATTGATTAAATTTGGTTTAGCTGAACATGGGTATACAATCATTACGGCGGCAGACGGAGAGCAAGGGCTGGCTTCAGTCGAAAAAGACAAACCGGATCTGATTGTGCTGGATGTTTTAATGCCGAAAATGAATGGATTTGAATTCATGAATGAGCTCAAACGCATGCAGGGCTTTGATATTACGCCGGTGATCATGTTGACGGCTAATGAAACCATGGAAGATGTGTTCCGTCTGGAAGGGGTTAAAGGATATTTTGTGAAGCCAATTAATGACCTGAATGCGCTGCAGCAGAAAATTGTGCAATGCTTGGGCCCTAATCAATAGGAGATTTATGAATCGATTTATTATTTTTTTAGCCGGAGTGGCAGCTTTTTATCTATTTGTGCAATTAGCCTGGTTTTTTCACCGCAGGAAAAATAATCCGGCGCCGGTTGATAATAAAAATATTAAAACTTTATTCCAGGTCCGTCAATATTTGATCGCCGGAAGGAAAGAATTAGCCATAAAAACGTATTGTGAAATTTTTAAGGTCAATCATGATGCGGCTCAGAAGGATGTGGAAGAATTGGAAAGAAGTATTACTAAAAAGTGATAAAGCGCGCGGTTGGGCGGTTGGCATTTAAACCGAATCCTTCGCTCAAACAACCTTGGGCGTTGCCCAAGGAAACTCGCTCGGGGATTCAGTTTAAACGCTAACCTTGTGTATGGGCACGCGGTTAGTATGTACAAAAAAGATTTGGTTTTGTTATTTGAGAATTTTAACGTATAAAAATTTATGATAAATCGAACTCCTGAATTATTAGCTCCGGCCGGCGATTGGCCTTCTTTAAAAGCGGCCGTTGATTGCGGCGCGGATAGTGTTTATTTTGGCGTGAAAAGTATTAACATGCGTCATTTGGCCTCTAATTTTGATATGTTGGAATTAGGAAAGGTCATGGACCTATTGCGCCAGTCAGGACGGAAAGGTTATTTAACGCTCAATACAATTTTAATGGAGGATGATTTAGCCAAGGCTGAAAATATTTTGACGGAAGCGAAGAAGGTCGGCGTTGACGCGGTGATTTTGTGGGATATGGCGGCTTTGAAAATGGCTAAGGAAAAAGGGTTAGATATTCATTTGTCGACCCAGGCCAGCGTGGCGAATTTTGAAGCCTTGAAGTTTTATCAGGGATTGGGCGTCAGCCGGGTGGTGTTGGCGAGAGAGTGCACCCTTGATGATATCAGCCGTATGGTTCAGCTGAAACGCAGAGAAAATATTCCGTGTGAGATCGAAACCTTTATTCATGGCGCTATGTGCGTGAGCATTAGCGGCCGGTGTTTTCTGTCCCAATATGCGCATGGCAAGTCCGCGAATCAGGGTCAGTGTATTCAGCCTTGCCGGCGGGAATATTTTATTAAAGATGTCAACCAGCAAGCGGAATTTGTCCTGGGCCAGGATTATGTGTTGAGTCCCAAAGATTTGTGTACCATGGATTTTATCGATGAGATGATCAAGGCGGGAATTGATTCTTTTAAAATTGAAGGCCGGATGCGTTCTCCAGAATACGCGCGGGTGGTGGTGAGCGCTTACCGTCGGGCTATTGACGCGTTTTATGAAGGCAATTTGGATGCGCCTTTAAAACTGGAACTTAAAGAGCAATTGAAGACTGTTTATAACCGCGGGCTTTCAACCGGTTTTTATTTTGGCCAGCCTCAGGATGAAAACAGCCGGACGTTTGAACATATTTATGAAAAAATTTATATCGGCTATGTCATGAAATTTTTTAAGCAGATCAGCGTAGCCCAGATCCGTTTGCAGGCCGGTGATTTGTCTAAAGGCGATACTTTAATTATTATCGGAAAATCAACTGCTGCCGAGTATGTGGTGGCTGATGAAATTCAAAAAGATAATGTGTATATTGATAAAGCCGTGCGCGGAACCGATATCGGCGTGAAATTGCCCTTTATCGCCAATCCGCAGGATAAGGTTTATTTATGGAAAAAAAAATAATGGAGGAATTCGCATGAAAGAAATCAACATCCATCTCAGCCCCAAAGATATGCCGCGTCAATGGTACAATTTAGCCGCGGATTTGCCTACGCCGATGCTGCCGCCGTTGGGTAAGGATGGGAAACCGATTACGCCGGAAAAATTAGCTCCGGTGTTTCCGATGAATTTAATCGACCAGGAAATGAGCAGGGAACGCTGGATTGATATTCCTGAAGAGGTGTTGGATTTGTTATGCCATTGGCGGCCGGTACCCTTGCGCCGCGCAACTGGTTTGGAAGCTTATTTAAAAACTCCGGCGAGGATTTATTATAAAGATGAAAGCATCAGTCCCGCAGGCAGCCACAAGACCAATTCCGCTATTCCTCAGGCTTGGTATAATAAACAATTCGGGATCAAGCGATTGGTGACAGAAACAGGCGCGGGTCAGTGGGGAACGGCTTTAGCTTTGGCGTGTAATATGATTGGTCTGGAATGTAAAGTGTACATGGTGCGCGTTAGTTTTGATCAGAAACCTATGCGTAAAATATTGATGCAGATCTGGGGAGGGCATTGCGTGTCCAGCCCGAGTGAATATACGCATGCCGGACGGGAAATTTTGAAAAAAGACCCCAATACTCCGGGGAGTTTGGGAATCGCGATCAGCGAAGCGATTGAAGAAGCCGTATCTGACCCAAGCGGCACGACCCGTTACGCTTTGGGCAGTGTTTTAAATCATGTGCTTTTGCATCAGACGATCATTGGTTTGGAAGCCAAGAAGCAATTAGAAATTGCCGGAGAAAAAGGGCCGGATGTGGTGATCGGATGCGCGGGCGGCGGAAGTAATTTCGCGGGAATATCTTTTCCATTTGTGGCGGATAAAATTCACGGGAAAAAGATCGAAATTATTCCTGTGGAATCTGCCTCTTGCCCGAAAATGACCCGGGGAGAATTTGCTTATGATTTTGGCGATACAGCGGAGATGACACCGTTACTACCCATGAATACGCTGGGCCATCAATTTGTTCCAGCTCCGGTTCACGCCGGAGGATTGCGGTATCACGGTATGGCGCCTTTGGTCAGTCAGGCTGTTGTGGAAGGTTTACTCGCGCCGCGCGCGTGTGACCAGCTTAATGCCTATAAATCCGCGATGATATGGGCGAAAACCGAGGGCATGATCTGCGCGCCGGAAACCAGCCACGCGATCGCCGCGACGATTGATGAAGCAATCAAGGCGCGCGAAGAAGGAAAAGAAAAGGTTATTTTGTTCTCATACAGCGGCCATGGACTTTTAGATTTAATGGGATATGATAAATATCTGACTGGCCAACTGGAAGGTTATACTTTGCCAGATGAAGAATTAAAAGCATCGATGGAAGTATTAAAAAAATTACCAAAAGCCAAAATTCATAAAACGGGGAAATGGTAAGAAAAAGTGATAAACGTGGTAGAGGTGGTAAAGGTGGTAAAGGTGGTAAAGGAAAAAGCGATGGGTGAGAGAAGACTGAAATGAAAAAAGATGACAAAGTACAATATCTGTTTATTTTTGCAGTCTTGGTCGTCGGGGTTTATTTTATTAGCCGGGCGTTGAATCCTGAAAACACAAAACAGCTTAATGATCAGATGGTCCGTTTAGCGAATAATCTAAAAGGGCAGATACCTGCGGTGCCGATTGCCAGCAAAAATGCCGCGGACATCGATGTTGACGGGACGTACCGTAATTTTGTGTCGAAAACAGAAGTCGTTGACCAAAAACGGGGTGAGGATTTTAAAAAGCTGGGAGAAATTTTTGGCTCAAGTTTGCAGGAAAGCAAGTCTTTGTTGGTCAAGTTGGATAAAGACCAGAAAATTTTGGAAAATGCTTTGTTGGATTATAAATCTGCCAGCAGTCAATTTTTATTGTTGTTGTCGGAAAACTCGGCTGCGGATATTTCTTTGAAATATACGGATTTTAAAAAGCAGGTTAATGGTTTATTTGAACCGTTAAAGATTGATATCCCGAAATTAGACGGGCGTTTGTCTGTCTTGACTGGCCAACTGGATCAAGTGATCCTGAATAAAAAATTATTGGACAGCGCTGACTGCACAGATCAGATCAGCTGCAGCAAAAAAGTGTTTGAAAATTTTGAGCAGAATATCCGGACGTATGACTTGGATATACTCATCAAGAAATCCGCCATTGTCAAAGTTTGGGGCGAGATGTGGGAAACCTTGAATCATGAGTTTGAATTATTGAAAAATAATACCAAGGCCACAGAACAAGCGCTTTTGAGCATGAGTGAACAGGTGAATAATGATATAAATTTGATCAAGGCCAAACACCCAGGCGGGGTGTTGAACCGGTTGAATGGCTGGCTGACTCAGGAAGAAGATTATTGGAGTAATTTACGCCTGAACCAGGAACGGTTTTTACAAAACAGTAAAGTGTTTTGGGATGGCACAGATCTGATGGCTGACGCTGTTGATGAAAAATTAATGGGAGAAACGGGGAAACTGCTTAAACAACACATTCAGAATAAAATTATTTCAGAACAATTGATCGCTGATTTGGCGCTTCAAGATAATATTCAAAACCAGGCTTTAGATGAAATGATGGCCAGTGCTTGGTCATTCTTTGGTACTGTATATCGTCCGCAGGGTACGGCGTCGGATATTGTGACGGATTGGGCAGACCGCCAGCACGCGTTTAATCAACGTATCTTAGGGGTAGCTGTTGATACATCAGAAATTAAATCAAGATTAATACGGATTTTAAATGATTTGGGAAATTTAAAAGAAGTGGAACAAGAACCGAAGGGAATTTAATGGAAATAGGTATTGTAGGTTTACCAAATGTCGGGAAGTCTTCTTTGTTTAATGCTTTGACCGGGGCAGGCGTTGCCGCGGAAAATTTTCCGTTTACGACGATCGAGCCGAATGTCGGCGTGGTGCCGATTCCTGATCCGCGTCTGGAGCATTTAGGAAAAGAATTTAATACGCAGAAAATTACGCCATCCGGAATCCGTTTTGTGGACATCGCGGGTTTGGTTAAAGGCGCGAGTAAGGGTGAGGGTTTGGGAAATAAATTTTTGGGAAATATCCGCTCCGTGGAAGCTGTGGCTCATGTGGTCCGTTGTTTTGAAGATGACAATGTGGTGAATGTGATGGCAGAGCTGGATCCGATTTCCGCCGCGGAAACCATTGAAACTGAATTATTATTGGCAGATTTGCAACAGATTGAAAAAAGCATCGAACGAGTTAGAAAGACAGCTAAAGCCGGCGACCGCGAAGCTCAGAAAAAATGTGAAATATTAGATATGGTAGTCGCTGAATTGGGTAAGGGAATCCCTGTCCGTAGGCAAAAAGTGGACATGGACATGATTCGGGAATATCAACTCTTGACCGCGAAACCTATGATGTATGTGGCAAATGTTGACGAAAATAATTCCCGTCCTGATTTAGTGAAAGCGTTAGAAGAACGCGCGGCCAGGGAAAATGCCGGCATCGTGGTTTTATGCACTAAAATCGAAGCCGAAATTATTCAGCTTCCGCCTGAAGAACGGGAAGAATTTTACCAAACTGCCGGAATTACTGAACCAGGTTTACACCGTCTGGCGCGTGAAGGGCAAAAATTGTTAAAACAAATTTGTTTCTTAACTGCCGGGGACAAAGAAACCCGTTCATGGATCATTTCCGAAGGCACTAAAGCGCCACAAGCCGCAGGCAAAATCCATTCTGACATAGAACGCGGTTTCATCCGCGCGGAAATTTATAAATACAAAGATTTCGAACGCTTAGGTTCCTACAAAGCCATTGTCGACAACAAACTTATCACCCTCGAAGGAAAAGAATACGTCATGCAAGACGGAGACGTGGTGAATTTTAGATTTAGTGTGTGAGAAAGAGGAGATCAGTATGAAAATAGGATTCGTAGGTCTAGGCCGCATGGGATTGAATATGGTCCAGCGATTGCGTAATGATGGTCACGATATTGTGGCTTATGCGCGTAAAGAATCTTCTCGTGAACCGGCTAAAGCTATGGGCGCAACCACTGTGGCTTCCTTGGAAGAGCTGGTCGATCAGTTAGAAGCTCCCCGCAAAGTTTGGGTCATGGTGCCGGAAGGGGAGGCAACGGAAGAAACAATCCGTGAGTTATGGAATTTGTTATCTAAAGGCGATACAGTCATTGACGGCGGGAATTCGAATTATAAGGATTCTGCGCGCCGGGCGAAATGGTATAAACAAAAAGATATGGGATATATTGATTGCGGAACCAGCGGCGGGATCTGGGGGCTTAAGATTGGGTATTGTCTCATGTACGGCGGCGAGAAAGAAATAGTTTCTCAGTTGGAACCCGTATTCAAAACTTTAGCGCCTAAAGACGGATATTTGCATGTAGGGCCAAACGGCTCTGGCCATTTTGTAAAAATGATGCATAACGGTATTGAATACGCGCTGCTTCAGGCTTATGCCGAAGGATTTGAAATTTTAAACGCTAAAAAAGAATTTAATTTGGATCTTCCGGCTATCGCGCACTTGTGGAATCAGGGTAGTGTGGTCAGGTCTTGGCTTTTGGAATTGGCAGAAGACGCGCTCAAAAAAGATCCTCGTTTGGAAAGTATCAAAGGTTTTGTGGAAGATTCCGGCGAAGGCCGCTGGAGCGCGAAAGAAGCGATTGACATGGATGTGCCTGCTCCGACGATTGCCTTAGCTTTGTTTGAACGTTTCCGTTCCCGTCAAGATCAATCATTCGGAAATAAATTTATTGCCGCGTTGAGGAATGAATTTGGTGGCCATGCGGTTAAAAAACAGGGGTAAACTATGGTCGAATTTAAATTCGATCCCGCAATGCTAAAGATTATCCGCCCGGAGCCTTGCGATGAGTCTCAAGTGGAAAAAGTCTCGCCTTTTGTATTGGTTATTTTTGGCGGAACCGGCGATTTGAGCCGTAAAAAGCTTCTCCCATCGCTTTATAATTTATTTGCTGAAGCAAAACTGGTCGATGAATTTTCCGTATTGTCCGTCGGTTCTCGTCAAATCACGGATGAAGAATACCGGTCTATGGCTTTGGCGTCTATTCGTGAAAACAGCAATCCATTGTATGATGATCAAAAAGCCAATGATTTTCTAAAGCATTTATATTATCACAGCCATGATCTTAACCAGGCTGGGCATTACGGTGAATTGTGTGACCGGATCTCCGCTATTTACGCCTCCCACACGCATGAAGTTAAACACACCATATATTATTTGGCCGTCCATCCTGACATGGTTCCTGAAGTCATTGAACGCTTGCGCAAAGTTGAATTGTGTCAGAACGCGCCTAACAGCAAGGTCATAATTGAGAAACCATTCGGCCATAATCGGGCCTCGGCCATTGCGCTGAATAAGCAATTGACCAAAGTGTTTGACGAAGATCAAATCTATCGTATGGACCATTATTTAGGAAAAGACACAGTCCAGAATATTTTGTTTTTCCGTTTTGGCAACAGTATTTTAGAGCCGTTATGGAACAGAAATTATATTGATCATGTCACAATTACCGTCGCTGAAGATATCGGAATTGAGAGCAGGGGGAAATTATACGAACAGTCGGGCATTATGCGGGACGTGGTTCAGAATCATGCTTTGCAACTTTTGTCTTTAATCGCTATGGAACCTCCGGTAGGATTTGAAGCCGAATATATCCGTGATGAGAAAGTGAATGTCCTGCGGCATATCCGCCCTGTCACAGATGATCATATCCAGCAATTTATGACAGCTGGTCAATATGGTCAGGGAGTCGTGAATGGTCAGAACGTGCCTGGTTATCGTCAGGAAGCGAATGTTGCGCCGGATTCCAAGATCCCGACTTATTTTGCTGGAAAATTTTTTATAGATAATGGCCGCTGGGTCGACGTGCCGTTTTATATTCGCGCGGGAAAACGTTTAGCCTCACGGGAAACGGAAATATCCGTGCATTTTAAATTTCCGCCGTTGCATTTATTCGGAAATCAATGCCGGGAATTAGAACCCAATGTCCTCAGCTTCCGGATTCAGCCGGAAGAAAAAATTTGCTGGCAATTAAATATCAAACGCCCGGGCATTCTGAATCAGCCGCAAACTGTTCCCATGATATTTGATTATGACGCTATGTTCAAAGACCGGCGCTTGCCGCCTTATGAACGCTTGCTTATTGACTGCATCAGGGGCGATGCCATGCTATTTGCGCGTCAAGACGAAGTGGAGGTTATGTGGTCGATCGTTGACCCGATTATCCAATATTGGAATAAAAATGTACCCCAGGATTTTCCGAATTATCAATCAGGGACGTGGGGACCTAAAAGCAGTATGTAGTGCGTGGTATGTAGTATGTGGTGAAACGATGGACGAGGGACGAAGGATGAAAAGCGTTAAATGTAAAGGGGATAAAGGTAAAATTAACGTTGTTTGAATGAACGGAGGGGATATGAGCGCGCGCAGTTCGCCGCCAGGCCTGTTTGAGTCCTTCGACTTTGCTCAGGATGTGCCACACGGTAGCGTCGTAATGAGATACGATGGATAAAAGTACAGGGGTGTAAACGTGATAGAGATTAAAGTAAACGTTGTTTGTGCGAACGGAGGGGATATGGCTGCGCGCAGTTTGCCGCCAGGCCTGTTTGAGCACAGACGTATCCCCGTAGCGAGCCCAAACAACATATGAAAAAATCCAAGAATGTTTTTATTAATTTTTTCAGCCAAGCGCAAGCCGCATTGGTTATTATTTTTTTAAACTTCCTCGTTTTCTGGTATTACTATTATTCGCACCTTCCTAAGCCACCGATTCAGGATCTGGTTTTGTATCCTGGAAATCTACTGCGCGGCTATGTGTGGACTATTCTTACCTCTGCCTTCATGCACCGGGACTTTTCGCATATATTTTTCAATATGCTGGGCGTCCTGGTTTTTGGCCGCATCGTCGAACGGCAATTAGGCATCGCGAAAACTTTTTATATATATTTCGGCGCTTTGTTTATCTCCATGCTGTGTTCCATGATCGCGTATATGATCCTGCAAAAAAACGTAGCCTTGATGGGCGCCTCCGGCGCTTTAATGGGCTTGATTTCCACGGCGATGTTATTAGAGCCGTTCAGCATCACCTGGGAAATGATTATCCCTCTGCCGGTCATGCTCAAAGCCTGGCTGTTTTTCTACGCGGATTTTCGGGGTGTGCTAAACCGGGTCAATGACGGCGTAAGCCATTTCGCTCATTTGTTCGGCTTTTTGTCTATCACCGTCCTCGTCTATTGGCTCTCTGCCAAAGAACACAAAAAAATGACCACCGGTTTGATCATTAATATTGTCTCATTTTTTCTATTATTTTTAATTCGAAAGTGGATATATAGTTATCTATAAAGATTTTCCTCTAAATAAAAGGAGAAGGATGATGTCTTCAAGTGATAAAAGTAAGGCGCAATGGTTTTTCGAATGGGTGAGGAGCCTGTTGGTTTTGGGCGGTTTCGTAACCATTGGTATAATTACTTATATGTTTCACATAAACAAAAATATTTTTGTTTTTTCTGTTTTTTTAATCTCAGCCATTGGGAGCGCGGCGTCTGTATTTATTGTTATGGCGCGGACAATTGGAATAATTATGATGGTGTTGTTCCCGGAAAAGCAGGCCTTTGATTTTTCCATCGATCAAGAAAAAATCGTTTTTCAGTTAGAAAAGCAACCGCCAGTAAGCTATTTTCTTAATGAAGTTAACCGCATTATTATCATGGAGACAACTAATAGTATTTTTATAAATAGCGTAAAAAGTAAAGATGCCTATCAATTGTCTATGTCCCTATCTTATAAGCAGTCGGAAGCGAAAATTGACGCTATTAACGATCCGCCCATATTTAAAAAAGAGCGTCAATTTGTTGAGACTAACGCGAAAGACGTTGATCCGAATAAAAGTACTGAAGGGGTAAAGCGAACTACGAGTCGGGGGTTGTTGCATACGTACGTCTACAAGATTAATCCGGAAAAGGCGAGGGAAGTGATTTATTATACTCGCATTTAGTTCGCGCTGTTATTGGGGATATTTTTGTTGTTGGCTTTTGTTTTACTTTTAACCTTTAATTTTTATTTTAAAGAGGAGGATGTATGCCGGAAGTCATGTTAATGGTCGTAATCGGAGTTGTGGTGTTGTTTTTGTTAGGGATCAGGATTGTTCGTCCTACTCAGCGCGGTTTAATTGAGCGGTTCGGTAAATATAACCGTTTCGCGAATCCGGGATTTAACTGGGTCTTGCCGGGTGTTGAGACTATTTATATGTTAAATATCACGGAGCAAATGATTGAAGCCAATCCGCAGGAAATCATCACAAATGATAATTTGAATGCCAAGGTGGACGCCCAGGTTTATTTTAAAATTCGTTCTGACGAAGCCAGTGTGAAAAATGCTGTATACAATGTTCAGAATTGTCAGTATCAGATTGTCAATCTGGCCCGGACGACTTTGCGTAATATTATCGGAACCATGACGCTGAAGACCGCCAACAGCGAACGGGGAAGAATTAATTCGGATCTACATGCCGTTTTATTGCGTGAGACAGAAAGCTGGGGCATTCAGATTGTGCGTACAGAACTTAAAGAGATTGATCCTCCTAAAGATGTTCAGGAAACGATGAACAAAGTTGTCAAAGCTGAGAATGAAAAAATCGCGGCAATTGATTTCGCGACGGCTACTGAAACTGCAGCTGACGGTGCTAAACGCGCGGAGATTAAGAAAGCTGAAGGTATTAAGCAGGCTAAGATTCTCGCGGCTGAGGGTGAGGCAGCAGCGATTCAATTGGTTAATGAGGCGGCAGAAAAGTACTTTGTGGGCAATGCCCAAATCTTAAGAAAACTTGAGATGGTGGAGAATGCTTTAAGAGCAAATGCCAAAATCGTTGTTCCAACCGGAAGCGACTTGGTGAATGTGATCGGAGAAATGGCTGGGGTGCTTCCTGTTAAAACTCCGGATAAAAAATAAAGATGTATGAAATTTATTCTTCATGTCGACATGGACGCCTTTTTTGCTGCCGTAGAACAGCGGGATAATCCCGCGTTGCGAGGAAAACCCGTAATTATCGGCGCGGATCCAATGGGCGGGAAGGGCCGGGGAGTCGTTTCAACTTGCTCGTATGAGGCGCGTAAATTTGGCGTTCATTCCGCCATGCCGATTTCTTTGGCGTACCGGAAATGTCCGGCAGGATTTTATTTGCATCCGGATATGAATAAATATAGCGAAGTTTCAGAACAAGTGTTTACCATTTTGCGTGATTTTACTCCTGATGTGGAACCGGTGAGTATTGATGAGGCTTTTTTAGACATTACCGGCTCATACCATTTATGGAAAACGCCGTTATCCGTCGGGCAAACTATTAAGGACCGTATAAAAAAAGATTTGAATCTCAATTGTTCGGTCGGCATAGCTCCGAATAAAATGATCGCGAAGATTGCCTCAGACTATTGCAAGCCGGATGGACTATTAGAAATTACCGCGGGAAAACTTTTGGATTTTTTGTGGCCTTTGTCTGTCAATAAGATTTGGGGCGTGGGTGAAAAAACCAAAGAGACATTGAACCGGCTGGGCATGTTTACAGTTGGTGATATTGCGCACGCTTCTTTAGAGCAATTGCATCACCGCTTGGGGGAGCACGGCCTGGCTCTTTATGAATTAGCTCATGGCCGCGATTACCGGGAAGTGACTTTAGATCATGAAGTGAAATCCGTGAGCAATGAGCACACGTTTGATGAAGATACCCGGGATATAAATATTTTGCACCAGACGCTTTCCTGGCTGGCTGAAAAAGTGTCATACCGTTTACGGCAGGATGATTTAAAAGGAAAAACATTAACTGTAAAGATCCGTACCGGTGGGTTTAAAACCGTGACTCGGGCGCGGACCCTGGATCGGCGGACTAATTATTTTGATGATATTTATCACCCTGCGAAAGAATTGTTTGACGAATTTTATGCTTCTATCGGCGGGCGGGAAGTGATTCGGCTTTTGGGGGTTAAAGTATCAAATTTTGAAGACCTGTTCGTGCAAGACAGTTTGTTTGAAAAACCCGGCAGCCTTAAAAAAGAACGTGTCCATTTGGCCGTTGATAAAATAAAAAATAAATTTGGTGAAGGCGCGATAAAGCGTGGATAATTGAAAAAGTACAGAGTAGAGAGTACAGAGTACAAAGTAAATATGCAAAAACATTTGTTAAAAATTTTCCTGACAGTTTTGGTTGCAACTTTTATTTCTTCCTGTTCTTTTTTGGGGATAGGGCAGGGGAAGAATATGTTTTGCGCTTTTGAAGACCTGCATGTTTATGAGAAAATTTCTTATGAGAATTCGGCGTATAGCCGGTTAGTCGATGAAACATTTAACGGTCAGGTTCCTGTTATGGCAGGATTTGCCCCCCATTATGTAAACTTGCTCAATACTGGCGAGGACGCGTTTTGGGCGAGGGTGCACTTGATCCGGAATGCTAAAAAATATATTTTATTGCAGACTTATATTTGGGACAAAGATGAAACCGGCAGGTTTTTCATGAAAGAACTGGTTGCTGCGGCTCAGCGCGGAGTTAAAGTGCGGGTATTGATTGATGCCTTAGGCGCGAATAAAGATTTGGATTTTTGGGCGTATTTTGCCGATGTCAGCCCGAATTTAGAAGTGAAATTTTATAATCCGCATGTGAAACGGATTAATCCTTTGGCTCTGCAAATGGCCGGACAATGCGCTTTTCGTTTCGATGATATGAACAAACGGATGCACAATAAAACTTTGATCATGGATGATCAGATCGCGATCATGGGCGGCCGTAATTATCAGAATGATTATTTTGACTTAAATCGGTTTCGAAATTTTAAAGATCGGGATGTCCTGTTAGTCGGTCCGGTCGTAAAGCAGATGACCGATTCATTCACTAAATATTGGGCTTTTCAACAATCGGTTAGTGCAAAAGATATGACGGATATTGATGCGTTGATTAAAAATAAAAATTATCTATCTAAAATTACAGATAAAACTTTTGAATTTGGCAATTTGTTTAAAGATTTTGAGGACCAACTTGCTGCGCCTCAATTTATTGAACAGCATTTTGTCCAAAAAGCTTTTCGCGTCGAGCATGTGAAATTGTCCGTTGATCTTCCAGGAAAAAACAAACTGCCAGGGTGCGCAACCGGCAGCCGGGCAACAGAAGAATTGTTAGATATTATGGGCAAAGCGCAGAAGCAAATTATTTTTCAAACGCCGTATCTCATCTTAGACACTTATTTAGTGAAAGGCATTAGAAAAATTCAAAAGCAAAATAAGGGTTTGGATATTCTCATATCGACCAATAGCCTGGCTGCGACAGATCACATCACGGCCTACGCGCAGTCTTATAAACAAAAAAGTTTTTTTGTGGATGCGTTACATTTTCGGATTTTTGAATTAAAACCTGTCCCAAAAGATATTTCCTCCATGCTTCCCGATTATAATCAGCATCCTGAAGAATTTTTTCCTTCACATAAGGACTCTCTTCTGGAATGGGCTGTTGATTCGATAACCTTGCCGCAGAACAAGCGTCATGTCTGCCTCCACGCTAAATCTTTTGTCATTGATGATAAAATTGCCTGGGTGGGATCATTCAATTTGGATCCGCGTTCCGCGCATTTGAATACGGAGGCAGGTTTGATCGTCTGGGATGAGGCGTTTACCCGCGCGTTGAAAGAAAATATGGATCTAGATATTGCTCTAGGCAACAGCTGGGTGGTGGGACGTAAATCAGGTTTTCCTATTATCAAACAGCTAAATATGATTGTCGATAAAGTCATGACGACCCTGCCTATTGGCGATGTGTGGCCGTTTCAACATATTGCCATGTTCGAGCTCAAAGATGGTGCAGATCCTGTGCCTTTTTATGATAAACGTTTTTATCAAAACTACCATGAAGTCGGACAATTCCCCGAAGTCCCGGTAACGCAAGGGCAAGTTCAGGTTATTTTGTTAAAGGCCTTTGTCGGTCTTGCCAAGCCGCTTATTTAATTTCTATCCATACCGGCAAATGATCGCTCGGCTTTCTATTGATAACTTTTCCTTTTGATACAACCGTAAAGCCTTTGGTGTAGATATGATCGAGCTGGATTTTTTTGCCTAAGGCATGCGTCCACCCAATGCCGGAAGTGCTGTTATCAAAATTATTTTTTGTGAATGCTTCATTGATTTCTTTGCGGTCTTTTTTAGTAAAACTGTTAAAATCTCCTCCTATAACGGCATATTTTATGTCCGCGGGTATTCTATCCACTACCCGGGAAATTCTCATTTTACGGTCTGTGGGTTTAACAAAAACTCCTAAATGCACACAATAGACCCGGATTTTTTTATCTTGGATTTGGATTGTCGCTCCAACGGCTATCCGTTCACGTTGATTGATGGAAAAGTTTGGCAAAATAATTTTTTCATCATCAGACATTTCCCATTTGGAAAGAATAGCATTACCAAAATCTTTTCCTTTACGTGGGTAGATCACGGCTGGATAATAAACGTAATTGCATTTTAAAGCGAGGGCAATTGTTTGTGCCCCGGTTTCATCCATTTCTTGTAATAATAAAATATCCGCGTTCTTTAAGTCCGGATCAGTAGTCAGTAATTGGATGGCTAGTTCGATTTTTCGCGAGAATTTGATATTATAGGAAACGACTTTGATCGTATCTTTAATTTCTGAAGGAGGAGTGAACGTGTTGAGTTGGGCAAAACGGGGGCGGTTGGGCTGGCTATAATTGAACAGATAGTTTTTGACACTACAGCCGCTTAATGCGAATATACAGATCAAGGAAATATATAAATTTTCAAGTTTCATATTTAACATTAGTATTAAATTATTTTCGGTAAAAGTCAATCCATGATAAAAAAAATCTTTTTAATGCTGTTTATGCTGACCTGCGCGGTTCCGGTGTGGGCCAAGACCTATCATTATCGCTCGTTTAGCGCGAAAGGTATCATTAATGAATTTTCATGTGCCATCGGACCGCTCAAGGATTCGTCCAGGCGGGTTCAGTGGCAGCGTAAGATTAAAGATCGGGTTGAAGATGAAGAATATGTCTTAGATCCCAATTATGCTACCTTGTCCTGGGCTGTTAAAATCACCGGGGATAATACGGAGTACAAAGGGGAACGTATTGGAAATAAAATAGTTATAACTGGAATGTTTAAAGGACGGTCTATATCAAAAGTGATTAACATTGATGCTCGGCCTTTTTATTTCAACCCCAAATTAGGGCTGATGGGTTTTGCGTTGTCCCAGGAAAATTCTTTGATATTTTGGGGTGTCAGGTCTGATAATTTAGATTTTTTAAAAATGAAAACAGTTAAGAAAGGCATTGATATTATTGAAGTTAACGGTCAAAAAATGGAATGTTACCAAATTTGGTGGGCTCCGGAAGGATGGGCAAAATTTTTTAGCCGGAACTACTGGTTTAGAAAATATGACGGAGTTTACGTCAAACAACAGGCTGAAGCAGGAGTTATTCGAGAATTAACAGGAGAAGAATAAATAAACATATATTAGTTTTTAGTTGTTGGTTGTTGGTTTTTGGTTGTTGAAAAGATTTGCTTTTTCCAAAAACTAAAAACCATTAACTATCAACCAGAAATAATTTAAAATTAGTTTTGTGTCCCAAGTTCTTATACGACAAGTATTTAACTTGACATAAACCTATTCTCATTTAAAATATGATGTACACTTAGGACATAAATTTTATTTTAATAATTTTTGAAAGATGACCGTATGAATATGGCATCTCAGCAGAGTGACCGCAGAATTCATCCCCGGCATTCGATTCAAGAGAAATTAGGATCGCATTTTCTCTATGAAATTGCGACTAAAGTCATTTTTCAGAAATTTGATAAATGGAGCAATCAGGCCAGTGGGACGCCTTTTAATGGTTTAATTAAAAATATGAGCGTTGAAGGATTATGTTTTACCGCTGATACTGATCTTAAGATAGGCGATTGTTTAAATTTGAATGTTTTTTTACCCAAAGATGCTGATCAAGTGCAAATGCAGGGGGAAGTCCGCTGGGTTGCGCCGTTAGCTTCCTCAGGAGATCATCGAAAATACGATATTGGGGTGCAATTAGTGGTAGTAAATAATCAGCCAGTCAGTAACACGGTTTATTTTGATGAGAAGTATCATTTGGAGTGGAGTTCGGTCTTGGAGTCGGTTTTTGGGAAATATCGGATTCTGATGCAAAAAGCAAAAAATTAGCGCAACAATAGGGGGAAAATATGGCAAGAGTACGTAAAGTCGCGGAAAATCAACACGATTGGTTAAATATCTATAAAGACATGTCTGTTCATGGTTTAGAGCTTTCTTTCAAGGCTAACCGTGAATATGTTTTAGCCAAGGACCAATACACAGCTACTCAGCGGGATAATTATTGGGGTTTGGCTTTATCCATCCGGGACCGCATTGTCGAACGCTGGATTGAAACTCAGCAATATTACCACAAAAATAATTTAAAGCGTGTTTACTACTTTTCCATGGAATTTTTAATTGGACGTTTACTGGGAATGTACCTTTACAATTTAGGGATTGAAAATGAAAGTAAGGAATCGCTGGAAACCTTGGGATATAAACTGGAAGAATTGCGCGAAGAAGAGGTAGATGCTGGTTTGGGTAATGGCGGTTTAGGACGTTTAGCCGCGTGTTTCTTGGAATCGATGGCGAGTTTAGATATTCCGGCTCATGGTTATGGAATCCGTTATGATTATGGTATTTTTCATCAGAAGATCATCAACGGTAATCAGGTTGAAATTCCGGATGAATGGCTGCGTCACGGCTGTCCATGGGAATTTCCGCGTCCAGAATATACAGTAAAGATTAAGTTTTATGGCCGGGTTGAACCAAGGAAAGATGATAAAGGTGTTATGCGACAAACCTGGGTAGATACGCAGGATATATTAGCCGTACCTTATGATACGCCGATTGTCGGATATAAGAATGACATAGTGAATACTTTGCGTTTGTGGTCAGCGCGCAGTACGGAAGAATTTGATTTTGATTATTTCAATAACGGGGATTACGAACAGGCGGTTTATCGAAAGATTTTTTCTGAAAATATTTCCAAAGTGCTTTATCCGAACGATAAGCAAAGCTTTGGAAAAGAATTGCGTTTAAAGCAGGAATATTTCTTTACAGCCGCGTCTATTAGGGATATTATCCGCCGGTATTTCTCGGAAAATAAAGATCTTACGAAATTGCCGGATCAAGCAGCCATTCAGCTGAATGATACTCATCCTGCTTTGGCGATAGCTGAGCTGATGCGGGTTTTGATCGATGAGTATAACATTGATTGGGACTCTGCCTGGCAAGCCACTCAAAAAACGTTCGCGTACACCAATCATACATTAATGCCTGAAGCCCTTGAATGCTGGTCCGTGGAACTCTTGCAGAGAGTTTTGCCCCGGCATTTGCAGATCATTTATGAGATTAATGCCCGGTTTTTAGATGAAGTGCACCGCCGTTATATTAATGACCCTGCGAAAGTGGAAAGAATGTCCTTAGTCGCTGAAGACGGGGAAAAAAGAATCCGCATGGCGAATTTATGCATTGTGGGAAGCCATTCTGTTAATGGAGTATCCCGCCTTCATTCGGATTTGTTAAAGGAAAGATTGTTTAAAGATTTTTATGACATGGATCCCAATAAGTTTAACAATAAAACAAACGGGATCAATCCCCGCCGCTGGCTCCTGAAAGCGAATCCGCGCTTGTGTAAAGTCATCAACGAAGCTATTGGTGACGGCTGGGCAACAGACATGAGTGAGATTAAGAAATTAGAAAAATTTAGAGAGAAAAAAACTTTCCGGGATCAGTGGGCAGAAGTAAAGGTTGCGAATAAAAAAGATTTTGCGGATTATATTTTAAAGACCACCGGGGTGCAAATTGACCCGTATTCGATGTTTGATATTCAGGTCAAAAGAATCCATGAGTATAAGCGTCAGTTGTTATTTACCTTCTACATTATTTCGGAGTATTTAAAGATCAAACATAATCCGAAAGCGTTTGTCCAGCCTCGCACCTTTATGCTCGGAGGAAAAGCGGCACCGGGTTATTTTATGGCAAAATTGATCATCAAGTTTATCAATAATGTGTCGTGCGTGATCAATAACGATAAATCCGTGTCCGATAAGATTAAACTGATCTTTTTGGAGAATTACCGGGTTTCCTTGGCGGAAAAAATCTTTCCAGCCAGCGAGTTATCTGAGCAGATATCAACGGCAGGTACGGAAGCGTCCGGCACTGGGAACATGAAGTTCATGATGAACGGCGCTTTAACCATTGGGACTTTGGATGGCGCGAATGTCGAGATGGCGGAAGCGCTCAATAAAGATGATATCTTTATTTTCGGGATGAAGACACCAGAAGTGGATGCGCTCAAACAACAGGGATATCATCCGCAGGATTTTGTTCAGCGTTCACCGATATTAAAAGAAATTAACGGGTTATTATCAGATAATTTCTTTTCGCAATATGAATTAGGGATTTTTGATCCAATCGTGCAGAATATTTTTTATAATGATCATTATATGGTCTGCGCGGATTTTGATGCGTACTTAAAAATGCAAGACGTGGTGTCCAAGCAGTATCAGGATAAAGACGGGTGGAATGCAAAATCCATCATGAACGTGGCGAGGTCAGGCATGTTTTCCAGCGATCGGACCATTGGTGAGTATGCTAAAGAAATATGGAAAGTACCGGCACGATAATTTAAAAACGAATATTTGATTTTTTACTTATAAACAAGGAGGGTTCACGTGGCACGTAATTTTGATGAAAAACAATTACTACAACTTCCGGCGGTGATCGAAGAGATCAAACGGCATCTTTGGCTGGAAAGTGAAAAAAAAGGGTATGATATTGGTTTTGAAAAAGCCAAACAGGATTGGCTGGATAATTACGCGGACGGATGGATTGCGTATTTTAAACCTGATTTAAAGAAAAATGGTAAACCGGCAGAATGCTGTGCTAAACCAGCCAGTACCGAGTCATGCGTAAAACCGATTAATACCGAGGCAATCGTCAAACCAGCGAATAATGGTTCATGCGAAAAATCGGGATGCTGCGGTACATCTATTCCTAAAGATGAAAAAATTGTGGTCAAAAAACGCAGTGCTAAATCATATATGTAAAGATAAGGGAAAAAAATTTATGGAGCAGTTTCAAAAGATATTTGAAAATTTGAAAGTCCGGGATATTATGCGGACTCCGGTGGTGACAATTTATTCGGATGAAAATTTGAGTGATGCTTTAACTAAATTTTCTTCGTACAATATTAGTCATTTAGTTGTCATTGACCGCAGTCACCGGCTGGTCGGAACATTTAGCCATAAATATTTGTATCGGACGCAATCTCCGCGTAAGCTTCTGAGCGATGATGTGCTTTATGATTCCGGATTAATGACGGATGGAGCGGATGGTTTGTATGATAAATCCTCTTTGGATCGTTATATTCTCGAATATGTCATGAAAAAAAATCCATATTTTTTACATCCGGAAGATAAGATGACAACAGCCCTGATCGATATAGCACAAAAAAATTTATCTTGTATTCCTATTGTGGATGAAAAGATGAAAGTTAAAGGCCTGGTCACAGATCACAACATTTTGCTTTATTTAGCTGGAATATTAGAAGAATAACCAATAGTGGAGATCAGACACTAGAAAATAATATATGATTTTAAAATCGACTTTTCGCGAACCGCTCGAGTTTAACGAGCGGTTTGTTTTTACTATTGATCTGCTGGAAAATACCAGCCAAAATGCCCTCATTACCGGGAAAGCCGGAACGGGAAAATCCACTCTGCTGAAATATTTCCGAGAACACACTCTGAAAAATGCCGTGGTGTTAGCTCCCACCGGAGTAGCCGCGGTCAATATTCAAGGGCAGACCATCCATTCGTTTTTTTGCCTGAGGCCAGACACCACTCCCGAGAGTGTTTATGATATCCGCCTGCGCAAAGCGCAAAAAGAATTATACAAGAATTTAGAAACTATTGTCATTGATGAAATATCCATGGTGAGAGCAGATCTTTTGGACTGCGTGGATAATTTCTTGCGCGCTTTTGGCAAAAACCCTGATCTGCCGTTTGGTGGAGTGCAAATGGTTTTTATCGGCGACCTGTTACAGCTTCCGCCGGTGGTGAGTTCCCCTGAGGAATCCATTTTTAAATCGTCCTACAAAAGCGCGTATTTTTTTGATTCAAAAGTGTTCCAGGATTTGATCAAGGAAAAAAAGATTAATTTTATTGAACTGGACAAAATTTACCGTCAAAAAGATGATGATTTTATTCAGCTTTTGGCACATATCCGCGAAGGGAAATTGAGTGGAGAGGATATGAACCTGATCAACAGCCGGGTGGCCCGTGATTTTGTCCCGCCGGATAATGATTTTTTTATATATTTAACTACGACTAACCGGCTGGCCGACGAAGTGAATGAAAAAGAGCTCTCTAAGCTCATCGGCCCTAAACGCCGGTTTTCCGCGGAAGTTTCCGGCAAGTTTGATCCGAAAAGTTATCCCACGAAAGAAGACCTTGAATTAAAGGTCGGCGCGCAAGTGATGATGCTGAATAATGATCCGGAAAGCCGGTGGGTGAACGGAACTGTGGGCCGGGTGATCAGAATTGCGGATGAAGAAGACAAAGTTGTGGTCGAATTGGAAGACGGCCGGATCGTTGATGTAAATCCGCATCAATGGGACATGTATCGTTTTTATTACGATGAAGAATTAGACCGTTTGCAATCGGAAAGTGTGGGCCTGTTCAAACAATATCCCCTGCGTCTGGCCTGGGCTGTGACCATACACAAAAGCCAGGGAAAAACTTTTTCAAAAGTGATCGTTGACGTTGGATGGGGCGCGTTCGCGTGCGGACAGATTTATGTCGCGTTAAGCCGATGCACGCATTTTGAAGGGATTATTTTAAAGCGCCCTATTGCAAAAAAAGATATACTGATAGATGCCCATGTGCTACGATTTGTAGAAGAAATCATAAAAATAACAAATATCGAATAGTTTAAAGCGCGCGGTTGGGCGGTTTGCATTTAAACCAAATCCTTCGCTCAAACAGCAGCGACTCGGCGTCGCTGAACTCGCTCTGGGATTCGGTTTCAATGCTAACCTTGTGCATGGGCACGCGGTTATAAATTTGATTATATTTTATTTTAAGGAGTTGTCTATGCCTAAAGCAGTTCTGCTGATTTCCTGCCCGGATCATCGTGGGATTACTGCCGCGATCACTCATTTTATTTATCAGCATAACGGGAATATTCTTCATGCTGACCAGCATACGGATGATCAGACTAATACATTTTTCATGCGGGTTGAATGGGACTTGACTGGTTTTGATATTCCTCGGGATGATATCAAACAAATATTTGCCCCTATCGCGCAAAATTTCCATATGGAGTGGTCACTTAATTTTTCTGACCAGAAAAGCCGGATGGCTATTTTTGTTTCCCGTCAACTGCATTGTTTATTTGATCTGTTATACCGCCGACAGGCCGGGCATTTTGATTGTGATATCCCTTTGATTGTCAGTAATCATCAGGACGCTGAACCATTAGCTAAACAGTTTGGGATCCGTTTTTGTCATTTTCCGGTTTTTGCCGAAAATAAAACAGAACAAGAACACCGGCAATTGGAAATTTTAACTCAGGAAAAAATAGATACGATTGTGCTGGCCAGGTATCATCAAATTTTAAGCCCGCAATTTGTGCAATCGTACCATAACCGTATCATTAATATTCATCACTCTTTTTTGCCGGCTTTCGTCGGGCAGAAACCGTATGAACAAGCGTTTCGTAAAGGGGTAAAGATCATTGGAGCAACGAGCCATTATGTCACCGCTGATTTAGATCAAGGACCCATTATTGAGCAGGATACGGTACGCATCAGTCACCGTGATGAATTAGAGGACTTAATCCGTAAGGGCGAAGATTTGGAAAAAATGGTCTTGAGCAGAGCGGTACGTTGGCATTTACAAAAAAAGATTTTAGGTTATGGTAATAAAACAGTTATTTTTGATTAATTATGAATATATCTTGGATTCTTAAACAATCTTTTATTTTATATAAAAAATATTACCGGCGGCTTTTGCCGTGGGGATTTTTTTTGGCCGTAGCCGCGGCTATTGGCAATGCCTTTGTGATGAAAATTGCTCAAAATGAAACCATGATGATGTTTTGGGGCGTCATTATTGGAACCATATTTACCAGTTGGCCGCAGATGATTTTATATTTGTGGTGTTTACATGTCATCCGCAACGGAGACACACCGGAAGATTTTCAACAGGGGTTGTCTGCCCTCTGGGGAGCATATTTGGCGACTGTGTTCGCTTTTCAGATAATGATTTTTTCCGGGCTGTTACTGCTGGTTATTCCAGGATTTTTTTTCCTGGGAATTTTTTGGTTCGCGCCGATCCTGGTTCTTGATCTTAAACATGAAGAAGCTTGGTTTTCAGAATCATTTAAACAAAGCGCAAAATTAGTTAAAGGATTTTTTTGGCCTACGTTAACCATGTTGTTTTTAACTGCCATAATTATTTCCGTCCCGGTTTTGGTCTTGAAGTATATAAATTTCAAATACGCGGACAGCCTCATTTCTGTTTGGACTGCCATAGCCGCGCCGTACATTTATCTTTGCCAAGTGCAGATGTACATTTCATTGAATGATTTGAAAAAGGAACAAAGTGCCGGATAACCTTTTTACTATTTCAGAATTAAACGGTTTCATCAAAGACGTGCTCAACGCTGGATTCCCGCAAACTGTCTGGGTCTGCGGCGAAATTCAGGGTTTTGACCGGAACAAAGGGAAGAGCCATATTTTTTTCGAACTGGTTGAAAAAGATGAACGGTCAAAAGATGTAAAAGCGCGGGTGGGCGTGGTGATTTGGGAGGGGAAAAAAGCACAGATCAATCAAATTTTGAAAAAGAGCGAGAATGCCTTTGAACTGAAAGATGATATTGAAGTCAAATTCGCGTGCAAAGTGGATTATTATGTTCCCCACGGCGCAGTGCGTTTAGTGGTGGAAAGCATTGATCCGGTTTATACACTCGGTAAACTGGCACAGGAAAAACAGAAGTTAATCGCGGCACTAAAAGCCAAAGGCGTATTGGATAAGAATAAACATTTGGTTTTGCCGACTGTACCGCTCAATATTGGGTTGATCACCTCAGCTGATTCGGCAGCGTACAATGATTTTATTTCAGAGCTTAAAAAAAGCGGATTCGGGTTTAAAATTCATGTGCGCAATACCTTGATGCAAGGCAAACGGGCTGAAGCGGAAAATGTTTACGGCCTTAAAGAATTGCAGGAGATCAAAGGGCTGGACGTGATTGTGATTACCCGCGGCGGCGGATCTATCGCGGATCTTAGTTGCTTTGACAGTCAGCTGATCGCGGAGGCTATCGCGGCGTCAACTATTCCGGTTTTAAGCGGCATAGGGCACGAGATCAATATTACCATTACGGACTTGGCCGCACATACGTTTGCAAAAACACCGACAGCCATCGCGCAGTTTATTGTAGGGCGGGTGCAGGAATTTGTGGATAGCCTGAATGAGGGTTTGGATACAGTTTTGCGGGGAAGCACGACATTGTTGGATCGGAAAAAGAAACAATTGATGAATGACGCCATGTCTGTTCAAACGAAAACCCACATGTTTTTTAAGGCGCATCATGATTTTATTACACGATTGGAAGAAACTGTCCGGCAAGCGGCAGGAAAAGGATTGTCGGCTGAAAAACAAAAAGTTCTGCGGACCGAAGAAAATTTAACGAGGGAAATAAAGATCCGCTTTCGAAAAGAAAATGACCGCCTCATCAATTTTGAAAAAGTAGTCAGAGCTTTGCATCCCGAAAACACGTTAAAACGCGGATTCAGCATCACCCGCGACAGTACTGGTCGAGCCTTAAAAAGTGTTCAGCATGTAAAAAAAGATGATGATATAATGACGCAATTAGGCGATGGGAATGTGGAGAGCACGGTAAAATAAATAAGGAGTTGTACATGAAAGACACGTATAAAGATTCCATGAGCCGTTTAACCGAAATTATTGAACGGATCGAAGATGAAAATGTTGATGTGGATGAATTATCAGCTCATGTGAAAGAAGCCGTTAAATTGATTAAGACCTGTAAAGAGAAAATCGAAAAGGCGGAATTGGAAGTAAAAAAAGTAGTCGAAGATTTGGATAAAGACAAATAAACGCAGGGATAAAAAACATGTTATCACTTTCTTCATGCTGGAATTATTCGCCGGATATTGATATTCATGACTGGCTGATTCAGGTCAAGGAGTTAGGTTTTAATGCTATTGAATTGGACTATCATTTGTCCCGTCCGCATTTACAGCAAATTCATAAAACTTTACCGAAATTGGGGCTGGCGATTTCGAGTGTTCACAACTTTTGTCCCACTCCTGATGATGATCCTTCACCGCGGCATCTTTCCAATTACTATCGGTTATCTGCGCTGGATGAATGGGAGCGTAAAAAAGCAGTTGGCTGGACCTGTTACACCATTGATACGGCTGTAGAATTTAAGGCCAAAGCGATTGTCTTACATGCGGGCATGATTGATTCTGACGATATCCGATCCAAAAAATTATTCGAACTTTATATGGATGGCCAAAAAGATTCTGCGGAATTTTATCAGGAGCGAAAGCGAATTTTAAATTTTAGGAAGAAAAATCGTGAGCCGTATATTGCTGCGCTTGAAGAAAGCTTAACGGACGTCATGGATTATGCGTTCAGAAAAAAAATCAAGGTTGGCTTAGAAACCCGCTATTATCCGACGGAAATACCGGATTTTCAGGAAATCGGAATGTTCCTGAATTTGTTTGAACGTAAAGGCCTGGGTTATTGGCACGATGTGGGACATGCCGAGATGAACAGCCGGCTGGGGATTACAGATCATTTGGATTTTTTGGAAGCGTATGGCAAATATTTAATCGGAGTTCATTTGCACGGGATGACCGGAAAACGGGATCATCAAGTACCCTTTAGCGGAGACTTAGATTTGAGCCCGCTCATAAAATTTTTTGATAAGCATGTCATTAAAGTAATAGAAACAACAGCATCATCCGCAGAAGACATGAAGTCAGCCGTGCAGAGATTTAAAAAATAATTTATTCTATTTTTTGACATTTCAAAATATAGGTTTAATATAAAAACGTTTTATGCGCCTATAGCTCAGTTGGATAGAGCACTGGTCTTCGGAATCAGGTGTCGGGGGTTCGACTCCCTCTAGGCGCGTATTAAAAATGGTGTCTGAACTCGACTGAGAATGGGCGGTCGGCAGTTAACCAGCTATATTTTTTTATTTCGAGCAAATTGTTTCAAGTCGAGGTCTGACACCATTTTTTAAACATTTTATAAATTTTAATTTTATGGACACAAATCTAAAACGAACTCCAATTTATGAAGAACACCTCGCCTTAAAAGCGAAAATGGTTCCTTTTGGCGGATGGGATATGCCGGTGCAGTATGACGGCATTTTAAAAGAATATGACTATGCCCGCCAAGGCGCGGCTATTTTTGATATTTGCCATATGGGCGAATTTTTGGTAACCGGCGATGCCGTTGAAAGCGGATTAGATCATTTAGTCACGCAAAAAATAATTGATATGCCAGTGGGGACTTGCCGTTATGGCTGCATGCTCAACGAACACGGCGGGATCATGGATGACCTCATTGTCTTCCGCAAAGCTCAGCAGGAATGGTTTATCGTCGTGAATGCCTCGACTACAGAAAAAGACGCGGCGCATTTCCGCGCGCATTTGTCAGCTAAAGCGCAGTTTAAAGACCTGTCCTCCCAGACCGGAAAAATTGATATTCAAGGCCCGTTGTCGAGGGATGTTTTAAAACAAATGGTGCCCGGTATAGAAAAATTAGAATTTTATTCTTTCGGCATGTTCCGTTTTTTAGAGGAAGAAGTCCTCATCAGCCGCACCGGTTATACGGGCGAATTAGGTTATGAAATTTATATGCCATGGTCCAAAGCCGCGGATTTTTGGAAAGCGCTGTTGAAAGACTCCCGCGTAAAACCCGCGGGTTTAGGAGCGCGCGATGTCTTGAGGCTCGAGGTGGGCTACAGTTTATACGGTCATGAATTAAACGAGAAAAAAACTCCGTTAGAATCAAGCTTGACAAGGTTTGTCAATTTTGATAAGGATTTTATAGGGAAACACGCGCTTTTAGCGCAACAAGTGGGTGGCATTAAGGAAAAGGTGGTTGGTTTTACGGCTTTGGATCGTCGTTCTCCCCGGGCAGAACAAAAATTATTTTCTGAGGATGGTTCTTTAATCGGTGTGGTGACCAGCGGCAGTTTTTCGCCGGCATTAACCAAAGGTATTGGACTAGGATTTGTGAATACCGGTTACGGGGAACAAGGGCAGACAATATTTTTCGGCGATGAAAAATCAAAAAACCCGGCCATTGTTTCAAGTCGGATATTTTATAAAAAAGGTTCATTAAAATTATAGGGAATATGGTGGTAAGAAGAAAGGGAAACAATGGAGATCATTGAACATTACTATTATACGAAAGATCATGAATGGGTTTGCATGGAAGAAGAATCGGCTATGGTCGGAATCACGGATTACGCGCAGTCATCATTGGGAGATATTACGTTTGTGGAATTGCCTACCGTCGATACTGAAGTGGAACAATTTGAAGAGCTCGCTTCAGTCGAATCCGTTAAAGCAGCCAGCGATATTTTTTCACCGCTCGGCGGCCGCATCGTGGATGTGAACCACAATTTGGATTCTGATCCGGGATTGATCAACCGTTCGCCGTATGAACGGGGCTGGATCGCGAAGATCGTTGCCGCTGATTTGGATCAGCTCGGCAATCTCATGAACGCCGAAGAATACCAAAGTTTCCTGGAAGCAGAAAAAGAAGAATAAGAAAGTTATCCTTGAATCCATACATTTCCAATACAGCGGAAGATGTGCAGAAAATGTTGCAAAAAATCGGTGTCAAAAGCATCGATGATCTTTTTGTGGATATTAAAACGCAACATCGTCCAAAATCGTTTAATTTGCCTCAGGGCAAGTCTGAGTTTGAAGTCCTGGAATATTTGAAAACCTTAGCGGCCAAGAATTCTAGTCAGCTCGTTCCTTTTATCGGTGGAGGATTTTATGATCATTATGTCCCGGCGGTCGTTGCCGCATTAACATCCCGGGGTGAATTCTTTACCGCGTATACACCGTACCAACCGGAATGCTCGCAGGGGACATTACAAGCTTTATTCGAATATCAAAGCGCGATCTGTGCGATGACCGACATGGAAGTGGCGAACGCATCCTTGTATGAAGGCGGGACAGCATTGTATGAAGCTGTTATGATGGCCATCCGAACCACAAACCGTAAAAAGGTTCTGGTTGACGGCGGAGTGAGCCCGATTTATAAAAAAATCATCCGCTCGTATACGACGAATTTGCATTTTGAATTTGTGGAAACTCCGGTGGTGCATGGACAGGCCAGCCGTTCAGCTATCAAAAATTTATTGGATAAAAATACCGCTGCTGTCGTGGTGCAGAACCCGAATTTTTTTGGCGCGATTGATGATTATTCTGATATTGTTGACCTGGCGCATCAAGCTGGCGCGCTGGTCGTGGAAAGCGTGTACCCGATTTCTTTGGGTCTTTTAAAAACCCCGGGTGAAATGGGTGTGGATATTGTGACGGGTGAAGGGCAGAGTTTAGGTTTGGCTTTAAATTTTGGCGGGCCGTATTTAGGATTTATGGCCACACGTAAAGAATTTGTCAGAAAGATGCCCGGACGTATTGTCGGACAGACTGTGGATAAAGAAGGACGGCGCTGCTACGTGAATACTTTGCAGGCGAGAGAACAACATATCCGCCGGGAAAAAGCCACATCAAATATTTGCACCAATGTGGCCTTGTGCGCGCTTCAGGCTGTGATTTTTATGTCTTTGGTTGGGAAAGAAGGATTTAAAGAGCTGGCGAGAATTAACGCGGATAAAGCCGAATATATGAAGCAATGTCTGGAAAAAATCAAAGGCGTACAAGTCAAACGCAGTTCTCCGACATTCAATGAATTTACCGTCTGTTTGCCCAAAGACGCGTCAACTGTGGTCGAAGCCATGATCAAAAAAGGTTTCGCCGCTGGTTTCCCGTTGAGCCGTTATTATCCGGGTATGGATAATTACATGATTATTGCCGTAACTGAAAAAAGAACCAAAGCAGAAATTGACGCCTATACAAAAGCATTAGCAGCAGTCTTGGTATCATGAAGCGCGCGGTAGGGCGGTTTGCATTTAAACCAAATCTTTCGCTCAAACAACCTTGGCGAAGCGATGGCATGATGAAGTTGGGATGACGACCGAACCGCCAAGGAAACTCGCTCTGGGATTCGGTTTAAACACAAACCTTGTGTATGGGCACGCGGTTTGAAAATTAACGCGAAGAGATAATTACACGGCGACCGAGGACGTAATGTCCGAGTAGTGCCGGGAGCTCCTGCGAGCGGCGTACTTAAATGGACAAATATATATGCTAAATCAACCTGTAGACTTAATTTTTAATAAAAGCGTCAAAGGCCGTAGAGGCTATGTGAATCCGCCTGTGGGTGTGGATGCGCATGCCCCGATTCCGCAAGCTTTTATGCGTAAAAGCGAATGCAATTGGCCGGAAGTGTCTGAACTGGATGTCGTTCGTCATTTTACTTTATTGTCCCGTCTCAATTATTCGGTGGATACGAATTTTTATCCTCTGGGTTCCTGTACCATGAAATACAATCCGCGCATTACTGAGAAGATCGCTCAATTGTCCGGGTTTACAGATCTGCATCCTTTATTACCCCAGCTTCTTCAAGGAGAGAAATTTACGCAAGGCGCTTTACAGGTTTTGTTTGAAATGGAAGAATGGCTCTGTGAAATTACAGGCATGAAAGCTTTTACCCTTCAGCCTTTGGCAGGCGCGCACGGCGAACTAGCCGGTGTCATGATGATTGCCGCGTATCATAGGGCCAAAGGGAATAAGAAAAAATATATTATTGTGCCGGATGCGGCGCATGGAACGAATCCTGCGACAGCTTCGATTGTAGGTTATGAAATCCTTTCTGTTAAAACCACGCCGCAGGGAATTTTGGATCTTGATGATCTTAAATCCAAAGTGAATAATGATGTGGCAGGTTTAATGTTGACTTGTCCGGACACGCACGGTATTTTCCATTCTGATATTGATAAAATCGCGGAGATTATTCACGCTGTCGACGGATTAATGTATTACGACGGCGCGAATTTGAATGCTATTTTAGGACGCTGCCGTCCCGGAGATGTCGGCTTTGATGTTATGCACATTAATATCCATAAAACTTTTTCCGCCCCGCATGGGGGAGGCGGGCCTGGATCCGGTCCGGTTGGGGTCAGCGACCGTTTATTGCCTTTTCTACCAATATCACGGGTTATTAAACGTGCGGATGGAAGTTTCGCGTTAAATTACGATTATCCGCAATCTGTCGGATATATTTCTTCATTTTACGGCAACTTTAGCGTTTTATTAAAAGCTTTTGCCTATACCTTGATCCTCGGCGGAGATGGCTTGAAACAAACCAGCGACCACGCGGTTTTAAACGCCAATTACATCCGCGCGTGTTTAAAAGATTATTATACAGTCCCGTATGATCGCATTTGCATGCACGAAGTCGTGTTTTCTGCTGAAAAGCAAGTTGCCCGTGGTGTCCACGCAATTGATGTGGCTAAATTTTTGATTGATAAAGGCTATCATCCTCCGACCGTTTACTTCCCGATGACCGTCAAAGAAGCGATCATGGTCGAACCGACAGAAACTGAATCAAAGCAGAGTATCGACGAATTTATTCAGGTTATGATCAAAGCGGACGAATTATCCAAGACAGCTCCGGAAAGTTTTCATGACATGCCCAAAACCATGCCCATTTCCCGTCCGGACGAAGTTAAGGCAGCTAAAGACATCAATACCTGTTATCGGGGTTAATTCCCTGACAATGTTATGATTGTTCGCGATATTTCTTTTCAATCTCCCCAGGAAAATATCTTATTTGATGAGGTTTTATGGTCCCTGGCAGAATCAGGCCAAGGCGAAGCCTGCTTGCGTTTCTGGGAATCCTCGGTTTATTTTATCGTTTTGGGCCGTATCGGAAAGCCTGAACAGGATATTGACCTCATAGCCGCGCAAAAAGATCAGATACCGGTTTTGCGCCGCGCCTCCGGCGGAGGTACAGTCGTTCAAGGCCCCGGGTGCTTAAATTATTCTTTGATTTTGCCCAAAAATTTAGACGCAAAACTACCTGATATTCGAAAGTCTTATGATTTTATTTTAAATAAAGTCGTTAAAGTTATCAGCCAATTTGGCTGTCCCTGCCAATATTTCCCCATTTCCGATATTGCTTTGCTTGATTCTGAGAAAAAATTTTCCGGTAACGCCCAAAAACGTGGCCGCCATTTCATTCTGCATCACGGCACAATTCTCTATGACTTTGATTTAAACCAAATTCCCCAATATCTAAAAATGCCCAAAGACATCCCCTCATATCGCCAAAACCGTCCGCATACTGATTTTGTTAGCAATATCCCTATTTCTGTAATAGAATTCAAACGCCTTATGGCGCAAGAGTTTAGTGCCATTCAAACCATAGATCAAGTTTTTGGTCTTGAGAATCAGTTATTACAACAATTTCTTACCAGAAAGCTTCCTTAAATAAATATTTTCAACAATTATAAAAAATTGTTCTCTTTAATAAGAATATAGGTATAATCTTATATTAAATCTGATTAGACCAATTTGTGAAACGTTTTGAATATATGAATCAAAAATTATCTATCTTATTTCTGACAGTTTTAATTCCATTCTTGTTTTCGTCAGGAAGCGAAGCGGCTGGAACAAAAGCAGTTAAAAAAGCGCCTTCGCCAGTCATTTCGGCTCAGAAATCCAAAGAATCAGTTAATCCGCTTATGTCTGATCCTGCCTATAAAAACTATATCGCTTTTTTTGAACAGATTTATAAAGTAATGCAAGATAATTATTACCAGCCGGTTAAGCAGGAAGAATTTGACCGTTTTGTGGGAGTTTTTAATAAGAAAATTTACGCGCAGTTAAAAGAAACCGGTAAGTCTATTGATTTTATTAAATGGCGCAGTGCTGCGTTTTTAGTGGATTTTTTAAAGAGCAAGGAAGACATATTTTCTGCTTTGTTCCCTCCGGCGCCTGCCAAAGAATATAAACAAACAGCTTTAGGCCAGAGAATTGACATTGGGATCGAAGGCCATAAAACACCGCAAGGTTATGTGGTGGATAAGATTGAGCCGCGTTCTGATTCTTACATCAAAGGCTTGCGGGAGCAGGATATGATTCTCGCGTTGGAAACCCAAAAAGTCAGCGGATTGGAAGATGCGAAAATACATGATTTTTTAAATCCATTGATTAATAGTGAAGTGAGAATCGATTATCAATGCGCGGCAGATCAGCAATGCAAACAGATTAAAGTTAAAAGCCAGGAATATTTTAAGCAAACGGTGTTTCCGTTTCCGACGATTTTGCCCCAAGTTTATGGGCTTAAAGTCGAAAATTTTAACCGTATGACATCAGAAGACATGCTGAGATTTATGGAATATTTCCGCCAAAAAGGGGAGATTAAAGGTTTGATCCTTGATATGCGGAATAATCCGGGCGGCCCGCCGCTTTCTGCCCGGGAAATTTCTTCGTTTTTTCTGCCCGGAGGCGATCAATTCGCGTATTTTCATAAAAAAGGTTTTGAGCCTGGCATTATGGACGTGCCGGTTATCCCGGAGCGTTTTAAGTATCATGGGCCGCTGGTGATATGGATCAACAAACAATCCGGCAGTGCTTCAGAATTATTTTCTGGAATTTTACAGCGAAAAGGCAGAGCTGTACTCATGGGAGCCAATTCCGCGGGTCAGGTAATGTTAAAAAGTATGTTTAACTTGGATGATGGCTCTATGCTGCTTTTAATTACAGCGCGCGGATATCACGCGGACGGAATCCCCTTTAGTTTCGAGGGTTTAACGCCTGATAAAACCGGAGAGACGGACGATGAATTGATGGAAAATTCTTTGAAATATATCGAATATATTAATGTTAAGAAAATAAAAATATAAAAATGACTGCGGACAAAATTTTAGTCGTGATTCCGGCTTTTAACGAAGCGGAAAATATCCAAAAAACTGTGGCTGAAGTTTTTCATTGCGGCCAGGCTGTTTCAGTTTTGGTCGTCGACGATGGCTCAGCTGATCTTACCTCGGCAGAGGCAGCTTTGGCCGGCGCTGAAGTGGTCAGACTGCCGTTTAATTTGGGGATCGGCGGCGCTGTGCAGACGGGATTTAAGTATGCCCGGGATAATGGTTTTGATATTATGATTCAGGTCGACGGGGATAATCAGCATGATGCCGCTTATCTTAAAGATCTTTTAGCTCCGGTTATCACCGGTGAAGCGGATATGACGATTGGCAGCCGGTTTTTATCCGTTCAAAAAGGTTTTCAATCTTCCTTTGCCCGCCGGATCGGGATCAATTTTTTTGTGGGTTTGATCAGCATGTTAACTGGCCATAAAATCACTGATCCTACCTCGGGATTTAGAGCGTTTAATAAAAAATTAATTAATGTATTCGCGCGATATTATCCGCAGGATTTTCCCGAACCAGAAGCCATTGCCGTAGCCAGCCGATACAAAGCCGTCATCCGGGAAGTGCCGGTTATCATGCGGAAACGCTCCGGCGGGAAAAGTTCCATCCGCGACATAAAGACGCTGTATTATATGATCAAAGTCACTTTCGCGATTTTACTGGATAAATTCAAACACACGTCCAAGGAGCTGGTGTCATGCCGATGATATTTGCTTTGGTGGTTTCGGTGGTGATTTTTTTATTTGTGGTCGACCTTGTCCGCCGGGAAAAATTGACTTTTAAGTACGCGTTTGGCTGGCTTATAGCCAGTTTCGCCGCGGTTTTGGTGACCATGTTTCCTAAAACAATTTTTTCTGTATCCCGTTGGGTGGGATTTGAAATCCCCAGTAATTTCGTGTTCTTCTGCATCCTCGGTGTTTTAGTTTTGTTGTCTTTGATGATGACCATATTTTTATGTCAGCAAAACCGGCGTAATGAAATCATGGCGCAAAAAATTGGCATACTTGAAAAAATGTTGAAGGATTTACAGCAAAAACCCGGCGGGCAGGATGGCAAATAACATGACGAACCTCCGGCCGCAAGCAGAAGATTGGGATCATTTCTGGAGTCTGGATCAGACGAAAAGATTCACTCAAATCAGCTGCTCCAAACAACGGATCATGACAGTTTTGGACCCTTTTATAAAGCCGGGTAAATCCGTTTTGGATGCCGGATGCGGCAGTGGATTTTTTTCTCAATATTTTGCCGACCGGGGCGCGCAAACTGTGGCTCTGGATTACTCGTCGGAAGCCTTGGAAATTGTTAAGCGTTTGACCCAAGGCCGGGTGGAGGCGTGGCAGAAAGATTTGTTGTCGCCGGATTTCTCCACTTCGATAGATCGGAAATTCGACGTGATATTTTCTGACGGCCTTTTGGAACATTTTTCGGGCGAAGAGCAAAACCGGATTTTGACTAATCTCCGTTCTGTTTTAAAATCCGACGGAGTGATAGTTACGTTTGTGCCGAATCAATGGTCGCCGTGGCAGATTATCCGGCCGTTTTATATGCCGGGAATAAAAGAGACCCCATTTATATTGTCGCAACTGGATTCCTTGCATGAACGCAACGGATTAAAAGTCATTCGTTCCGGCGGTGTTAATGTATTGCCCATCAAGTGCTCTCCGGAAAAATTATTCGGCAAAAAATGGGGAATGCTCCTTTTTGTAATCGCGAGGCCCTGATGAATCAACCTTTGGTCAGTATTATTGTGCCTGCCTATAATAGTTCTCAGACGATCGCGCCCTGCCTGGAAGCGATCATTCGTCAATCATACCCGTGTTTCGAAATCATTGTCGTCGATGATGGCTCTACAGACCAAACAGCTGAAATCATTCGGACCTTTCCCAATGTCCATTATGCCCGTCAAGAAAATGCCGGTCCTGCGTCCGCGCGCAATCATGGCGCAAGGATCGCCCGGGGAGAATTCTTTATTTTCACGGATTCGGATTGTGTGCCGCAAGACCATTGGGTCGAATTATTAATGAAAAATTTTTTAGCTTCGGATATCGGCGTGGTGGCTGGAAGTTACGGGATCGCGAATCCCGAATCCCGTCTGGCGCGTTGTGTTTGGAAAGAAATTCTTTTTCGTCACCAGCATTTAATGCCTGATTATCCCCGCGCGTTCGGCAGTTATAATTTTGCCATCCGCCGGAAAACGTTTGAAGACGCCGGAGGTTTTGATGAATCATACCGACGGGCCAGTGGAGAAGATAATGATTTGAGTTATAAAGTGAGCAAAGCCGGATATAAAATTTATTTTTCCCGGGAGGCGTTAGTTGACCACTATCATCCGACAAAATTTTTTAAATATTTAAATGAGCAATACCGCCATGGATTTTGGAGAGCAAAACTTTACGGCCGGCATATACATATGGCACGGGGTGATGATTATACTTTTTTGAAAGATATTGCGGAAATTTTTGTCTGTGGGATGTTAGTCCTATGCTTGCCTTTTGTGTTGTTGGCTTGGGGGATTTTTATCGTCGAGCTTTTATGCCTGGTCAGTTTATTGATCATGGAAGCTTACTACAGTTTTAAGTTCAATGGATTTAATGCAGATGGAATTAGTTACATTGGCGTGATGGGGGTGAGAACTTTTTACCGGTTTTTTGGATTAGCGTCGGGAATTTTTAATTTTTTTATTAAAAAAAATTAATAATAAATTAGAATTATATTGCGGTTGTCTTTTTGAAAAGTAGAATATATTTATGAAACTTAAAAAAGTTTCATATCCGGGGGGATATGATGACAGTTGCAATCGAAAAAAAATATCATGTGGGTTATTATTCGCTTTTAGGCTTCGAACGGGAGCCGTTCGCGACCAGTCCGGATCCTGATTTTTTTTATCCGTCTCAAGAACACGATAAAGCATTGACCATGTTGTTGATTGAGCTCAGGCTCAGGCGGGGTTTAAGCGTGATTTTGGGGGATGTGGGGACGGGTAAAACGACGATGTGCCGCAAGTTGCTGCACGAATTGAATCAACGTCGAGACATGATCTTTCACATGATTTTGAATCCGTATTTTGCGAGTGAGGAACAGTTCTTAGTCACTTTAATACAAAATTTCAATATTGAAATATCTTCGAAAGTCAAATTGAAGGATTTGGATGTGACCGAGCTCCGGGATCTGATCGAACAGTTTTTGATCCGCAAGACTATTGAAGAAAATAAAACAGTCATGCTGATTGTCGATGAAGCTCAAAAATTAGACCCGGCCACCTTAGAGGCGTTAAGGATTTTACTAAATTTTGAAACGAATGACCATAAATTGATTCAGATTGTTTTGATGGGTCAGCTTGAATTGTATCCAAAAATTATTGGCATGGACAATTTTATGGACCGTATCAGTTTTCGATATACATTGAACCCGTTAGATGTCATGGACACGAAAGCGTTGATTGATTTTAGAATGCAGCGGGCCGGCTATCGGGGATACGAGCAGTTGTTTAGTGATGAAGCTATAAGTGAAATTTATGTTCAAACTAAAGGTTATCCGCGGAAGATCAATATGTTGTGTCATAAGGTTTTAAAAGAGGTGGTTATCAAAGATAAAAAAAGCGTAGACCGTAATTTGGTCCAGGAAATCTCAGAGCGGGATGTTATGTTTGATATCCGACGGTAAAATTGTAAAATATTTTATAAAAAAAATATTTTTTAACTTGAAGTTGTGATAACACAAACTAGAATGAGAACATATGGCGGGGAAAAATAACGAAACAGCTGAACAAAAGTTGCTTAAGATGATCGAGACCTCTTCAGGTTCCGGAGCCGTCTCATCTAAAGCCCAACAAGACGTTAAACAAAAACAAAACCTTTTGATTATGATCCGTTGTGTTAATGGGTTGTTGGTTTTGTTAATTGTGCTGGGCATCGCCCTTATTTTCGGCCAGTTCAGGGCGGGCAATGAAATGGTAAAACGTGCCGTTGCTTTTACTGAACCTAAAATTGCCGCTCCTAAAATTTCAGGCTTACTTGCCAAAAATAATTCAAAAAATTTGGACGTTTATATATCGAATATTCACAAGCGTAATTTCTTTTATCCATATGAAAAACCACACGCCACGGGGTCTGCGGAAGTTTCCGCGAATAGAGACATTGCCCGGGCCACAAAAAGCCTTCGTTTAGTCGGGGTTTCCTGGTTAGATTCCGTCGATTCTGCCTCAGTTATGATTGAAGATACCGAGAAGAATCAAACCTATTTCCTGATGAAAGGGGAAAAAATAGGTGATATTTTTGTTAAAACCATTTATGCCGACAGCGTCGAACTCGGCTATCAAAATGAGGAGATCGTGATAAAATATGATACGCCTAAACCATAAAACCCAAAAAATTGGTGCTTGTTTTTTAGCTTACCTTTTGGTTTTCAGTTTTGTTTTTGCCGCTAAAATTTTAGCGGAGAACAAACAAATCGTGATCACCAAAGACGAAGAAGCCATTGCCCAGCGCATGGATCGTGAAATCACCTTAGACGTTCGGGATATGAATGTCGTCGATGTGATTAAATTTTTGGCGCTCAAAGGCGAATTCAATGTTGTTGTCAGTCCTACTGTTCAAGGCCGTTCTACGGTTTTATTGAATAACGTCAAAATTAAAGATTCTTTGGATATTATTGTGATTTCAAACAATTTGGCCTATAAGGTCGAAGGCAATATCGTTCATATTATGCCTAATGCGGAATATGAATCCATGTATGGCGAACGGTTTGGGAATAAAGCTGAAGTGAAAATTGTTCGTTTACAATATTCAAAACCAAGTTATGTGTTAGCTGCACTGGATAATCTGAAGAGCAACGTGGGCAAAGTCATTATCGATGAAGATACTGGTTCAGTTGTCATGATTGATACCAAAGAAGCATTGGCACGCATGATCAAAGCGATCGAAGATGTTGAAAAGCCGTTAGAAACATTTGTGTATACCCTCCAATACGCGAAAGCGGATGTAGTGGCTGAAAAGTTAAAAGCGCGTATTGATGCTAAAGCTGTAGGTTCTGTAACAGCTGATGAAAGATCTAACCAGGTCATTGTTCGGGCATTACCCGGACGAGCTAAAGAAGTTGAACAAATTATTGCCAAACTAGATACGCCGACTAAAGAAGTTTTGGTTGATGCCCGTGTTTTACAGATTACTTTTAATCCTCAATATGATGTCGGTATTGATTGGAAAACAGATTTTGGCAGCAAAAATAAATTTGTGGTGAACAATAATTATGCGAATATAGCCAACATGAGTGGCGCTGATAATTTAAAGAATATATTTGGCGATATGATGGTAGGGAATTTCTCCAAAGATGTAATTCAGGCAGATATTAGGGCACTGGAAAAAGTTAGTGACACAAAAATTATTTCCAATCCCAAGCTATTAGTTACCAACAATGAAGAAGCGAAGATCCATATTGGTGATACTGTTCCTTATATTGTTTCAACAACATCAGGCACTGGGGATAACGCAATCACGAGTGAGGACGTCCGTTTCGTGGATGTTGGTCTGAAATTAAATGTAACACCTGTCATTAACGATAATGGATTTGTGACTATGAGGCTCCAGCCAGAAATTTCTACAGTTTCTGCCCGTTTGGAAACCAAGTCAGGGGGCATTCCTCAGGTTAATAAAACTTTGGTGGAAACGACAGTGATGGTTAAAGACGGCTACACTATTATATTAGGCGGGTTAAAAAAGAATGACAAAAATCATAGCAAAAGTGGATTGCCGGTATTAAAAGATATTCCTTTGCTCGGAGTATTGTTTGGACGCACGTCAGATACCATTACACAAACCGAAATCGTCATTTTCATTACTCCAACTATTATAAAAAGCGAGGCTGATTACAAAGCATATGAGGGTGGTATCAAGCCGTTTAAATCATATAGCAGTGATATTTAATTTAATCAGAGAGGATTGCGCGATGATAACGATATCAAATAATAAACAAACTATTAAGGCGGGGGCGGCGTTCATAGTTGTGTTTTGTATCATGTTTTTGATTGGTACAGGTTTAGCGCATAGTGAAAGCGCTTCAACCGGAGATGATGCGGAAAAATTGAAGAGTGAAATAGAAACTTTAAAACATGACCGGGATAACTTGGTTGATACCGTGGGTAAAACACGCAGTGCTAATCGACAATATTCACAGGAAATTGAAAAACTTAACAGTCAAGTCACAGAATTAGAAAAAAAATTAGCTGGATCACAAAACCAATTTGGCTCTATGGACGCGTCAATCAAAGTTGCGGATGCTGTTAACGTACCCGCCCCATCAACGGGTAATATTGTTGACCGGGAAGAGAAAACTTTAGATCTGTTATATAAGATCGATGCTTACGCTGAAAAAGATGAAAAGCTGGGCATGGATGCGGCACGGGCGCATTACAACATGGGCAATATTTATTTTCAACGGGGCGAATATGAAATTGCCGCGCGTGAATATTACCAAGCTGTGACGCTAATGCCGGATGATCCAGATGCGCATTATAATTTAGCTTTTGTTAGTGGTGAATATTTGCATGATTATAAAACTGCCTTGAAACACTATAAAATGTACCTTTATTTGAACCCGAATTCGAAAGATAAGCCTTTCGTTGACGGCAAGGTGACTGACGCGGAATTGCAATTAAGAAGCATGGTTGATTCTCCGCTCGAGAAGCAGCATCCGTAAATTATCAACTTAATCATTTAAGTTCACGGCAGGGTGGTTGATTAAAAAATGCATAATAAAATTGTAAAAATTATATATACTACATTAGTAATATTACTAATTACTTCGTTACCTGTATTAGCTAATAATTTGACTATTACAAATGTCAAATTAGGCAGCCGCAATCCAGTCAATAAAACTGTATCTGTGCAATTTGATATTTCTTGGGAAAATTCTTGGAAAACCAAGATTAATCACGATGCCGCTTGGCTGACCATCCGTTTGAATAAATCGAGTGATCTTTCCTCTGAGAAAAAATTATGTCCTATCGCCGTTACTGGAGCAGTTCCGATAGGATTATCCACCGGAAGTTCTTCAAATATTGATATTGTTGTTCCTAAAGATCTGCTCGGTGTTTTTGTCCGTCCTGCCAAATTTGGCCCTTTTTCTAAAATTTCTTCGACCGGTGTTCAGGTAACTGTCAATTATGGCGCCTGCGGGTTTACGGACAGCGATGAGATCAAAGCTAATATTTTTGGATTAGAAATGGTTTATATCCCTCAAGGTGCTTTTTATGCTGGCGACAAACTAAGTACGGGATCATTGAAAAAAGGATCAGCTGATTTAAACCCATGGTACATTACCAGCGCCTCACTAATACCAGTGACAGGTGTGGCTAATAATGGATATTATTATGTTTCAAGTGGAAATGATGGAGAGAACGCAACCGGTTCCAGTTTTGATATTTCTGATGAATATCCTAAAGGTTACAACTCGTTTTATGTTATGAAATATGAAGTTAATGAAGGAGAGTGGACTGGTTTTGTTAATTCTCTTGCCGCGTCAGCACGGGCTAACCGGGATATTACAGATAATCAACATAAGGGTTCAGATTCGGTTAAATTTCGGAATACAGTGCAATGCTCAGGTTCGCCTTTAGTGTGTGGATCAGATAGGCCTAACCGTGCTTTAAGTTATTTATCGTGGCAAGATTTGGCTGCATTTTTAGACTGGATGACCTTACGTCCGATCACAGAATTAGAATATGAAAAAATGGCGCGCGGCCCAGTTTATCCATTAGAAGGAGAGTTTGCTTGGGGTACAACGAGTATTGTTCCCGCTTGAGTCACGTATTTCAACAATAGGCTGACGGGTAAAAGCTGTGGAGTGTTTTTCAGAAGAAGGACTCAGTTTAAAAACTAAATATGCGGCTTCGCCGCTAGCTAAAATACCGCTATTGGATGAGCTGGCAAAATTTCCCTGCTCAGGACCTCCAACGTAAATACCGGAGCCAACCGTGGAATCAGCAGAACCGCTATGATTACCACCAGTATACTGTGCTTGCGCTATCCACGGGCAT
>JADFYJ010000016.1:0-389 GCA_015233115.1 Candidatus Omnitrophota bacterium | reverse complement strand
TTTAAACTTAAGGTGCTGTTCTCACTAACCTGCCACCGCTAAAAACACCAAACCGCGCATCATAACGTTGATAATATCCTTCACTATCCGGATCCCTTGATGCCAATGTTCTGTTTGAAACTTGAAAATGGTGAATATTCGGCGATTGAAAATCTCCGCCTCTATAACCCGAACCTATTGTGGAAGTAATTCCCCGCGCCGGATCAGTTGCGTCAATGCCCGGCCAATCAGAATTCGTGGCGTTTCCTTCATAACCGCTCACACTGGATAAGATTCCATCACCATGTGTTCCCAGAAATTGGCGACCTTGTGTTTTACCTAATGAAACAACCATTTCATATAAATTGCCTGAAGCTTCCATCGCTCCGTAATATGCTGCGCCGCTGGTT
>JADFYJ010000015.1 GCA_015233115.1 Candidatus Omnitrophota bacterium | reverse complement strand
AGGGGGAGATATAAATATGGCCTTAGCAGGTGTAGTAGGAGGGGGGCAAGTTTCCGCAAAAGAAGTGCAGACTATCCTTACAAAAGGCGCAAACCCTAAAGGTGTTGTCCAATTAATTGGGGTAAATTTGACGCGAGTTAATATAATTCATTTAGCCGCGTTTAATAAAGATATTAGCATTTTAAAATTGTTAATTAAAAAAGGCGCGCAGGTGAATGTTAAAGCCGGATTTGAAGGTTTAACTCCTTTGGATATTTCTATTTTGACTGGAAATACCGAAGGACAAAAATATTTAGAGTCAATTGGAGCGCAAAAGACCATTGGGGATCCACAAGAGTTTATTTCAAAGATAAAAAAAGAGTACGGAGTGGATGAAGCAATGTTGAATGATTTTAAAACTCCTCTAGGAATTATGGCGGCTGGAATAATTAGTTCTTTTATGCTGTTGGGGGCAAGGTTGTCTGATAAGTCGCAAGTCGGTGGTATCGACATGTCTGTTCTAGGCTTTAATCGTATCGACGGCGCTGGTCTCAAAATCGAATTTAATTTTGATCCGGCCATGCTGCAGGAATTACAATCCGGGAATTTTAATGGTTTTCAAGCGGTTATAACGAATGTAACGCCATTACCAAGCGTGCTGCCGCTTTTAGGTTTGGCGCCGGTTAAGGATAGCGCGGTTTATGAAAAAATCGGATTGGGACCGATTGACCGACATAGCGCCATGAGCGGTATTTCTTTTGACGCGTAGAGTCTAGAGAATTAATGATTTGCGCGGATTTAAAATATTTTTTCCGGATATTTTAAATGCGCGGAAATTGAATTTAGTTTTTCCGTCGGTAAAGTGAGAAATATTAGTATAAAATATTGCGTATGTCTTTTGTTGACAAACATATAAAAGTAGTTCATACTTATCCTCAAGCAGTCGAATTGAAGTCATTCTTAACCGCGTGGTAAGAAGTTGACGTTACCTGCGGTTTTTTTTGTTTCAATTCGTGCATATTTTGTTTAACAGTAAAAGGAGGTAGTTGTAATGGTTAAAGGTAAAGTGAAATGGTTTAATGACCAAAAAGGTTTTGGATTCATTACTCCCGAATCGGGCAAAGATGTATTCGTGCATCATAGCGAAATTCAAGGTGAAGGTTTCAAAACTTTGAGCGAAGGTCAAGAAGTCGAATTTGAGATCGTTAATGGTCCCAAAGGCGAACAAGCAAAGAACGTCGTTAAGAAGTAAACCCTTCAATAGTTTGAGTTATGGCAGGGTTTATTTATCAATAGTCCTTACCCATAGCGAAAATCAATTAGCATCGATTAGCCCGGCTTCGGCCGGGCTTTTACGATAGGCACAGGAGAATTAAATGAATATTTTCGTCGGAAATTTACCGCGCGAAGCGTCTCAGGACGATTTGCAACAAGCCTTTGCTGCATTCGGACAGGTTGATTCTGTCGCGATCATCAAAGACAAGTTGACAGGTGCTCCTCGGGGATTTGGATTTGTGGAAATGGCTAATAAAACCGAAGCAGAAGCTGCGATTGCCGGTGTCAAAGACATCAAAGGTCAAAGCGTAACGGTGAATGAAGCTCGCCCACGTGAATCTTCCGGAGGCGGTGGTTACCGTGGCGGAAGCGGCGGTGGCGGCGGACGCGGCGGTTTTAACAAGAGCCGTGGCGGTAGTGGCGGCGGCCGACGTGAAGGTGGATTTAATAAAGGCGGCTGGAGATAACATCTCGCGCTTTTAGTTGATATAAAACCCCTGTTTTAGGTAATACTAGAACAGGGGTTTCTTATTTTTTCGGGATATATTTATTTATGGTCATGAGGATAGTGCCGCGTATGATTTATAAAAATGTCTATGCCGTAAATCCAGACGATTATTTTATGCGTTTTAATTATAAGTCGTACAAATCAAAATAAAGATGTTCATAAGGACTTGACAATTTTGATAATTTGTTGTATATTTTCTATATCATTTAAAGTTTAAATCCAGTACTCATTGTAAGGAGTCAGCCATGAATGTTTTACTCGTGATGGAACAAACTCAAAAAGATATTCAAATTTTAGTTAAGCTCAACGAACAAAAATTAATTAATAAAGTTGTCGGCCTGGTAAGCAAAGAAAAAAGGCCGGAAGCTTTTCATATGGTTTTACAAAAAGGCGAATTTAGAAATTATGCACCCGCAGACACAGGTTGTTATTTAGAGCATGATCTGGTCTTGCGCGGCCAGGTTGATGCGGGTTATGGAAGTAAGCGTTATTAATTATTTTTTAATTATATTTTCGACTTAAAATCCTTTGATTACAAGCAGTTAGTAAAATTTTGTTTGCCAAATTTTATTCTTCTTTTATAATGCTTCTTAGTAGAATTTTAAAGAAAATAGAAGATAGATTATAGAAGAGAGAAAAAAATAGTCACGTTTGTATTGTTCTTCTATTGTCTTCGCTTTCTTGTTTTATCTTGTCTATTTTCTATCATCTCTTCTCTATCTTCTTTATCAGTACTAATTAATAGGAGGAATGACATGGCGGGTAAGAACAAAATTTATTATGGTATGGGTTTGCATATGCATCAACCTCCGGGTAATTTGCGCTTACTAATAGATCATAACCGGTGGGAAGCAGAGCAGATCATGAAATGTTATGACCGTGCCGCCAAGTACGCGCTGAAGCATCCTGATGCCCCTTTTCATGTGGATTTTTCAGGTGTTTTGTTAGAACAGTTTTTAGATCAAGGCATTATTGATGCTTATAAAGATTTGGTAGATATTCCGCAAATGTTGGATAATTACCGCAAAGCCAAGAATATTGAAATTATTGGGATGGGGTATTACCACCCGATCTTTCCTTTAATACCGCAGGATGACTGGGAAGAACATTTACTGAAAGGCCGGGCAGTATTTGAAAAAGTGTTTGGACAATCGCCGAAAGGGTTTTGGCCGTCTGAAATGGCATTCTGTATGGAGATGGTTCCTGCGCTTAAAAAAGCTGGTTATGAATACGTTGTCGTTGATCATGTGCATGTTCATAGTGATAAACCCGGACAGCCGATTGATTCGTTCCGGTTGTATAAGGCCAGTTTTGGCGGAAGCGAGATTGTGATTGTGCCGCGTAATCGAGATATGTCTAACGCGCAGGAAAGCGGCTTGAATCCGGCATGGTTTTTGAATGAGTCCAGGCGTAAAGTCGCTCAAGGATATATTTCTTCGACGGATAGGCTTTTAGTGACTTGGTCAGACGGCGAAAATGGAGGATGGTTCCGGCAGATTGACGCGAACGCGGGATTTTTTGGTTATTTCTGGGAACCTTTGGCACAAAAAGTTCAAATACGGGAAACGGATATGACTTTAATCAAGCTGGGGGAATATATAAAGAAGAATCCGCCCAAAGAATACGCGACTGTACGCACTGGCGCGTGGAATGTGGGATCTACGACGGGATTTGATTTCGCGCAATGGAATGGTTCCGGGTCGCAAAAGCAGGCATTGGAATATTTGTACAAAATTGATAAATGGTATTGGGAATTAAAGAAAAAGTTAGGTGATATTCCTCTGAATGAAAATTTGGAAAAAGCCCGGTCATTGATTTTAGACGCGGAAACCAGCTGTTATTTATTTTGGGGAGAGATGTGGCTGCCTAAGATTTATGAAAGGCTCAACGAGGCGAAAAGTTATTTGGAAAGATGTTAGAAATGGAAGACGACCGCATTGTCAAAGGGATTATTCCTTGGACCAGAAAAGAGTTTGAACTGGTTAACCGGTATTTATTTCAGCTACTGCAAAAGCCCAAAGATGATTGGAGCCGGGATATTCAGGAGCCTGCGGGATTGAGTTTGGGGCCGTATCATCCCATGGCTCAGGTGTATGATTATTTTAGTAAACGGTACAAGAACGAAGTATTATACAACGCGCATTTTATCCGTTATAATAAGATAATAAGTTTTTTGCAAGAATATGAGGCGCGGCTGAAAGAAGCAGGTTTGCTTCTGAAAAAACAAAATGTTCCTTTGATCAAGGATGAATTGTTAGATGTGCTATGTTTTGCCCCTTTTTCCGCTCAAGGTGAAGGCGGTCAGTTGACCTTTAGCGCCGACGATATCATAAAACTTGCCAAACAAAAAATAAACGGGGAAAATCCTTTTAAAGAATAACTGTTATGAAGCTTAATTCATCTTTTCTTTTTCGCGCGTTAGCAAACCGCAATTACCGTCTTTTTTTTACAGGGCAGGGTATATCCTTGGTTGGAACATGGATGCAGCAAGTAGCCATGGCTTGGATGATCTATCGGATGAGCAATTCCGCTTTTTTGCTTGGTGTCGTCGGTTTTGCCGGTCAGATTCCGGGTTTTTTTCTAACACCGTTTGCCGGGATTTTGGCGGATCGTCATGACCGGCGGAAAATGTTGGTGGTGACGCAGGCTTTGTCCATGCTACAGGCGAGTATATTAACGGTGTTAGTTTTTACTAAACAGATCGAGATATGGCATATTTTTGTTTTAAGCGCGTTTATGGGGATCATTAATTCTTTTGATATCCCAATTCGGCAGTCATTTACGATTGATATGATTGAGAAAAAAGAAGATTTGGGCAATGCGATTGCATTGAATTCGTCTTTGTTCAATATCGCGCGTTTAATCGGGCCTTTGGCTGCCGGGATATTGATCGCCGTAGCTGGCGAGGGGGTATGTTTTTTATTGAACGCGTTGAGTTATTTGGCTGTTATTGCGTCGCTACAGTTAATGACAACTACTCCAAAGGAGAAAAAAGCATCGCATCCACATATTTTTCATGAATTGAAAGAGGGTTTCGTTTACGCGTTTGGTTTTATGCCAATTCGGGTTATTTTGCTCGCGTTAGCCATGGTGAGTTTGTGGGGAACACCAGCGCAAATCCTTATGCCGATTTTTGCCAAAGATATTTTTCACGGAGGGCCTCAAACCTTGGGTATTTTGGCGGCTATGGCTGGCTGCGGAGCATTGACCGGGGCTTTTTATTTAGCTCAGCGAAAAAGTGTTTTAGGGCTAGGACGCGTAATTTTTGTTTCCACCTTATTATTTGGATTTTCCGTGATTTTGTTTTCTTTCTCGAGGATCTTTTGGCTTTCTTTAATTTGTATTTTTTGTTGCGGGATCGGCATGATGGTGCAAATGGCGGCGTGCAACACAATTTTGCAAACCATCGTTGAGGAAAATAAACGGGGCCGGGTCATGAGCATGTTTACTTTGGCATTTATGGGAACTGTTCCGTTCGGCAGCTTAATTGGTGGGAGTTTAGCGCATACGATCGGAGCCCCATTGACTTTGACTTTCGGAGGAGTATGCTGCATTTTAGGAGGGTTATTATTTGCCCGTATGCTGCCGCGTTTAAAAAAAGAGATCCGTCCGATTTATATTGAAAAAGGCATCATTATTACGTAGGACAGGTCTCCGGTCTGTACGAGGGTATTTTATTTTGAGAGGTTTAACATGAATATTTTAACTGGTTTATTAAAAGAAACAATTAATTTGCTAAACGCCATGTCGCCGTTTTTGCTTTTCGGTTTTTTTATGGCCGGATTGTTAAAGGTTTTTCTTAAAGAAGATTTAGTCACGCGTCATTTAGGCACGCATGATTTTTCGTCTATAATCAAGGCGTCACTTTTTGGCATTCCTTTGCCGCTGTGTTCGTGCGGGGTAATTCCTACGGCATTAGGACTGCGTAAACAAGGCGCGTCCAAAGCTGCGATTTTTTCATTTATGATTTCAACGCCTACGACAGGGGTAGATTCCATCTTGGCCACTTACGCGCTTTTGGGCGGTTTTTACGCGGGGTTCAGGGTTTTAGCTACTATTATTGTGGCGATCATTGTAGGATTGTTTGCTTTATTAATTAAAGATACAAGGGAGAAGGAGCAGGATAATACTAAGCCGTCCGATGCTTGCCAGGATAATTGCCATTCAGAGTCTTCGGCGTGCTGTCATGTCCATGAGCATTACGGGCTAGGTTCCAAATTGTGGTTGGCTTTTCGTTACGGGTTTTATGACTTAATTAAAGATTCGGGACGGTCGATATTGCTGGGGATTTTTATCGGCGGAGCTATCGCGTATTTTCTCCCGTCTTCATTTGTCGAACATTATATGAGCAATATCTGGCTGTCCATGCTGGTTATGATGGTAATGGGCATACCCATGTATGTTTGTTCTACCGGGTCTATTGCTATTGTTGCGGCGTTAATGATGAAAGGACTAAATCCAGGCGCCGGATTTATATTTTTAATTACCGGGCCTGCCACCAACGCGGTTTCTTTTGCTGTCATTGGCAGAGAATTCGGGGTTAGATCTTTGATATTGTTTTTGGCTTCTTTGTCTCTCGGCTCGCTGGCTATGGGATGGTTTTTTAATTGGGCCTGGAGTTATTGGAATATCAATTTTTCTGTTTTAATGCAGCATCACCATATGCTGGGATTGCCGGTATGGATTAATTACGCGTCCAGCGTGGTTTTGGTGTGGTGTATTATTTTTGGATGGAAAAAATAATCCGGGACTTGCTGTGGTGTAAATAAATAATCGCTTTTATTTTCAAGTAGCTATAGATATAATAATTTAGGTCATAATGAAAGGATGAGTTATGGGAGCAATCCATGTTAACGAACAAAATTTTGATGCCGAAGTTATGAAATCGCCAATAGCTGTTTTGGTTGATTTTTGGGCGGAGTGGTGCGGGCCGTGCCGTATGATGGGGCCGGTTATTGACGCTGTGGCTGAAGAGATGCAGGGTAAGGTTAAGGTGGTTAAGGTCAATATTGATGAAGCACAGGGGCTGGCGGAACAGTTTAATGTGATGTCTATTCCGACGCTGGCATTTATTAAAAACGGGGAAGTGGTCGATGTTTTTGTCGGAGCAATGCCGAAAGAAGCGTTGGTGACTAAATTACAAAAGCATATTTAAGGAGTAAGGACGATTATGTGGATAGAGCGGTTTAAAGCAAAAATAGCTCATGCAACAGTGACAGAAGCTAATTTGAAATATGAAGGCAGTATTACGATTGACGAGAAACTGCTCGATGCTGTAGATATTATCGAAGGCGAACGCGTGCAGGTTTTGAACATCAATAACGGAAATCGTTTTGACACCTATGTGATTCCTGGAAAAGCGGGCTCAGGAGTCATTTGTCTCAATGGCCCGGCTGCGCGTCAGGGGCTGGTGGGTGATCAGGTGATGATCATCAGTTACGCGATGATGGATTTTGAAGAAGCTAAAAAATTTAAAGCCAAAGTGGTGAATTTAGATGATCGTAACAAAATTAAAAATACGCACGGAAGGTGATCCGTGCCTGAGGATTAAATCTGAGCAGGTCAAACAGATCGGAGCGCCGGAACGGATGCTGGTTGATTCTATGTTAAAGACCATGTATGCCGTCGATGGAGTTGGTTTGGCCGCCCCTCAAGTGGGGATTAATAAACGGATTTTTATTATTGATCCGGGTGATGGCCCCATCGTATTTATTAATGCGGAAATTGTGTCTAAAGAAGGCATGTCTGATTTTGATGAAGGGTGTTTGAGCGTACCAGGAAAAACGGTCAAAATATCCCGTCCAGAAAAGGTGCGCGTAAAATTTTATGATGATCAGGCTATATACCAGGAACGGACTTTCAGCGGTTTAGCGGCCCGGGCAGTCCAGCATGAGATTGATCATTTGAACGGAAGATTGATCTTGGATTATGTGCTGGATGGAACAGGAATCCTAAAAGAAAAAGTTGTAAAATGAAACCACTTCCCTCTTGGTTCAAGCAGTCCATCCCGGAAGTCTCCCAACTTCAAGCTATGAAAAATTTATTAACCAGCGCTTCATTACACACGGTGTGTGAGGGCGCGCTTTGTCCAAATTTGGGACAATGCTGGGGGCAGGGTGTGGCCACGTTTATGATTTTGGGGCATTGCTGTACCCGGGCGTGCCGTTTTTGCGCGGTTCCGTCGGGAGTTCCGGAAGATGTGGATCCGGAGGAGCCAGAGGCGGTGGCCCAAGCCGTTAAGTCTTTGAAATTAAATTATGTGGTCGTCACCTCAGTGACCCGGGATGATCTGCCGGATGAAGGAGCGGATCAATTTGTCGCGGTAATTCGAGCTATCCGTCGGGTTAATCCGGATGTTAAAGTGGAAATTTTAGTTCCTGATTTTTCTGGGAGAGGTGGATTAATGGAACAAGTTATTTTGTCCCGGCCGGAAGTTATAGGACATAATATCGAGATGGCAGAACGGCTTTTTTCTGACGTGAGGCCGCAGGCCCTATACCGGCGGTCACTAGATGTTTTGCGAGTTTACAACGAATATGAGGGCTGTTCTTTGATCAAATCAGGATTTATGGTGGGACTGGGAGAAAGCCGGGAAGAAGTATTTCAAACGATGGATGATTTGGCAGAAGCCGGGTGCGATATAGTAACGATCGGTCAATATCTGGCACCGTCTAAGCATGGCCGCCATGTCCCAGTCGAGCGATTCTATACGCCGGAAGAATTTGATGAATTTAAGATTTATGGAGAACAAAAAGGCATCCGTTATATCTTGAGCGGCCCGCTGGTGCGAAGTTCGTTCATTGCTGAGCAAGGATATTTAAAAGTGACAAAGTAACCGAGTAACAGAGTAACAGAGAAAAAGCGATTGGTGGTAAAGCGATGCTGACACAGCAATAATAGCATGATATTTTTTTAATTTTATTCGGTTTATTAAAATATTTTTTGGTAATGTTTTGTTTATGCTTTATTTTTTTAAAATTTAATGTTTTTGCAATGTCAAAATATTACTTTGTTGCTTAGTTCTTTGTTTCGCTGTTTTTTTGTTGCGCTGTTGCTTTGTTACTCTGTTACTCGGTTACTCGGTTACTATGTTACTTTAAAAATTTAACAAGGGATCAGGCTAATGAAATCTAATATTAAAAATGTTTTATCTTGGGTCGTTCGGGCGGGTTTTAGTGTGCTCTTATTGTGGTTTTTATTCGTGAAGATCGTCGATGTTCATAAGATCGTCAGTTTGGTGAAGGCTGCGGATTTAAAATATTTGTTATACGCGTTTTTAGTTTTTGGCGTGATCAATATCACGCTTTTTTTCCGGTGGATAGTTTTTATCCGTGCCTTGAATTTGTCTACTCCCTGGTTTCAGGTTATGCGGTTTTATATGATCGGGTTGTTTGGAAATCTTTTTCTCCCAAGCGCGATCGGCGGAGATTTGATTAAAATTATCGGATTATGTAAAGACAGTGATGAGAAACCTAAAGTCGTGGCTTCGGTTTTATTGGACCGGGTGAGTGGATTCGCGGGGATTGCTTTAGTCGCAGTGATATCATTCGCGGCTGGTTATCGCGTGATCCATAATAATTTTCTTTTGGTTCCGGTTGGAATTTTATTTTTGGGTTCATTGATGGTCGCGGTGGTTTTATTTAACCGAAAAGTTTATGAAAAAGTCGGACAGGTTTTTAACCGGATGCCTAAAGCTAAAGTCTCATTGATGCAGATGCATGAAGATATTATGCTTTTGAGAAACAAAAAAACGTATGGATTTCTGGGAATCGTTATGTCTGCGTTAAATCAGGTTGTTTATTCTTTTAATTTTTTTCTGATAGCGAAAGCGTTCCATGTGAATATTGATATTTTATATTTCTTGTTATTTGTTCCTTTGTTATGCGTGGTATCCATGGTGCCGTCTTTTGGCGGATTAGGAGTCCGGGAGGCAGGTGCCGCTTATTTATTCGGCCGCATCGGAGTAGATTCAGGAGTGGGTGTTAGTATTTCCCTCATGATTTTCACGTTTATGGTTGTGGCTGGGCTTGTGGGAGGGGCGGCATATGTCGTTACATTATCTTCTCGACGGGTACAATATCATCCATCAGCTGCCGGGAAATGTTAACTCTAACTCATTGGAGATGTTGCGGGATAAATTAATACATCTGGTCATGACCCAGCACCCGCACGGAAGCGCCCGAAATAAAATGACTGTGGTTTTTGATGGACAGCCCGGATATGCCAGCCCGGCTGTGAACGCGGAGGTTCAGGTGATTTTTTCCTATGAAGAATCCGCGGATGATAAAATAAAAAAAATGGTTGAGCACTCTGCCAACAGCCGGCAGATGGTGGTGGTAACGGATGACCGGGAGATTCAAACAGCGGTAAAGTCAATGGGTGCGTCAGTGGTGAGTGTGAATGATTTTCTCTGGAAGGGCCAGCAGAACATGAAATCCGCGAAGCAACGGGTGGGTGTTATTCAAGGCAGTATTGACAAAAGATTGTCTAGTTCGCAAGAGCGAAAGATCACCGGAGAGTTTGAAAAAATTTGGGGCATAAAAGACAGATAAGCTTATGGAACGTGTTGGTTTATTTCAAAAATTTCATAATATGTGTTGCACTATCGGCGAGGCTTTGGTTTTTTTCGGCGAAGTTCTAACAAGTATTGTACAGGGAAAAATCCGGTGGAATGAAGTGCGCAAGCAGGTTTATGAACAGGGCGCCCAAACCATTATTATTGTTGTTTTGACGTCATTAGCGGCTGGCGCGGTTTTGGCGATGCAGGGATATGTATCGATGAGCCGTTTTGGCGCTAAAGAATTCGTGTCGCATTTGGTCGCTTTATCTTTGGTTCGGGAGTTAGGGCCGGTATTTACGGCTTTGATCTTCTCCGGCAAAGCCGGCGCGAAGATTGCGGCGGAATTAGGAACCATGAATGTGAATGAGCAGATCACGGCAACCCGGGCTATGGGAGTTGATCCTATGGAATTCTTTGTAGTGCCTAGGATGTTAGCGAGTTTTATGGTATTGCCGCTGTTGGCCGTTATTTTTGAATTGGTCGGTATGTTTGGCGGTTATATTGTGGGAATTTTTCAAGCACATTTACCGGGAAGTTTTTATTTGTCGCAAACTATACGGGCGATCGAGTTTGTGGATTTTTTTAGCGGATTTATTAAAGTTTTCTTTTTTGCTGTTATAATAAGTTGGATTTGCTGTTATGAGGGTTTTAAAACCAGAGGCGGGTCTTTGGGCGTTGGCCAGCATACGACCAATGCTGTTGCGTATTCATATATTTTAGTCATCATTTCGAATACTTTTTTAACAAAATTTATTTTAACAGTGTGGGGCTAATTGGAAATTTTGATAAGTAACCGAGTAACAAAGTAACCGAGAAAAAACAGGAAAATATTTTTAAAAATCATAAAAATAGAAATGATCGAGACAATTTGGAATAGGGGTTAAAATGAGACGGATATCTTTGGTTTTAATTTTAGGAATTATAGTTGTCATGTTTTCGGGGTGCATGTCAGGGGCGGGGTCGCAATGCCTTTTGTTTGATACCACTTTTCAGGAAGCAGAGTGGATCCGCGACGGTCAGCCTATTGAATTTGAAGGGGAATTGTGGTATCCGCAAAGAGGCGTGGAAACTTTTTTAGATTATGAGGTTTATAAATTAGGACAATATAAGAAAGTTGATTTTTTTGTGGATAAGGTTGATGTGCGGCCGTATAACCGTTTGTATACGCGATTTGGGAAAAATAAATTTCGGTTTTTTGAAAAGAAAAAACATGATTGAAATCAAGGCGCTAACAAAATCATTTAATGGCCAGAAAGTTTTGGATGGGGTTGATCTGACCATCGCCAAAGGAGAAATTCTGGTTGTATTGGGACAAAGCGGAACAGGAAAAAGCGTTCTTTTAAAACATATCATTGGTTTGTTGAAGCCGGATTCCGGGAGTGTTAAACTTAATGGCACGGATATTTCTCAATTGACGGAACGAGAATTATTAGCGGTTCGTAAAAAAGTGGGTTTTTTGTTTCAAGACGGCGCTTTGTATGATTTTATGACTGTGTTTGAGAATGTCGCGTTCCCGTTGGTTGAGCATACGAAGCTGTCGGTTCAACAGGTGACAGAAAAAGTGATAGCGACGCTCGAGAGTTTGGATTTACATGAAGTGGGTAACAAGTTACCGTCAGAATTAAGCGGGGGCATGCGCAAGCGCGTAGCTTTGGCGCGGGCGATTATTTTGGATACGGATATTTTACTCTGCGATGAGCCGACGTCGGGGCTGGATCCGCTCCGCAGCCGGGATATTTCTGATGTGATTTATAAAATTTCCCGGAAACTGGGTTGTTCGACGGTGATCGCGTCTCATGATATCACGAATTCGTTTCGTATAGGCGACCGGCTGGCGTTATTGAATGACGGAAAGGTTGCGGCTATGGGTTCGGCTGAACAATTTCGAAAGTCTGAAGATCATTTTGTGAAGGAGTTTATGTTGCGATGAATTACGCGGATACTCAAAATAAAGAACAGAGAAAATATTTTATCGCTGGATTATTTTTTGCGATAGGATTGATCCTTCTCATTGGGTTTATTTTCACGATCGGAAGCAGTAAAGGGTTTACCCAGCGTAAATTTCATGTGACTGTTTTGTTCCGGGAAATTGGCGGACTCAAAGAAGGCGCACCCGTGAGACTTTTGGGCGTGACGGTCGGAAGTGTTTCGAATATCGAGTTTCTTGACAAAGATGTACTGGGCCGGCGGGTTGCCGTGGATTTGGCTATTTTTTACAAGTACCGTAAACAATTGGCGCAAAGTGTCATATTTTCAATTCAGACCGAGGGGATTTTAGGTGAAAAATTAATTGAAATATCAAGTGTTGATGGAGGACCGATTATAGATTTAAATCAACAGGTCATTGGTAAGGATCCGTTTGAAGTGCAGGATCTGGCGACCGTGTTTGCTAATGCCGCGTCGTCTTTTACGGATACCGCAAAAGGCCTGAGTCAAATTGATACCAAAGGACTGGCGGACGTGATGATTGAATCCTCCCGTTCTTTATTAGTTACTTCTGATGAGTTAAACAATGTTATGGGAGATTTAAAAGAAGCGACCAAGAAAACGAATCGGTTGCTGGACCGGATTGAACAAAAAGTAATCGAAGGAAATTTATTTAAAGTATTCTAAGGGGAGTTGATATGTTTATTTTGGGTAATTTTGTTATGGCCTTGGCCAGAGTCACAGATGTTCTTTTAACCATTGCTTACTGGCTGATTCTTATTCGCGCGTTGATCAGCTGGGTATCACCAGATCCTTTTAATCCAATTGTTCAGTTCTTTTATCAATCCACGGAACCGATATTAGCGCCGCTTAGAAAAATTTTGCCGCCGATGGGCATTGATCTTTCGCCGATCATCGCGTTTGTGATTATTATTTTTACTAAAGAATTTTTGGTTCAGACACTGATAGAATTTGGCTTGCGTTTGAAAACCGGCGGTTAGGTAACCGAGGAAAGGGAAGGAGCGAATACAATTAAGTTTAAAGGTAAATAGTATATGTTTATTATATATCTTTTAATATAAAAATTCCTCTTGCAAAATTTTTGTTTAAAGTATAAGATTTTGACAATATTTAATAAGTTAGGAATAAAATTTTAAAGTGTAATATCTGGTTGTTAGTTTTTGGTTGCTGGTTTGTGCTTATTGAAGCAATTTTTTTAGAACCCAAAAAACAACCATAAAAAAATTATTATTGATTTAAGCTTTTAGCTTATGGTTGTTGGTCATCAAAATTATTTTTTTTACCAAAAACCAATAACCATCAACTATCAACCATAATTTAAGGAGTTTTTGATGTTTGGTAAGATGAAAGAATTGATGGAGATGAAGAATCAAGCGGATCGCATCAAGCGCGAGCTGGAAGCGACGGATGTGCAATGTGAAGAAGTGCGCGGAATTAAGATTACCATGAATGGCGCGCAGTCTATAAAAGCCATTGATATAGATTCGGCTATGTTAGGCGAAAAAAATAAAGACCGGCTTCAAAAAGATTTGATGCGGAGTTTTAACGGTGCGGTGAAAAAATCTCAAGGCGTAGCCGCTGAAAAAATGCGCGCGCTCATGCCGGGACTGCCGGGATTTTAAACGCGGCATAATTTTTTATGCGCGGGTTTTTGGTTGGTGGTTTTTAGTTGCTAGTTGTTGGTTATTGAAATAAAACATTTTTCTAAAAACCAAAAACCATCAACTATCAACCAGAAAATATAATATCAATAAAGGAGAATAACATGCCTTACGAACCAGCAAAAGATGTGTCAGTATTTAAAGAGATTATTGAATTAGGTGATACCCGAGTGACAGTCGGCGTTTTTTCTTATAATGAAGGCGCTAAGAAATTGCAATTATCTCGTGAAAATCAAACAGCTGAAGGTGAATGGCGGTTTGCTAAATTAGGCCGTATGACTAAAGATGAAACTGAAGCTGTTTTGCCTTTAATGCAAAAGGCCGTAGGTCAAATGTAATTTTTAAAATTTTGTAATGTGATATGTGAGAAGAGATAGGTGATAGATCAGTAAAAAGCGCGAAATTGCTTCGCGCTTTTTTCTGTTCAAATAAGGAGAAGATGAAATGGCAGAAGTATATTTAACCAGGGCTGGTTATCATAAATTTATGGCAGAACTGGAAGCTTTAAAATCGGAGCGTTTAAAAATTGCTCACGCGATTGAAGAAGCCCGTTTGCAAGGAGATATTTCAGAGAATGCGGAATATGACGCGGCCAAAGACGCCCAGGCGCATAACGCGGCACGGATTTCAGAGTTGGAAGAAAGATTGATGAGTGTCAGGATTGTGGAAGACCAGAATATCCCTTCTGATAAAATTTTTATTGGCGCGATCGTTGACTTGAAGGACTTGGATACAAAGGAAGATCTCCATTATATGATGGTTTCTCCGGAAGAGTCTAATTACGAAGAAAATAAATTGTCCATGACCTCTCCTATCGGGAAAGCGTTGATGGGCCATGCTGTCGGTGAAGAACTTACCATTAAAGTTCCGGCCGGAATTTTACGTTATAAAATTATGAAAATTGCCAGACCTTGAAAACGGTATGTGGTATGTCGTACGTCGTATGTAGAGAAAACAAGCGCAGGTTCGGCAGGATCAGCACAGTTGGTGATAAAAATTAATAATTAATAAGCAATAACGAATTTTTAAAGCTTGTAATTTATTTCTTATGGGCACATTTAAAATATAAGTTTTTTTCTTCACCACATACCACGTACTACATCCGACATACTTCAAAATTATTACCTAACATTTCCTCAACAAAAATCTTTTAATTCCCTCTTAAAACCTATATAATACGACAGTTTAACTTACCAATACTCTGTACTTTGTACTCTGTACTTTGTACTCTAACTTTTGAGAGGGTTTTTATATGGTCAACATGGGCGTTATCGGGTGCGGACATTGGGGGCCTAATCATATCCGCATTTTTAACCAGCTTCCTAATTCAAATTCTTTGATGTGCGCGGATTTGGATGAGAATCGACTGAAGGCCATCCAACAATTATATCCTAATATTCAAGCGGTTAAAGATTATCAGGAAATTTTAAATAATCCTCAAATCGACGGGGTTTGTATCGCGGCGCCCACTAAAAGTCATTACGAAATCGCGAAAGCGGCACTTTTAAAAAATAAGCATGTGTTGTGTGAAAAGCCTTTGGCGGTTACGGTCGCGGAATGCGAGGATTTAAAAAAAATAGCGGAACAACAAAAACGGGTCTTGCTGGTCGGCCATGTATTTGTGTTTAACGCCACGATTGCCTGGGTCAAAGATTACATTGATTCCGGAGATATGGGGAATATTTTTTATGCTTATGCGACCCGCGTCAATTTGGGACCTTTCCGTTATGATGTGAATGCGTTATGGGATCTTGCGCCGCATGATATTTCGATCTTTAATTATTTTTTTAATAATTGTCCGGTGAACGTTTCAGCCCGGGGACATAAAGTGTTGGGCGGCCGTCTAGAAGACTTGTCTTTCGCGACTCTGGAATATCCGAATAATATTGTCGCTAATTTGCATGTGAGCTGGTTGGATCCGCGTAAGGTTCGTCAGATCACGATTGTCGGCGATAAAAAAATGCTGGTTTGGGATGATCTGGATAGTGAATGTCCAGTTAAGATTTATGATAAGCATGTGGAAAAGACGGATACTTTTTATGAAACTTACGGAGAGTTTCAGCTTTTATCTAAAGTAGGGAGTATTATGATCCCGAAAATCAATTTGAATGAACCATTAAAAGCGCAAGCGCAATATTTTATCGAATGTATGTCAAAAGATAATCCTCCGTCGAAAGCTGATGCGCAAAAAGCCGCTGACGTTGTCAAAACTTTGATCGCCATTCAAAAGTCAATGGATGCCAAAGGGGAATGTGTGAATTTATAAGTGACACTGCTACATTGTCACATGGTTACTAGCAAAATTAGGAGCGGTATGGGATTTTTTAAACATGAGAAAGCTATGGTTGATGATGGCGCGATCGTTGGTGACGGGACGCGGGTTTGGGCTAATGTTTATATCCAAAAAGGCGCGGTTATCGGACGGGAGTGCAATGTGTGTAACGGGTCATTTATTGAGCGCGGCGCGGTCATCGGCGATCATGTGACGATTAAACATAATGTTTCGATTTTTGACGGCGTAACTATTGAGGATGATGTTTTTATTGGGTCGAATATTGCCTTTATTAATGACCGTTGCCCCCGGAGTCATCGCGAAGACGCATGGACGCTGGAAAAAACTTCGGTGAAAAAAGGAGCGACTTTAGGGGCGAACGCGGTTGTCATGTGTGGGATCACTGTAGGTGAATATGCGTTTGTGGGCGCGGGTGCTGTGGCAACCAAAGATGTTCCTCCCTACACGATCGTGGTTGGCAATCCGGCGCGCATCGTTGGCCTAGCTTGCCGGTGTGGACGAAAATTAAATACCGACTTGAAATGTCCATGCGGGAAGAAATATAAAATGGAAAAAGGGAAGGTTGCTTCGGATGCTTAAAATATTAGTGAGTCCAATCGCGTATAATGAGAATGTGAAATTAGAGAATGCGATCAAACGTTTTCTAAAGTGTTCAGCACGGGGACGAGTAGACTATTTAGTGATGGATGATTGTTCGGATGATGGTACGACGGAAATGATCAGTTCTTACGCGGCATCAGGAGTTAAGACCTTACGGCATGACCACCGCAGCGGCGTGGGCGCGGCGATCCGTACCGTGATCCGTTACGCGCAAAAGAATCAATATGATGCTCTGGTGATTATGGCAGGCAACGATAAAGACAATCCGGATCAGATCCCGCTATTGATTGATCCGATTGTTAATGATCAATACGATTTTGTGCAAGGGTCCCGTTATAAAGGAAAAAACGGGATCGGCGGCGATATGCCGTTCTATCGAAAATTAGCGACGAGATTGCATCCTTTTTTAATGACTGTGATTACGGGGGTTAAAGTGACAGATACGACGAATGGATTCCGGGCTTTCCGGCTGTCGATTTTAAATGATCCCCGGATTAATCTCAATCAGGAATGGCTGGATAAATATGAATTAGAACCGTATTTATTGTTTAAGACTTTAAAGCTAGGGTATAAATTTACGGAAGCGCCAGTGACTAAAATTTATCCTTCTAAGAAACTGGGTTATACTAAAATGAAACCATTAACCGGCTGGTGGAGCATATTAAGACCGTTGGTGTATTTGGGTCTGGGCCTAAAAAAGTAACAAAGTAACCGAGTAACCGAGTGACAGAGCAAAAGCGATTGGGTGAATTGTAATAAAATGACAGAGAAAAAACAGCAAGTCGCAAGGAGTAGAGAGAAATTACAAGCGATAAATTATAAGATGAAAAATATTATATTTAAAAAATTTTAGCTGATAGGTTTTTATAAATTTTTGTTTAAAGATTTTTTCAATTTTTTATTTTGTCATTATTTTGTTGGTAGTTTTGAATGTTTTTGTTTTGACTCGGTTACTTTGTTACTAGGTTACTATCAAAATTAACACAAAGGAGCACATATGAAACGTTGGTTGATTTTATTATTGGGGTTGGCGGTTTTAGGTTGTTCTTATCAGGGGAAAAAATTGAGCGATTATATTGATGATCCGAAATCAATTATTAAAGATCCTCATTTTCAGCAATATAAAGAAGAGCGTGACGTGCTGGAAAGCCAGTATTTGAAAAAGGAAATTACCTACGCGGACTACACACAAAAAATGAGCGATTTGGACGCGAAATACACGAAAGAAGTTTCCGAGCGTGACTCGAAATTACAAGGGCCGAATCTATGAAATTATACGGAATCAATCCGGTTTTAGAGCGGATCCGCGCTAATCCGGCATCAGTAAAAAAAATATATATTCAACAAGGAGTGCAAGGCGGCCCTATTCAGAAAAAAGCAGCGCAGAACCATGTGCCGTTTATTTTAGTACACGAATCTAAGATGTCGAAAATTGGACGCGATAAAAATCACCAAGGTTTCATCGCGGATGTGGAAGATTTCGAATACGCGGAGCTGGATGTGGTGTTGTCGAATGCGGCGGAAAAACACCGGACTTTAATTTTTTTGGACGGATTGAATGATCCGCAGAATCTGGGCGTCATGATCCGTAGTCTGGCCTGTTTAGGACGTTTCGCGATTATTTTAACGACGCACAATTCTGTGAGCGTGACTGAGGCAGTCTTGCGAATCGCGTCCGGCGGGGATAATTATGTGCCGATATGCCGGGTCCCCAATCTTGTTAACGCGATCAAAAAAGCCAAGGAAGAGAATTTTTGGATTATCGCGGCGGATGTATCTAAAGGTCAATTTTTAGGAACAAACGAATTTCCTCCATTAGTCGGAGTTGTGATTGGGTCAGAGCAAAAAGGCATACGCGATGTGGTGCTGGCCCAGGTGGATGAACGAATTTCAATCCCTATGTATGCTGAAACAATTTCTTTTAATGCCGCACAAGCTTTAACCATTATTGCTTATGAAATTACTAGACAAAAACGTCAAAAACAAAAAAATTTCGCCCTTGAAAAAGATTGATTTCGGGGCGGCCGTTGATTTTTTCGCGGAAGCCGGGCTTTTGAAAAAAATCAAACGAAGCGGCTGGTGGGTCGCCGGGATTAAAGATCCGGAGACTGTGGCTGAACATTGTTTCCGCTGTGCGGTCATGGGGTATTATATGGCGCATTTGGAAGGCGTGGATCCATACAAAGTTTTGTTAATGACTTTGTTTAATGATATTCATGAAGCGCGGATTAATGATCTGCACAAAATGGGTCATTATTATATTGATTTTAAAGAAGCGGAGAAAAAAGTTTTCGCGGACCAAATCAGGCCGTTAGACAAAAAGGTCAGCCGGGAAATGGCGGGGATCCGGGGAGATTATGACGCTCAGCAAACAGCAGAAGCCATTGTCGCCCGGGATGCGGATATCCTCGAATGTTTGCTGCAGGCCAAAGAATATTACGATTGCGGACACCCGCAGGCAAAAAAATTTTTTCGTGCCGCTCCGGACCATTTAAAAACTGTAACTGCCCGTCAATTGTGGGATTCCATGAAAGACTGGGATAGCGGAAAATGGTGGGAGAATGTGGTTAAATTTGAAAGGTAATTGATGAAACGGATAGGGATTGCTGCCAGCAAAATTGCGCGGGGACGGCTTCTGATTTACAATCTTTATGTGCTTTTGATTTCTTTTTTGTTTTCTCTGTTCGTGTTTGTGATTGCGGGCGCCACGTTATTAGTGACGTTGGTCTTGATCTGGTATTTGGGGAAAGAATTAAATTTTTTTCCGTCCGGTAAAGAGTGGCGCATGGTATTCGCGATGTGCATGGGTTTTTTGACCGCAGCGGTCGCGATTTTTAATGTGATTGCGGTATTGGTTAACTTTAAAATTAAAAGGAAACGGCGTTATGGCAGTGGAACATAATTCCTTAGCTGAGTTAACGGAGCATCTACCGGTTGGAATTTTTAGGGCCAAAGGCGGAGCTAAACCGAAGATTGTATATTTTAATTTTGGATTGAGCCGGATGTTGGGGTTGCCAGCCAAAGCTTTATCCCAAATGTTGGTTCAAGATTTGTTTGTGCAATCAGGAAACTATTTAGATTTGATGGATATCCTTAAGGATCAAGGTACGGTCGAAGAATTTCAGGTATATCTGAAAGGCAACAGTAAAGAACCTTTGAGCTGTTTAGCGTATGGGCAGAGAGTTGTTGACACTAAAACTGAGCAGGATTTTATAGATATTTCTTTATTTGAGAATTCCCGTCAGCGCAGATATGAGATTGAATTATCCGAATCCAAGGAATTATTTAAGACCATATTTGATACAACGTCGGCTGGGATTATTGTGACAGATGAAAATGACCGGATTGTGGCTTGGAATCCTTCTTCTGAAAAAATGCTTTTGATGGAAAAAGGAGACTTGTTCAACAAAGTGATTAAAGAGCTTTGTCCAGGCAAGGAGTGGAAACGCATTAAAATGGCGCTGGCGACCGGTGACCGCAATGTCTTGTCTGATATTCAAACGCAATTTTGCCGTAAAGACGGAAGCTTGTTTGATGTACATTTAACCATATCGGTTTTGAAAAACGCAGAGAATAAACCGATGGGCTTGATCGCGATCATGCGGGATATTACCTGTCAAAAAGTGGCTGAAAAAAAAGTGATTGAGTCTGAACAAAAGATCCGCATTTTATTAGATAATTCTCCCGCCTCGATTATTTTAACAAACGATAAAGAACAGATTGTGTCTTGGAATAAATATACGGAACAATTATTGGGTTATTCTAATGAAGAATTACACTTGAAGATGATCAAGGAATTATATCCTGTTCAGGAATGGGAAAAAATTCGTTCGGCGGAAATCCGTAAAAAAGGCAGTGAACACCATTTGGAAATTCAGGTGAAGACCAAGACGGGGGATTTAATTGATGTGGATCTGTCGGTTAATATTTTAAAAGACGAAGACGGAGCCGTCATGGGATCTGTTGGTATTTTGGTGGATATTACCAAACGGAAAAGATTGGAAGAAAAATTACTACAAGCCAAGTTAGCCGCCGAAGAAGCTAATCAGACAAAGTCTATGTTCCTGGCCAATATGTCACATGAAGTGCGGACGCCTATGAACGCGATTTTAGGAATGTTGGATTTAACTTTGGATATGACGCTCGGTACGGAACAACGTGAAAATTTGGTGGTGGCCCGCGAAGCCGCGGATAATTTATTGGGTTTGTTGAATGATATTTTGGATTTGTCGCGGGTTGAAGCTGGAAAAATTACACTCGAGCATATTGATTTTCACTTGCCTAACGTGGTGAAAAACACGTGTAAAGGTTTGGCGGTGATTGCTAAGGATAAAAATTTGGAACTCGTGTTAAATGTTGCCCCTGACGTTCCCGAATTGATTATGGGAGACCCCGTCAGAGTACGGCAGATTATCATTAATTTGATTAATAATGCGATTAAGTTTACGCCGCAAGGGCAAATTCGTACTTCGATCAAACTCGATCAGCGTAAGGGAGAAAAAGTGACGTTGGTGTTCGCTATCCAGGATGAAGGAATTGGTATTCCAGCGGATAAGATCGATAAAATTTTTGAAGTATTCACGCAGGCGGATGAATCAACCGCCCGGCGGTACGGAGGGACAGGACTGGGATTGGCGATTTGTAAACGTTTAGTGGAAATGATGGAAGGCAGAATTTGGGTTGAGAGTGTGGAAGGCAAAGGGAGTACATTTCTTTTTACCGCCACATTTGACTTAGTGAAAAAAGGTTCCAGCCAGATCATTGAGTCTATGGGGGATATGCCGTCCAGTGATGCATCCTCCGGGATCAAGTATTTGAAAATTCTTTTAGCCGAAGATAATTTAGTTAATCAAAAGATTGCGAGCCGGATGCTGGAAAAACAGGGTTGGGAAGTTTTGTCCGTCATCAATGGAAAAGAAGCGTTAAAGGCGATGCGCAGTGAACAGTTTGATTTAGTTCTGATGGATTCTTATATGCCGGAGATGGACGGTTTGCAAGCAACCCGTACGATCAGGGATTTGGAAAAGAATACGGGGAAACATATTCCGATTATTGCTTTGACAGCGCGGGCGATGCAGGAAGACCGGAAAATTTGTTTAGATGCGGGGATGGACGGATATGTTTCAAAACCGATTGACCGGAAAAAATTAATTAAAGAAATAGAAGATGTTTTACAAAAAAGGAATGCAGATGAATGATCCAATTATTGATGTTCCGGAGTTGTTAGAACGGGTTCAAGATGACAAAGAATTGATGTTGGAATTGTTTGACATTTTTATGGAAGACTTTCCTGGAAAACGACAACAATTAGGCGAGGCTATTAAAGAAAAAAATTTTGAAAATATCCGGGGTGTAGCTCATTCTGTCAAAGGTGCTTCCGGAAATATATCGGCCAAACTAGTCCGTGAAGTGTGTATGAAATTAGAGATGATGGGAAAAAATAACACCCTTGATGGAGCTGAGGCCGTGTTGGTCCAATTGGATGAGGAGTATGCGAAATTAACCGAACAGATGCAATTAGTCCGGAAAGAATATGGCCCTGCGTAATCTCCCTGTCACGCGATCGCTGGTTTGGGGCGTTTTTTTCATCAGCGTTATCCTGATTTATGTTTGTACCATGCTGTTTCCTTTTGTACATGATGAAAAGTTTTTCATTTTATTAAATCCCTACATTCATAGTTTAGATATAAAAACCATATTTCAGACGGAAGTTTTCAGCACCGGGGAAGCGTTGGTCAACAGTTATTACCGGCCGGTTTTAGAATTGATAAACCGTTTGTTATATCGAGTTTTTGGGCCGTTTCCTGCCGGATATCATGCCTTTAATTTTATTTTGCATTTTATTAATGGGGTTTTACTTTTTAGTGTTTTAAAAGGTTGGCTGAAAAAAAATGTGACGGGGAGCTCTCTCTTGAGTACGCATGCAGCCTTTTGGGTGTCTTTATTGTTTCTCATTCATCCAGTGCAGACCGAATCTGTGGCCTGTATTTCCGGCATGTCCAATATTGTTTATGCGTTTTTTATTTTGTGGTGTTTTTTGTCTTATCAAAAAATGGAAAATCAATCATGGTGGGGGCTGGTTCTTGGCTTAAGTTTTTTTGCGGGTTTAATGGCCAAAGAACAGGCCGTGGCGTTGCCGATCGTGTTATTCGCGGCGGATTGGTTATTAGGAGAAAAAAAAATTATTCAGGTCGTAAAAAATAAATGGCTTATATGGACGGGATTGCTGGTAATTTTTGTTTTATATTTTTTATTCCGTCGTTTTGTGGCGCATACGGCGAATGAATTTTATTTTTTCAGTTTTAGTGAAGAATTATGGCTGCGAGTCCGGGTTATTCCTTTAACGTTGCTCAATTATTTTAAAATTATTATTTTTCCATCAGGCTTACATTATTACCGGAGTACGGATATATTTTCTCCCTGGGCTGTCCCGTGCCTTGGGTTATGGATGGCCGCGTTGGCCGTGATTTGGATCTTACAGCGTATGGATCCCGGCCGCAGGAGGATGGCTGTTTTTGGATTGATTTGGTTTTTCATTTTTTTACTGCCGGTTTTAAACATTGTGCCGTTGATCAATGAATATTCTTTTATTTTGTCCGCGGAACATTTTTTATATTTGCCTTTGGCCGGTATCCTGATTTTTTTTTATGCGGTGGGAGATGCGTTTGTGCCTACGGAACAGATACAATTAAGGTTAAATATCTGTTGGCTGATATCTGCGGTTTTTTTAACACTGTCATTCCTTCAAGTCTGGATGTGGCGCGGAGAAATTCCCATTTTCGAAAAGACCATAAAGTATGAACCTGATTTTGGCAGAGGCAGGGAACTCCTGGGCGTGGCCTATGCGGATCGGGGTTTATATCATAAGGCTTTAGAGCAGTATGAAGTAGCTGGGCAGAGATTTCTTTATTATCGTAGCAACACGACATTACCCGCCGCTAAAATTCTTTATGGGAAGTTTGCCGGTAAAGTCTATTATGAGGCTGCCACAGCGTATTTAGGATTGAATCAGCGTATTGACGCGTTAGTCATGGTGAAAAAGAGTTTGCGCTATTACGATACAAATATTGAAGCTCTCAATTTGGAAGGGGTTATTTATAGTTTCAGCGGACAGCATAAAATGGCGAAGAAATATTATGAGAAAGTATTAGCCATAAAGCCGGATAACGCGGCGGCACAGAAAAATTTAGATTTGTGCCTTAAGGCACTTAAAGGGGGAAAGTAATGGATTCATACATGATTTGGGGAATAGCTTTGATCACTTTGATCATTGTCGCGATGATCGCGATTTATTTGGTGCCGGAGCAGAAAAAATCGGCAAAAAAGAAAGCGGCGAAGGTTAAGCCGGAAGAACTGCCTAAAGAGCAGAAAGATTGGAAAGAGGCTTGTTTAAAACTTGAAAAACATGTGCAGGCCGCTCGTGAGCAGATCGGCAAATTGGAAAAAGAATCCGCGGCTAAGGATAAGCTGATATTAATTGAGCAGGCTAAATTAAAAAAACTTGATGAGAGGCTGGAACAGGAACGGGTGTGGCATAAAAAAGAAGAACAGGATATTACAAAGCGCAAAGAAGAAATGCAGAAGTTAAAAACTGATTTGACGCATCTGCAGGAAACCTATAGCCATGAACACGGTCAGAATATCCGAATGGAAAAAGAGCTCGCGGAATTGCGCCGTCTTACCGCAGATCAGGAAGAAATCCGCCGTAAATTGGATACGGACAATATGCGCTTAAATGCCGAAGTCGAAGGATTAAAAGTCCAAGTTAATGATCTGCGACGGAAAAATCAGGAATTATCCCAAGAGAAAAAAGACACCGAGTGGGTTGCCAAAACCGATTATCTGCAGTTAGAACAGCAGGTGAAAGAATTAAAAGCCAGATTAGCGAGAAGTACAGAATTTAGACCTAGAAGCGCGGAGTAGATACTTTAGAGTAAATTTTAAATAAGAATTTCTCCAGAAATCATTGGGCCGGGGAAGTTTACCGCCAATGGCGCGCTTGACAAGTGAAGGAATGGGGGCGTATTTGTATAATGCATATTTAAAGTAATAGATTAAATTTGCATTGACTACTGTGTAGGAAAATGTTATAAATTAAGCATGAAATATTATAAACGCGCCATAGAAGCAACCGTGCTTGGGTGTTTAAAGTCATTTCCCGGGGTCGTGTTAACCGGCCCGCGGCAGTCCGGAAAATCGACTTTACTCAGACATTTGTTTCCTCATTATCAATATTTGACCTTTGACGATGTTTCCTCAGTTGATTTCGCGAAAACAGATCCAAAATTATTTTTGGACAATTTGGATGGTAAATTCATCTTGGATGAAATTCAATATTGCCCGGAAATCTTACCATATCTTAAAATTAAAATTGACGAGAACCCGCAGGTATTCGGAAGATATATATTAACCGGTTCTCAGCAGTTTAGTATGATGAAAAATTTATCGGAAACGTTAGCTGGTCGGATTGCCATTCTCGAATTATTATCGTTTTCATCTTTGGAAAAAGAAAATATTAAACCGGAACAAAAAAGTTTAAACCTTTTTGTTAAGTCTTGTGTTAATGGATCTTATCCCGCGTTATTATTAAAAAGAAACCAAGCGGACAGAAATAATTGGTATAAAAGTTATTTGGGGACTTATTTAGAGAGGGATATAAAAAATTATTTTGGTGTCGGAAATGTTTTGCAATTTCATAAACTATTGCAACTATTGGCGGGCCGATGCGGGCAAATATTAAATTATTCAGATTTAGCCGCCAGTATAGGTGTGGCAGTACCGACAATTCAAAATTGGGTTTCCGTTTTAATAAGTTCGAAAATTGTGTATCTACTCAAGCCCTATTATGAAAATTTTGGTAAGAGGGTCATTAAAAGTCCCAAGGTATATTTTTTAGATTCCGGATTTTTGTGTTATTTGTTAGGATTGGAAACTAAGACACAGATATTTCAATCTTATTTGGCCGGAAATATATTTGAAAATTTTTGTGTTGAAGAAACCATTAAAACTATTTTAAATGCTGGCCAACGAGATAATGTTTATTATGTTAGAACCGCCAATCAGTTAGAAGTTGATCTGTTGATAGAAATCCGGGGTCAAGTCATTCCTGTTGAATTTAAAATGAGTATGACAAAAAAATCAGAAATGTCGGATAGCATAAAAAGATTCAGAGAATTGTTTGCTAAGTTGAATACCGGAAAAGGATTGGTTGTTTCTTTAGATGATGAAACGCAATCGGTTAAAGATGCTGATTACTTAGGATTTCACGAATACGCAAATTTGCTCAAAAAAAAGATCAGGGTTTAAGATAGGATTATCACTATGTTTTCCCAAAGAACAAACTGGCAAATGGAACCGAATGAGATTTCGCTTAAAATCGCGGATTTGAAAGCGCAGGGGAAGCTGTTTTTCGATTTGACGGTGTCGAACCCGACGCAATGTCAGTTTGAGTATCCGGAAGAAGAAATTTTAGCCGCGTTAGGGGATAAGCGGAATTTGGTTTATGAGCCGGCATCACAGGGCCTTAAATCCGCGCGGGAGGCAGTGCAAAATTATTACGCGGCGCGGGGGATCAATGTTCCTTTGCAGAGGATATTTTTAACAGCCAGCACGTCAGAAGGGTATTCGTTTTTATTTCGCCTTTTGGGGAACCCTAAAGATACGATTTTATTTCCCGAACCGAGTTATCCGCTGTTTCAGTTTTTGGTTGATATCAATGATCTTAAAATGAAGACGTATCAGTTAGATTATACTGGCTCCAGATGGGCTGTTTCCGCGAACAGTATGCAGGCGGGGATCAAAGAAAATTGCTGCGCGATTGTGCTGGTTAATCCCAACAACCCGACCGGTTCACTGATTAATGTGGATGATCTGGCTGTGGTTAACGCGGCAGCCAGAACCGCGCAATCAGCTATTATTTCCGACGAGGTTTTTTTGGACTATTTGTTTGACGGCCGCATTGATTATCCCAGTTTAGCAGCTAATACGGCTAATCTGACTTTTGTGTTAGGAGGGGTTTCCAAGGCTTTGGCTATGCCGCAAATGAAATTATCGTGGATTGTGATTAATGGGCCGGAGAGGGAAGTGGATGAAGCGGTGAGTCGTTTGGAAGTTATTGCTGACACCTATCTGTCGGTGAATGCGCCGTCCCAAAACGCTTTGCCGTCGTGGATGAATATACAAAAAAATATCCGTGAACAAATTGTGAAACGACTGGAGTTTAACCGCAAATACTTAAAGGAAAAGGTCGTGGCTGGCTCAGGGATCAGGATGTTGAACTGTGACGGAGGATGGTACGCGGTTTGCCGGGTTGAACAGCCTATGGACGAAGATGACTTGATTCTGCGTTTGTTGGATGAAAAAGGGGTGTTTGTGCATCCGGGTTATTTTTTTGATTTTCAGGATGAACCGTGCATGATCGTTTCGTTGTTAACTCCGCAGACTATATTTATGCAAGGCATAAACGGCATTATGGAGTTTTTGCAATAAACCATGGCTTGTCAGTTAATCGTCGGTCTGGTAGAATGGACGAGCTGTGTGAGTAACCGAGTAACAGAGTAACAGAGTGACAGAGCAAAACCGATTGATGAAAAGCGAAAAGGCAAGGGATAACGTGAATTAGAAATATATTTTTATAGCGAATGGTTAGGTTACTATCAAATTTTTTATGGTTTTTGCTTTTTTTTGCTTTTACTTTGTTACTATCATAATTTTATAGCTTATGTTTTTTTGTTTGCTTTTACTCGGTTACTCGGTTACTCGGTTACTCTGTTACTATCAAAATTATTAAAAGGGAGTATTTATGGGGCGTCCTGATTGGGATCAATATTTTATGAAATTGGCGATGTTGGCATCGGAACGCGCGACGTGTCCGCGGATGCATTGCGGGTGTGTTTTGGTAAAGGGTAAAAGTGTGATTGCAACGGGATATAACGGGTCTATTCCGGGTGATGCGCATTGTGAGGATGTGGGGTGTTTGGTGGTGGAGAATCATTGTCAGCGGACGAATCACGCGGAGATGAACGCGCTCATGCAGGCGGCGAAACACGGCAATGCGGTTGAGGGCTCTACTGCGTATGTCACAAACATGCCTTGTACGACTTGTGCGAAAGCGGTTATCGCGGCAGGAATCAAAAGGGTGGTGGTTTTTTCTGATTATCACAGCACGCTGGCTACGGATTTTTTTGCTAAAGCTAAAGTCCAGATTGATAAGGTCCCTATGCCGAGCAAAGATATTGTTTATGATTTGGAAAAATATACTTCTGCAAAAAAATAAAAAGGCACCTATGTTTTTAAAGACTTGCGGTACAAAAATCGTTGATCAAAAAGGCAAAGCTATTCAATTGCGCGGCTTTAATGTCGGCGGGTGGCTGATGATGGAAGCTTATATCCTTGGCGCGCCGAATTACGCGGAACACAAATTTAAAAATGAGTTTGTGAAAAAATTAGGGTCAGAAGCTTTGGCTGAATTTGAAAAAGCATTTCGGTCTACATTTATTGGGGAAGAGGATTTCAAAAATATTAAAAGAATGGGTTTTAATTGTATCCGGGTGCCGTTTAATTACCGGATCCTTGAGCCGCAAATCAAAGGGTCTGAAACAGGCGCCATCAAATATTTAGATCAGGCCGTGGATTGGGCGGAGAAATATGGCTTATGGGTGATTTTAGACCTGCATGCCGCGCCGGGCAGTCAGAACCATGATTGGCACGCTGACAGCGACGGCAAAGCGGGCTTGTGGACCAGCCCGGCTCACCAAAAACACGTGTGTAAGATTTGGGAATTTTTAGCGGATCGTTATAAAGATCGTCCGGGCGTGGCAGGATATGATCTTTTGAATGAGACAGTGATGGATGACACAAAATTGCTGAATAAATTTTATAAAGATGTTATTAAAGTGATTCGCTGCGTGGACCGGAACCATATTTTATTTATCGAAGGAAATAAATGGTCAACGGATATTACCTTCATGGATGATTACGAAGATGATAATTACGCGATCAGTATTCACAGTTATGAGCCTTTGAAATTCACGTTTAATTTAGAGCCTTTGTTAAAATATCCGCTGAAAACAAAAGAATACCAGTGCAATCGTTCGACACTCAAGAAACATCTGGAACAATATGCTAAAATTTCCAATCAGCGTCAGAGACCGATTTATAATGGTGAGTTCGGCGTGAATGCCAGACAAGGCCTTTACGGCGAAGATATCTGGCTTAAAGACATGATTGAATTGATGGCGCAGTTTGATTTTCATTGGACGTATTGGACGTATAAAGCGGTTAAGAGCAGTATTTTTCCCGACGGTTTGTATAGTTATGTGCCGAATCCTCCCTGGGTGAACCGTATCGGCCCGCGTTTTGGCTGGGATACGTTTGCGGATTTATGGGCCAAACGGAAACAGGAAATGGTTCAATCGTGGAAAACGGAAAACTTCACCTTAAATAAAGAAATATTAAAAGTATTGCGAGGATAAATGCCCCTTATTACCAGTTCAAGTAACCCGAAGATCAAAGACGCGGTCAGTTTGCGGGAGAGTAAAAATCGTAAGGAAACCGGTTTGACAATTGTTGAAGGCTATCTGGAAGTAAAACGGGCTTTGGCGTGCGCGTTTCAGTTCACAGAAATTTTTTATTGTCCGGCTTTGCTGAAAAAATATGATGACGGAAAAGTTTTAGAACAATTGCAGGGGCAGAAAGCCAGATTGTTTGAAGTGCCGGAAAGTGTATTCGAAAAAATGGCTTACGGTGAGCGGCAAGAGGGAATCATTGCGGTGTGTAAGCCGAAGGCATATCATTTAAGTGATTTGAACAAAATGAAACGGGCGCATTTGATGATGGTTTTAGAGTCAGTGGAAAAGCCGGGGAATCTGGGCGCGGTATTGCGGACCTGTGACGCGGTGGGTGTTGACGGAGTGATCGTTTGCGATAAAAAAACCGATATTTTTAATCCGAATGTGATCCGCGCGAGTTTAGGCACGGTGTTTTCAATTAAAACTGTCGCGTGTTCCAATGACGAAGCTTTGGAATTTTTTAAAGCCAATAAAATTCAAATCTGCGCGGCATTTCCCGACGGAAAACAGATTTATTCGGATACGGATTTGACCAGTTCGACGGCCATGGTGATGGGAACTGAACACGCGGGCTTAAGTGAATTTTGGATGCGTCACGCGGATTTACGGGTGAAAATTCCCATGAATGGTTTGGCTGATTCATTAAACGTTTCTGTCTCGGCTGCCGTATTATTGTATGAAGCGTTGAGGCAACGTTCAGGCCATTCCAAAAACCATCAACCGAAAACCATCAACCAACAATAACAAAATTATTAGGACAGCCTATTATGCGCTTACAAGTATTTTTATCCAGAAATGGTGTCAGTTCCCGCCGGGAGGCCTTGGGGTTGGTCCAGCGCGGTTCCGTTGAAGTGAATGGGGAGGTTGTGGACGAACCATCCTATGAGGTTGATCCGAAGAAAGACCGGGTCATGTGCAAGGGAATTGTTATTGAGCCTAATCCGTATAAGTATATTCTTTTGAATAAACCCAAGAATGTTACGACAGCCAAACATGATCCGCACGCGAAAAGCACGGTGTATGAGCTTTTGCCGAAGAATTTGCAATTTGTCGTGCCGGTCGGCAGATTGGATCGCGATACGGAAGGGCTGATTCTGTTGACGAATGACGGCGACGTGGCGAATTGTTTTACTCATCCCAGTTTTAAAATTGAAAAAACATATTATGTGGGCATGGAAGGCAATTTAGACAGCGAATCAAAAAAGAAACTGGAAGAGGGGATTTATCTGGACGGAAAAAAAACGGCGCCTTGTAAAATTCAAATTTTGCGTAAATATAAAAATATAACAGAAGCGCGGATTACATTGCATGAAGGACGGAATCGTCAGGTTCGGCGCATGTTCGGCAAAGTGAAATACCGCGTGAAGTTTATACAACGGACAGCGCAAGGCCCGTTGAAATTAGGAGCGTCTCGCCCGGGATCCTGGCGCGAGTTGACTAAAGATGAAGTAGAACAATTAAAGCAGTTAGTGGAGAAAAGCAGACAGCATGATAACGTTAAATAATATTACTATGGGGTTTTCCTCGAGGACCCTTTTTAAAGATGTTACGCTTAGTATTTTTAAAAACGAAAAAATTGGTTTAGCTGGCCCTAATGGGGCAGGTAAATCAACTTTATTTTCAATTATTTTAAGAGAGATGGAACCTGTTTCCGGTTCTGTCCAAATTCAGAAAAATATTAATATCGGACATCTGCCGCAGGAAGCTAAATTTAATTCTGATAAAACCGTCATGGACGAAGTTGCGTCTGGTGATAATCGCATTAAATCTTTGCTGGAAGAAAAACATAAGCTTGAAGATAATGATAAAGTCATGACCGACCGTTACGGCGATATACTTCATGAGCTGGAATTATTGGGGTTGTATGAGATCGAGCATAAAGCGGAAAAAATTCTAGCCGGCCTCGGTTTTCAAGAACGTGAATTTCATAAGCCGATCGTGCAGTTAAGCGGCGGCTGGCAGATGCGGGTTTTGCTGGCTAAATTGCTGACCTATCAATATGATTTGATTTTACTCGACGAGCCGACCAATTATTTGGATTTGCAGGCGACGTTGTGGCTTAAAGATTTTTTAAAAAATTATGACGGATCGTTTGTGCTGATTTCCCATGACCGGGTTTTTTTGAGTGAAGTGACTAATTATACCGTGTTACTGGAAGGTTCGCAGATGTTTAAGGTCAAAGGAAATTATGATGAATTTAAAGCCCAGAAGGATGTGGATAATCGGTCTTTGGAAAAGAGGCAAAAGGTCATTGAGAAAAAACAAGAACAGCTGGAACGGTTTACTCAGCGTTTTCATGCCCAGCCTAATCGGGCTTCGGCGGTTAAGAATAAGTTAAAGATGCTCGAGAAACTGGCGGAGCAGCGCGAAGAATTACCGGGTGAAACTAAGAGCGTCGGTGAATTTTCTTTTCCGCCGGTGAAAAGGCCAGGATATGTGGTTGCCGGAGCTTATCAAGTCAGCAAATCTTATAAAGATATTTCGGTTTATAAAAATTTAGATTTTGAAGTCTTGCGGGATCAAAAGGTCTGTTTGGTTGGCCCTAACGGCGCGGGTAAATCCACGCTGTTAAAAATGCTGGCCGGCGTATTGACTCCGGATACGGGAGAAATAAAATACGGAACGAATGTCGACGTTGGATATTTTTCACAGACTAGGTTGGATGTGTTAAATTTGGAAAAAAACGCATTTGAAGAAGTGGTATCCGTGTGTCCGCATGGCGTGCCGTCTGTGCGTGTCAGAAGTTTGCTCGGACTTTTTAATTTTCATGGCGATGATGTGTTTAAGTCTGTGAAAATTTTATCCGGCGGGGAGAAGAGCCGGTTGATTCTGGCGAAGTTATTGATTGATCCTCCCAATTTTATGTGTTTGGATGAACCTACGACGCATTTAGATTTGGACGGCATTAAAGCTTTGACTGTCGCATTTCAAAAATATGAAGGTACGGTATGTTTTATTAGCCATGATTTATTTTTTATTCGTGAAGTGGCGGATTGTGTTGTAGAGGTTAATCATGGCCAGCTGAGAGTTTTTCCAGGAGGTTTGGATTATTATTTGGAAAAGAAAAGTCAGTCTGATGAGCAAATGCGGGAAGATGCCCGGCAATTGAGAGAAGCTCAGCAAAAGAAGCAGGAACAGGAACGCAAGCAAAAAGAACGGCAATCCGGAAATTCAGTCGTTGATGAGGCGCACCGCAAACATATGGAAGCGAAAAAACGGTTGAAGGAAATCAAAGAAGAAATGGGCCGCTTGGAAGAGGAGAAAAAGAATCTGGAAGTGGAAAGTTATGTGAAAGGCCGGAAAATGTCGGAATTGTTCAATTCTCCTGAAGTGAAAGATTTTGGCCGGAGATTAAAAGAAATTCAAAGCCGTTTGCGGGAAATTGAAATGAGTTATAATGGATTGATAACGGAACGCGACAAAATTAATCAAACTTAAAAAGTGGTAAACGTGGTAGAGGTGGTAAAGGTGATAAAGGTTTGAAAAAGCGATGAAAAGTGATTGGTAATTTTAAAAATATTTTCCTAAAAATATATGGATATTAAACTGGATTTGCACGATATTTTTTCTGACGGTAGAGCACTAGAAAATGCTTTGCATGGGGGTATGCAGGAGGCGAAAGAAAAGCGGGCCAAGGCGCTGGAAATTATTCCTGGTAAAGGTAGCGGGCAGTTAAAAAAATCTGTGCTGCGTTTTCTGGAAAAAAATTATAAAGGCGCGTATCATAGAATTGAAAAAGACGATAAAAATTGGGGACGCATTTTTGTACACTTTAGATGGGAAAAGTAAATTTCGCTCGGGTATCATTTCAACCATGTCCGTCGTGGTTCGACAGGCTCACCATCCTGAGCGTAGTCGAAGGACTCAAACAGCTGCTCCTAAGCGGAGCAGAACTCGCTCTGGGACACGGTTTTAGTGGTGTCCTAGCTTGGTAGGGTGGCAGGAAAAATGCTGTGATGGATGATGGGTTAAAAACTAAAAACCAACAACCAAAAACCATCAACCGAAAAAATTAAAAATTTCAAAAGGATTATTATGAAAAAATCCCAAAGTTTGATTTTAATGTTGCTGGTTGGGATGATTTTGTGCGGATGTTCAACCGGCCGGGAGATTTTGACTTTAAAGAATTTGTCTGATGTGCAGAAACAAAATCAGGTGGGGATTGATAAGCAGGATCATTTGTTTGAAAATTTGTTAGCGTTGGCGCGCAAAGGGAATTTGGATAAATATCGAACGGAAAAAGATTTTCAGCGGGATTTTGGCGCGCCGATATTAAATAAATTTATCGACGACAAAGGCGGCAAATTGGATCGTTGGCTCTATCGCTATAGCACAAAATATTTTGATTCTCCTAAAGTATATGTTTTTTTTGACGAGCAGGAAAATTTTGTGAAGTTTGAATTGGCGGAAGCGAATGAGAAAAGTGGGAAGAGGTAAGTGCTAATTGTTGCTAATTTGATTGGCGCTGTTGTAGGGGCGATCTCCTGATCGCCCGGACTATAAAAGATTTATAAATTTAACATTCCAGGGCGTTTTTTGACCCAGCTTTATTTATTTGACTGACATAAAATATAAAAGCGAATATTTTGTAAGCGGGCGATCGGGTGATCGCCCCTACGACCAAGGACGTAATGTCCGCGTAGTACCAGGAGCTCCGCGAGTGGTGCGACCAAGGACGTAATGTCCGCGTAGTACCAGGAGCTCCGCGAGTGGTGCGACCAAGGACGTAATGTCCGCGTAGTACCAGGAGCTCAATGACAATTTAAGGAGATAGCGCATGTCATGGCTTGATATTTTGATTATTATCGATTCCGTCTTGATCGCGTTTTTGGTGTTTCGTAAAATCACCGGCGGCTCTTTGCAGGTGACGGGGCAATTTCAGCGCCTGGAAAAAAATCTGGAACGCACGGAGCGGATGGTGCGGGATGATATTGCCCAAAACCGGGGTGAGCTTACCAAAAATTTAAATCAATTCAGCGAAACGTTTACCAAACAAATTACGTCCATGACTCAGGGCAATGAAAGCCGCTTAGAGAAAATGCGCGAGGTGGTTGAGGCCCGTTTAAAAGATTTGCAGAATGACAATTCGCAAAAATTGGAGCAGATGCGTTTGACTGTGGATGAAAAGCTGCATCATACTTTAAATCAACGGCTGGACGGTTCGTTTAAAATGATCAGCGAACGGCTGGAAAAAGTCCACCAGGGATTAGGCGAAATGCAGACGCTGGCTTCTGGCGTTGGGGATTTGAAAAAAGTGCTCACGAATGTTAAAACCCGCGGCAGTTGGGGGGAAATTCAGCTGGGCAATTTATTGGAGCAGGTTTTAGCTCCGGAACAATATGAAAAAAATATTAAAACGAAATCTGGCAGTAATGATTTAGTGGAATACGCGGTCAAATTTTCCGGACGTGAAGGCGAAGGATTTGTGTATCTTCCGATTGATTCAAAATTTCCCACCGAAGATTATGAACGCTTGCTCGAAGCGCAGGATCGTGCGGACGCGGTTGTCATGCTGGAATGTCAAAAAGCTTTGGAAACACAGATTAAATTGGAAGCGAAAAAAATTAAGGATAAATATATTGATCCACCGCAGACTACGGATTTCGCGATCATGTTTTTGCCTTCTGAAGGATTATACGCGGAAGTATTGCGCAGACCCGGGTTATTCGAATTTTTACAGCGCGAGCACCGGGTTACAGTAGCCGGACCGACCACCATCGCGGCAATCTTAAATAGTTTTCATATGGGATTCAGGACCATGGCGGTTGAAAAACGCGCTTCTGAAGTGTGGCAGCTTTTAGGATCCGTAAAAACTGAATTTCACAAGTTTGGCGAAATTCTGGAGAATACCCAGAAAAAAATTGAATCTGCTCAAAAAGAATTGGAAACAGCAACGAGAAAGACCAGAACGATTGAACGCAAGTTAGATAAAGTGCAAGGCTTATCCGGTAATGAACCCGAAACATTGGGGCCGATCGAAACAGATGAATAAAAAAGTGTTTTTTCCTGAGCATGTTGTCCAATTCACGTCGACCAGAGATGTGGATTTTACTTTTCCCCTGCCGTCCCATATCCTTAGCCTCACACAACTCGTTTATTTAAAATCACGTTTAGGGTTGGAACATTTTCCGCTTTTAAGTTTAAAACAAGTTCACGGCGCGGATGTTTTTAAGGCTGAAGATTTAATTGATCAGGGAGTGTCTTTGGTTGAGGGGGATGCGCTTATTTGTCAGCAGGCGGGAATCCCGATTATGGTGCGGACCGCGGATTGTCAGCCGGTTTTTATTTATGATCAGGGTACCGACACCATTGGCATTGTTCATGCTGGCTGGAAGAGCACACAGCTCAATATATTGGTGAAAACTTTAGAGTTGATGCATGCCGCTTATGGTACGAAACTGGATCAGGTCACGCTTGTCATGGGCCCTTCATTAAGAAAGTGCTGTTATGAAGTAGGCCCTGAATTTTCCGAATATTTTCCGTTAGATGTTGCCGTAATTAATAATCTTAGAAAGTTTGATATCACTGCCGCGAATGTCAGGCAAGCCGTGAACGCGGGCGTTCATCCGGAACGGATTTTTGACAGCGGCGAATGCACTGGCTGCCAGGCCAATAAATTTTTTTCCTACCGCAGGGAAAAAGCCGCGGCGGGGAGAATGATAAGCGTGATCATGAAAAAATAAGGAAAACGTCTATGTATTCTATTGTTTTCGTCACTGTCAAAGACCAATCTGAAGCTAAAAAAATTGCTGACACAATTGTTGCCGAAAAATTAGCGGCATGTGTTAATATGATTGAGAAAGTCAAATCTGTTTTTTGGTGGCAGGAAAAAATCCAATATGAAGAAGAAATCCTGTTAATCATGAAGACGAAAAATACCCTGATGAATAAATTAATTGAACGAGTTAAATCACTCCATAGTTATACCATCCCGGAAATTGTTTCTATCCCTATCGAAGAAGGTAACCTTGATTATCTTAAGTGGATTAACGATTCGGTAATTTAAAAAGAGGTATTTAAGCCATGATAAATGACGATTCTGACAAAAACAACTCGTTTGAGCAGTTGGGAAAATCTGATCTTTGGTACAAGATAATATTTGAAGGTGTTCGTGAAGGTATTTTGGTCGTGGACGCGGAGACTAAAAAGTTTTTTTATGCCAATCCGGCCATGTGTCAAATGTTTGGATATGCGCAAAAGGAATTCTTAATGCTTAATGTTTTGGATCTGCATCCAAAGGAGTTCCAGTCCCGCGTTTTGGCAGAGTTTGACGCTCAAGCGAGGGGTGAGAAGATTTTAGCCGAAGATATACCGTGTCTTTCAAAGACGGGGACAATTTTTTACGTGGACATTAGAACTTCCATTATTACTTTTTGTGAAAAGAAGTTTTTGGTTGGGTTTTTTAACGATATTACTCTGCGCAAGCACATGGAAGAAGCGTTACACCTTAATATGGCAGAACTCAATCTGGCCTTGAAGTCAGCTAAAATGGGCGTGTGGCAATTTAACCTGGTTGAAGGGAAACGCATTTTTGATGATCAGGTGTGCGCACTTTTAGGCATCAATCCGGCTAATTTTAGAGGATCGGCTGAAGAATTTTTTGCCGTGGTGCATCCGGAAGATCGTGACAGAATAAAAATACAAATGGAACAGTCCATCAGGAACGGCGGCCCTTATGATGTCGACTACCGGTTTTTTTTATCCGACGGGAGTATTCGTTATATTACGGCGCGCGGTGAATTGATTCATGATGCCAATGGTCATCCTCAAATGATTATTGGCATTATCTGGGACATAACCGACCGCAAACAGACAGAAGAAGCTTTGCGTCAAAGCGAAGAGCAATTTCGAAGTATTGTCGACAACATAGGCATTGGCATAGCGCTAATTAGCCCGGATATGGAAATTTTATCTTTGAATAATCAGATGAAAAAATGGAATCCGCACATTGATTTGAAGGACAAGCATACGTGTTATCGATCGTTCAATAATCCGCCCAGACAAGAAATTTGTTCTTATTGCCCGACAGTAAAGACCCTGCAGGATGGATCAGTTCATGAATCAGTGACCGAAACCCCCATGGGCGGCCAACTGTTTAATTTTAGAATTATCTCTTCTCCGATTAAGGATAAAGCCGGAAAAGTTATCGCGGCGGTGGAGATGGTGGAAGATATCAGTGTGCGTAAACAGGCGGAAGAAGCTATTCTGCAAAGTGAAGAAAAGCTGCGGGCTATTACTGATTCAACCCAGAACGCGATTTTGATGATGGATCCAAAAGGAAATATTAGTTTTTGGAATCCCGCGGCTCAACGGATGTTGGGATATCGAGTGGAAGAAGCTCTGGGCATGAATCTGCATCAAATGCTGTCGCCCGGCCGTTTTCATCAAGCACAGGAGATGGCTTATCCAGAATATCAGCGTACCGGAAAAGGTGCCGCGATTGGTAAAACATTGGAATTGGCAGCCATCCGCAAGGATGGAGTTGAAATAGCCGTAGAACTTTCTTTATCTTCTATTCATCGTGAAGATGGCTGGCACGCGGTTGGTATTATCCGCGACATTACGGAACGCAAAGAAAAAGAATTAGCTCTAAAAAAGATGCGGCAAGCATATGACGAGACGCAAGCCCAATTATTTCAGACCGGGAAATTGGCCACGCTCGGTGAAATGGCGGCTGGCATTGCTCATGAGATTAATCAGCCGCTGGGCGTCATTGATTTTACGGCAGAGTTTCTGCACCGGTGTATGGAAAAGAAAATTTTGACGGATGATAAAATCGAAAAAGGGATTAAAGATGTCAAAGCGTCCGTGAATCGAATGAAACGCACGATTGACCATATCCGTATGTTTGCCCGGCAGGAACAGACCGATTTTGAAGTTGTGAATGTGGAAGGAACCATTGATTCAGCTTTGATCTTATTGGAAGAACAGCTAAGACAGCATGATATTGAAGTCACTCAATTTATAGCCCCGAGAATTCCGTCGATTTTAGGCGATCCTCATCAGCTGGAACAAGTTTGGATTAATTTTATTTGCAATGCTCGCGACGCTATGGACGAAAAGCAAAAGTTGATTCAGGATGGAAAAATAGCAGATTTGAACTATAAAAAAACTTTAGTCATTACTGTGTCTTATAAACTAGATCTCAAGTGTGTTCACATCAGCTTTGCTGATTCAGGAATGGGCGTGGATGAAGAATATAAGCAAAAAATTTTTGATCCTTTTTTTACCACCAAAGAAGTTGGAAAAGGCACAGGTCTGGGATTATCAATCAGTTATGGTATTATTGAAAAACATAAAGGGAAGATTGAGGTAGCCGGTAAAAAAGGAGAAGGAGCTTCCTTTGGAGTTTATTTACCTGTGCAGGAAATAGAAACAAGGTAATCATCGGATGAATAATTTTTCTTCAACTAATGATCATTTGCTTGAACGGATTTTGGGATCTTCTCCCAATCTTATTTACATTTATAATCTTGTCCATCATTGTAATGATTTCGCTAACCGCGAAGTGTTAACTTTTCTGGGATATACCCCTGAACAGATCAAGTTGTTTGGGCCTGAGTTATTTCAGAATATTCTTCATCCGGATGATGTTGCTCTCGTGACCCACCATCATGCCCTCCTTAGGACTATTAAAAGTGATGATGTACTGGAAATTGAATATCGGATGAAACATGCTAGCGGCAAGTGGCGCTGGCTGCGCAGCCGGGATACTCCTTTCTCGCGCGATGAGGAAGGAAAAGTACAACAAATTTTGGGTAATGCTGAGGATATTACTTTTCATAAGGAGATGGAAGTGTCGCTGCAAGAGAGCGAGGAAAAATTCCGAAACCTTTTTAATAACGCAGAGGTTGGAATGTTCCGCTCACGGTTGGATGGCTCGGAGTTTATGGACGCGAACGAAAAATATTTCTCCATTCTTGGCTATACGAGGGAGGAGATTATAGGACAGCCGTCTCTCATTGTTTGGGTCGACCTTAATGCTCGAGAAGAAATGGTCAAAATTCTCAAAGCGGAAGGACGGGTTGAAAATTTTGAATTTGCATTACGTACTAAATCGGGTCAAGTGAAAATATGCATCACCTCGTTAATGGTTTATCCTGTTACGGGTATACTGGAGGGGTCGATCATTGACATCACAGAGCGTAAGGGTGTAGAGAATGCGTTGCGGGAAAGTGAGGAAAAATATCGGCGGCTGCATGAAAGTATGACGGACGCGTTTGTGTCTGTGAATATGGAAGGACGGATTCAGGAAGCCAATCGCGCTTACCAGGAAATGTTGGGATATTCTGAGAAAGAGTTGAAGGAATTGACCTATTTTGATTTGACTCCCGAGAAATGGCACGAGTTAGAAGTCCAGATCACTAAAGATCAAATTATTCCCCGGGGATATTCGGATGTTTTTGAGAAGGAATACCAGCATAAGGATGGGACAATTTTTCCGGTTGAGCTCTGTATATATCTGGTTCGCGACCACCAAGGACAACCTGTGAGGATGTGGGGCATTGTCCGCGATATCACAGAGCGTAAGCGGGCTGAAGACTCACTTCGGCAAATTAACGAAGAATTGGAAACGAAAGTTAATGATCGCACTAAAGAAATTAGCGATCAGAACGTAAAGATTCAGGAGATGTTCTTTGAATTATCGCATGTGTCGCGGATCGCGGTTCTGGGTCAATTAACGGCGGCATTGGCGCATGAAATTAATCAGCCTTTAGGTTCTATTTTGAATTGGGCATCGACGGCTGAACTTATATTGTCTGAAAAAAATCCTGATATTCGTAAAGTTCGGCAAATTTTATCTCATATTATTGATGAAGATGAGCGCGCGGGAAATGTGATTCGGAGGCTTCGCGATTTGATCAAAAAAGAGTCAGTGGAAAGAGAAGAATTGAATGTAGGGGCCGTCATTCAAGATGTTATAGCCTTGGTGCAAATCAGATCTGTTCTCAAAGACGTCACATTTACGGCAAATATTAAATCAGGCGGGCTGATGGTTATGGGTAATAAGGTTCAGTTACAGCAGGTTGTCTTAAATTTGATTACGAATGCCCTGGAAGCATTATCTGAAGCGGCTATAAAGCAAATTAAAATTCTGGTAGATATTCATAAACCAGGCTGGGTGACAGTCAGCGTTATGAATTCTGGCCCCAAGATTGATGAGGAGCATTTAGAACAATTGTTCAAGCCTTTTCATACCACCAAAAAAGAAGGGCTGGGCATGGGGCTTTTTATTTGCCGTTCCATCATTCAATCGCACGGTGGTCAATTGTCTGTTTACAACAATCCGGATAAAGGGGTAACTTTCTTTTTCTCATTGCCGATACTGCAAAAGAAAGAGAGTTTATGAATCCTCAAAACTTAACTGTGTATATTGTTGATGACGATTATACTTTCCGGGAAAGTCTTGAGGAATTGACGGGAAGAATGGGATATAAGGTTCAAGGATTTGGCTCTGCGGAGGATTTTCTTAAACAGAATTTGGTGCAGCGGCCAGCATGCCTTTTGTTGGATATGTATCTTCCTCGTCTAGACGGATTTGCTTTGCAGGAGGATTTACAAGACAAGGGTATTGCTGTTCCTATTATTTTTATAACCGGACATGGTGATATCCCCATGAGCGTCAAGGCGATAAAACAAGGGGCGGTTGATTTTTTATTAAAGCCGTTTAATGCGGGCGAGTTACGTTCGGCCATTATTTCCGCGCATAAATTGGATAAACAAAATGTCAAAGAAGCTGCTCAGCGAGCAAGAATTTTATCTTTAATAGCCACGTTAACTTCTCGGGAAGATGAGGTTATGCGGCAGATCATTACCGGAAAACTCAATAAACAGATTGCGGTAACATTAGGGACAGCGGAAAAGACCATCCGTAAGCATCGTGGCCGGGTCATGAAGAAAATGCGATTGTCTTCTGTTGCTAAACTCGTACAAGCTCTTGAAAAAGTTGGTATATCGACGTAATTGTTTTTTGTCTCTTACCTTTCACTTTTCCCATATCCCCCCTCGTTACTATATGCGACATTTGTCCTATATACATAATTAAGACTAAAGTCTTATATTAATGACAAATAATTATTACTGCTAAAGTCATAACAGCTATGAATTGATGGAAAAAAAGAGTGGGGGAATCCGTGTCTTTTCAAATTGATGACGCTATTGTAAAACAAACCACAAAATGTCCACATAAATTTAAATGTTTAACCGACGAAGGCTGTCCTGGGTGTGAATTTAGCGGAGTAGTTTCTCAGGATTTGATTTTTATCAAACCACATCAGATGACTATACGGTGTCCTTATGTAACATCGTTTGGTTATTCCTATGTGTGTGGATGTCCGACTCGTGCGGCAATTTATCGACAATATAAAAAATAAGCAGATGGTTTGAATTCAAAAAAAGATTTTGAAGTCTGGTTGAGGGGAAAAATCAAAAAATCATTATCACAACCTGGTATTATCTTATTTTAAAGCAACTTTGGTCTATCAACTTTGACGGCAACTTGGAATTATCTTACTTTAAGAATGGTTTTTTTGATTTATGCTTTTTATATAAAAGCATTCCCCTCAACTTATTTTTTAGTCGAGATCAGACACCATTTTTACGCTCCCTTGAACATTCCACCTTCTAATGTTATAATTTGTTTAACGAAAAAGGAGTTTTTTTATGACAGTAAAAAATATTGAAAAAAATATTCTGCAGCTTTCACCTATTCAGCGTCTGCGTATGGTTGACAATATCCTCGCAAGTCTGGATAAACCTGATCCGGAAATCGAACGGGAGTGGGGCGTTGAGTCAGATAAACGTCTTGCCGCGTATAAAAATGGCAAACTAAAAGGCATAAATTTTGAAACCATTAAAAAACAACTAGCCAAATGAACGTCATTTTCTTGCCTATCGCTCAACAAGAATTGAATCAAACCATTGAATTTTATGAACAACAACTGACCGGCTTGGGTGTTCTTTTTCGCAATGAAATTTTGGAAGCCATTGATTTCATACGCCTTTATCCTGAGGGGCACCAATTTTTAACCAGACATACCCGTAAATGTCCTTTACGTAAATTCCCATATTTAATACTTTATGGGATTATTGACAACTCTGTAATTATTTCTGCCGTAGCCCACCAGCATCGACATCCGCGCTCTTACCTTCACAAATAATGAGAAATCAAGAACTCAATCTGCCTTGCCAAATATAAATATATATGGCACACTTTCGCTAGTTTTCACAATCCTTTATTAATTTTAGAGAAGGCCATGAATTCATTTTTTACTTTTAACAGCTATGGAAAGCGTGTAATTGCCGCGTTTCTTACTTGGGCATTTATTATGTCTACTGTGTTTACGGGGACAGGCTATGCCCAGTTACATGCCCTGAGTATAGTCGAAGGCCCAGTGTCGAGTACTATGCTTATGCCTACGCCGGCATTTCACCCGGCCATCATCAAAGGTGTGAACATTGACCCGCAAGATCCCTTAAAATTTAACTTTATTATCGATAAAGGAACAGATAATAATCCCTCATCGGGAAGGGAGAGGGATCCTGAAGAATTTAAACAAGAATCCACCCGTCTAATAAAATATTTTCTCGCGTCTCTAACTGTGCCGCAAGACCAAATGTGGGTGAACTTATCTCCTAATGAGCCTGACCGTATGATCCCGGTTAATTTTGGAAAAACCGAAATGGGTCGTGATGTTCTCGCTCAGGATTACCTATTAAAACAACTCACCGCGTCGCTCATGTATCCGGAAAACGAATTAGGCAGAAAATTTTGGTCGAAGATTTATGAACGCGCGCAGAATGAATTACATACGACAGATATCCCGTTAGACACTTACAACAAAGTCTGGATTATCCCAGAAACCGCCAAAATTTATGAACATTCTAAAGGAGCATTTATAGTCAGCACGCATTTGAAAGTTATGCTGGAGCAGGATTATGTTTCGCTTTCTAAGCATGAGGGGGTTATAAAAAAAGGAATATCGAAAATGGGTGATGATTTAAAAGCGCAGTTTTTACGTCAAATCATCATCCCCGAAATCGAAAAAGAAGTGAACGAAGGCGAAATTTTCGCGAATCTTCGGCAGATTTACAATTCCATGATATTAGCTTTGTGGTACAAACAAGCCTTGAAAAAATCCATATTAGGCCAGGTATTTGTTGACCGGAAAAAAACCGCAGGTTTGGAAACAGCAGATCCTGCCGCCAATCAAAAAATTTACGACCAGTATTTAAAAGCATTCCAGAAAGGCGTTTACAACTATATTAAAGAGGAATATAACCCTCAAACGCAGCAGATTGTTTCCAGAAAATATTTTTCCGGCGGCTGGGCAGGCAATCAGGCCGGGCTGGCCGTTGAAAATCGCGCCAACCCCGAACTCGACGCTGCCATGGACTCGACGGATAAAGCGGTTGTGGTTCAGGTGAAATTGCAGGCAGACGCGGCGATGATGAGCAATTCATCTGGTACTAATGATACTTTGTCAGCGGATGCAAACTACCAAGCTGTTGTTTCTTTAATTGATCAATATTTTATGGGTGGATTGGGATCCTCAAAAATGAGAATCAAGCCGAGTGATGAACGGTATCAATTTTTGGATCCGGAAGAAGATTTGAAAAAGGAAGGTATGAGCCTTTATTTTTTAGAAGGATTAAATGAAAGCGCAGGTGCTTTATTCAAAAATAAATTTACAAATTTTATTTTTATCGGTCATGAAGATCGTGTTTTTATTGATCCTAAAACTTTTGACGCTTTAAAAAACATCGATGAATCACAAAGAATAAAATTAGCTCAACAAATAATAGAACAGCAAAGTAAAATAGAAAAACAAGAGGCTATAAAAGTTGGTTGGATAGATCTTTCGGGTTTTATCGCCAACACAGATCCTAAAATGGAATTTCTCAACGAATTCCACTCAGATTCAACCAATATTTTTATCAATACTGACGATATAGTTAATTCAGGCGAAAAAATTACCATTCGGGAGATGCTCAAGCGCTTTGCGATTTCGGAAAAAGCTCCGAAAAATTTTGACCCCCAAGCGGTAAAAATAATTATTCGGGAGAGAGATCAGCAAGCTTTTACGGACTCAATGTTTGATATGAAATCAATTTTTCATCAGAATGATTTATTGGTTAATAAAGGAGAATATTATTACATTTTATATTCATACCCACCGTTTCAACAGGATAAAAAGTTAACAAATCTACAAATTGACAACCCCGAAGAGTATTTTGATGCTTTCGGTTCAATGAATGCGCCGACGGTAAAAGAATATAATGAAGCTTTTAAATCATTAGCAAACACAAAGTATAGAAGTGAGGATGTCCGGACATACACCATAAAAGACCCACAAATCCAGGACGGCAAATTTTCTTTTACATTTATTAAAGGTACAGGTCAAGTTAAGGGTAAAACCAAAATAAATTTATCAGCAAACCAAACAAAGCAGCAAATCGCACACCGTATCTTTGCTTACTTTAGAAAAATGTTTGAAAAAGTTACTTTTTACGACTTTCAAGATGGAGAACGCGATAAATTCATGGCCATGTTTCAAGTATTTCGTTTGCTCATGGACGATAAAGAGGTAAGAAAATGGGTGATGGACAGTATCATCGCTTTATATCAGAGTAAAATGTATGCAATAGGGAGAGGATATCATACTGAATTTAACAAAGAGTTTGATTTTCTTTTGTCGTTAGCCATCGACAACGGAATAAAAGAAATCAAGCCTATTGCCATGGATTGTATTTTATCTGAAGGGTCTTATTCAAAATCTTCCAGTACGCATTATGGATCTCTATTTATTAATTTTATCGCAGCGTCTTCTGACGAAGATTATCACTTGATGTTCCTTTTGAAGTCATTGAATCGCTTTACCGTAGATCATGTTACCCATTTGGAATTGATTCTGAATCATTACATCATGGAGTATCTCGGAGTTGAAAGAAACTCTTTATGGAAAATAGATGATGAGCCAACGATAGAATTCTTTTTTGAAAATCTTCGATACATTTGCGGTCTAGCAGATACGGATGATAATTTGATATTTCATAATGAAAGGCTGCTTTTAAGAATTTCAGGTATTTTTAGCGAACTTTGCAAAAACGATAAAATAGCGAAGAGACTTTTGAAAATGATAAGAGAGGAAAAGAATTTTCGTGTAGCCCAGAATTTATTTCAGTTTGGTGTCCAAGGTATCTACATAGAATATTCTACAGATCCTCGCTTAACCGTCGATTATATTGATACCGCTATCCAGTTATTTAAAACAACGCCTTTGGATGTGGCATATTTTTTTAACGAATTTATGACGCATCAGGATAGAGAAGGTTCAGATAAATACGATTTGCGCCGAGAATATCGAAGAGATGAACTCATTGACTTGCTGGTTAAACATTTAATTAATATTGACTTTCAGGACGATTCTAAATCGCAAACGCTACAGAATATCTTTTCAATTCTGATTGCTTATCAGAGTCCGGTTGGCCAGCCTTCAGCTTTAAAATTTTTAGACAAAAAATCTCCTCATTTTGTTGAGGCGTTTAAATATTTTATAGAAGTCGGGGATCCGCGATTTTTTGAGGAAGTGTGGAAACAAATTACCATTATGGAATCATCAGGATTAAATGAAGTAAAACTCAATACTATTGGCAATTATTTATTAAGCGTGCTTAAACTAGAAGGAGAGTTCGCGTTGACATCAGAACAAAGAGTAAAAATTAACTCTTTTGTTGAAAAATATATATTTAATCAAAACGAAAAAAACGGAAAAATTTTAAAATTATGGATTTCTTTCGTGGGTGAATTGCATCGAGAAGATAAACTGGAAGAGTTGAGGGCTTTGTCTCGGAAAGCAGGCAATAAGGACTGTGAACGCACGATCATGGAATCTTTAAGCTTACTGTCGGAGAAAGAAGCCCAAGAATTTTTAAAAATATACGTCATGAGTATTTGGGCGAAGAGTGATATTGAAGAAAAACGTAAAGTTTACGGATTCATCAAATCTCCGGCGCGTCAATCGAACATGCAACAGAGAAGAGCACTTTGTCGCTTATTGTTGAATACGGCTATATCTACAAATGACTCTCAATTATTAGACTGGATTTTAACTGGTTTTATCGACGGTGACCCGAATGGCGCCGCGGATTTGCTTGATACGGGAGTTTACGATAATTATGATTTATCGGATGTTGATTTAGGCCATCATTGGGGTGTTCGCTATAGCGATGTGTATGTAGATGCGCCACAAAGAATTCGTAATTATTTTGTCCGCTGGTATATGAATGTTTTGATGAAAACGCCAGCTTTAACCTTTGGAAAAGAAGAAGATAATGAAATTTTAAAGATGCATGACCGAATCCGCATCAAGTTATACAAACTTCTTGAACGCGACATGGGCCTTCAGGGTGAGAGGTTTAATAAGCTGACTTATTATCAAGGATTTAATGCAGGAAAATGGCAGGGTGAACCTGAACCCAGGCTTGAGACTTATGAAGATTTTCTGCCTGCTGTGGTTTTGTTGAAACCTTTTTATGACATGGCCGTGAACCAAAATAAATTTTATGCTCGCATGACTGCGGACGACGTCTTTGAAATACTGAAAAGCCTTGATCCATACTTTTATGAAGCAATGCAAGGAAACGTGATATTTCAAATGTATGCGGATTTTTTGAATCAGCAAAAAGAGCATCAATCGGGTTCCATTATTGCGGAAGCCTTCAAACGTTTTTCACCTGAGATTCACAGCGATCTTCCTGTTTCAACTGCCGTAGTAGATATTCGCAGTCTGACTCCTTACGTGCATGATTTGTATGAAGCGAGTTTGGATAAATATTTAAATCCGGTATTTTTTCACAACGATGGCAAGTTTAAAAAAAATGACAGAAATTATGCTGAACATTTGTTTTTATCCTTCTTTTTAAGAACATTGTATCTATTGCATCAAAAAGATGAAACCCATGCGTTGCAAAGTCACATCGGTGAAAACGGGGAAACAATTAACAACCTCAGAGCTAAGTATGATGACGCGGCGCTTTTAGCAAATTCACAGGAAGATTCAAAATATAAAATGGTGTTTTTTAAAATTGGCCGTCAAGCCAGTCAAATACTTAGTAATGGAAATTATTTTGTTTGGCAAGGCCCTTCCGGTCGAGTTTATCATGCGCCTAAAGCTGGTGAAGCTACGTTTGGAGCATCGTTGGATAAATATCAGCCTTCTCTAGCCGACGCGGCTATGAAAACGGATTTGAATGATAGAGGTTCTGATGATTTAATGAATAATACACCAACGGACAGCGCTATGGTTCAGAAGAAATTCCCTAACATTGGTTTATTGGTAGAAGTCGGATTGAATCCTGTATTTTGGGTTAAACCTAATGAAAATATTTTTGGTGAATATGATTCCAAAGAAGAAATTTATGTTCAGAAAGTAACGGGAATTTTACAAAAAATTATCAGAAATTTGCGCCAAAACGAATATCGAGACAAACCCCTGCCAGGTTTGGATCCGCATTTGTTGAACACTGGCAACTACGCAGCGCAGATTTATCAACTTCGTTATGGTAGACAAGCACCGGCGTATTTGCGTATAGCCGGAATGCTTCATGACATAGACCGCGCGTTTCCTCATTTTGAAGTGAACAAAAAAGATTATGAAAAAGCATTGGGAGAGCATTATTACGATCAGTATAAAAAAGCACATAGTATGGTGTCTGCAAAAATAGCGGTCGGACTGTTAAAAAAAGCCGGAGCCTCTGATAATCTTATCAGCCGGGTTTACCGGGTTATTGTGAATCATGAAGCGGGGGGACAAGAAGATATTGACATGGTTCGTGACGCGGATGCAATCAGTTATTTTGAAGATGAGGGCTTTGAGCTTGTTTTACAGCAAACTCTTTCAGGACAAAGGAAAGTTGATGCTCAGGAAGGTGTCCGTAATAAAACCGCTTTTATGTATTTCCGTTGTTCTGATGAGTCCCGCCAGATTATCGACGATGTGATGCGAAATCGCCAGATCAGAAACAACTTGGACCGCATGGACCCCGAAGTTGTGACGCTTTTTCAAAATATAAAAGACGATAAAGACCTTCAACGAAAAATTCTTAACAGCCGGGAAGAGGCCAATTATAAATATTATGTACTATTTTATGATCTTAAAGGCAAACATCGGTTTATGCTGGGAATTCCGGGTGATGTAAAGGGTCCGGTGTTTTGGGTCATGAATGCTGTTTCGTCACGGATTGAATCTTTGTCTGGCCAGGAGCTTAATGATCAGAAACTCGTGATGCTTGTCAATACGATTGTTGCAGACCTGCGGGTTCCGGAGAAAAATCTGGAAATACTGAAATTTTTAAAAAAAATCAAAGATGGAACCCCAATGAAGCTTCCGTTATATCCACATTCGGGATTCAATAACAAAATATCATATCAAGCCACAGCTTTATTGGAAAAAATAGAACAATTATCAGCTCCCGAACAAAGATTTTTGGTGCAAATTTGGGAAAACAGCGATGATCTTCGGGGCAATGATCTACGGTTTATAATAAGTGGTATTGAAGCCGGCGCTTCAAGTATGATCACTAAGAAGTCATTATATGATCCTGAAGTCTTTTATTTTATTAGTTTTTGGGAGAGTTTAAAATTTAAATTCGGGAAAGATATGACGGCTGACAACGGCGATTCACAACCTGATTTAGCCATGATGCAAAATTCTCAGTTGACTTCCGTAGATCAAAATAATCCTGCCCGTCAAATATTAATACAGCTGGCGGATCAGGAATGGAAACAAATATTGAACCCGGGGTGGATGGGCAAACTGCGCAGGGCGATTGCTTTTTTAAAAGAACCAATTACCATGGAGTCTTTTGCGGCTGCTCAACTGCGTCAGGCGATAAATGAACATCCGCAAAAAGATGAGATAATTCAGGAAATTGCGCTGATGATTCATATGGGTGATATTGGTACAGGAAATAATCGTCTATTAACTGGCGGAAAAGGCTTGTTGGATTTTATGGTTCAGGAAGACTTTAAAAAGCAGGATTTAATAGAATTGTCTCGTCGTGGATTTTTAAAATTAGCCGGCGGTACGGCCAGTGCTATGGGTATTATGCCAATCGGCATTAAAAGTGTCATGAGTATGGTTGAGAACGCAACAATTTCTATTCCTGTAGGGGATAAAGGCGATACACAATACCCGTCAAGTACTTGGTGGAAAAAATGGCAATTAGTTCATCAGCTGGATGAAAGGATGAATGCGCTGAGACTTCATGTTTTTCATATTAATCCGTCTTTTCATCCAGATGGGATCATTATTCCTCAGTTTGCCCATCTGCAAATGGATAGTATAACATTGCCAAACAATTATGAACGCGTAAATTTTCCGCGTGATTTGTCTTACTATAAACACTTACTTTCTGAAGGAAATCTTAAAATTCAACTTGTTGCTGATTATATTTCTACGATGGCCGAAAACCTTGAGGCAGCTTGGGACATATTGGAGCTTCCTAGCTTTTCAGAAACAGACAAAAAACAAATGCTTATGGATTTGCATGCAGCAAAAACCAAATATTTTCAACCGAAAACAATACCTAAAATAGAAGCAATGATCACTGAGACCAAACAAAAGATCATTGAGCTAAAGAAGGAAAGAGAGATTGTACACAAATGGGTGGACGGATTTTTCTACTTAAATTTGACGGAGGAAGCGTATCTGAGCTATGACAATGAAATCTTGCAATTAGAATTTAATTTACAACAACTCAAATTTGTTTTAGGCGCATTCAACAAATCGCGCGCAGAGAATTGGCTATTGAAACTAAGCGGTGAAAAGTCAGACGCGGCGATGCTGGAAAATTCTCAATTGAGCATAGGCGATCAAAACAATTCCACCCGTGAAATATTAATGCAACTGGCAGATCAGGAATGGAAACAAATCTTGAATCCTGGGTGGATGGGCAGGTTGCGCAGGGCGATTGCATATCTGAAAGAACCCATTAGCATAGAATCTTTTGCGGCAGCTAATCTGCGCAAGACAATTCACATTCATCCTCAAAGAGACGTGTTAATTCAGGAAATCGAGCGGATGAAGCAAATGAGAAAGAATGGAACTGGTAATGAAACGCTTTTGACCGGTGGAAGCGGGTTAATAGATTCTATGATCAAAGAAGATTTGGAGTCGGGTATAGAGCGGCGGGAATTTTTTAAAATATCCGTTGCTGCCGCCATGTCGGTGGGATTTTTGCCTGAGGGTTTGAAAGATGCCATGAAGTTGGCAGAGCGCCCGGTTACTGTAGCCATGCCGGATCAAGAATTGTTACGTTTGCGATTGTTTACCAAAATCACAGAGCATGTGGACTTGGTTCAGGAGGGTATAACCAAAACGTATAATGTTATCTACGGTGCTACTGAAAGGAACGATCTTGTATTGGAAATGTTAGCTGGTCCAGTAAAAGATCTAACACCAAAAGAAGTGATTGAAATGTTTATCCGTCGGCCGCATGCTGATGAAATATCAACAATATTTTTAAAAAAAGCAGTTGGGGATTTGGAACCCGCCAATCACATCTTGGCTAATTTTTTTCGTGTCCTCGAAAATAACCCTTCTATGTTCTCAACTCTTCGTGATTTATCGGATTTTACTCTAGATCAAAAACAAAAAATCCTTTTAGATTATGGTCATGCTAATGGATTTTTAGAGCCCAAAACAATGACAGATTTGAAAAGTAAGATCAGCGAAACCCGAGAAAACATTGCAAAGTTAAACAAAGAGAGAGACATTATATTTAAATGGTTAGACGAATTTTTTTACGTAACAGAAATTAATACTAAATGGGTATTAAATTACGATGAAAAGATTTTTCAGTTGGAAAAAGAACTTAAAAATCTTGAATTTATTTTAGGATTATTCAATAAGGCGCGCGTTGACAAATGGCCACATAATGTTAGCGGAAAAAATCACGACGCGGCAATGTTGAATAATCCCGAACATCCTCAATTGTATGCTTTGGAACAAAATAGTCTGAATCGTCAAATATTAATGCAACTGGCGGAGAAGATTTCTTCTGAAATATTGAATCCTTCCTGGTTAAAAAGATTGAAGATGTTGTTTGATCATATGAAACAGCCTTTACCGATGAAAGCTATGGCCGCTGAAAAGATGCGCCAAGCCGTTGAAAATCATCCACTGAAAGATGTATTGAGGCGTGAAATCGAGTGCATGAAATTATCTGGAGAGATTGGGGCAGGGAAAAATGGGTTTATGAATGGAGGAATCGGTCTACTTGATTTAATGGTTACAGAAGACAGGAAAGATCAACGGGACGGAAAAGCGGGAATGTCCCGCCGGGAATTTATGAAAACTGTCGCTGTGGCAGCGGCTGGTACACGGATGATGCCTAAAGAATTAACTGGTATTATGAAAATGGCTGGGGGTCCGTCTTCTGTTGTCGTAGATGGGCTATTTCAAGCTCAAGAAAAAAAGCAAGATTTATATTTTAAAATTTACAGTCTGGTCACCCAAGTGGAACAACGTTATAGCAGTTTTTTATGGAAGAACAATCTGCCTGGAATGCAACCTGTTTTAGTTGGCGAGGTAAGATTGAGGATTCCAACAGCTGTATATAGGGTATTAACAAATCAACCTCTGGATACAGAAGAAATATCAGACGTTTTATCCACAAATGATCTGAATAGTTTTTTGGGAAATTATTCCATAGAATATTTAGAAGGTTTACTGGGTAAATTGGAACCCATAAGGAATATCCTTCTTCAATTTATCATAGAAATGGAAAATACGCCGCCTGAGGTTTTGTCTTCTGTCATGAATTTGCCGATATCTAATGATGGAAAAAGACAAACATTGCTGGATTTGTTTGATGTTAAAACTGAGTCTCCGGAAAATGAAGATTCTATTCCGGAATTAGAAAAAAATATTGTGAAAATACAACAAAAAATCGTTGGATTAAATGCGGAAAGAGAAATTTTTTATAAATGGATCGAGAGATTTTTTTATAGAACAAAAACTACTGAGGATGTTCTTAACGCTTATAGTGGGGAAATTTTGCAGTTGGAAAATGATTTAAAGCAAATGCAATCAGTCCTGGAAATAACTAAGAAATTTAAGAAAGCAAATTTGTTACAGCGCGATGATATCGCACACACCATGAAGCACATAATTCATGTTGATCGCGATTCACTAGATGCAATTTGTAATAAAATTAGCTTTTTGACACTCCAGTCTTTTCATGACCGCCGTATTGTATTTCATCATTTAAGATCTGCTTTCGAGTTTCTCATTCAGGTAAAATTGGAAGTTGGGTTAAGTGAAATGATGGATTTCCATGAAAAATTAACCCATAATATAGGAAACGATCGCGTGCGGGATGAGAGTTTTATAGTGCAAGCGGAAGATATAATTAGAGATATTGAAAAGGAAATATTACGTTTGGGGAAGGAGCAAAAGGATCAAGCTCTCTCACACAGACGAAACGATGCGGCCATGCTGGACAATCCCGCCCATCAGCTATTAATGCAACTAGCTGATCAGGCGTGGGAGAAAATATTGAATCCGGATCTGGTTACCCGTATGCGAATGAAATGGAACGCCGTTCAAATGAAAATATTTGGCGGCATTGAAGAGCCGTTTTCTTTAACCGCCGTCGCTGTTGACAGTTTAAAGTCTTCCGTCCTGCAGCATTCCCAGCGGGATCAAATCATGGAAGAAATCATCCATATGATTCAAGATGGAAAAATCTTGGCGAACAATAACAATATAGTGAATAGCCGCGAAGGGCTGATCGCTCTAATGATTCAGGAAATGACGTCTCAGGCAAAAGATACAGAGAACGAAATTCCAGAGGCTTACTCCGAATCCCGCCGGGGATTTTTGAAATTAATAGGAGGCGCTGCAGGCGCCGTAGGATTATCGCCATTTGGAAAACTGGGCCAGGTTATATCCTTAGTGGAAAATCGTAAAACCATTATTACCAGGGGAGTGTCCCAAGAAATAGTGACAAAAGAATTGCAGGATAAAATTGTTGGGGAAGGAGTATGGTTGATCGCGGGGTACGATGATTTATTAACGGAAGAACCATCACAATATACTGGAGTTTATAGGGTGGTGTTTCAAAATGTGATATCAATTTTAAAAGAAGACCCCGGCGGAAGAAGGTTTCTTGAGAAATTTGTTCATTTCACGAGGACGAGTAAAAACATGGAATCGTTAAATAAATTGAGGCAAGCCATTGGGTTTGTCCATTCAAGTGTGGGGAATATCCGTGATCTGATATTAAATAATCCGGAAATGGTGGAAGCTATTCTAAATTCGCCCTTTTCTGATTTAGAAAAAGCGGAGGTTCTTACTAATAGAAATTTATTCGCTGACGATTTTGTAATTGCTAAATTTAAAAGTAAGGAAAAAAAAATTAAACAAAAAATCGGTGATTTAAAAAAGGAAAGAGACATTATATACAAATGGGTTGACGAGTTTTTCTATGCAACCGAAATGATTAGGGAATTACAGTTCAGTTATGAGGAAGAAATTTTGCGGTTGGAAAGAGAATTGAAAAAAAATATAGAAGAGCTTTTACAGGTCTACCGAAATGGGCTGGCGGAAAAGTTCCGTATGTCAGACTTTGCTCATTCTGAAAAGGCGAAAGGCGATCAAGCGCAAATAACGAATCCTGCTCCCAAAGACGGCGGTATCGATTTAAATGCCGCTCATTTAAAGGTGGACGTTGATCAGGAAGGTCGGGGATTTGAGATTAAGACAGATCCTGCTATGATCGAACAATTGAAAAATATTAACGGCTTTGTGCCGGTCATTATCGACGTAGTTCCGGTTACGAATTTGCGGATGTTGTTGGGACTTTAAAAATCTTCAGCGGCAAGTGCTTCGCGATTACATCAAAATCTTTATCCTTGTGCAGTAATTCTGCCCCTGTTTCAATAGCAATAGTCGCGATAAGCGTATCAACAGTTTTAACCATGGGGTTTCCTTTTTGGCTGCATAGGCGAGAAATTTGGGCGGCAAAAACATAGGTCTCAATCCCTTGCGGTCTCAAGACCGGGAACATCAATAGATATTTTTTTAGTTCAATGAAAGTTTTTTCTGGCTTGATACCTTGCAAAATTTCGGTTAAATGGATATCTGCCAGGCATATTTCTGCGTCGGATTCAATCAGCCGACGTAAAATATGGGCAGATTCGGAAGTAGTATGATTAATAAAATCAATCCAAACAGAGGTATCAACTAAGATCAAACTCTGGCTCCTCTTAAATGATGCAAATCTCCTTCCCAAGCGCCTGAACCCATAAACTTTATAATATCGCGGCGTTTGAGGCGTTTGACCAATTCGGTCAAAGCTAAATTTACCACGGCTTTTTTGGTGGGTAAATGGGTCAGCGTTAAAGCATGATGTAAAAGGCCGTCATCTAAATCCACATTAGTTCTCGACATGGCTTTGTCCTTTCATACACAAAATATACATGGTTTTTGTGTATATGTCAACCTTATCGTAACATATCCTTCCTCTGGCTCACCAAATCTTGCAACTGAGCTTGTGATCGTAAATCTGTAATCAGCTCATTGTAGGACTGAGAATATTTTTCCTGGGACAGCTCTTTTTTAAGTGTCTCTTTGGTTTTCTCAAATTCTTTTTGGTCTGCCAGCTGAGCGTTATCCAAATGAAGAATGCAATAGCCGATAGAAATTTTGGTCACCGGGCTGATTTTGTTATCTTGATTTAAACTAAACGCGGCTTCCTGGAAATTTTTGGATAGGCCAATTTTGGGTAAATATTCTTCTCTATTAAATAGCGAAGTTTGGCTGACCTCAAGTCCCAGGGATTTCGCGATGCGGCCGAAATCGTCTAATTTGGTTAAACTTTGCTGTTCTTTAATCTTGGCTAAATATTCTTCTGCTTTTTTAGCCGCGATTTCTTTTGCACCATCTAACAGTACCGCGTCTTGAACTTTGTTTTTTATATCTTTTAGTTCTGGGATATAAGCGTCACGACGATCTTTAATTTGCAGAATCTGAATTCCTTTGGCCGTTTCAAAGGGTTCAACCGCATCTGTTTTGTTAAGAGTAAATAACTGTTGAAGCAATTCATAGGTCCAGCCTAAAGATAAATCCGCGTTTTCCATAGAGAAATATGGGGAAGTATTGACGGCCGCTTGATACTTTACGGCTGATTTTTCCAGGTCTTTTGACCGTTGTAAGTCTTGGTAAAGTTCATAAGCTTTAGTGCGGATGGCGTCATTATTGACTGGGTTCTGGGTGTTATAGGGCATGCTGACGTAAGCAACGCTGATGGCCGGTGGCATAAGAAATTCGAGTTTGTATTTGTCGTAATATTGTTTGATAGTTTCTTCAGAAACAGTTGTTTCTTTTTTGAATTGGTCAGGAGAAACCAAAACATAACTAACCTGAACTTTGCCGTTTTTACGTTGGAACGCGTCGGAAGCTTCCTGATCGGTCACTTTAACCGCCTGGATGTGAGTGTCCACGAATTTATTAATTTTAATGTTGTTGCGGATGGTTTCTTCAAATGTACGCGGTGTAACACTCAGAACGCGGCTAAGGATGATGTCGTAAAGTTGAGTGTCAAATTTTCCGTCTCTTTGGAAGAAAGGAAGTTTTTCAACATAGGCAATCACTTCTTGATCAGACACTTTAGATTTTTTGGCTTCATGCAACAGGATCAAACGGTTCCAGGTTTCTTGTTCGAGGTTAATCATGTTACGGACTTTTTCAAAATTTTCTCCGTACTGCAATTTATATTGAAGTTGAACTTCACTATGCGCCTTCTTGAATTCCGTGATATCAATTTTTTTTCGAAAGATTTTTCCGGCTAAAGATTCATTCCTGTCTCGAAGAATTAACGCGGAACCAAAAAAACCAAAAGAAAGAATAATGATGACAGTAATGAACCAAAGAACTTTTTTCGCAACACCTTTGTGACGTAAAATTTTGAGCATGGCAACTCCGTGTATTTAGGTTTTTGGTTGATGGTTTTTGGTTTTTGGAAAAAGCGATTGTTTTTGAGAAAAACCGTTTTGTGCGGATGATTATATATTTCTTAAAATATTTTTACAAGGAAAATAAACTCTTTACAAGTAGAGACGGATTGATATAATACGTTACTTTTTTGGGAATTATAAATATGTAAGCTTTAGATATATGTTGTTGGTTTATGGTTGTTGGTTATTGGTTGTCGGTTATATAAGTTTTTCGTTTTTTCCAAAAACCATCAACTATCAACCATTGTTACGAAAGGGCGTTATTATGGCCAAGCTCAAGTTAGGTTTACCTAAAGGTAGTTTGCAGGAAGCTACAGTTAAAGTTTTTGAGCGTGCGGGATTTAATATTTATGTGTCCAGCCGTTCTTATTTTCCGTCTATAGACGATTCCGAGATGGAACCGGTCTTATTGCGCGCGCAGGAAATGTCGCGTTATGTTGAGGAAGAAGCTTTGGATTGCGGGATCACCGGCGCGGATTGGATCGCGGAAAATGGTTCCAAGATTCAGGTGCTGGCTGACTTGGCTTACGCCAAGCAAAGCGCGACCAAAGTGCGCTGGGTGCTGGCTGTCCCGGAAGATTCAAAAATTAAATCCGTGAAAGATCTGGAAGGCAAGAGGATATCCACGGAAGTCGTGAATATTACCAAGAATTATTTGAAGAAAAATAAAGTGAAGGCGGATGTGGAGTTCAGCTGGGGCGCGACCGAAGCCAAAGTTGCGGACGGTTTGGTGGATGCTATAGTTGAATTGACTGAGACCGGCAGTAGTTTGCGCGCGCATAAATTACGCATTGTGGACACGATTTGTGAATCAGTTACGCAGTTTATCGCGAACCCGAAATCGCTGAAAGATCCCTGGAAGAAAAAGAAGATGGACCAGGTGGTCATGCTGTTAAAAGGGGCGATTGACGCGACCCATATGGTCGGTTTGAAAATGAATGTCCGCGAAGAAGATTTGATGAAAATTTTGAGCCTGTTGCCGTCTTTAAAAGACCCGACAGTCTCGCATTTGACCAAGCAGGGTTGGGTGGCTTTAGAAGTGGTGATTGATGAAAATATTGTCCGTAATTTGATCCCTAAACTCAAAGAAGCAGGGGCCAGCGGAATTATTGAGTACTCATTGAATAAACTTATTTATTAACAAACAAGAGGTGGTATTGTTATGCCGTGCGGAAAAAAAAGAAAAAAGTGTAAGATTAGAACGCATAAGAGAAAGAAGTTGAGAAAATCTTTGCGTCACTTGAAAAAACGCGATACTAAGTAAAAGAGGCAACGCAAGATGGCCGCGCATGTTAAAATTTTGGGGATACTGATGTTGGGAATTATGGTGTCCGCTCAAAATGTTCACGCGTTTGCCAGCGATGATAGGGTTGCGACCTCAAAGAGTTTGGCTCATTATATGATGGGTCAAGTTTATGATCTTATGGGATTGTCAAATCGGGCGGTGTTTGAGTATGAACAAGCAGTCCGGTTTGACAATCCTAATTATTTAGCACATTTGCGCTTGGGAACTTCCTACGCGCGGCTGGATATGGTCAACGAATCTGAACGTGAACTTCAGGAAGTCACCCGTCTTAAACCAGAAGATGTAGAATCTAGATATCTTTTGGCTTTGATTTATTCTGGCACTCATAAATATGACAAAGCCGCGGAAGAGTATGAAGTCATCCTGAATAAATCTTCTCCATTAGATCCTCGGAATTTAGAACTTTATACTTATCTTGGCCAGTTGTATTATTCCCAAAAAAAATATGATCAAGCCATCAAGCAATTTGAAAATGTTGTCGCGCTGGAACGGGATAATGCAGACGCCTTGTATATTCTTGCTTCGTTATATACAGAAGTCAGCCGGGAGCAGGATGCCGTGACTGTTCTCAAAAACGCTTTAACGCTCGCACCGGATCATGAAGGGTGTTTAAATACGTTGGCTTATCTATACGCAGAGCAGGGACAACATTTGGATCAAGCTGAGAAAATGATCAAACAAGCTCTTCAAATACATCCTGACTATGGTGCTTATTTGGATACTTTGGGGTGGATATATTTCAAAAAGGGGTCTTACAGAGAGTCATTGGATGCGCTTTTGAAAGCAGAGAAAACGATTAAGGAGCCGGTTTTATATGATCATTTAGGTGACGTTTATAAGCAATTAAATCAAAATGATAAGGCTCTGGAATATTGGAAAATGTCCATAGTCCTTGACCCTGGCCAAAAAACTGTACAAACCAAAATTAATGATTGGCATAAAGTCCAAGCTTTAAATCCTAAAATTCATGAATAAACTCAAACTTTTTTCTCCAGCTAAATTAAACCTTTTTTTGAAAGTCGTCAACAAACGGCCGGATGGATATCATAATATCGAGACTCTATTTCAGCGGATCAGCTTGGGGGATGAGATTGTATTAACGAAAAATGCCCAAGGCCGGATTAGTGTCACCTGCGACCATCCGGATGTCCCTCTGGATATGAGGAATTTAGTTTATAAGGTGGCAGATTTGTTAAAACGCGACTTAAACGTGAAATGGGGAGTGAAGATAGATATTAAAAAACGTATTCCCGTAGCTGCTGGATTAGCGGGAGGTTCAGGCAACGCGGCTACTGTGATTAAGGGATTAAACCAATTGTGGGATCTTAAGTTAGAGCAAAAACAGCAAATTGAATATGGCCGGCAAATTGGAAGTGACGTGGCCTTTTTTTTATATGATACTCCGTGGGCTTTGGGGACCGGGCGCGGGGATATTATTCGCAAGCTGAATATTAAAAATAAACTTTGGTATGTGATTATAACACCGTGCATTAAGTTATATACTCCAGAGATTTACCAGGGACTCAATTTACCATTGACAAACAAAAATGTAGATGTTAGTATTCTTATCCAAAATTTGAAGTATAATAGATTAGAGACATTAAAGTCATTATTAGTAAATGATTTAGAAACTGTGATCCTAAAGGTTTCTCCGAGACTTCAAGCCATCAAGGAAAACCTAGGATTGTTTGATATTAAAGGGGTTTTGATCTCAGGCAGCGGTCCCTCGGTTTATGCTGTTGTGGAAGACCAAGCCAAGGCCAGAGAGATCGCTCAACGTTTTTCAAAGCGATTCAAACAGGTGTTTGTTGCGCATACGCTTTGAAAGAAAGGAGCATGGCACTATGGAAATAACAGAAATTAGAGTTTTCCCCAAACAGGGGCAAGATAAAAAATTGCAAGCATACGTCACTGTAACTTTTGATAATAAGTTTGTGGTACGTAATATCAAAGTGATTCAGGGAGCGAGCGGGCTTTTTATTGCTATGCCATCAAGAAAGGCTAAAGCGAATTGCCCGGCGTGCAGTTTTAAAAATGAAGTGGGTAGTAAATTTTGTAATCTATGCGGGAAAGGTCTTCCCCTGCACAAAGATGAACAGCATCCCGCTGATCCGAAAACAGATCATCGTGATGTAGCGCATCCCATAACTCAGGAATTTCGGGATTATCTGCAGTCTAAAATTTTAGAAGCATATAATCAGGAAAAAGCCAAAGGGCCGCAGGCATACAGCGACCATGAGATGGGTGAATAGATTGGAAATTTTGGTTAATTGTTCTTGGTTTTAGTTTTTGGTTAACAACAAAACGAAAAACTTAAAAAACCAATAACAATTAACCGTTTTATTTTTGACCTTTTGATTTTTAAGAATTGTTATATTTTGCCTGGTGGTGTAATGGTAACACACAAGAATTTGGATCTTGTTTTCATGGTTCGAATCCATGCCGGGCAGCCATGAACCACGTAGGGTTCATGGCCCTGAACTCTTGTAGTTCAGGGTCGTGAATTCTTTTAATATGATAAGCTGTGTGCCAAGTTGGGTGCACAGCCGAATCCTACTTTAAAATAAATGAGTGCCTGAACTCTTGTAGTTCAGGGTCGTGAATTCTTTTAAATATGTTTTTTGTATATGTTTTGCTAAGTTTAAAAGACAATAATTTTTATATTGGTTTCAGTGAAAACCTCGAAACTCGATTAAAAGACCATTATGAGGGTCGTAATACGAGCACGAAAGCACGAAGACCTTTAAAGCTTATTTTTTATGAAGCTTATCAAAGCAAAGAAGACGCACTTAGGAGAGAAAAATATTTTAAGACTACAAAGGGCAAGTCAACATTAAAGTTGATGTTGCGAGCAACATTGCAACTTTAAAGATGCTTAGTATTTTATGCCTGAACTACGAACAGTTATATTAGCGGCTGGAAAAGGGACCAGGATGAAATCTGATGTCCCGAAGGTTTTGCATTTGGTTTTGGGCAAACCAATTATCCAGTATGTGCTTGATGTCGCAAAAGGTGTGGGTTCTTTGAAAAATTATGTTGTGTTAGGCCATCAGGCAGAGATGGTGCGGGCTGTGGTTGGTTCGGAATGCGACTATGTAGAACAAACTGAACTGTTGGGAACAGCAGATGCTGTCAAGCGTACTAAAAATTTGCTAAAAAATTTTAATGGGAATGTATTGATTCTATGCGGTGATACGCCTTTGCTGGATAAAAAAGTGGTGAAACTGCTAGTGAATGTACATAACCGCACTAAAGCTGTTTGTACTTTTTTAACTGCTATTTTGCGAGATCCTCACGGATATGGACGAGTAATTCGGAATGAAAAAAACGCAGCTATCGCGATCAGGGAACATAAAGACGCGACCGCTGAGGAAAAAAAAATTAACGAAATCAATGTCGGTGTATATTGTGTAAAGAGTAAAGAATTATTCGCGGCATTGGATAAAGTGGGAATGAATGCCAAGAAAAAAGAATTTTATTTGACGGATATTATTGCGTTTTTTTTGAATCAAGGATTAAAAGTTCAAACTTTAGTGACCGAAGACCCGGATGTGGGCTTAGGAGTTAATACGCGGGAACATTTGGCGATGGTCGGGTTGAAAATGCGGGACAAGATTATTAAGTATTGGATGGAGGAAGGGGTGACGATCATGGATCCCACTACGACTTTCATTGCCCCGGATGTTACGATCGGAAGAGACACCTTGATTCGACCCTTTACATTTATAGAAAATAATGTTAAATTGGGTGCCCGTTGTGTGGTCGGCCCTTTTGCGCGGTTCCGTCCAGGGACGCGTATAGGTAATAATGTGGACATCGGGAATTTTACCGAGATCAATAATTCGTCGATGGATGACGGATGTTTCATGAAACACTTTAGTTATTTGGGCGATGCGACCTTAGGTAAAAATGTGAATATTGGCTGTGGAACAGTAACGGCGAATTTTGACGGGGTTAAGAAAAATTCTACCAAAATTGGTGACGGAGCTTTTATCGGCTCTGATTCAATATTAGTGGCACCTGTAACGGTCGGACGCGGCGCGTTAACAGCAGCCGGGAGTGTGGTGACGTCAGGAACAAAAGTTCCGCCGGGTTATGCGGCTGTCGGCGTCCCTGCCCGATTGAGAAAGAGAAAGAGTTTATGAAAATTTTGACTGGCAACGCAAATCCGGCATTAGCGCAAGGCATGGCGGATTGTTTAGGTATTCCTTTGGCTAAGGCTTTAGTATCCCGTTTTTCCGAAGGGGAAATCCGGGTTGAAATCAAAGATAATGTGCGCGGCCGGGATGTATTTATTGTTCAGCCTACGTGTTCGCCGGCGAATGATAATTTGATGGAATTGTTGATAATGATCGACGCTGTCCGTAGAGCTTCGGCAAAACGGATCACCGCGGTTATCCCATATTATGGTTACGCGCGTCAAGATCGTAAAGATCAGCCGAGGGTTCCTATCACGGCAAAATTGATTGCTAATTTGATTGTGGCCGCCGGGGCGCATCGTGTTCTAACCATGGACCTTCATGCGGCGCAGATCCAGGGATTTTTTGATATTCCTGTTGATCATTTGTATGGTATTAACACGATTTGTGAATATTTTTCACGCAAAAATTTAGAAGATCTTGTTGTGGTTTCTCCGGATGTGGGCGGGATTAAAATGGCGCGGGCTTACGCGAAACGTTTGGGCGCGGGGTTAGCTATTGTTGATAAAAGGCGCGATAGTCCGGAAAAAACGGAAGTTATGCATATTTTGGGTAATGTAACGGGCAAGAATGTAGTGTTAGTGGATGATATCATCGCGACGGCAGGTTCTATGGTTGAAGCTGTCAATGCCCTCGAGAAACATGGGGTTAGAGATGTTTACGCGGCAGTCACTCACGGGGTATTGTCGGGTAACGCGATTCAACGGCTGGAGAATTGCGCGGCGCTGAAAGAGTTGGTGGTGACCAATAGCATTCCGTTGGATGAGTCGAAGAAAATTAAAAAAATATCGCAGGTATCCGTCGCTCCTCTTTTAGCGGAAGCGATCAAACGGATTAAGGAAGAACAGTCAATAAGTTGTTTATTTTTTGAAAATAAATAGTACGGTTGATGGTTGTTGGTTGATGGTTATTGGTTATCGGAAATATTCGTTTTTTCCAAAAACTGTAAAACCAATAAAAAATAAAAAATACGGTTAATGGCAGTTGGTTGTTGGTCATCGAAAATATTCGTTTTTTCCAAAAACCACAAACCAAAAACCAAAAACCCATAAAGAAAGTGGTTAAGTCACATGGAAGAAATTAAATTAGATGTTCAAATTAGAAAAAATACCGGTAAAAAAGGAACGTCGGCGGTTAGACGGGCAGAACAAGTTCCTGCCATTGTTTATGGTGAAAAACAAGCGCCGACCGCGATTCAGTTAGAGAAAAAAATTTTTGAAAAATTGATGCGTCAGCATCATGGGCAAAGCGTCATGTTCCATTTGAATGTCATGGAAGACGGAAAAAAACTTCGCGATTATTCCGCGATGTTAAAAGAAGAACAGCATGACCCTGTTTCCGATGAATTGATTCATATCGATTTCATCCGAATTTCCGCGACTCATGAGATTAACGCTAAAGTTCAGGTTAAGTCGGTAGGTGAACCCGTTGGAATCAAGGCCGGCGGTTCATTGGAACATGCTTTGTGGGAAATTGAAGTTATCTGTTTGCCAAAAGATCTTCCGCAAAGAATCGTGGTCGATGTCAGCGCGTTAAATATTGGTCAAGCCATTCACGTGAGTGATTTAAAATTGCCGGAAAATGTGCGGACGAAACACGATCCCGCTGCTATCGTTTTTTCTGTGGTTCACGCGATCCGTGAAGAAGCGGCGGCTGAGACAACTGAAGACGGCCCAAAAGAGCCGGAAGTAACAAAGGAAAAGAAGCCAGCGCCTGGAGCTGCGGCAACATCAGCAGCTGGTGCAGCTAAAGCTGGAGCAGCGAAAGAACAACCGAAAAAGAAATAATGAAAAATGTCAGATATTTCAGGATCAGAGAATAGTTACCTTATCGTCGGATTAGGCAATCCTGGAAGTCAATATGAATATACCCGGCATAATATGGGGTGTTTAGTTTTAGAATATTTTGCCGAACGTTTAAAATTAAAGTTTCAAGCAAGTTCTTTTACAAAGGCAGTAACAGCTTTAGGACAATGGGAAGGAAAGCAGGTTTGCTTGGTCTTCCCGACCACGTTTATGAACAATTCTGGAACGGCTGTTCGCAGGATGACGGAAAAATACGCGCCGCCGCTGGAGCATATTTTGGTCATTTGCGACGATTTTAATTTGCCGTTTGGCCAGTTGCGCCTTCGTTCCAAAGGCAGCGGCGGCGGCCATAATGGCTTGGAATCGGTGATCGAGCATTTGGGCAGTCAGGATTTTCCCCGGCTACGGATGGGGATTGGCGAACCTAAAGGAACGGATGTCGCGGATTATGTCTTGGAAGAATTCAACTCGTCAGAAAAAAAAGGGTTGAAAGAATTTATAACCGAGGCAGGCGATTGTTTGGAAATGTGGATTAAGGAAGGCATTAGCAAAACAATGGAGACGCATAACAGAAGGAAGGGAAATGGAAAATAAGGGTCTATTCAGGAAATACGAATTAGTGACGATCATTGACGCGAAATTAACGAATGATCAAAAAGAAGCCATTTGCAAAGAAGTTGTGGAAATTTTGCAAAAAGGTAATGCGAAAATTATCAATAGTCAGGTCTGGTTCGAAAAACACAAATTCTCGTTCGATATTAAGCGTTGTAAAGAAGGAACGTATTATTTGACGAATTTCGAAGGTCCGACTTTGTCGATCGCTCAGATCCGCGCGGCCTTGCGTTTAAAGGAAAAGGTTTTGCGTTTTGCGATCATAAAAATTGAATAAAAATTTAAAGGTTTATTAGGAGGAACAAATGGCGAATTTAAACAAAGTATTTTTGATCGGAAATTTAACACGGGATCCTGAATTGCGTTATACGCCGGGTGGTACAGCGGTGGCTAATTTAGGGATCGCGGTTAATCGTCGATTCAAGGATAGCTCAGGGGAACTCAAAGAAGAAGTATGTTTTTTGACCGTGACGGTTTGGGATAAACAGGCTGAAGCATGCTGTCAATATTTGGGTAAAGGCAAACCGGTTTTTGTCGAAGGTGTTTTGCAATCGCGTTTTTGGGAAACCAAAGAAGGCGAAAAACGCAGCGCCATCGATGTCCGCGCGGAACGAGTTCAGTTCTTAGGAAGTTATGGGGCCAAGGAAAAAGATGCTGACGCAAAAACTCCGGATGTAGAAATAGACGCTCCGATGGGCGAAGCTATCAAACCCGAAGACATTGCTTGGGATGAATAAAAAATCATAGGGGCAATTTATAAATCGCCCATATAAAATAGGAGGATTGGAATTGGACAGAGAAAAAGCTTCATCTAAAAAAAGAAGGCCGAGTTTCAGAACAAAAATGCCTTTTAGATTTCAAGTAACGCCGGATGTTGAGTTCGATTATAAAAACATCCCTTTGATTTCGAAATTTTTAAACGACCGCGGAAAGATGCTGCCCCGTCGTATTACCGGCGTCACAGCCAAGCAGCAACGCAATTTATCAACGTCCATTAAACGCGCGCGTTTTCTGGCATTGTTGCCGAGCGGAAGTGCTAGATAAAAATTGATACGGATGTAGTATGTGGCATGTAGTATGTAGTGAAAAACGATTGATCAAAAAGCGTAGAATATATTGCAAAAACATATATTAATGCTAAAAAACATTAATCAGGAGTAGTTGTTTTGCTAGAGGTATCGTGCAAAATAACAGTGGTCATAAAATTATAAAGTAAATAAAATTTGATAGAGTCACAATAAATAAATTTTGTTTCTATGTGCTTACTTATCAATTAAGTTCTAAAGCATAAATATGGTTTTAAATTTTTTTTAATCATTCGTTTTTACTACATACGACATACTACGAACCACATACTTTTATAAAGGAGAACTAATGGAAGTTATTTTATGTGAAGATATCCCAAGCGTTGGGAAAATCGGAGAGGTGATTAAAGTCAAAGATGGTTTTGCCCGTAATTTCCTGATCCCTAACGGAAAAGCATATTTGGCTACGCCGGCTAACATGAAGCGTATCACCAAATTGGAAGAAAAACGCAAAGCTGAAAATGACAAGCAAAAAGCAGCGGCTCAGGCGTTTGCTGATAAATTAGAAAAAGTGTCTTGCACGATACCGGTTGAAGTCAATGACCTCGAGAAGTTGTATGGTTCAGTCACGGCGGCAGAAATCGCACAAGTTTTAACCAATGAAGGATTTGAGATTGACAAAAAACAGGTCGAACTGGCCAAGCCGCTTGAAGAGCTTGGAATTTTTGATGTCAACGTAAAAATTCATCCGGAAGTGGTAGCTAAAGTGCGCGTATGGGTCACCAAGAAATAAGAATTCCACCTCACAATATCGAGGCAGAAAAATCGGTATTGGGTTCCATGCTGCTTGATTCCGAAGCCATTGGCATCGCGATCGAAATCCTGGACGAAAATTGGTTTTATGAAGAACCGCATCGTATTATTTATGGAGCGATTGTTCAGCTTTATTCAGACAGCAAAAAAGTTGACTATTTAACGTTAACGAATAAATTGCAAAATGATGGCCTTCTGGAAAAAACAGGAGGCCATTCTTATATCTCCAGTATATTTGAGTCTGTCCCTACCTCCGCGCATATTGACCATTACGCGCATATTGTTAAAGAAAAAGGTGTGCTCCGTGCTTTGATCAAAAATGCAACGAAGATTGTCACTCAATGTTACGAGGCTAAGGGTGATGTTGACCAACTCGTTGATCAGGCGGAACAGCTGATTTTTGAGGTCGCGGATTTAAAGCAGCACCAAAAAGCGTTTCTTATCAAAGATTTAGTAAAAGAGAGCATTGATAAACTCGATAAATTATATCAGCGTAAAGAACATATTACCGGAGTTCCGACCGGGTTTCATGAGATTGATAAAATGACATCCGGCTTGCAATCGTCTGATTTGATTATTGTGGCAGCCAGGCCTTCTATGGGAAAAACCGCTTTTGCCATGTCTGTGGGCGAGAGGGTTGCGTTAGACTATAAACGTCCGGTGGCAGTTTTCAGTTTGGAAATGTCAAAAGAGCAGGTGGTCCAGCGTATGATTTGTTCTCAAGCCAAGGTTGATGCTCACAAAGTGCGGTCGGGGTTTTTGGCCCCATCTGATTGGCCTAAAATCACCAAAGCCGCAGGTATGCTTTCCAATGCCCCGATTATCATTGATGACACTCCCGCGATTTCCGCTTTGGAGCTTAGGGCTAAAGCCCGTCGGTTAAAAGCGAATTATGATATCCAATTGATTATTTTAGACTATATTCAACTCATGCGCAGTTCCGGCCGGCCGGAAAGCCGTCAGCAGGAAATTTCAGAAATTTCTCGTTCTCTGAAAGCTTTGGCCCGGGAATTGAGTGTGCCAGTTATGGCGCTCAGCCAGTTATCGCGGGCGGTTGAACAACGAACTGACCATAGGCCTCAACTTTCCGATTTAAGGGAATCTGGCGCGATTGAACAGGACGCTGACGTGGTCATGTTGCTTATGCGGGAAGAATATTATAATCCGACTGAAGAAAATAAAGGCATTGCCGAAGTCATCATGGCCAAACAACGTAATGGTCCTGTTGGTAGTGTCAAATTGCAATTTGCCAAAGAATTTATTCGATTTGAAAATTTGGCGCACAATTCTTAACTTGAAGGTTTTTGGTTGATGGTTGTTGGTTTTTGGAAAAAGCGAATGGGGAGAAGCTCTTTTTTAAAAATAAGAGCCCAAAATTAACAATAAAAATTTGAAATTCAAATTATATTACCCGTCGACTATAATCTATCGTCTCATGCTTTAAAAATCGTAGTAAAAATTCCAGTCAAATGTTGACATCATATGCCTATGACTTTATAATCAGACCAATTAAAAAAGATCATTAATAAAACGGTGAAAGAGTTATTGGTTTTTAGCTTTTGGTTAATAATTACAAAAAAATTCAACAACCAAAAACCAACAACCAAAAACCATTAACCATTTTTTTAACCATAAACCAATATATTCCAATATCCTTGAGGCCTATGAAAAAAATACTATCTTTCCTTCTGCTTGTTAATTTAATCATTTTCGCCAGTATCGCGGCGGCTCAACAGAATCAGCCGGAACCATCCGGGACTATTCCTCAAGCCGCGTCTGTTCCCGCGCCTGCTGAGGCAACGGTGCCTGCTGCGGAATCCCCTGAAGTCAAGAAAATGGTGACAGCGATTGAAGTTAAAGGCAATAAAACCATCAGCTTGGCTACGATATTATCCAAGATCAAGACCCGCGTGAGTCAAGAATATGTGCAAAATATTGTGAGCGATGATCTTAAGCGTTTGTATAACACTGGCTATTTTTCCGATGTCCGGGTTGACCGTCAAGATTTTGAAAGCGGTTTTAAGGTTATTTTTTTATTGGACGAGAAAAAATTGATTGAGGATGTGTCTTTTTCTAAAACCAGATATATCAGCAGTAAAGTATTAAAAACAAAAATTCAAACGAAATTGGGCCGGTTTTTAGACACGAAAGTTCTTAAAGAAGATGTGGAAAAGATTAAGGATATGTATGTGAAGAAGGGTTTGACGAATGCTCAGGTGGATGTTGAGCAGTCGGTGGATGAGGTAACGAATAAAGTTAGTCTTCATTTTATTATTGAAGAAGGGCAGAAAATCAGGATTAAGAAAATTAATATTTTGGGTAATAATACATTTAGCGACGGCGTTGTCATGAAACAGGTTAAGACTCGGACGAAAAATTGGTTCCGTTCTGGTATTTTAAAGCAAGAGACTTTGGATGAGGATATGGAACGTATTGCCTCCTTCTATGAACAAAAAGGTTTTATCGACGCGACAGCTGTGTATTCCGTCGATAAGATGCAAAAAGGCTGGATTCAAATTGATGTTAAAATTGATGAAGGAAAGCGTTATGTGGTCAGCAGTCTGAAAATTGCTGGAAATAAAATAATTTCTGGAAAACAGATTCACACCGCGTTAAAAAACACTTATGAAGGCGGATATTTCAGCCGGCAAAAATTATCTTTGGATATCGCGGATGTCCGTAATTTATATTTTGATCAAGGTTACATTTTTGCTAATATCAAAGATGAAGCCGGGATTGATTCAAAACTCGCTAAAGTGGATGTGACGTTAAATATTGATGAAGGGCGTTTGGCTTATATTGAAAAAGTTAAGATTCAAGGGAATTCCCGCACCCGGGATATTGTTATCCGCCGGGAATTAAAGTTATACCCTGGCGACCGGTTTGACGGTGGTAAACTTCGGCGCAGTAAAGAACGGTTGACCAATCTGGGTTATTTTGATGAAGTGAATTTTGATATGGAAGACACGTCTGCGCCGGACCGAAAAAATTTGCTGGTTGATGTGAAGGAAGCCAAAACCGGGTCATTCAGTTTTGGCGGCGGGTACAGTACGGTAGATAAAGTGGTTGGTTTTGTGGAAATTGAACAACGCAATTTCGATTTTGCAAAATGGCCGACTTTTACCGGAGCTGGCCAGCAATTGACGTTACGTGCTGAAGCAGGGTCAACGAAAAATAATTTATTGTTAAGTTTCACAGAACCGTGGCTATTTGATCATCCTGTTTCCGCCGGGTTTGATTTATACCGGACTGTTCATTCCCGGGATAATAGCTCAGGTTATATATACGATGAAGAACGCGTAGGACAAGTTTTGCGCTTGGGGAAACAATTTTCAGAATATTGGTCGGGCGGTTTGTCGTATAAACATGAATGGGTCAAAATTGGTAACTTGGAAGATAATGTGTCGGCAGATTTAAGAGCTGAAGAGGGACACAGCCAGATCAGTATGATGGGGGCTTCGATCAAACGTGATTCCCGTGATAATGTGTTTAGTCCGACTAAAGGCTGGGTTACAGACAATGGAACGGATTTGGCTGGCGGGCCGTTTTCCGGCGATAAGAATTTTTATCGTTTAAAAACAGATAACAGTTATTATGTGCCGTTAAAATATGGTTTGGTAGTTGAACTGCGCGGCCGTGGCGGATATATGGACGCGTATGGTAATTCAGATAAAGTTCCGATTTTTGAACGGTTTTTTGCCGGCGGTGCTAGGACCATTCGTGGGTATGACGAACGCAGTATTGGGCCGATTGATTCTGTCACAAAAGATCCTATCGGCGGGGACAGCATGCTGATTGGAAACATAGAATTGACAGTTCCGATTGTTGATTTCTTTAAATTAGCAGGATTTTTTGATACGGGTAATGTTTGGGCTAGCCCAGGCGATATTGGTAAAGGTGGTCTTAAGTCGGGCTTTGGGTTTGGCGCGAGAGTTAAAACTCCCATTGGGCCGATTAATTTGGACTATGGGTTTCCGCTTAGCGCTCAACCAGGTGATGAAAGCAAATCCAAGAGTGGGAAATTTTATTTTAGTGTAAGTAGAGGGTTCTAGAAGAGAGGTAATTTATGGTTGATGGTTTATAGTTTTTGGTTTTTGGAAAAAACGAAAGTTTTGATGTCAACAACCAACAACCAATAACCAACAACCAACAACCAACAACCAACAAAATTAATTTTAGGAGGGAAGTTTCAATGAAAAAATTAGGAATTATTTTAACTCTTTTGGTGGCGGTAGGTTTATGGACTACGACTGTTCATGCCGCAGAATTGAAAAAAATCGGATATGCGGACTTGAGCCGTTTATTTGATGAATATTATAAAACCAAAGAATATGATAAGGTATTATCCGCGAAACAACAGGATTATGAAAAATCAACTAAAGAAAAGGTCGATGCTATCCGTGATTTGGAAAGTAAACTATCGGTCTTAAAAGAAGATAAAAAAGCTGAACAGGAAAAAACGATTGAAAAAATGAAGCAGGATTTACTGGATTTTGATCGTCAGCAAAAAACCGAGTTGACTAAAGAACGCAATAAAAAAATTAGCGAGATTCTGTTAGAAATTGAAAAAATCGTCAGTTCTTATGCGACGAAAGAAGGTTTTTCATTAGTTTTGAATGATCGCGTTTTGATCTATGGCAATGATGCTTTTAATGTCACAGAAGAAATTTTAAAAATTTTAAACGACGCGCAGCCTAAGAAATAGTTCCATGTTAAAAACTTTAGGCGAAATCGCTCAATTGGTCGGCGGAACGGTTTGCGGAGATGAAAAAGCCGCGATTGCTTCCTTGAGCGGGATTCAGGACGCGGGTCCTGACGATTTGACATTTTTAGCTAATCCTAAATACGCGCCATTAGCTCAAGTCACTCGCGCGGGCGGAATTATTGTTGATCAAAAAACCGATATTCCCCGTAAGAATTTGATCCGGGTCGATAACCCATCTTTGGCTTTCTCCAAAATAATGACTCTCTTTGTCGCAGAGGATGAATATCGTGTTAACGGTATTCATCCGTCTTCCGTCATAAGCACGGACGCGCAATTGGGGAAAAATGTAAATGTGGGGCCTTTTGCCGTTATTGAACCGCAAGCTGTGGTGGGGGATAATACTACAATCGGCGCTGGATCCTATATTGGATTTAAAGCGTGTATTGGTAACAATACTTTTATTTATCCACATGTCACGATCAGAGAAAAAATATTGATCGGCGATCGGGTGATCATCCATAGCGGGACAGTGGTTGGTTCTGACGGATTTGGATATGTGACTGTGAATGGAAAACACCAGAAGATCCCGCAAGTTGGTACTGTTGTGGTCGAAGATGATGTTGAAATTGGTGCAAATGTGACCATAGACCGGGCGCGGTTTGATAAAACTTTTATTGGGAGAGGAACTAAGATAGATAATTTAGTACAAATTGCCCATAACGTGGTTATTGAAGAAAATTGTATTATTGTCTCTCAAGTGGGGATATCTGGGAGTTCAAAGATCGAGCGTAATTCCATATTGGCTGGCCAAGTGGGAATTGCTGGACATTTAACAATTGGAGCTAATAGCATTGTTGCCGCTCAATCAGGCGTTTCAAAATCCCTGCCTCCGCAATCTGTGGTGTTTGGGTATCCGGCTCGACCAATGGATGAGGCGAAAAAATTAAATGCCATGTTAAGCCGTTTAGCTCATTATGTCGAGCAGATTAAAGAATTGAAATTTAAAGTGGAACAGTTAGAGAATAAAAAATAGTATGTCGTATGTGGTATGTGGTATGTGGTATGTAGTGAAAAACGATTTAAGAAATATTCAGGGCAAAAGCGATTAGTGGGAATAATTCGTAAACAATAAATATAAGCTAAATTATTTTAAGATAAACTAGCGTGATTTTTTGACGTGGTTATTGACTTTCCCGACTAAAGTATATATATTTTTATCTATTTTAGTTTTTTAAAATTTTTCACCATATACGACATACCACATACTATATACGTTAGAGGATCCAATTAATGTCTGAAAAACAACAAACTATAGCGTCGGAAATAAAAATTGCCGGGGTTGGCGTTCATACAGGTCAGCCGGTGCACATGGTTTTAAAGCCTGCTTTGGATAATCAGGGGATTATATTTATTCGTACTGATCTTCCAGGACGGCCAGCCATAAATATTTGTCCGGAAAATGTGACAGTAGGGGAAGAATATGACCGCTGTACCGGCATTAAAAATGGTCCTGCTGTGGTTTACACGATTGAACATTTAATGAGCGCGTTGTCAGGCTTGAACGTGGATAATGTCACGGTTGAAATTGACGCTTCCGAGACGCCCATTCTCGACGGAAGCGGTCTGGAATTTATGAACGCGATCAAATCCGCCGGCCTGGTGGAGCAGAAAGCGGACCGGACGTATATTAAAATATTAGAACCTGTGGGCGTTGATGGAAAAAATAGTTCTATTTTCGCTTTTCCGTGCGATGAATTAAAAATTTCTTATACATTGGATTATGACCATCCTCTTTTAGGGACGCAATTTTTTGAGATGGTGGTGGATCAAAATAATTACGCGGAAAAATTGGCAGGCGCGCGGACTTTTTGCATGGAGCGGGAAGTGGCTTTTTTACGGGAGCAGGGATTAGCAAAAGGCGCTAGCACCAAAAACGCTCTGGTTTTTTCGGATGACCATGTTTTGGATAATCAACTGAGATTTCCCGACGAACCGGCCCGGCATAAGGCCCTGGATTTATTAGGAGATCTTTCTATGCTGGGGAAGCCCATCAAAGGGCATTTTGTCGGTTTAAAAAGCGGGCATGACCTGAATTTTAAATTGGTTCAAAAGATCGCGTTGTTAAATCAAAAATCTAAGGCTCAAAATTTTGTACCGGTTTTTACGGCTCAAGGCCAGCGTGAATTTCGTGTTGAGGATATCATGAAAATTATTCCTCATCGATATCCTTTTTTGTTGGTTGACAGGGTGGTAGAAACAGAACGTGGAAAAAAAGCAGTAGGCATCAAGAATGTTTCCATGAATGAACAATTTTTTACCGGTCATTTTCCGGGAAAACCGGTTATGCCTGGTGTTTTGATGCTGGAAGCTATGGCGCAGACAGTGGGAGTTTGTTTGTTAAGCATGGAAGAAAACTTAGGCAAAGTCCCGTTGTTTTTAACCGTGGATGCGGTTAAGTTTCGCCGCATGGTTGTTCCGGGAGATCAATTAATTATGGAAATTGAAATCGTCAAAGCGAAAAGCCGTATTGCGCAGGCGAAGGTAGTGGGGAAGGTCGGACCAGATGTGGCGGTTGAAGCAGAAATGAAATTTGCATTGGAATAGTTTTGTGGTATATTAATTGGAAATATTCAAAAGGTGAAGGTAATGGAAAATATATCGATACACGAAACAGCTATTGTTGATCCTAAGGCTAAAATATCTCCCGGAGTGAAGATCGGGCCGTATGCGATCATTGGCCCGGATGTGGTTATTGGCGATCATACCGTTATTGGAAATCATGTGGTGGTGACCGGCCAAACCAAGTTAGGGATGAATTGTAAAATTTATACCGGCGCGGTCGTGGGCAGTCCGCCTCAGGATAAAAAACATTCAGCGGATGATAATGTTTTTTTGAACATTGGCGACAATAATGTGATCCGTGAATATGTGACAATTAATCCCGGCACTGTTGATGGCGGGTCTCAAACTGTTTTAGGAAATAATAATTGGATTATGGCCTATTGCCATATCGCGCATGATTGCATTATTGGAAATAACTGCATCATGGCTAATAATGCTTCTTTAGCTGGACATGTGGTTGTTGAGGATAATGTCGTCATTGCGGGTTTTGGGGCAGTTCATCAATTTACCCGTTTAGGACGGTTAAGTATGATAGGCGGCTGCAGTAAAGTGCCTCAGGATTTGCCGCCGTTTTGTTTATGCGACGGACATCCGGCCAAAGTAATCGGCTTGAATACCGTTGGCCTTAAACGGGCGGGAATCAGTTCGGAAACTTTGACTTTGCTCAAACAAGCAGTGAGAATCCTATTCCGTTCGGGTTTGGCTAAGAAAACCGCGCTGGAAAAGATCGAGAGAGAACTGAAATTGGTTCCGGAACTTCAGCATCTGGTTTTTTTCGCCAAGACTTCAAAGCGGGGCATGCTGAGCGGCGCTCATGCTGGAGAAGAGTAAGAAAAAGTACAGAGTACAAAGTAGAAAAAAATGATTTAATTGAGATAAGCGTTGTTTGTGTGAACGGAGGGTATATGTCCGCGCGCAGTTCGCCGTCAGGCCTGTTTGAGCATGGATCGTATACCCGTAGTGAATGCAAACAACATAAAAAATTATAGTGTGAATTAATAAACTTTGTTGTAATTTATGTCTGAAAAAATTCTTGGCCTTATTGCCGGCAACGGTCAATTCCCTATTTTATTCGCTCAGCAGGCTCGAAGCCAGGGATATCATGTCGTAGCCATGGGGATCAAAGGCGATACATCTTTTTTTCTGCGTTTTTTTGTCAATGAATTGCAAATGTTTTGGGCGAGCGACCTCAAAAAAAGTTTTGAATACCTCCGTTCCCGTGGGGTGAGACAAGTCATCATGGCTGGCCAAGTCAGCCAAAAGAATTTATTTAATCCTTCCGTGCCTTATGACGAAGAAATTCAAAAATTATTTCAAACTATGACGGATCGTAAGGCAGATACTATTTTTTCAGCTATAGGAAATAAATTAAGCGAATACGGAATGACGCTCATGGATTCCACGGCTTTAATCAAAGATTATTTGGCGCCTAAAGGGACTTTGACCCGCCGGGGTCCAACACAAACTGAATTGACGGATATAGGTTTTGGCCGGGATTTGGCAAAACAAATGGGCGGTATGGATGTGGGGCAGACGGTCGTTGTTAAAGAAAAAGCGATTGTAGCCATCGAAGCCATGGAAGGAACAGATAAAACAATTTTGCGGGGAGGACATATTTCGCGCCGCGGGGCGGTAGTGGTTAAAATGAGCAAACCCAAACAAGATTCCCGTTTTGACGTGCCGGTCATTGGCCCACGCACTGTTCAGAACATGATAAAATCTAAATGTTGCTGCTTAGCCATTGAATCCGGAAAAACTATCATCATCGATAGAGAGCGAACGATTAAACTTGCCAATAAACATGGAATTTCTATCATTTCCTCGTAGTACTTTATTTACATTGAAAAGCTCTTACTATTACTATAAAATCTTAGATTGAAAATAAACTATTTTTTCTATTAACTTAAGTTCCAGTTGTTTTTTTAAATTTTATTATGAAGCTTACAACTCGCGGGCGATATGGTTTGCGGTTTTTACTGGACTTGGCCATGAATTTTGGCCATGGCCCTATCTTATTGCGGGATATTGCTCTGCGTCAAAATATTTCTGAAAAATATCTATGGCAATTAGTGCCTGCGTTAAAGAATGCTGGGCTAGTATCGACGGTGAGAGGCGCGCATGGCGGATACATGCTGGCAAAATTTCCTAAAGAAATAACATTGAAAGACATCGTATCCACGCTGGAAGGGCCGATTGTTTTGGTCGATTGCGTGGATAATGACGCTATATGCGGCCGTAGCGGGGAATGCATTGCGCAGGTGATTTGGAAAGAAGTGTCGCAATCGATTTCTAAAATTTTTGAAGAATATACTTTGGCGGATATGGTGAATATGGCCAATAAGAAATTAAAACCATTGGATTATACAATTTAATGTGGAGCTTATATGACTAAAAAATTTGATGAAAAAAAATTAAGGGATGAGACTCTTTTGTTGCATGCGGGTCAGGAGCCTGATCCTGCGACCGGTTCGCGCGCCGTGCCGATTTATCAGACAACGTCTTACGTTTTTAAAGATTCGGAGCATGCGGCGAATTTGTTCGCGTTGAAAGAATTTGGAAATATTTATACGAGGCTAATGAATCCGACAAATGATGTCTTGGAAAAACGCGTTGCCGCGCTTGACGGCGGTGTCGGGGCATTGGCTACAGCCAGCGGTTCGGCGGCAATTACGCTCGCCATTTTGAACATTGCGCAGAATGGCGATGAAATCGTGTCCGCGGATAATTTGTACGGTGGAACGTATACTTTGTTTCATTACACTTTTAAAAAATTCGGGGTTAAAGTGAATTTTGTGCCGTCGGGAGATTTGTCTGCTTTTGAAAAAGCGATCACACCCAAGACGAAAGCGATATACGCGGAATCGATCGGTAACCCGAAATTGAATGTCACGGATATTGAAGGATTAGCGAAAATCGCGCATAAAAATGGTATCCCTTTGATTATTGATAATACTGTTTCCCCTTATTTGTTAAAACCGATCTCCTATGGCGCGGATATTGTGGTGTATTCTGCCACCAAATTTATCGGCGGGCATGGAACTTCTCTCGGCGGAGTTATTGTGGACTCAGGAAACTTTGACTGGACCAACGGCAAATTTCCATTGATCGCTGATGCCGACGCGAGTTACCATGGTCTCAATTTTGTTGAAGCGTTAAAGCCGATGGGGAATATCGCGTATATCATTAAGGCACGGGTTACGCTTTTGCGTGATTTGGGGCCAGCCTTATCTCCGTTCAACGCGTTTTTATTTTTGCAGGGTTTAGAAACTTTGCATTTACGTATGCCGCGGCATTGTGAAAACGCGTTAAAAGTGGCTGAGCATCTTTCGAAACATCCGGAAGTGAGCTGGGTTTTATATCCGGGCTTATCTTCGAGTCAAGAATTTTCCAAGACGAAAAAATATCTTTCTAAGGGAGCTGGCGCGATTGTCGGGTTCGGCGTTAAAGGTGGGGCTGAGGCTGGCAAGAAATTTATTGATGGTTTAGGATTAATTTCTCATCTGGCTAATATTGGTGATGCCAAAACTTTGGCAATCCATCCGGCCAGCACAACGCATCAGCAATTAAGCGCGGATGAGCAAAAAGCCGCAGGCATATCGCCGGATTTTATCCGCCTATCAATTGGTCTGGAAAATATTGATGATATTATTGAAGATTTGGATCAAGCCTTAAAAAAGTAACAGAGTAACCGAGTAACCAAGTAACAGAGAAAAAGCGATTTATGAGAAAAATATTTGTTGAAAAATAGATGAGAGAAAATAGACAAGAAAAAACGTTGAGTGAGAAACGGACAGTAAAACTATATAATAAAAATTTTAGCCGGTTTTTTTGTTAGTAATTCAATTTATTGTTTTTTGGTTATTTTTTTTGTTTTGTTTTACTCTGTCACTCGGTTGCTCTGTTATTATCTAATTTTTTATAGCTTTTGTTTTTGTTTGCTTTTACTCGGTTACTTGGTTAGTCGGTTACTCTGTTACTATAAATCAGGAGCTCGTATGCGTATATTCGATGATATCACGAAAACGGTAGGCCATACTCCGTTGGTCAGGATTAACAAGTTGGCAAAAGGATGTGATGTAAATTTAATAGGTAAAATAGAATCCATGAATCCTTTAGCCAGTGTGAAAGATCGTTTAGGTGTGGCGTTAATTGACGCGGCTGAGAAAAAAAGGAAGATTAACAAAAACACAGTGATCATAGAGCCGACGAGCGGGAACACGGGGATTGCTTTGGCTTTTGTTTGCGCGGCTCGCGGCTATAAGTTGATGTTGACCATGCCTGATACGATGAGTATGGAACGACGCAAGCTTTTGAAAGTTTTGGGTGCTGAATTGGTTTTAACAGAGGGCGTTCGCGGCATGACGGGCGCAGTCGAAAAAGCGGAAGAATTAGCGAAAAAAATTCCGAATAGTTTTGTGCCTCAGCAGTTTAATAATCCGGCTAATTTAGCTAATTTTTCCAACCTGACTTGACGCAATTCATCATTTTGTTCCATAAACTTCCCTTCTAAAATTACCCATGGAACACCGCGTCGGTGGTTTTCGCCACCGACGCGGTGGTTTTT
>JADFYJ010000014.1 GCA_015233115.1 Candidatus Omnitrophota bacterium | reverse complement strand
GAATTTCAGGACGGGATGACTATCCTGGACGCGGCGCGGAAAGTCCAAATTGATATTCCAACTCTATGTAAGCATCCGGATGTTTTAGCGTCCGGAGCTTGCGGGATTTGTATTGTGAAGATGAAGGTACATCCAGCATGTTGCTCAATACAAATGACACGTCCCGCGGCACATAACCATAATGGTTCTGGATCTGGTGGAGAATCATAATCAAATTGCCGGGTTTGTCCTTCCATTTCTCACAGAACGACTGCAGCATTTTCACCAGTTCCCGGTGATGTTTTCCCGTCTTCGCGATATAGGACGAAATAACGGCCAGCATTTCTTCCGTTTTGACGGGTTTATACATAACTTTTTTAACCGGCAAATCTATGTCGGAAAATTTTTTCACTTCGTCTTGTTCCAAAGCTGTCACCAAAATCAACGGTGTTTCACGGATCGAAGCATCCTTCGCGAAAGCACGGGCAATTTCCGCGCCCTCGTCGCTATAAGACATCACCATATCTAAAATCACCAAATCCGGGGATTCATCTTTGGCCTTTTGAAAACCTTCCTGACCGGTATGCGCGGTAATGACATCATACCCGTTATTTTCCAGTAATTTTGACGTAGATTCGACGAAAACATTGTCGTCGTCGATGACTAAAATTTTATTTCGCATAAATATCCTCTGGTTTTAAAATAACACGGTGCGTAAAAGTTAACTATCGGTTAATGGTTGATAGTTTTTGGTTTTTGGAAAAAGCGATTTATTGCAACAAACAACAGCAAATAGTGTCAGACCTCGACTCGAAACAATCTACTCGAAATGCCAGTTAAATGCCTGGCGCCATGGTTCTGTCGAGTTCAGACACCATCTTTAAGTACCTCAATATAGCATAGACAGAATTTAAATCAAGCGATTTAGCACTCTAATTATTTTCCTATCGCCTATAGCCTATTGCCTTTACAAACAATTTGCCTTCTTAAAATAATTGTATATTAAAACACAAAATCCCAGAAAAGAAAAATTATAGAAAAAATCTTCGATCGGAATATGAAAGATCCGCCACCCTATGATGGCTCGAGGCGAATATTCCACAACTGGTAATCCGGTCAATATCCCATTAAAAACCATAAAAAGAATAAATCCTATGGCCATAAAAATCCAGAAACTCCTGGTATACGTGACCTTCTGGTCAATCCGTTGAGCCGCGACTAAAAATGCGGCTGCAGCAAAAAGAGAAACCAAAGTATAAACTTTGCCAGAAAACAAAAAAATCCCCGCTATTAAAAACCAAAAAAATAAATTCAGCGTGATATTAACCACGCGATTATTTACCGCAGGATCGTCTTTTTTCAAGAAGCAGATCACTTCATAAATAAAAAGACAGCTGTACGGCACTGTCACAAAAAATAAAATTTCTTCCACTGGTAATCCGGCCAAACGCAATGTTCCAACATATTTTGGATTAAAACTCCAATGGCCTAAATGAGTTGCGATCATATCCCAAATTACGAATGCTCCGCCAACAAACAAAATAGTTAAAAATAAAGCCGGCCATTTCCGGTAATAGCTGATCCGCTTTTCAAATGAAAAGGCCAAGGGAAAAATGATGATTATTAAATTAAGGAGTAGATAAGTGCTTATGGACATATGAAATCACATTTTCGGGTTTTGATGTCATTGGCTAAAATACTGTGGGGATTAAGTTTTAAAGCGTGGTCCAAATTCTCTTTAAATTTAACTTGATCGCCCTTTTTTTGATAATATTGGCCTAAACGCGCATAGGCATCCGGGAATAAAGGTTTTTTAGCTACGGCATTTTTTAAATAAACTTCGGCTTTTTTCAAATCTCCGCCAACAATCGATGGTGAAAACAGGTAAAACGTGCCCAAGCCCAATAAAACTTCCGCGGAATCAGGGCGGAGTTTTTCCGCAGTCAGCAAATAAGGCAAAATTTTACGGCCATTGGTTATTTTAGTCCACAAACTGCCGTTGTGAACAACCATGGCCAGATTAGCTCCAGCCATTAAATTGGCGTCCACAAAAATATCTTCACTAGTTTCTTCCTTACCTTTTTTGACCAGAGAATCTGCCAGTTCAAAAGCCCGTTTATATTCCTTTTTAAAATATAATGTTTCCGCCAAAGTCACATCTGCTAAATAAAATTTTGGATAATTTTTAAGCAAAACCAAAAATTTATCATGGCCTTTATCCAAATGACCCGAGCGGATATCCAATTCAGCAAAAACCCAATCCGTAATAGGCCCGCAAACCCCAGGATCCTTCATGGCAGAAAATAATTTTCGTGCCGAGCTATCTTTAAAATTGGAAAGATAAACTAACCCCCTCACGCACGGGTCATTGGGAAAATCCGCACGGACATTGGTCCCGAAATATGTCCGCGCCGTAAGGACTGTTTCTTTCCACTTGTAATTTTCTGAAGAAACAGAAAAAGAATAAGTAACAAAGTAACCGAGTAACAGAGTCACAAAGAAAAAAAGGCGCAAGAAAATATCATGCCGGTAATTTAAAAAATTTTTTTGTTTTAACAGATTTGACATTTTTGTACTCTGTAATTAGTATGACTATAATGAAAAATATTCATAATGGTTTTAAGCTCGCGCGGCACATGACTCAACACCATGCCAAAACCTTTTATTTCGCGTCTTTAGGTTTGGCAAACGCTGAACGCCAAGCGAGTTACAGCATCTACGCTATATGCCGCCTGACTGATGATTCCGTGGACCAATCCCCCGAACCACAAAAAAATCTGGAAGCAATAAGACAAAAAATTAATCTTGCCTATAAACCGCAGATGGATGATTTGCAACAGTCTGATGACATTATTTCCGCATTTAGGTTGACTGTCAATGAATATCATATTCCTAATAAGTATTTTAATGAACTATTATCCGGCATGGAAATGGATTTAACCGTAACGCGCTATGAAAACTTTGCCCAGCTCTATTCTTATTGTTACAAAGTCGCGGGGGTGGTGGGGTTGATCATGCTGAAAATATTCAAATATGAAAACCCCCGGGCAGAACAATACGCTGAAGAATTAGGCATTGCCATGCAGTTGACCAATATTCTAAGAGACATTAATGAAGATTATGGCCGCGGAAGAATTTATGTGCCAGCCGAGGATTTAAACCGCTTTAAAATCACAGAAACCGATATAAAAAATAAAATTATCTCTGACCGTTTTATCGCCATGATGAAATTTGAAATAAACCGGGCAAGAGAATATTACCAAAAAGCCCGGGCGGGAATACCCCTGATTAAAAATAAACGGGGACGCATCGTCACTCATGTTATGGCTGATCTATATGAAGCGATTCTCGATAAAATTGAACAAAACAGATATGATGTGTTTACCAAGCGGGCGAGATTAAGTCTATGGGAAAAATTTTGGAAACTTTTAAAAAACATGTAATATGTGGTATGTCGTATGTAGCTAAAAATTGATGATAAAAAACAAATTGAGGGATCTACAAATAAACAAACATTGAAATTTTTTCCTAGATTCCCGCTTTCGCGGGAATGACATATTTCGGTATTTCTCACCAATCGTTTTTTCACTACATACTACATGCTACATACCACATACTATTTTATCAAATCAGTTACAATCCTCGACCCCGCGATCACCACCGGCAAGCCTCCTCCGGGCTGGGTGCTGGCTCCGACGTAAAAAATATTTTTGCTTTTTTGATCAAAGTTTACTGGGCGGAAAAACGCGCTCTGCATCAGATTATGCGCCAAACCAAACGTGGCGCCGCATTTAATATTATACCGCGTGATAAAATCTTCCGGATAAAATTTATGTTCCGCCTCAATCAACGGGTCCACATCTTCGCCAATAATTTCCCTGATCTTGCCAAAGACCAATTGCCGGATGGCATTTTCCTTAGCCGGCACATCACTGGGGCCATTCTTCAAATTCGCGACCGGAATTAGTATATAAAGAATATCTTTTCCTTCCGGCGCTAATGATGGATCCGTTACGGTGGGCACATGAATATAAAACGAAGGGTCATCCGGCGTGACATTATCCGCGAATATTTCTCTTAAATTCCGGCGCAAATCTTTGGCAAAAAAAAGATTGTGATGTTCTAAGCCTTTCACTTTTTTCTTCAAACCCAGATAAATCAGATACACGGAACACGAATATGTATAATCCGGCAAATTGCGCTTTAAAACATCAGCCCGGGAATGGCAATAGTCCGCGTTAAAGACCACTTTATCAAATATTTTTTCTTCATTATTCACTGTCACGCTGACCTGGTCATTTTTAGGCTCGACATGAGTCACTTCCGCGTTGTAATAAAATCGCGCGCCCTTCTTGACTGCCAGGCGTTCCAATGATTTAGGAATCTCCGCCATTCCGCCCATTGGATGAGCAATTTTTTGCACGTGATCAGTATACGTAATAATACTGTAAAACGAAGGAGCTTTAAACGGCGAGACACCCATGAACATCGCCTCAAACGTAAAAGCATAGCGGAGTTTTTCCGACTTAAAATATCGGGAGGCCAATTCCCAGTACGACAACCATGGCTTTAATTTCCCAAGCAAGGCCCAATTTTTTATGTCCAATAAAGAACGGAGAGAAAAACATTGATATAACAACGGCTCAACAGTTTTATAAATGTTACCGGTATATTTCAGAAAAGCGTAATACTGCGGGATACTTCCTTTTTCAATTCTTTCCAATTCCTGCGCGGACTTTTCCAAATCACGGTAAACCGTTAAAGCCTCACCATCGGGATAAAATATTTTATAATTAACATCCAGTACCTTTAATTTCAAGTGATCGTCTAAGCGCTCGCCGCAAAATTCATAGACTTCCCGAAAAAAATCCGGCATCAAGACAAACGAAGGCCCGGTATCAAACTTAAACCCGCGATCTTCAATCAGGTGTGCCCGGCCGCCGCATTCTGGCAATTTTTCAAAAACTTCGACGTGATACCCGCAATGAGCCAGCCGGCAAGCCGTTGCTAACCCGCCCACGCCTGCGCCGATGATAGCGATATGATATTTTTTTGACATATATTTTTAACAAACAATAATAGGCACACATTTTATTTTACACAAATTACATTAACATCACATTTTTTTACACTACTACTTCGACCTTGACCACTATCCCATTTAAATGTACAGGTAATGTTGGCCTTATTATTATTCGCTGCGGATTTCGCATAAGCATACAAGTACTTCCAGTCTCCATCACTATAATCATCAAAATTAATACCTTTAAGATTAACGCCCACCACACACTCACTATATTCGGCTGTTGACCCATCAGGATAATTGGGCAAAGTAATGTCCTCATTACCAATATCCTTATAAACGTTCTTAGCAATGACTTGAGTGCTCCCCATAGGAACATACTCTACACCATTGCAATATTGCATCACTCCAGGATTCGTATTAGGTTTATAATACCGTATGGCTCCTTCATTAGCAGAACCACACACCGGATGCTCGGCAGAAGAAGTTCCTACCCGAATGTTGCCAGCCACATCTAATGTAGATTGTGGATCTGTTGTACCTATTCCAACTCTAGCAGCGTTCCCGTTAAAAACTCCTTTATAATCATAGCCTGGTCTAATATCAGCATACAAAAATGTGGTCCCTTGGGTTTTCAAGACAAAATCTTGGTAATCACCCACTGGACCTTTAACAGCAAATAATCCAGAGCTTGAATCTCCTCCAAAAAAATATCCAGCTTTACCATCATTTGATGTTCCTATGGGAGTATTAATACCGCCGTTAATATCCAAAGTTGCGCTAGGAACGGTCGTACCTATTCCGACATTGCCTTTTTCATCTATAGTCAATTTAGCAGATGCCATAACACCCGCTTGAGTGTAGTTCGCTGGCCCCACGCCAATAATATATTTTCCAGCCCCTCCTCCCGCTCCACTCACCCATTCCCGACTGCCAGAGGCGAAATAAGAGATTAACTCAGGAACATTTGACGTTCCAGCATTTGTTATTCTAATAATATTACTGGAAGTGTTTTTGCTATCCCCCACTTGTAATTTCTGAGCAGGACTAGTCGTTCCTATTCCAACATTACCTCCTGCCGCGATAGTCATATTATCCGTCGAATTGTTCTCACGAAATCTAATCATTTGTCCAGTTGGAACATTAATAAATAAATTTCTAAACCCTGCTGTTGTACTGCTACTACTCGCAAAGTTATAGGCAGTACTACTGAGAGATCCAGCTAAACCTATGCCTCCAAACATTTCAAACCCTGCCCCGGCCACTTGCCCTATAAGAACTGAACCTGTCCCTGTACCTTTAACCTCCAATTTCGCTCCAGGCCCAGAGGTACCAATACCCACATTGGAAGCGCTATTCATTAATTGCGCGATATGATTTCTCTCAAACCAGGGTGTCAAATTTATCCGCTTATTATCATCCCCCTGAGATACATCAAGAGTATATTGAGGAATCGTACTAGCGCCATTATCCAATACTTGTAAAGTACCCTCCGGAGAATTTGGGATAAGATCACCCAAAAGTGTAGGAACGAGACGCATAGCTTTATAAGTCCCCTTTGGCGCAGGATAATAGGCATTCAGCGTCATTTTCTGCGCCCATGCCATCCCTGCCAAACTCATGAGGGTCACCCCTATGATCAAAAATTTTTTTACCATTTTGTACTCCTGACATGATTTAATTCTTTTTTCCTATTATAAGTATGCCAAACAAAACACCGTCCCGCAATGGACTTTTACAAAATCAAGAAAAGGTTTTCTCATATGTTCGGAGATGAATTATCAGCTCTTTAAAAATTCCCCATTTTTTTCTCCAACCTAACGTCTTAACAATACACATAAAATAATGTAAAAATAATGGAATCCTGCCCCAAACGGAAATACCAAGGATTATACCGCAAGCTTGGGAGTTAGCCAATGGCAAAACATATCCTAAATCAAACGGCTTATATTCCTTCAAAGGTAACCCTTTTATAATGCGAAGAATATTTTGGGCAATCAAAAGACCTTCCATACATGAAAAATGCACCGCCATTCTCAAGAAATTCCCCTGATGTTCAAAGGCAGAGGAATCTCCTGCCGCGAAACAATAATCTGCAAACAATAACTGTTTGTTGACCATAATTCTACCCTGCTCAGTTATGGGCACGCCCATATTCCAGATAAATTCAGGCGTTTTTACCCCCGCAGTCCATACTGTCAAAGCATTTTCAATCACTTCACCGGTATTTAATTCAACGCGTCCGTCATGGATATTTTTAACCTCAGTTTTCAAGCGAATATCCACCCCTGATTTTGATAAAACATTATATGTATATTTATTTTGATTTTGTTTTAAAAATTGAAAAGGATTATCCGAACGGATCAATAATAAAACTTTTTTATTCAAACGCTTCCGCTGGATAAAAGCACATACCTGAGAAGAAAGTTCGACTCCAGTATATCCGCCTCCGGCAATAATAATATTTTTCCATTGTGGGTCAGCGCATTTTTCCGATAAAACCAACGCATCATGAATGGTATCAAAAACCAGACAATTTTGCTTTAAATTATCATGGCCATAAAAATTAGTTTGACTGCCGCTTGCTACCACTAAAAAATCAAAAACGATGGTCCGGTTTGATATCGAAACACACTTATCAACCAAAGAAACAGCTTTTACTTCTTCACAGATAAATTCAAAGTTCCATCGCCGCGATAATTCCGTAAGATCGGCTTGTAGGAATTGAGAACTAATATTCTGGCTGACCACGTCAGGCAAGGCAGGAAGAAAATCAAATGTCAATTTAATGTCAATCAAGATAATTTTTAAATCTGCTGATTTTTTACACAGCCCTTTTACCACAGACAATCCGGCGAATCCTCCTCCAATGATAACAACTATCACCGGGTCATTGAAAGGGAATTTATCATTTACGGTGTTCATAATTTTATGCTAACATATGCCCTATGATTAACCAAATAAAACTTAAATTAGACAAAACGATTGCGTCACTGCCGCAGATCTTTCAAAAATCTTATCCTTTTAAAAGTTTTTCTCCTTTTCTTTTTTCGACGATAACTGATTATTCTTTAAGAAAAGGCAAACGTTTGCGGCCGCTCCTTTTTATCCTAAGCTACGCCGCGCATGCCAACAAAAGAATAACTCCTCAGCTGGGCATTTTACCCCAATCCATCTATACCAGTGCTGCCGGATTAGAACTCATCCACAATTTTATGCTGATCCACGACGATATTATTGACCACTCAAACAAACGGCGGTGGCAGTCTTCCTTGCATGTCTTGTTCAACCAAAAGATCGGAAAAAACCAGAAAAACAAATTCACGGGTGAAGACATGGGGATTATTGCCGGTGACGTCCTCTTCTCGATCGCCCTCGATTTATTTTTTTCAATTAAAGCCAATCCTCAATCAAAAGAAACCGCCCTGCATTATCTGCTACGTATCGCCGCTTTGACGGGTTGCGGACAATTTGAAGAACTGCTTCTGACGACTCAACCCTTTGAAAAAATTGCTCTGGAAGATATTCATAAAATCTATGATCTCAAAACCGCCTGGTACACATTCGCGGCGCCGCTGTGTTTAGGGGCGATATTAGCCGGGGCCTCGTCTCAAGAAGTCAGCGTCCTGGAAAAATACGGACGCGCTATTGGGCAGGCGTTTCAAATTCGCGATGACATCATAGGCATGTTTTCAAACCATAATAACTCAGGAAAATCTTGCTTAACGGACCTGCAGGAATCCAAACGCACTATTCTTATTTTTTACGCTTTTCAAAACGCGGATAGCAAAAACCGGAAAACCATCAAAAGCATTTTTGCGAAAAACCGGGTCAACCAAAAAGACCTTAAAATTATCCGAAAAATAATTATCGATACGGGAAGCCTGCTTCAAGCTGAAGCTGATATTTTACGGCTTGAGAAAAAAGCAGCTTCCATTCTTAACCGCTCGTGTATCAACCTTGAATTTAAAGCCCTGATCCAAGGCCTTTAGACCGTTGGGCCACCGCGTCGGTGGACCAGTGGTCCACCGACGCGGTGGTCCAACGGTTCACACAACCGGCAAACGAACTATAAAAGTTGTCCCTTTTCCTATCTCACTTTCCAGATCAATTTTTCCTTGATGCCGGTTAATAATTTCCAAACTGATACTTAATCCTAATCCGGTACTTTCTCCGGTTTTTTTTGTCGTGTAAAATGGCTCAAAAATATTACCCCGCACATCCGCCGGAATACCCCTTCCGGTATCCGCGATCTCAACCACCGCAAAATTATTTTTTAGGTATGTCGAAACCGTAATCTGTCCTTGTTCATCAATGGCTTGAACGGCGTTGATCAAAAGATTCATAAAAACCTGCCCTATCTGCTGGGGATTGCAATTAATTAAAGGCAGAGGCTGAAAATTTTTTACTAATTTAGCTTTATATTTAATTTCATTCCAAACAATATTGATCACTCCGTCCAAAATATGGTTGATATCCGCCGGCATCCGGGACAAATCATCCCGGCGGGAAAAGGTCTTCATATCCAGAACAATATTTTTGATGCGCTCCAAACCTTCTTTCGATTCCGCGATCACTGCGTCAATATCCTTAAGAATAAAATTAATATCTTCTTCTTCGGTCACCCTTTCCAATTTTTTGAAAATATCCCGCGCCATTCTGCTGTCTTCTCCACCCGCGCTATTTTCCAATTCTTTTAAAATATAAAATATTTTTTTAAAACTAACCAAATATCGTTCCAACGCATTAATATTGCTGGTAATAAATGCCACCGGGTTATTAATTTCGTGAGCAATGCCAGCCGCCAATTGACCAATAGATGATAATTTTTCGGTTTGGATTAACTGCGCCTGCATCGTCTTTAATTGCCGATGGGTCGCCTCCAAATCCTGAATCATATTTTTTAAAGTTTTTTCATTTTCGACTAAATTTTTATTCGCGCGTTCTAATTCTTGTTGACTCACCTTAAATTTTTCTTCAGTTTTTTTACGTTCTGAAATATCTTCCCAATTGAAAACAAAATGAGTTATCCCTCCCTCATTATCTTTTAATGGAGAAACCGTAAACATGCCCCAATACAGTTCAGCATTTTTTCGCCGGCTAAAAAATTCTTTCTGGGTGAGCTGGCCATTTACAACCATTTTCCAGAAATCTGTACTTTTCCCATCCATCAATAAATCAACAATTAATTTCTGAATATTAACGTTCAATACGGAATTCCGATCCCAACCGGAAATCTGCAGAAATCGGTCATTGACATATTCAATCCTCCCTGCAGGTGAAGCGATAATAACTCCAGCAGGATTTTGTTGGATCGCCTTTGACAATTTCCTTAACAACTCTTCTCGGTTGTACCGTTCCGTGACATCCACGAAAACTCCCACGAACCGGTGTTGTGATTTATCATTTTTCAGCTGAGCCACACTGACTAAACAATCAAATTTTTCTCCATTTTTACGGATCGCCCTAAGCTCTTTAGATAACGTTTGCTCATTTTTTAACGTTCCATAAATTTCCTCCAAAACATTGATATAATTCGCCCCTGAATATAATATTTCCGCTGTTTTACCTATCAAACTTTCCGGATCCCTGCCAAACATTTTTTTAACCGCGCCATTGGCAAAAATAATAACATCATTTTCAAAACCAATGACCGCATACGGGATGGCGTTTAATATTGCATCGATTTTGGCTTCTGTTTCCTGGGCTCCGTCCTCAATGTTTTTTTGTGAAACTAGCTTTCGCGCCAGGTCCTGTTTAACGCGGTATAAGCCAATATTCTTGACCATCAAATATAATAACGCCCCGATTAAAAAAATTAAAAAACACAACACACTGATAATTCCCCATCTATAAAACTTCCAAATCAGCATAAAAGCATTTTGAATATCCACCCAATTACGCGGCCCCCGCTTTAAATTCTGCAACGCATCATGAACATCTTGATAACTTAAATCAGGCAGCCATCCAGCATAACCGGCTGATAGGGCCGCTGGAGCATTTTCCGGAACATTCAATAAAGCGCCAACCGTATCGCGGATTAAAAGTGAAGGGAGATGCTCGACTGAAACAAAAACCCAATCCGCATATAACCTTGTGCTATATCGGAAAGGTACATTATAATTGTTCCCCATCCGGAACCCCTGATACGGCTCCAAAACTTTGACATCCTTCCATTTCAATAATTTCTCTACGACACACTGCTCCAAATCACCCGTCGCTGAAACACCAATATCATATTCACCCCGCAAGACAGCAGAACATATTTCTTTATAATTGGCCGTTGACGTGTATTGTTTAAATTTCCCAGCAGGATTCATATGCAGATCAGTGAGTTCACGCAGAAAAGCTAATTCTCCTTGCATCCCCTCTGTTTTCAGTACAATCGCCCGGTTATCACGCAAATCCCGGAAATAATTTAAATATTGATGATCGGAACGGGTAAACACTACAGCACCATTCAGGGGATATATAAAGCCGCCCTGCGTGCGTTCCATGGTTAAATAACTTTCAAGGGGAACAAGATGTCCAATCTCGGAAAATACGACGGGACTCATAACAAAAAAATCCGCTTCTTTTTCCTTCACTGCGGTTAAAGCATATTGCGGGTCAAATATTTTTAATTCAAAACAATAATCTTTAATATTTTGGTTCAAATAATCAACCGTAGGAATCCAATGCTGTTTGGCATCCAGGGCATCCTGCTCTGTAACAACTCCGATACGACTGCAACTCGCCGAAGAAGCCGTCTCAGCTTGGGCGTCCCCCCCGGAGAAAATTTGCCAAACCATAATGAAAAACCAGGTTAGAAAGTACCGGCGAACCCCTCGCCTTATGATAAAAAGCATAAGATCTTTTTCTCCTAGTCTCCAAGGAGACTTTTGACCTTTTCCACAAGATCCTTGGGATCAAATGGTTTGTCAAAACAAAAATTGACTCCTTGTTTGAACAACGCGGCTTTTTTATCTTCTTCAAAAAACGCAGAAATCGCGATAATCTTGGCCAAATGCCCATGTGGCGATTTTTTAATATGTTCTACAACATGATAACCATCAATCCCAGGCATCCGGATATCCAATAGCACCAAATGCGGTTCGAATTCAAAAAATTTCCGACCAGCTTCAAAACCATCAAATGCCGCTTCAATTTCATTGTATCCGGCATTTTTCAATAAACGTTGTAATGATTTGATCATATTTTTGTCATCATCAACCACTAAAATTTTTTTTGATTCTGCCAACGACCGGAATTCTTCAGGAATCGGCATTTGATAATCACGCAAAAAACGGACAAATTCTTCAGCCGCTACCCGGCTGTGTTTCCCTGGCGTCCGATAAGCTTTCAATTTACCATCTTCGATCCATTTTAAAACAGTCCGGTATGTCACATGACAATAATGCGCCATTTCACCCGTGGTTAAAGGTCTTGCTTTCATATTTATCCTATCGTGATATATTTCATGTTTTTTTATAATCTTTGCTACTCTTTGTGACCTGCGACCTAACCTTTACATTAGAGATTAGCCGCTTTGCCTGCGAGTTTTACTAATTCGGCTACAGAATTAACATCCAATTTTTCCATAAATCTTCCCCGGTGTACTTTGACAGTTTTTTCACTGATCCCTAAAGCCGCAGCAATTTGTTTATTCAGCATCCCTTTAACCACTAGATGAAAAACTTGTTTTTCCCGTTGAGTCATTTTATCCAACAAAACCCGCAGTTTATTTTTTTCTGCCTGTTCTTTTTGAGTTTTCACTGATAACGCCAGCGCCCGCTCAACGGTAGATAATAATTCATCCATGTCAAAAGGTTTTACAATAAAATCAATAGCCCCGCCTTTCATGGCTTTCACACTGCTGGGAACATCGCCCTGGCCGGAAATAAAAATAATCGGCAATAAAACTCCTCGGGTTAAAAGATGCTGTTGAAGCTCCAGCCCGCTTAACTCCGGCATACGCAGATCCAATAAAATGCAGGCAGGCTGATGGTATTTTCCTTTAGACAAAAAATCTTTAGCAGACACGAAAACCTCTACTCGATATCCTTTCCCCACAAACACCCGTTCCAGTGATTTCAACATCGCGGTATCATCATCCACGACATAAATGACGAAAAATTTATTGTCCATATTCAAATCTCCTTAATGGTGGTCCGTAGGGTGTTTAATATCTCGACAGCGCGATTTTGTTCGCGTTCTACGTCGGCAACTATATTTTTTATTTCCGGAAGATCTAACTTGTCTTTTTCCAAAAAGGAAGCTAAAACTTTAAGATTGATGACTGAGGCGCAAAGCGGCTGACTAAGATCGTGTAAAAGGTCGCTTAATCTTTTCTTTTCCATATCTGCCTTTGTAATGATTCCGCCCTACCGTTATTTCACATTTTTCTTATTTTGTACATTAACATAATTTAGAATATTTGGGAAGGAAAATTATAGAGGTATAGTAACTAGCATCGTCGTTCCTGCAGAGCCGGTCTTTTCGATTTTGACTTCACCGTGGTGTTTTTTGATAATATTATACGAAACAGTTAAACCCAACCCCGTGCCAGCCGTGGAACGATTGCCTCCGGCGATAACACCTTTGGTGGTCACAAAAGGATCAAAAATACATTTCCGAATTGATTCAGGGATTCCGGCGCCGGTATCAATGACCCGGATATACGCGCACTCCACCCTATCGAACAAAGATTTACCGAATTCAATGGTAATTTTTTTCTCCGTACGGCCTTCACAGGCTTCAATCCCATTCTTGGCAAAATTAATAATCGCTTGAGACAATTGATTAGGATAACCTTGCAACTCACACGAGGATTTACCCTGAAGCTCAACCTGAACACCCTGCGCCTTAAACATGGGTTCCATAAGCACCCTGACTTTATCGATTATCTGTGCTAAAACTATTTTTTGCTTGTTTTCCGACATCCCGCCTTTGGAAAAATCCAGCATAGATCTTACTAAAAATTGCCCCCGTTCGACCAAGTCCAGCATGACCGCAAGGGCAGGTTTCACGTCGTCTAGTTTATTCTTTTGCTGGGATAACTGGATATAACCTTTCATCATCGCCAAAACATTATTAAATTCATGAGAAATCCCTGCCGCCAAAGTTCCGACCGCTGACATTTTTTCACTTTGCACCAGAGCGTCTTGAGCTTCTTTTAACTCTCGGTTAAGGTCTTTCAATTGATCCTGATAATGTTTAAGCCCTAAATGGACTTTAATGCGTGCGATGACTTCACCGGATTCGATTGGTTTGACAATATAATCGGCCGCGCCCGCTTCAAAACCTTTGGCTTTTTCCTGGACCTGCTCTAAAGAAGAAAATAAAAGGACTGGAACATCTTTGGTTCGGGGATCTTTTTTTATAATTTCACAAAACTCCCAGCCATTCATAACCGGCATCATCATATCAGACAAGACAATATCAACGTCTCTCTGCGCCAACAGCTCCAGGCCTTCCCGGCCATGATGGGCAATTAACACTTCGTATGCAGAAAACGATTTATGCAATATCCCTTTTAAAAGGGCGCATTCCACTTCTGAATCATCAACGATCAATATGGCAGGCAAAATATGTAACCTTTGTTGTGTCACAGGTAACTTGTAACATGTGACATGTGACATGTGACTTGTGTCTTTTCAAAATTATATTTGTCTCGCAACTCTTTGAATCGCCGCGATGACCCGGGCATCTTCAAATGGCTTAACAATAAAATCCGCGGCTCCCAAACGGATAGCTTTCATAAGAAATTCCCGCTGATCAAGAGCTGTGACCATTATAACTTTGGCATTCTTATCAAATTTCAAAATTTCCTCAAGCGCCTGAACGCCGTCCATATTCGGCATAATTATATCCATGGTAACAATATCCGGCTTCAACGCCTTAAATTTTTCAATGGCATCTTGCCCGTTACTACATTCTCCTACCACTTCAAATTGATGGGATTCCAAAATATCTTTCAACATAAGCCGAATAACAGCGGCGTCATCCACCACCATAATTTTTTTACCCATAAATGTCCTTTACGTTTAAGAAAAAGTTAAATACTGCAGTATCTGCTCACTTTCACCAACCGGCATAATAAACATGTGACACTTCATTTTCTGATTGGAAAGAAGAAATCTACTCTCCACGACTAACGCTTCCTGCCGTTCGTCAGCGACATCTCTGATAAATTCCGCAAAAATTGTCCCGGCAAAATCCCGCAAAACCACCGGTACACTCGGCGTCATTGAAATTTGAAAATCATTGACCAACATATTCGCCACAATACAGGAAAGAACATTCCCAATTTCCTGCACCGTACTCTCAACATTTATGTCATATTCTTTGGTTGTACCAGTCTGGCGGCGCAGTAACAGGTCAGTTAAAATCTGAGCTGTACTCAAATCCGTCATAAACAAAAATTTTAATTTAACATCTCCTGTCAAATCGACGATGGCCCCTACGCTTCCCTTGTATTCATTGTATTCATTGCAAATCTTGGCTGTCACATTGGAAATATCATCAAAATACGCGTTTTGCATTTCAATGCTCACGCCTTGCCTGATCATTTTTGAGAAAGCCCGGGATGCTTCATCAATAATTAAACGAGCAATCATTTGTATTGCGTTGATGGTTTTATTAGAATGAACCATGTTAAAACTCCTGTTCTTGTTCGCCAAAAATCTGACAACGCACTTTTCCCGTCGACAGATCAAACCTAATATTATACCCTTTGGTCCCGCCAACTTTAGATGCTATGATGCGGATTCCTAATTCCCGGAGAATGTCCTGCGCCGCCTTGGCATTATCCGCCCCAATATCCAAGGAAACATTTTGAAGAATACGGCCGCCGCCAAAAATTTTGGCGGTCAGCATCGAATGGTCAACTCTAAACTGCTGTTTGATTTGATACACCAATTCACGGATGCCAGTATTCGCATATTTTTCTTTTTTAAAGCCCCGGTATTCCAAAGCTTTTTCGTCCGCGCGGGGCATCATCAAATGCAGCATGCCTCCGATCTGCCCTTGCTCATAATATAAACATACCGCAATGCATGAGCCTAAGTTCGTCATCAGCATAGCCGGAGCTTTGCTGACTTTGATATCAGCTACTCCAACCTGGATCAAAATCATTTCATTCATTGCTGCCTTTTCCGCTGCTATTGCGCTTCGCTGATTATGGCATTTGGGTCTAAGATCAACACCACATTTCCATCCCCTAAAATGGATGCCCCGCTCACGCCTTTAACATGACTGAAGTGTTCTGATAAAGGTTTAATGACAATTTCATCTTCGCCAATCAGACTGTCCACTAACACCCCGATGCGATTTTCTTTATCACCAATGACTACGACTGTTTTTAAACCATCTCCATTTTTTTCTGAACATCCCTGTATCTTGATGACCTGCTCTAAACTGACTAAACTTAAAGCGTGCCCGCGCAATTTCACAGTATCATTTCCTTCAATGGAATATATATCCCCCGTACTCACTTTAATAATCTCAATGACTGCCTCAATAGGAACCGCAAATACCTGTTCATTGATCTTAATCAATAACGCTTGAATAATAGCTAACGTTAAAGGTATTTTTAAAATAAACTTAGACCCCATATCAATTTTTGTTTCAATATCAATAGTCCCATTAACGGCATTAAGCATATTCGTCACGACATCCAGCCCCACACCGCGTCCAGAAATAGCCGTCACCGCTTCTGCAGTGCTAAAACCCGGTAAAAACATCAAATGTAATTTCTCTTTTTCACTCATCCGCTGGGCCTGTTCTTGATTGATAATTCCTTTTTCAATTGCTTTTTTAACCAACCGTTCCGGATCAATACCCCGTCCATCATCTCCGACTTCTATAAAAATGGTGTTACCCCGGTTAGCGGCTTTTAAAAAAACAGTTCCTATTTCCGGTTTGCCCAACTTAAGCCGGGTTTCTTTATCATCAATTCCATGGTCCATGGCATTTCGGATCATATGCGTAAGTGGATCAGCTAAACAATCCACAATTTTTTTATCCAATTCCGTATCTTCGCCTTCTACTTTCAAATCAACATTTTTATTTAACTCTTTAGCCATGTCCCGGATGACCCGTTTGAAGCGGGTAAAAACCCATTCCACTGGAATCATACGCGTTTGCATAATACCCGACTGAATATCAGAAGCTAATTTGCCCAGCATCCCGGTCAGCTCATCAAACGAATGCACTTGAGCCGTAAAATTAAGCTCATTTTTATATTGCTCGACATTTCCTATCAACCGTACAAACTGTTCTTCGCTCTTTTTTCGTCGTTCGACATCCAATTTGCTGGACACCATTTGCAGCGATGAATCTTTCAATTCTTCCAAAGCCTTAGTCATTTCCTTGTAGGTCATCAGCTCATTTCTGAATAATGCCACTAAACGAGAAAATTGTGCGCGTAAGGTGACCAACTCTCCAGACATATTCATCAATAAATCCAATTTTCGGGAATCAATCCGTAATGTTGAAACTTCCACTGGAGCGGATTTTCCCGTATTGTGCGCCGCAGATATTGGGGCAGATTCATTCATATTCAGTGACTCCTTCCAGCACACTCAAATTCCAGGGTTGATCAATTTCTTGTATTGCTGATCTAATTTATCGGTAATGGCCTGCAAATCTAAAACCAGATGAGTCTGTTTTTTAATTGCATTTAAAATAAATTTAACCGTATCAATTCCATCTAAAAGCAAAGTGACCGTATCTGTATCAATAGTTTTTTTCTGCTCGCGAAAAACTGACAAAATGCTTTCCATCTTATGGGACACCTCTGTCATAGGCTGACAATTAACGACGCCGGACGAACCTTTTACAGTATGAGCATAACGAAACAAATTCCCGACCAAATCGAGATTCCCAGTTTGTTCCAGCTTGATCAGATCATTATTAAAATTCTCAACATTATCTTCGATATCCGAAACAAAAGCTTCCATAAATCTATCATTGATCTCCATGACCCCAAAATCCTGTTCTCCTTTGGGGACCTGAACCGCGGCGGGCGGAATAGAAACGGCCGCCGGGATAACTGTCCCTGCCGCAACAACAGGGAGAACCGGTTGATTCGAACCCAAACTCGGCTGAGTCCCTTTAATACTTGGTTCAACAGGCTTTTCATCTAAGATCAACGCGATTTCCTGAATATTTTTTTTAATATCCACTGAATCCAATGAGCCCTGTTCTTTTAAATTCGTGACCAATTTTTGTAATGTATCAAAAGCACCGAATAATACATCTATGATAGGCGCCGTCAATTTCATTTCAAATTTTTTTATCCGGGATAAAACGGCTTCCATATCATGCGTTAAATGAACGATCTTTTGCAAATCAAAAAAGGAGGCTGTCCCTTTAATCGTATGCACAGAACGGAACATAGCGTTTAATTCTTCCGCAGACATATCCACGCCGGATTTAATGGCATCTTCAGCCTTGAGCAATTTCTGGTTTAAAACGGCCAAGTATTCCTCACTCTCCGCGATAAACTCTCCTATCAATTCATTATTTTCGCTGCCCATAATTCTCCCTTAATATAATTTTTCTTTTATCCATCAACATTTTTGCTCTGTCACTCGGTTACTCGATTCCTCTTTTCTTATACGCCATCCACTCTTTGCGCAAATTGCGCCAGCGTTCGATCCTCCCTAATGTTTCTTTAACCACCAATTGAATCTGATTTAGATCAAAAGGCTTGATTAAAAAATCTGATACTCCCGCTTCCAGCATCTTAACAATCACTGTGACTGACGGATATCCCGTAATCATGATCAGCTGAACAAATGGATCCATTTTTTTAATTTCTAAAAAAAGATTTTCTCCCAGAATTTTAGGCATATTGTTATCCGCAATGATCAAATCCACATGCCGGTTCGATACCAAATCCAAAGCTTCTTGTCCATCAGAAGCACCAATCACTTCCGTATGATCATCCGCCAAAGCTTGTTTCAACAAGCTCACCATATGCTCTTCATCATCCACGACTAAGATAATATTTCTTATCATCTCAACCTCCGGCTTTAATAATGGCATCCGAAATTTCTTGAATATCCAGTTCAATATCCACCGCGCCTAAATTATACGCGGCTTTAGGCATCCCGTAAACCACACAGGATTTTTCATTCTGGCCGATCACATATGCGCCTTTTTGGTGCATTTTGGCTAAGCCAGAGGCTCCGTCGTCTCCCATGCCCGTTAATATAATCCCCAGCGCATTGTCACCAAAATATTCTGCCGCCGAATCAAACAAGACATTACAAGACGGGCATTGACCGGAAACTTTTTCACCTAATTTAACACTCACACAATAATCATTACCTTTTTTTAACAAGCGCATCTGAAATCCGCCTGGCGCCAGATAACAAATTCCCCGCTTCACCAGGTCTCCATCTTTGGCCTCTTTCACTTCCATTTGACACAACCCATTTAACCGTTCAGCAAAATTTTTGGTAAATTCCGGAGGCATATGCTGAACCCATACAATCGGGGCCGTATTTTCTGGCAAAGCCATCAATACTCTCGTTGACGCCTGCACTCCGCCGGTTGATGATCCCATAGCAATCAAATCGACTGTTCTTCGCCTCAACTCCACAGCCGGCCGGCGGTCTTGAACCTGAACATTTTCTGTTTCAACCCCATTGGACAGCTTCGGCCGGTTGACCGAAGGAAGAGAAACCCGCCATTTGGCCTGGCGGACAATTGTTTCAATTTTTTTGATCAATTCTTCCGCGACTTCATCTAGCGCATGGGCATGCCCCGCGGGTTTGAGCAAAAAATCCACAGCCCCCAATGATAAAGCGGTCAACGTCTCTTTCGCCCCTTCCTGTGTTAACGCGCTAAACATCAAAACCGGTAAGGGGTTCTCATCCATGACCCGCTTTAAAGCATCCAAACCATTCATCACCGGCATATCACAATCCAAAATCAAAATATCCGGGTTAAGAGTTTTGACAAATTCAACCGCTTCTTTCCCATTCTTCGCCGCGGCAACGACCACGATCTTCCTGGATTCTTCCAAAACAGTTTTCAGAACCTGTCGAAAAAACGCCGAATCATCCGCGATCACCACTTTAATTTTTTTCAACATAAACATTCCTAACTTTAAGGTGTGACCTTGTGCCTTTGTGACCTATCTATCAGCCTTGCGGTAAATTCCATTTCTCAAATATTCTAATTGATTGGGACGATCATGTAAATTTTCTGATAGACTGACAAAAAAATATCCGCCCGGCAATAATGCGGATTCTAATAAGCTGGCTACGGTTTGTTGAGTCGATTTATCAAAATAGTACAAAACATTCCGTAAAAAAATTACGTCATAATCCGCGCGTTTCGGCGGATTCATTAAATTGTGATTCTCAAACGTCACACATTGTTTTATCTGATGGTTTAACTCGAACCGCTTTATAATTCCCGCATGCCTCGCCGTAAAATATTTACGCATCAAAGATTCTGTAACTTTTGCCACACTTTTTTCACCGTAAATCCCTTCCCGGGCCTTCTGCAGTACTTGATAATCAATGTCTGACGCATAAATTTGGAATTGCCAACCCGGATGCTTAGCCATAAACTCCTGGCAAACTATGGCGATGGAATAGGCTTCTTCCCCTGTCGATGATGCCGCAGACCAAATTTTAATCAGTTTCTGACCCGCCCTTTTTTTGCGGCTGCACAATTCAGGTAGTATTTCTTCAAAAAATAAATTAAATTGTTTCGTATGCCGGAAAAAATATGTTTCATTCGTCGTTAAAGCACTAATAAAATTGGGCAATTCTTCTTTTAAATGAGTTTGCAAATATTTGATGTAATCGCCCAACGTGTTTAAAGAAAACTCCACCAGCCGTTTCCTTAACCGCGCCACAATCAACGGCTTTTTCTTTTCTGTCAGATGGACGCCCGCGTAACGGTACATCAAGTCATGGACCGCTTTATATTCAGAATCTTTTATGTCGATATTCATGCCCTGCCTTGATTGAAATGGCCCTCTACCGCTTCAACAAGCTTACTAATTTCCGGCTTAGTGATCGTGACATCCACCCCAATAGCGGCACAACGCTGGGACAAATCGGTATTTATCATAGATGAAAAAACAATGCAAGGAACCTTACGAAATCCGTTAGAAACCTTTATCTTCCGCACCAAATGTAACCCATCCATCCGCGGCATCTCAATATCGCTGACTAATAAATCGATGGGAACCCCGCCAGCCGCATTGTTAGCATTATGAGTTTCAAACTCTTGCCACGCTTCTTCTCCATCACTCGTCGCGATCACTTTGTAACCTAATTTCGACAAGGCCTCGACCATAACAGCCCTTAAAAACTTCGAATCTTCTGCCACCAGAATGGTTTTAGCCGAGCGGTCAAATGCCGCTGGCAATTCTTTAACCGGCGAAGCTTCCACTTGCGGGGGGCGTGCTTCAGGACTAACGTCAAAAGCTATTTTTTCAAAATCTAATAATAAAATTATTTTTTCATCCATCTTGACCATAGAAACAACATAAGTATCACCATTAGAAATCATGCCAGACGGAGCGACGACCTGTTGCCACGAAAACCTGTGGATCCGTGAGACAGAACTGACCAGAAAACCTATTGTTAATTTATTAAACTGGGAAATAATAATGCGCTGAACCGCTTTAGTGGCTTTGGTATCATCGATGCCAAATTGACGCGCCAAATTCACAACCGGAATAATCGTGCCCCGGACATTAATCACACCATCGACAGCCGGATGAGCATGAGGCACAGCTACAATATTTTCTGGACAGCGGATAATCTCCCTGACCTTCATGACATTAATCCCATAAAAACTATCCGCCAGGCAAAATTCCACAATTTCCAATTCATTCGTTCCAACGTCTAATAGCACATTTGAAAGTCGAATTTTTTCCGAAGACACTCATCCCCTCCTTTTAACCCGCGCTGTTTTCTCGTTCTTGGACATATTTCGTCAGAGCATGGCGATGCCGGTCATCGATCCCAACAAAAGAAACAGCAATATCATACAAATCCTCTTCAATAACTCTTGTCCGGATAACTTTGGCCAAGAGCATCACCGCTGAGGGCAAGGCATCGCCCTTTTCTCCGTCAAAGACGCCTCTGAGTTTTTCCCATCCCGGCGTATCTAGCTCAATCTCCAAAACTGTTCCGGATTCAAAAAATTGTTCCGATTCAAATGCTAACCCCCCGGCAGATACGTTCCGAGTAATGGCTTCTATTTTCCGCACCGAACTCTGATCCTTGAGATCAAACATTTTGACTTTAAGCAAATGCGGGCGGTCAATGCGGGTATACACTCGGCGGTTATCCGCTTGAATCCGATGGTTTTTATTCATGGACAGGTCCCTTAATTTTTGAAAAAGTATTAATTATTTTCAAAATATGATCATGGACTTTTTCTAAATTGATGATCACGATCATCCGGTCATCCAACTCGCCTAATCCTTTAATACAATCTGCATCGATTTTCATTTTAACCGCGGGAGTTGGATCAATAGCGGATGATTCTAATTTAATATTATCCACAATCTCATCCACAATAAAACTGGCAATAAAATTTCCGATTGAAGCGATTAAAAATTTGGATTGTGCATCAAATTTTTTTTCTGGCAAATGAAACAACCGCCGCAAATCAAAAACCGGAAGAACATTTCCCCTGACATTAATTACACCCCAGCAGAACTCCGGCATCTGCGGCACCTGAGTAATCGTCACCACCCGGATCACTTCCTGAATATAACTAATATCAATCGCGTATTCTTCTGCCGCCAATTTAAAACACACAAATTGTTTTATAGTCCTAGCCACCCGGCTCGTACTCTCTTCAAAATTAATTTCTGGCATTGGGTTTCTACTCCTTCACCCGGCTTTTGATATATTTAACCAGCGCTCCTTGATGTCCCCGGTCAATCCCCACAAAAGCGGCTCCAATATCGTATTTCCTCCCAATCTCAATCGCCTCAACACGCACGACCGACACCAAAATAACCACTGGCAAAGACCGAGAAATCTGCTCTTCTTTATAAAATTCGGTTTTAAATTTTTCCCAACCCGGAACGTCCGCCTCGACTTGCAATAAAGCTCCTAATTCATAAGGGTGCCGGCTTTCAAATAAAATACCGCCAGCGCTGATATTTTTAGTAGCCGTGGTCACTTCGCCTGACCACAATTCTGAACCATGTCCAGCAAAAGGAGAACACCTTAATATGCATTTCAGCGGAAGCCGGATATATTTTCTTCTTTCTTGAGGGACATTCATCAGTGTCATAAAATGAGCTCCTTTAAAATCCAGTCTTTATGCGGGGGGCGCCATAACCAAAGAAACAACCACCACTTTTTTATTTTTTACTTTAAATGACAGCTCGCAATATTCTCCTTCGCTAAAAGGAAAATCAACTCCCTCATCAATTTCGTTCCGGGCTTTGATAATCGTAGAAAGATTTAGCTCCGGATAACCAAACGCCGCTAACTCGTTTTTAAATTGGCCGGCAATACTATTACAAAATTCTCCGCAACTATCCAATATCACATCCGGGTCTTCAAGGTCTAAACCCTTTTGTAAAGCGCGGACAAAACCCTCCGCTGTCTCCTGTTCCCAATAACTCACAATGACCCCGCAGGCATCTTTATCTTCGGATTTTTTCTGATTTAAATATAAATTAACCGCAGCCACATAACACGGTCCGTCGAATTTTGAAAGTCCTAACACGCGCATCCTACTGCCATACTCAATGATTTCTTTCGTCTCCATAACTGGTTTTTCCGAAAGTTTAGACTTGCAGGTCTTTTCCATTAAGTCTTGAACACTTCCCATAAGTTTTGCCGCAATAACTTGCGCATCAAATTTTTCAGCCACTGGCACGCTTCCTGGTTGACACTCTTATTTTTTAAAAGCGCTCAACTTATCTTTAAGTTGAGCATTTTCATTTTTTAACATTTGCAAATTATTCTCTAATTCTTGCTGATTATCTTTCGGTGTATCTAAGTGCAGATTATTCTTATCAAGCTTATTAGCAATATTATCTAGAATAACATTTAACTCTTCTTTACGTTTTTCCAACTTAACGATTTCTTCGTCTAGGGCATTGAGATTGTCTTGCGAGAATTTTGCCCTCTTTTCGTATTCAGAAATTGACTCTTCTTTATTTTGTCCCAGCTGAGACATCTCTGTCTTTAATTTATCAACCTTAGCCTGTAAATCATCCCGGTGTTTTGCTAAATCTTTGATCCGGACATCGGGCTCATTTTTCCTTTTCACTCTTGCCAATTCCGTCTGAGCCTTATTATAATTTTTTTCCGCGTCTTTAATCCAAGCACTTAAATCTTTTTTTTCGCGCTCTATATCCGGGTCTGTTCCCGAAATGGAGTACCTCAATTGATCTTTTAACTCTGCAACCGTTTTGGTGAGTTGCTCAATATCTGATTTGAGTTGAACTCCCTCTTTTGATTTTTCAACCAACCGGATTTCCAAATTTTGCCGCTCTTTAGCAATAGCTTTTAAACTTTGATATACTCCGTCCGCTTCTTTTTGGAAAACTTCCACTTCTTGTTTATTGTTAAACGCAAACTGCCCTGGATTGTCCACGGCCTGCTGATTCATTTCATCTGCCTGAGCTTTAAGACGCGACATATCCCCCTTCATGAACTCAATCTGGAAAGCCAGCCATTGATTTCTCGCGTCAACCTGCTGCAAACTCTCATTCAACGCGCGCAAAGAATCGTTCCAATCCCGGGTAGTCACCCGACCTTCCTGAGCCAACACTGGTGTGGCGGCCAACATTATTAACGCTATTACCATGCAGCAAAATTTATACATGCCTATTCTCCTTTGATAATACGATAGGCGACAGGAAAAACGAAAATCTGGATTCCCGCTTGCGCGGGAATGACAAAAATTTTTCCTATAACCTATAACCTATTGACTAGCTCACCAACTGCGACATTGACAAGATCGGCATAAAAAGCGCGATAACGATAAAACCGATCACCACTCCCATGACCCCAATGATAAGAGGTTCAATCATACTCGTCAAGCCATCAACAGCCGTGTCCACTTGATCATCATAAAATTCAGAAACTTTTAAAAGCATTTTTTCCATCTGCCCGGATTTTTCTCCAATGGAAATCATGCGGGTGACCATGGGAGGAAATACTGTGCTCTTTTCCAACGGCACAGATAAGCTTTCCCCTTGCCTGACACTCACTTGAACATCTTTGATAACATTTTCCAAAACTTTATTTCCAATAGTTTTTTCAACAATATTCAATGATTCGAGAATAGGCACCCCGCTCTGAACCAACGTAGCCAGCGTACGGGTAAACCGACTCACCGCGACTTTACGTAAAAGCTCTCCAAAAACCGGCAAACGTAACACAGCACCATCAATCACCAAAGCGCCTTTTTCAGTTTTATGCCAGCGCGCAAGCCCAAACCCTAAACCAACAATGGCAATAATAATAAAAATTATATAAGACTGCAGAAAATTACTCGCGTTAACCAGTACTTGCGTCATCGCCGGCAATTCTTTCCCGAAAGAAGAATAAATTCCCGTAAAAGTGGGAACGACTTTAATCAAAAGCACCACAGTGATAATGATCGCCATAGATACGACTACGCTCGGATAAACTAAAGCGGATTTCACCTTACGCTGTAAACTCAAAGTTTTTTCCATATACGTGGAAACCCGATCTAAAACTGTACTCAAAATACCGCCGGTTTCCCCGACTTTTACGAGATTAATAAATAAATTATTAAACACATGCGGATGTTTGGCAAATGCAGAGGATAAACTCGAACCATGCTTGATATCTGTTTCAACTTCAGTCAAAACTTTTTTAAACCCTTCATTGGTGGTCTGGTCCGCCAAAGCGTTTAAGCCCTGCAAGATTGGCATACCTGCCTCCACCATCGTGGCTAACTGACGGGCAAAAAGCACAATTTCTTCCGCTTTAACTTTTCTACGGGAGCCGGTTTTGACTTTTTCGCCCTTCATTTCCGTTACAGAAATAATAGTCAGTTTCCGTTTGCGTAACTCTTCAACCACCGCATTCTTATCATCTGCCGCAATTTTACCGGTCAAACTTTTGGATTCAGCATCTTTGGCTACATATTTAAAAGTCGGCATAATTTAACCTCACTTTAGAGTAACAGAGTAACCGAGTAACAAAGTAACAATGATAAAACAATAAAAAATTAAAAACACAAAGCAAGCATTATATTATTTATAATAAAAATTTCTTACTTGTGCCACGAACCTTATGTTCTTCTATATTTTAACAAAATCCTATTCTTTGATATTTTAGCATCAATATTGAATAGAAAAAGCGAATCTTTGCAATTTACAATTTATATTTTTTTCCAATGCTTTTCTTTTCACATTCGTTTTTTATTTTTTTATATTCTTTCCGTTGTTACTTTTTTACTCGGTTACTCTGTTACTCGGTTACTTTGTTACTCTTTTTTAGTCACTAGACGTAATCCTAAAGACCTCTTCTAGAGAGGTAATTCCTTGCAAACATTTAGCCATAGCATCTTGATACAACGTAGCCATACCTTTTTTTTCGCGGGAATATTTTTTAATCTCGTCAGACGTCTTTCCTTGCAACAGCATCATTCGTATCTCATCATCAATGTCTAAAACTTCTGTAATACATAAACGGCCGGTATAGCCGGTGTTTTTGCATTGCTCACAACCTTTGCCTTGATAAAAAATGGAGTCCTTCGGAACAATATCCCCCAAACGTTTTAACACATCCGGATCAATTTTTATTTCTGCTTTGCAGTGAGGGCAAATCCTGCGGCACAAGCGCTGAGCTGTGACCAGCACCAAACTGGAAGCCACTAAAAACGGCTCCACTCCCATATCCACCAGACGCGTCAATGCCCCAGCCGCGTCGTTGGTATGCAGCGTTGACAATACCAATTGCCCAGTCAGAGACGCTTTGATCGCGATATCCGCAGTCTCCCCATCGCGGATTTCTCCCACCATGACCACGTCTGGACTCTGACGTAAAATGGAACGCAAGCCTTCCGCGAAGGTGAGCCCGATTTCCGGCATGGCCTGAATCTGAGTTAAACCTTCTAACAAATATTCAACCGGATCTTCTACAGTAATGATATTTCTTTCCACTGTATTTAATTCATTCACAATAGAATACAAAGTCGTAGATTTTCCGCTTCCTGTCGGGCCAGTGACTAACATCATCCCAAATGGTTTTTTAATTCCGTCCTTGATCAACTGCAAAGCTTTAGGAGTTAATCCCAGACCGTCCACCCCAACCGCTAATTTGGAACGATCCAAAATCCGCATAACCACTTTGGGGCCAAATGTGGCAGGCAGAATGGAAACGCGAAAATCCACGCTCTTTTCTTTTAACGTTAGCTTAAAACGTCCATCCTGCGGCGCTTGATTGACGGTAATATCCAACCGCGACATAATCTTGATACGCGTTGCCATCGCGTTTTGATTTTTTTTAGGAATGGTCAGCACATCCCGCAAAACCCCATCAATCCGATACCTCACCCGGACGCACTCTTCCATAGGTTCAATATGAATATCCGACGCCCGTTGACGCAAGGCTTCTTTCAATATCAGATTAACCATACGGATGATTGGTGCTTTTTCGCTTTCATCAACAGCCTCGCCTCCTGAATTCGCGTCATCTTCTTCTTTTTGAGATACCAGCTCGAATTCTTCAAAAGCCGCATCCTGAGCCTTAAATTCCGGGACATCCCGTTTCGTTGGATCACCGTAAAAATTATCAATTTTCTTGATAATTTCACTCTCTGTATTCAACACCACATCAATCCGTTTCCCTGTAATGTTTTTAAGATCATCCAACGCGTAAACATTTAAGGGGTCAGCTGTCGCGATGGTCACAGAAAATTGCGTATCCACCAAAGGAACAATTTTATACTGACGGGCAATATTTTCTGGAATGATTTCCTGCAAGTAGGGCGTTAATTTATACCGGGCCAAATTTACGAATGGTATCCCCAGTTCAGAAACCAGCATTAACAGCCAATCTTCCTCTGTAATCAAGCCTTTTTTAATCAAAGCTTTCTCAAAAGGAATCTTTTCGCGCAGGTGAAGCTGTTTAGCCTCTTCCAACACTTTAGGCGGAAACTTTCCCGAACCCACCAATTCATCCAAAATTGTATCTTTTACCGTCTTAGCCATAGGATTATATTCTTAATAGTAACAAAGTAACCGAGTAACAAAGTAACCGAGTAACAAAGTAACCGAGTAAAACAACGAAAAGCATAAAAAACAAAAACTAATACTCAAAAATTGATAAAAAATGTTTAATAAATAGATGCTTTTAAAATACAAAACTTTTCTCAGCAATCGCGTTTAGCCTTTTGTGCTATCTCTTTGTTACTCTGTTACTCGGTTACTCGGTTACTTTTTCTCCAATATCTCATCCGGCGCAGTGATCCGTAGAACTTCTTCTAACGTCGTTAACCCTTTCAAAGCTTTCAATAACGCGTCCTCCCGCATGGTGATCATCCCTTCACGGCGGGAAACCTCTTTGACTTTGGGTTCACCAGCCATGGCCATAATCACTTCTTTAAGCGCCGGCGTCATAACCAAAATCTCCGTAATCCCCACCCGGCCCTTATATCCGCTCTTAAAACATTGCTCACAGCCTTTTCCACGGTATAAAATAATTTCTTTGTCTTGGGTCACCTGCCGCAGTCCCACTTTTTCAATCACCGCCTCCGGAGGAGTATAGGGCTCTTTACAATTCTGGCAGACTTTTCTTAAAAGCCGCTGAGCAATAATCGCTAAAACCGAAGAACAAATTAAAAACGGTTCTACCCCCATATTCACCATCCGCACCACAGAACCCGAAGCGGTAGTGGTATGCAGCGAACTCAATACCAAATGTCCCGTCAAAGCGGCTTTCACGGCAATATCCAAAGTTTCCGCGTCACGGATCTCTCCGATCATAATTATGTCCGGATCCTGCCGAAGAATTGAGCGCAAGCTCGTCGCGAACGTCAGTCCCATGGCGGGCTTGACATTGACCTGGCACGCTCCCTTAAACTGGTATTCGACCGGATCTTCCACCGTCACAATATTTTTTTCCGGAGAGTCGACGTGTTTGAGAATCGAATACAACGTGGTGGTTTTTCCACTACCCGTAGGGCCGCAAGTCAAAATCATGCCATGCGGTTTAAGCGCGCATTCTTTTAACCGCCGTAAAGAACTGGCCTCAAACCCTAGTTTTTCCACATCCAAAACCGTACCCGTCTGGTCCAGCACGCGTAAACACACCTTTTCCCCTAACGCGGTCGGTAAAACATTCACCCGGAAATCAACTTCTTTATCCGCGGACACGATCATCTTAAAGCGTCCATCTTGAGGGAGCCGGTGTTCGGAAATATCCAGATTTGAAATAACTTTAATGCGCGATACCAATGGCGCCAAAATCGCTTTGGGTAGACGGTCAATCTCCCGGATAACCCCGTCAACTCTCAGCCTCACCCGCATTTCTTTTTCTAAAGGTTCAATAAAAACGTCGCTGGATTTCATAAGAACCGATTGCCGGACGATCGAATCCGTCAGACGGATAATCGGCGCCTCATCTTTAATCTCTTCCACACCCGACGAAGACCCGATAAATTCATCCGACTTAATCTCATCAAGCTCTTCCGCATTCGCCATATCTCCCATTAAATCACTAATTTTATCCAAAGACTCTTCACGAGATTCTTCTGAAGCTTCTTCTTTAGGCGCTTCCGTTTTTTTGTAATATTGTTCAATCGCGCCCGCGATTTCCGCTTTGCGCCCGATAATGGGATTAATCGTATACCCGGTTACCGCCTTGACATTATCAATAACAAAAATGTTCAACGGATCAGCCATAGCCAAAGTTAAAGTCTGGCCAATTAAAGAAACGGGCATAATTTGATATTTCAAGGCAACATCGCGAGCTATAAATTTAATCACTTGAGGGTCTATTTTAATGCGGGTAATACTAATGACAGGAATACCTAGGCTTTGACTCAATACGCTCGTCAACGTATCTTCATCAATCAATTTCATATCAATAAGAATCCGGCTTAATTCCCCGCCTTTACGCTGTTGTTCACCCAGCGCTTTTTCAAGATCAGAGGCAGAGAGATGTTTATCCCTCAACAAAATTTCTTTGATCCGGTCCTTTAGGAAGGCCATATCACTCCACGTAGTTTTTTTCTAAAAACTTCTTAATTTCTGTCCCGGTACTGACAAAAACCTGGATTGAACATTCTGTTACTTTTTCAATCTCTTCGATCGCGAACGTATTTAAAGGATTGGCCATGGCTAAGGTTATACTTTTACCAATTTTATCAATCGGAGCCAAAACATATTCCTGGCATATTTTTTTAGGTACGGAATGAATAACAGCAGGATCAACTTCATAATTCGTCAAAGGCAAGAAAGGAAACCCATATTGGCAGGTTAAGGCTTGCGCGATATCTTCTTCAGTGGCAAATTTCAGATCAACTAACGTTTCACCCATGAGACCGCCTTTAGTCTCCCAAATTTCCAGTGCCTTGTTAAGCTGTTGGTGATTAATGACTCCCCTCTCGACGAGTACCTCACCCAATTTTTTTGTATTAGTTCTTTTAAGTTCTTTCATATTTAATCACGGAACAAAGAAAGCGATTAGTAAAAAACGTAGGGGCTATTCCTGCCTGCCGGAAGACAGCACGAATTTCCCTGTAAAGTATCCCCAATGATCCATAGCACAAGTATTTTTGTATTAACAACTTACAAATAAACTTGAAGTGATTTTACTATAGACCATATTAAATGACAATCATTAAAAGAATATTATCATTATTAACGGATTTGTTTGATGACGCCAAGTTCCCTGATAATCAACGAACGTTCCCTAACTCGCCACCGCGCCATTTTTTTCAAGGCTAATTCCTGTTCAGTTGCAGCATTCTTTAAGTCATGGCTTTCTTTGTATGCGATACCCAATTCAAAATGTACCCGTGCATCATCAGGATTGAGATCCGCAGCTCTGATCAACGACTCCAAAGCTTGCAAATATTTTTGCTGCTTATTATAAATAAAACCTAAATTATACAAAGCATCAACACAAGTGGGACTTAAAGTGATCGCACGCTTAAAATTTTCTTCAGCCCCCTTCAAGTCACCTAAAGAAACCAAAATGATCCCCATTCTAAACGGAGCCCTGCGATTGTCCGGGCCTATAACAGATGCCGTCTTTAAAGCCTGAATGGCTTTAAGAATTTCCCCACCGCTCTCAAAGCTGTCTGCCTGATCCAAATATTGATCGTAAAGATTCTGGCGGTCCAAGAGGCGAGAATTATTTTGCGCGGGTAAGATTGACCGCTGGTTAATCAGAATAAAACAAAAAATGAGAAGAATCACCATTCCCCCCATTTTTAAGTACTCTTTGTTACGAATGATATCAAACAGAGAATAAATGCCATAAGCGGCAAGAATGATTAAAAATGGCATCATATGGATGCGAAGTTTATCAATGACAAAAAATAATAGCATACCCTGCACGCATGAAAGGATTGCGCAATAAAGAAGCGCGGCATTCCGTCGATGTTTCAGACTAAAAATGAATCCGAACAGAGCCAGAGGAAAAATAATAACTGCCGCAGGTTGAAACAATGGTAAAAGACGGATATTTTTAAACGCGGCGGAATATTCTTTTTCAGGCTGTGTATTCTCAGGACAAAATATTAACAAAGCTTTCTGAAATAATAAGTGCAAGTATTGCCCCGGATGTTCTTTAATAAACGCCGTGCTCTTTTTAAACCAAAAATGTGATACTTCAGAAGTCTTAAGTTTTTTATGCAAAGAAGATTGCGCTACAATACGCGCATCGCGCAGCATATCTTCCTGATTCCGGCTGATATCATTATCATAGGTAGCCATTCCCCTGGCCTGAGAATTGTTACCGGAATAAAAATTAAATCCGAAATTCCCAGTGACGGCGACTGCATCTTTCTCCGCGCAAAAATTCATCATAGCCGTTATACTGACCACAGCACCTAAACCCAGAAAAAAACAAACCGCCAGGCTTAAAAATTTAGGCCGCGCGCTAGCATTTGTGCTCAACAGCCAGACCAAAGCCGCCAAGCTGAAAATAATGATATTCCCCTGCAAAATGAAACAAATCCCTGCTATCAGGCCTAGAGAAAAAAATCGGTTTGGCGCAACAGAACCTCTCGAGTTAAGAACAAAAAGTAAGAAAACCGCTTCCAGTAAAATAGATAAGCTGGTATAGGTCGCCAGTCCTTCATAAAAAATAAAAGGCGTGTAAACAGCGCAAAGTAGCCCTGCGATGACCGCAGTAGGCCTATTAAAAATTTTAAGGGAAATAAAATAAATAAGGCCGCAGGTTAAGACCCCAGCGGCGAACTGAAAAATGTAAAGAGACGTCAGAGGGTCAGAACAAAACCTGATCAACAAACTAAAGAAATAAGCGTAAAGCGGCCATTTCATGAAAGCAGTAGTTTTAATAAATTCGCCGCTCGCGATGTCATTGGCCCAAGTGTAATAGTAATACCCGTCCGTGTATGGCATTAAAGGAAAGAATGGGCTGTGCCAAAAGTCGATGGCATAAGCAATCCGCAAAATTACCGCGACGAGCAATGCCAGCAGGAGTCCTCCGTGTTGGAGGATATTTTTAAAAGACAGTTCTTGGTTGGTCAAAGAGATATCATCCAGCAAATGTTCGTTTACGGCTTAAATTCAATAAAAATCCCAGCATGATAGCTGTGGTTAAAAATGACGTGCGTCCATAACTGACTAAAGGCAAAGTAATGCCTACTATAGGAAACATACCCATAACCATGCCCACATTGATCACCACTTGCAACGCTAAAATCGAAGCAATCCCGACTGTTACATTCACCCCAAATTTGTCTGTCACTTTTTCCGCGATGCTTAAACCCGCACGCACTAACATATAAAAACACCCAATCATAAATACACAGCCTATGAATCCCCATTCTTCACCAATCACCGAAAAAATAAAATCCGTATGCCTCTCTGGAAGAAAATTCAATTGGTTTTGTGTCCCGGCAAACCAGCCTTTTCCAAATATCTGTCCAGAACCCACGGCAATCTTTGATTGAATAATCGTATATCCTGATCCCAAAGGATCAATGTTCGGATTAAGAAAAACTAACAACCTGGCTTTCTGGTAATCTTTCATCATCATCCATAAAACCGGAGTAACCAAAACACACAAACCCATAAATCCAAAAATAAAACGGTATGATATCCCGTTAATAAAAAGCATAGCGAAAAAAATACCAAACAATAATATAGCGGTCCCCAAATCCGGCTGTTTAAAAATTAAATACATGGGCACAGCGGTTAACAAAAACGGCACAATAATAAACTGAACCACGTACATGATCCGTCCATAAAAACCAAACATATAATTCGAAGACCGGCTGGAATAATATCGTCCTAACGCCAAAATCAAACTCAATTTCATAAATTCCGACGGCTGAAAACTAAAGCCCGCGACTTCAAACCAACGGGTCGCGCCTAACGCATTGCGGCCGGAAAGTAAAACCAAAACTAAAAACAAAACATTGCCGCCGTAAACAATGTAAGCAAAATCATAAAATTTACGATAATCCGTATTGCTCAAGCCCCACATGATGAGGATCGCGATTAATGAAAATATCATTTGATCATAAAAAATTTTCTGCGGCACCCGGACATTATTAAAAGTCGCGCTATAAAGTCCGATCAACCCAAATATCATGATCAAAATTGAAAACAACCAAATTTTAAAAACTAAGCTTCTGTTCATAAATTATGCCTGTTGAGTATGTAGTGCGTAGTATGTCGTATGTCATTGTTGGAACGCTTCGCGTTTCTGTTACATTTTTTGCTTTTGCCCATTATGTTTTTAAAATCATTTTTCAATTTTTTTATTATTTTAAATTCTTCGCCCCATACTACATACCACATACGACATACCGCTTTTAAATAAGTCCCTTTTCTCTCATTCTCTCAAACAACTGCCTCCCTAAAATACAAGCGTTTTGGCTCGAACCGCCGTATTCTAAAAAAACGCAGAACGACACATGCCGTGATTTACCTAACGCGTAACCCGCGAACCACGCGTGCGATTCACGTCCTCGCATAGTCTGGGCGGTACCGGTCTTTCCCGCGATATAAAGATCCGGCATATTTAAATCATAGGCTGTCCCAGTCGGATCAGCAACAGTCGCGCGCAGTCCTTTTTTAATTTCAGTAAACAACTCCGGATTGAGTTTAATCTTTCTCGTAAAATTAAATTTGCTCACGGGCGACCCATTAATAGAACGGATCACATGCGGTTGCACTTCCGCGCCATTGAGAGCCACAGTCGACAACATCCGCGCTAACTGCAGCGAAGTGGCCAGCGTATCTCCTTGTCCAATCGAAAAATTAAGAGTATTTCCTAAATACCACTCTTTTCCAGAGAGACGATACATTTTCCGTTCCGGGATAAACCCGGGTTTTTCATAAGGCAGATCAATTCCGGTGAGACGTCCTAACCCAAACATTTTTCCATAATAAGCGATCATATCCGCGCCCAACAATTGACCCACATGATAAAAATACACATCGCACGAATGAGCGATCGCTTCCATTAAATCCTGTTCACCATGCACGTGCGTGCATCCGAATTTTCTGCCCCCCACCTCTAAATACCCCGGGCAGTTAAACCTCGTCAATAAAGAAACTTTTTTAGAATCCAAAGAGGCAAACGCCATAGGAATTTTAAAAACTGATCCCGGCGGATACGTGCCCCGGACCACACGGTTAATCAAAGGGCCGCGCGTATCCGTCAAAATATCCACTTTGATTTTGTTGAATGCCGGGTTCACGAACACATTGGGGTCATAATCAGGAGAACTCACCATGGCTAATATCTCGCCGCTTTCCATATCCATCATCACGACCGACCCAACCCGGCCTTGCAATAATTCCGCTCCCATCCCTTGTATACTCGAATCTATGGTTAACTCAATATCCTGCCCTTGCTTGGCATCTTTAATACTCAATAACCGAACCTGCTTGCCCCGATTGTTAACTTCAACCTGCAAGCCGCCTTCCTCTCCGCGTAAATACCGGTCATAATACTCTTCCACACCCAAATACCCAACCAAACTCTGCGGAGAATAGCCGTATTCTTGAAGATTTTCAAATTTATCTTCATTAACTTTGTCAACATAGCCCAGTACATGCGCAGAATTATTTTTTAAAGGATAAAAACGCCGGAAAGTTTTTTGCACCCATATGGATGGGAACCGGTACTCATTTTCCTCAATGACAATTGCTTTTTCTCGGGTAATATCTTCCGCCAAAACCACAGGCGCAAAAGGGGCCTCACGATTTTGCTGATACCGCCGCATCAATTCACGGCTGGGAATATCCAACACCTGCTCCAAAAATTCAAATAGCGGTTCAACATCCGTAATATCCTGCGGCGTGACGGCCAGATTATATGCCAATTTATTATCAGCCAAAACCACGCCATTGCGGTCACGGATCGCGCCCCGCCATCCATCAAGCGGCACCACCCGTATCCGATTCTGGGTGCTTAACTGGTGATAATATTTTCCGCGGATTACCTGCGCGTTAAAAAGGTGCAAGATCACCCCGATAAATAAAACAGTAATAATTATACGGATAATTTTAAGGCGCATCGAATAAGACCATTAAACATCAAGTTGGCGATCAAAATCGTAACGGCAATATCTGAAAAAATTCCCCTGTAGACCATACTGAATGAAATCGCTTGATCTGCCATCGTCATTAATACGAAACGGGCAAAAATATTAGCGACAAGAACAAAAAATAAAAGGATCACGAGCGAAATTCTTGATCCTTTTTGATAAATATAATCATTAAAAAATGAAGTCGCCAGCACGCAAAATCCATACGCCACCATATTAAACCCAAATGATGCTCCAAAACTGTCCTCCAGTATTCCTCCAAGAACAGCGACCAGAATACCGCTCTCCACATTCCAAAATACGGTCGCGAATACCAAAAGGATCACCACCAAACTCGGCCTAACCCATGGCCCGATATAATTGAATATAAGAAATTCAAAAATAAAGCAAACCATACAAGCCAGAATTAAAAATAATATTTTTCGCACTTAACAAATCCCAAAATTTTTAATTTTTAATTTTTCAAACCTATCGTTTTTCACCCATCGCTTTTTCCTTTATCACCTTTATCACTTGGTTATTCTCCTACGACAAGCACTTCTTCCAGCCGCGACAAATCAATCTGCGGCTTTACAGTACACTCCATTGAATCCCCATCAGCCGTAGGAAGCACTTGAATCACTTCTCCAATTAATAAATTTTCCGGAAACGATGAGCTAATCTTCGACGTAACTACCCGGCTGCCGACAGAGATGACAGCGTCCTTCCGTAAATATTTCATACGGGACAACCCTTGCAGCGTTCCGGAAACTAATCCGCTTTCCCGAGAATCTTCAATGACCGCCGCCACGCTAAAATCCGGGTCTGTGATCAAAACCACTTTACTAGAATTACGTCCGACTTCTGTCACTTTGCCAACTACCCCGGCAGGACTGATCACAGCTTGTCCCATTTTCACGCCATCAGCGCTTCCTTTATCAATGACCAAAATGGAATTCCAATAGGAGGGATCGCGGCCGATCACAGAAGCGGCTACAGATGAAAAAACATTTTTCCGTTTCAACGCTAACATTTGACTTAACCGCTGATTTTCAGCGACCACGTCATCAATGCCGGCCAGTTGAGCTTTCAATATTTCGTTCGCCTTGCGTAAACGACCATTTTCCGAGTAACTTTGATGAAATAAGATAAGCTTTCTGACTTCCAAAACCGGCCAAGCCAAAACCCGGATCGGACCCTTAATGCCGTCGATCGTACTAAATTTTAACGCATCAAAAAAATTACTTCGAAATAAAAAGAAAAGAATAGTAAGGCAAGCAATGATGATCAGTGTAGAGTTGTTTCGTCTATTTCCAAACACATCAACACAACCTATTTCTTAAATAATTAGTGACAGGTAATTAAAAATCAAGTTTCGTCTGAACAACCATACGGCGACGTAAACGTGCCGGCATGTTTAAAACGTAGCCTGTCCCCATAACTACGGCAATCAATGGATCATCCGCAATGTGAACTGGCAAACCTGTTTCTTCAGCTATACGTTTATCAATACCCCGCAATAAAGCCCCTCCGCCCGCTAACACAATACCCCGGTCAATTAAATCCGCGGCTAACTCTGGAGGCGTTTGTTCCAAAGTCGATTTAGCGGCATCCACAATAGCTTGAACAGGATCATGCAAAGCTTCCCGAATTTCAACCGAAGTCACAGAAATAGTTTTAGGAAGTCCGGATATTAAATCACGGCCGCGAACGTCCATGGTCAATTCTTCTTCCAGCGGAAAGGCTGATCCAATCCGAATTTTAATTTCTTCCGCGGTACGTTCACCAATCATTAAATTATATGTTTTACGCAAATATTCAATCACTGCCCCGTCTAATTCGTCGCCAGCGATACGGATCGATTTAGAATGCACTAAACCCCCTAAAGAAATTACGGCAAACTCTGTGGTACCACCACCGATGTCAATGATCATATTGCCTTCAGGTTCTTCAATTGGAAGACCAACTCCGGCGGCAGCAGCTTTAGGTTCTTCAATCAATTCCACAGAACGAGCCCCGGCTCTCTCTGCTGAATCACGGACAGCCCGTTTTTCTACTTCTGTAATACCCGAGGGGATCGCGATAACCATAGCCGGACGAACCAAATGTCTGCGAGGATGAACTTTCTTAATAAAATAACGTAACATGGCTTCAGTAATCTCAAAATCCGAGATGACGCCGTCTTTCATCGGCCGGATTGCCACGATATTACCAGGAGTTTTTCCCAACATTTTTTTGGCTTCTTCTCCAACCGCAATAACCCGATTCGTATCTTTTTCAATAGCAACAACTGACGGCTCACGCAAAACTACGCCTTCGCCTTTTACATAAACCAAGGTCGTAGCTGTTCCCAAATCAATACCCATATCATTAGAGAACAAGCCCAGCACCCAATTGGATAAACGTTTTAAGAGTTTGGATAATTTATGTAACATCAGTATTTCCTTTGACTTGAGAACCATTAAAACGAATTTAAATACTTAAATTGTGGCTACCATAATATATTAAAAGAAAATTACTGTCAAACGATTTTTAGACGCAAAAATCGGCCGAGGCTATGCCGGGGTCCTACAGAACATTAAGAAATATATACTAAAGTTGCGCAAGCCTCAGATTTCATTTATAATAAAAAGGTAAGGATAGATAAATTAACTATGTTATTTTGGGATCCCCTATTTAAGCACTCGGGGATGACAACCAAAAACCATCAACCAAAAACTGACAATTTTATTATTTCATGTTATCTAAATTCCGTAAAATTTTATTTTATTTTTTTACACTCATTTATCTTATCCTTTGTCCTATCATAATTTTCCATGCTTTGGGGATTGTCGTGCACCCACAGAAACCAATTGAAAAAACCGGAATTATTAGTCTTTCATCCCTGCCTTCAGGCGCGAAAATTTATATAAACGGAAAATTATATGCATCCCATACCCCGACCATTCTCCGGGATCTCAAAACAGGAGAATATGAAATTACCCTCACCGCTGATAAATTCATGCCTTGGAAAAAAACAGTTCCAGTCATGGAAGGACAAGCCTCTGTTTTGGAAGACATTCTGCTTATCCCCAAAGTCTGGCCTAAACGCATAGTGACCACCCGCGTGTTTAAAAAAATTATTCCGGTAGATGAAAAAGCCCTTCTCCTTTTACCTGGAGACAATACTGTTCAAGGAATATTTGTTTATCGTTGGTCTAACCCTGCTCTTTCCATTAACCTCAAAAATGATAACCCAGCGAGCAATGAAAAGATCTATCCTTTATTTAATGCACCAGTTTCTCCATTTCCCAATGAACTTGAAGATATCTTCACCATGCCGGAAAGTACCCATTTTCTGCTAAAACTTAGAAATACGACTGACCCTGAAAAAATAATTTATACGTGGGTCGACCCGCTCTCAACGCCCGCGTCCTTTACCTCCTCTACGGATATTTCCGCTTTATTTACCAATCCTCCAGATAAAATTTTCTGGTCGAATGATGATGAAGACAACATCTTCACTTTAAATAATAACACTGTCTCCCGGTTAGACATCAAAAATCAAAATTTATACCCACAAATTATCAAAAACATTAAAGGGGCAGGCTTGCGCGGCCGCCAAATCTTTGTCATTGACCAAAGCAATCATTTTAACAAATTTGATTACCGTCAGCTCAAACCAGAAACCCTGACCGGCGACCTGGACCAATTACCTAAAGAATTTCAAGATGAACAAAATTATAACATTGATATTTTAAACGATAATATGGTCGTTTTCCTTGGGCTAAACGGTCAACTGCTTTGGAACAATCTTCCGTATATGCTGATCGAACAAGGGTGCCGAGGCTACCTTCCAGTCCATCAGGGACGGCAAATCATGGTATGGACACAAAATAAAATCGGAATCATTGATTTTACTGAGAACCGCAAAGAAGGCATATTTGAAACTGGTCCGTCGGTAAAATGGATTATTGAAAATGGCAGTGATATCACGCAAGCCTTTCTCGTGAATCGGGGATCCCAAATACTTTTTAAAGACGGCTCAAAAGTCAATTTAACAGATACTGAACTCATGTATAATCGGGATATCTCTTTAATTACCACGACTGAAAGCCCGATTGTTTATTCAGACCGAGCCCAAAAATTATTTTATTTAGATGACAAAAACCAACAACTTAACGTGATTGATATATTGCCGTAAAAAAGTGATAGGTGAAAGGTGATCGGTCAAACAAAAAACGATTGGCTGTTAAAAAAACGAAAAATTTTATTACTGGATCCCCGATTGAAGCACTCGGGGATGACAACCAAAAACCAACAACCAAAAACCATCAACCAACATGTCTTTTAATTATTCTAAATCAAATTTAAGCGAAAAAGAAAAACGGCTTCAACGATTTTTGGAAATTCTACCCGGAATATGCAGTTGGTCAATTCTCCTGGGAATCCTGTTTCTCTCGATTTTCGATCCTTTACGCGCTTCTATTATCGCGATCGCATTAATATTTTTTTGGTTTATCCGGCTGATCTATTTAACAATCCTACTGACGATCTCCTATTTGCGCTTTAATATTGAACGTAAAACCGAATGGCTTAAACGCATTAAAGAAATTGACGATCTGCATCAACATCTGACTTTTAAAAATGCTTTCGAATCCGCGTCGTTCAATGATTTTATTTCTGTCGGAATCCATAAAAACAATTTAAAAAAATTAATGCAGTGCAAATCCCTACCGCCTTTATCATCTGACATCTACCATGTGGTCATCATCCCAGCCGCCAAAGAAGGTGAAGAAATTATTCGTCCAGGGATTGTGTCTTTAGCTGAGCAAGAATTTTCCACTCATCAAATGTTGATCGTATTCGCCGTTGAAGAACGAGCCCCCTCAGCGACAAAAGAAGCGGCGCTCAGACTGCAAGAAGAATATAAAACCCATTTCATGGATTTCCTGGTTATTTTTCATCCGGCTGGATTGCCGGGCGAAGCCCGGGTTAAAGGCGCCAATGCTTCATACGCGGCTGAACATTGTTCCCAATATTTAGAGAAGAAAAAAATCGACTTTAGCCAGGTCGTGGTTTCTTGTTTTGATGCGGACACGGTCGTCGACAAAAAATATTTCTCCGCCCTGACCTATTCTTTCATGACCAGCCCGGATCGCGACCATACTAGTTATCAGCCTATTCCCGTATACCACAATAATATTTGGAATGTCCCGCCCTTTTCCCGCGTTATGGAAACCGGATCTTCGTTTTTCCAGCTCATCGAATCCACTAACCCGGAAAAACTGGTCACATTTTCAAGTCATAGTATGAGTTTTAAAGCTTTAGTTGAAATCGGATATTGGCCGAGAGATATGATATCCGACGACTCAGCTATTTTCTGGAAAGCTTATTTATTTTATGAAGGAAAATATCAGGTCATGCCGATCTATGCCACGCTGTCCATGGACGCGACCGTCGCGGAAGACTGGGTTAAAACCATGAAAAATATTTATAAACAAAGACGACGCTGGGCTTACGGAGCAGAAAATTTTCCCATTCTTATTCGAGGTTTTATGCAAAGCCCCAACATTTCTCTTTATAATAAAATCCGTCATGGATTTAAAATGCTGGAAGATCATGTGTCCTGGGCCACGTGGGGATTTCTGTTAACAACGATGAGTTGGCTTCCTGCCCTCATTGCCGGGCACCGTTTTGCGCATTCAGTCATTTATTACAACGAACCGCACATCGCGCAGACCATATTTCAATTATCTACCATTTCCTTATTTATATCGACTGCCCTGTCGATCGCGATGCTCCCGGACCCGGAAGGGGAAAAACCCTGGAAGAAAAAACTAGGCCATATCCTGGAATGGCTAACCATTCCTTTTGTCCTAGTAGGCTTAAGCGCCCTCCCCGCCCTCGACGCGCAGACCCGCTTGATGTTCGGCAAATATATGGAATTCTGGGTGACGGATAAGAGTAGGAAATAGAAAAAAGGGGGAGAAAAAAGGGGGACGGAGCCCTATTTCGTATTTCGAAATAGGGCTCCGTCCCCCTTTTTATCGTCCCCTTTTTATTAAACCTCAAACCTATTTTACCGATTCCATATATTCAATAAATTCAACCACTTTGGCTGAATAACCCATTTCATTGTCGTACCATGCTACAACTTTGACAAAATTCGGATTCAACATGATACCGGCTTTCGCGTCGAAAATTGAAGTGCGGGTATCGCCGACGAAATCGGTTGAGACAACTTCTTCATCTGTATAACCTAATACGCCTTTTAATTCGCCTTCAGAAGCTTTTTTCATAGCTTCGCAAATGGCTTCGTAAGTTGTACCTTTTTCCAAACGGCAGGTTAAATCAACCACAGACACATCCGGGGTTGGTACGCGGAATGCCATACCAGTTAATTTGCCTTTTAATGCCGGGATAACTTTAGTCACAGCTTTAGCCGCGCCGGTTGAGGACGGGATAATGTTCTGTGCCGCGCCGCGGCCGCCGCGCCAATCTTTAGCAGATGGGCCATCCACAGTTTTTTGAGTCGCTGTGGTCGCGTGAACCGTGGTCATTAAACCTTCCACGATTCCGAAATTATCATTCAACACTTTGGTAATCGGAGCCAAACAATTGGTCGTACAAGAAGCATTAGACACAAAAGTCATATCTTTAGTATATGATTTATGGTTTACGCCCATGACGAACATGGGGGTGTCATCTTTAGAAGGAGCGGATAAAATAACTTTTTTAGCGCCCGCTGTAATGTGGCCTTGGGCTTTTTCTTTTTCCAAAAATAAACCAGTTGATTCAACAATGTATTCAGCGCCGACATCGCCCCATTTGAGGTCAGCCGGATTCTTTTCAGCAGTCACGCGGATGGCTTTGCCATTAACGACCAATTTGCCGTCTTTGACTTCGACTGTTCCCTTGAATTTCCCATGAGTCGAATCATATTTCAGCATATATGCCATATAATTGACATCAATAAGATCATTGATTCCCACTACTTCGACGCCCGGTTTGCTGACCGCCACGCGGAAAACAAAACGCCCAATACGCCCAAACCCGTTTATACCGATTTTCATGTGTTCCTCCTATTGTGTATTTTAAGTAAAATTTATTTTAAATATAGCCTCTGACTTTCTTTACTGGGAAGATTTAAAATATATGTAAGATTACAACTTGTCAAGGATTTCTTGACGATTAATCCGTTTATGATTCGCTACAGACTTTAAAATATGATTAAGTGTGCCTATCCGTAGGCTTTCATGGGCAGGAATTGCTATACGCTGGTGAAACGGTTCTTCTGTATCCAAAATGATATGACTGCCGGTTTGATGCACCTGAAGATATTTCCAATGCTGACAAAGTGATTGAGCTAAAGCGCGGCCATTTAAATTGCGTGGTATTTTCATGCTGTAGCAAGAATCTCATCGCGGACAAAATGCAAATGGATCACTTCGGGTTTAGGTTGGTCAAAAAAATATCCGTGAACGGCGTCTATAACCTGTTTTCTCAACTCCTCCCATGTATCAGCTTGGGTGAAAATTGATTCTGTCAAACATTCAGCCACAAATCCGCCGTCATTTTCTTGTGTGATTTCAAAAATTAATTCATTCATACTTTAACTTTACCATATATTTGAGAGATTTCCAATGAATAAATAATGTCCAAATACCCCCATTCTGATTTCTATTGTTTCATCAATACCCTCAAATCCTTAACAAACCCCGGATATGACTTATGAGAGCATTCAATATTTTGAACTGTACAGCCTATTCTCAAGCCTAATACGGAGAAGGCCATAGCTAAACGATGGTCATTATGCGGGTCTAAGATTGCCCCGGTTTTATACTCTTCTCGAGGATAAATAAACAATTCATTTTTGGTTTCTCTCACATCCGCGCCAATTTTTAATAATTCCTGCCGCAAATCCGAAATCCGGTCTGATTCTTTGACGCGCGCGTGTTCAATGTTAAAAAGACGCGTTGGGCCTTTAGCGAACAGCGCCAATACTGCCATAATCGGTACCAAGTCAGGACATTCCTTCAGTGAAAAATCATCCGCCTTTAATTCAAACGGGCCTTTAATTTTAATGGCTTTTTGTGAGCGAACGATTTTCACGCCCATATGTTCTAAAAATGAAATAATATGCCCATCGGCCTGCACCAAACTATCGTCAAAATATCCTTTTAAAGTTATATTCGACGGAAGCAGCGCGGCAGCTCCCATCAAAAACGCGGCCAAGCCATAATCTGACGGAACATGAAATTTTTTAAGACCTTTAAATTTTTGATTTCCGGGAATCACATATTCCCGCGGACTTTTTACCTCGATTTTAATCCCTGCGCGCTTAAGCATTTGCAAAGTCATGGTAATATAATCGCCGGACACCAAATGACCGATTAATTTAAGCCGGGTCGTGTTCGGTAATTGGGGACAGGCAATCAACAGCGCGGAAACAAATTGTGAACTGATACTGGCATCGATGGTGACCTTCCCTCCGGACATAACCCCGCCATTGAGATGAATTGGCACACTATGTTTTGCGCCGGCGCCCTTAATGGCCACACCCATATCCTGAAGAGTTTTAATTAAAAAAGTATTAGGCCGCCCGACCAACGTGCCAATGCCATCGACAATTATCTTTTGATCATGCAGCGCCAACAACGGAAGTAAAAACCTTAGTACTGTTCCGGATTCATCCACACAAATCGAATGTTGCTTTAAAGGAAGTATTCCTCCTTGAATTTCAAAAGCATCGCCCGCATGCTTAACTTTTGAACCAAGAGCCAAAGCAATTTTTAAAGCAACTTTAGCGTCATTAGAATTGGAAGGGGAAATAATTACAGATGAGCCTCCGCAAGCGGCGATCATAAACGCGCGGATGGAATAGGATTTGGAGGCCGTGCAATTTGCCTCGCCCTTAAGACCTGAGATAGGTTTTACTACAAAGTTCATTATTTTAAAACTACCTGATCATTCTTGCGAACCAGTTTACTAGAGAATGGAGGGAGAAAATCAGCGGCGGACATTTCCGGCTGAACGCGGGTGATCTTGACATCGCCTAAGTAATCCTTGCCGCGGTACACAGACATGATCGTGCCGGCTTTAACTCCGTCTTTTTCACCCAAATTCAGGATCACAAATTCCGCGTCTGTGTCCACGGCTAAAACACGTCCTTCAGGCACAGTTTGCGTTCCAACCACGATCGTATCCAAAACCACCTGCTCACCCTTTACAGTTTTCGCGACGGAAGGTGAAGACGGCTTATAATTCGGGTCATACTCTAAAATTTTCCGTTCCAACTCAACTAAATTACTTTCCATTTTACGGGTACGTTCATTAGTCATCTTCATCTGATTTTCTAAATCATCTTTTTGTTTCTTCTGCGAATCAAAATTATTTTTCAGTTCATCATACTTCTGATTAACGTCCTGTAATTCAGCAATCTTCGCGTTCAATTTATCTGTTTCTTTTTTCGCGGTATCGAGTTGTTCTCTCAGCGTGGCGCTTTCATTTTTTATTTCTTTACGGAGCCCTTCCTGCAACTCCAATTCATCCAATAATCCGTTAATCTTGTCATCCGCTTCTTTATTTTTATCCTGTAAAACCTGTTTTTCTTTTTTTAACTGTTCCAAATCTTTCTCAACAGTCGCCCGGTCTTTCAAATATTGATTCAAAGACGCTTCAGTACTTTTACGTTTTTCGACTTCTTTCTGGAATAAAAAGGTGGATATCGCGGCCAACGACGTCAATAATACAGCAGCGATCACCAAAAATATGACGAGTATCCGGCCCGAAGAATTTTTTGTATCATTTTGTCCCATACGATCTCCCCTAAAAAAAATAACATAGCAAAAATAAATAATATACGCATTTAAACTAAACTTATTATATTTGAAATTTGCAATTAATAAAGAAGATTTATCCGGATTTTCGCTTTGTTTTAAAAACGATTTGTGAATCGCCGCAAAAACGAGCATTTTTTGACAAAATATCCACATTTTTCGTAGGGGAGATCTCCAGATCTCCCGCTTCAAAATTGTCGCTTTACCGTCATCCGTTTAAAAATTGTTTCAAAATATCAATTTTAAAAAACAAAAAACGATACTTTTGTTACGGGCGATCGGGAGATCGCCCCTACGACCAAGGACGCAATGTCCGAGTAATGCCGAGAGCTCCTGCATGCGGCGTACTCTGTTACTCGGTTACTTTGTCACTCTTTACAGTCCTACCTTTTCAAGAAACTCCACGGGCGGGACTGAGGAAAATTCTACGTAACGGTTGGTGCGGGGATGCTGGAATCCGATGGACATAGCATGTAAGGCCAAACGGGGAAAAGTATTACGGCGGCCGTATTTTTCGTCTCCTAAAATGGGATGTTTTAAATACGCCATATGCACACGCAATTGGTGAGTGCGTCCGGTATGAGGGTACAACGCCACTAAACTCACGCCTTGATGCCGTTTAATGACTTTGTAATACGTCACAGAATCTTTTCCCTTGTCATCCTGCCGGACAGCTCGTTTCTCATGATCCCGCGGATGCGGTCCTAAAGGCTGATCAATTTTTCCTTCATCAAACGACACTTCCCCTTCAACCAAAGCGATATAATTTTTGCGGATCGAGTGCCGTTCAAATTGTTTAGCCAATTTCGCGTGCGCGATATTGTCTTTCGCAACCAAAAGCAATCCTGACGTGTCTTTATCCAAACGGTGCACAATCCCCGGCCGCATTTCATCATCACTCGCAGAAAGTTCTATTTCTTTAAACAATAAAGCATTCACCACAGTACCGGCAGAGCAGTTAGCTCCCGGATGAACAGTCATCCCAGACGCTTTATTGATCAATAAAAAACTTTCATCTTCATAAAAAACATCCAAAGGCAGATTTTCCGGCGCAGCATAACGGGCAGAAAAAAAATCATCAGGTATTTCGACCCAGACATCATCACCCTCTCGAAGCTTGTGCCCGGGTTTAGTGAGATGTTCATTAACCTTGACGTGGCCGTTATCTATTAATTTTTGGATAAGCGACCGGGAAGGAATTTCCGTCAACATTTCGGTCAGAAAAACATCCAAACGTTTCTGGGCAGAGTCTTCGGAAATTTTATAAATTGGGGACATGTTAAATTAATCCTAATTTAGGTATGTCGTATGTGGTATGTAGTATGTAGAAAAAAACAAAAAACGCGGAAAAAATAAATAATATTTAGAAAAGATCGTAACCGCGCCTCTCAAACGATATAACAATATTTTCTTATTCGATTTTATAATTTAGCGTTTTTTTAATTTTCTCATCAATCGCTTTTCACGACATACCACATACTACATACGACATACTCGCATTTTATTCACTCGTTCTCAAACATTTCAATACTATAATCACTGCGCCGATAGTGATAGCGCTGTCGGCGATATTAAAAACCGGCCAAACCCTGAAATCGATAAAATCGATCACATAACCGTAAAAAATCCGGTCAATCAAATTCCCGATCGCTCCGCCCAAGATCAAAGAAAAACCAACAATGTATCCCCGGCTCAAAGCTTCATTATTTTGACGGTAATAAAAAATATTATAAATCAGGAGGGCCACTGCGATCAACGGGATAATGATAAAGACAACTCCGTGGTCTTTAAAAAAACCAAAAGCAATACCCGTATTATGAACCAGGGTCATGTGAAGGACATTACGCCAGACGGGCCATGATTCACCTAAAGACAAAAACTTTGAAAATACTATTTTTGTAAAACGGTCGATCAGAATAACGGATAAGCTCGCCACCAGGGCAAGAATGGTGTCAAACTGAGACTTGGTTAAACGTTTCATTTTTCCTGCTCTAATTTTTCCTGATGTTCAAGACAATACTCTACATATGGGATCGCTTTGAGACGAGCCTGAGAAATAGGTTTACCTGTCCCCATACAAATACCAAATGTTCCGCTCTCAATACGCTTTAAAGCCCCTTCAATCTTCACCAGAATATCACGTTCATTGGAGGCTAAACCTAAAGCAAATTCACGGTCGTACATATCCGTCGCCACATCTGCCATATGCATCACGTGTCCAGAAACGTCTTTTGAATCCGCCATATTTCCGCCAGTTTCCTTATTCATCGTATCGATATTGTGAAGGATTTCATTTTTCATCTTTATAAGAAGATCCTTATATGCTGCCATTTTCTTCGGATCCATCTTTTCAACATTTTTATTAGGCATTCACTATCTCCTTTACAATGGTGTTACACCGGTTACACAAATCCGGATGCTCATGATTTTGTCCAACATCCGTTCTGTAATTCCAACATCGACTGCATTTACTCCCGTCAGCTTTTTGAATTTCAATAGCAGTATGGGCAAATTGTTCACTCAAGGCTTTCTCAACTTGACCGGTTTTCTCGACCAACACTTGAGACACAATGAACATTTGAGGAAGGTCTTTAACTTCCTTCGTTAAATAATTAAAATCATGATCACTGGCGGTTTTAAAAATAATTTTCGCTTCCAGCGGACTGCCAATCATATTCTCCCGGCGTTTATCTTCCAGCGCTTTAAGAACAAACGGGCGTAAAGCGATTAATATTTCAAAACGTTTGCTTGCCACGTCATTCTTCCACTCTTCTGGCAGTTTCAACCAATTCAGCAAATGCACACTCTGGGTATTTTTCAGTTCCGCGTTTTTAGGCATAGAACTAAAAATTTCTTCAGAAGTAAAAGTCAAAATCGGAGCCATAGCGCGGATTAAATGATTTAAAATATGGTAAAGAACGGTTTGAGCAGACCTGCGCTCGAGTGATCGAGTGGATGAAATATACAGTCTGTCCTTTAAAATGTCAAGATAAAAAGATGACAAATCCTCATTACAAAAATGATAAATTTCCTGATACACTTTTGAAAATTCATACGATTCATAATGCGCCTGAATACGGCTCATCATGGCATAAAGACGGGTTAAGGCCCATTGGTCAAGATCACACAGCTGAGAATACGGAACGATATCAGTATCCGGATTGAATTGATCCAGATTCCCTAACAAATATCTAAGCGTATTACGGATCTTACGGTACGCGTCTACTAACCGGTCTAGAATCTCTTTTGAAGCGCGTATATCATCACTATATAAACTTGAAGCGATCCACAACCTTAGAACATCCGCTCCACTATTCTTAATAATATCCAGCGGAGATATGACATTTCCCAAAGATTTTGACATTTTTCGACCTTCTCCATCCACTACGAAACCATGCGTCAAAACAGCCTTATATGGCGCAATGCCTTCCATAGCCACAGCCGGAATGATGGAAGATTGAAACCAGCCTCTATGCTGATCTGATCCTTCCAGATAAAGATCAGCCGGGATGTCTTTGCCCATCATGCCTTTAATCACAGCCTGATGGCTAACTCCTGAATCAAACCACACATCCAAAATATCAACCCCTTTAGTAAATTCCATACCAGAACACTTTGGGCACTTAGTATTTTGCGGCAGAAATTCTTGCACATCTTTTTCAAACCACACATCTGAACCTTTTTCTTTAGCCAAATCTCTAAATTTTTCAATGACTTCGGTGAATAAAGTATGCTCGCCGCATGACTGACATACCACATCAGGAATCGGAACACCCCAGACTCTTTGCCTCGATAAACACCAGTCCGGGCGCGTAGTGACCATGCCTAAAATTCGTTCACGGCCTGCTTCCGGAATCCATTGAACCTGATTGATCACCGTATCTTTTAAACGTTGACGTAAATTTTTATGCTCAATATTCATAAACCATTGTTTGGTCGCCCTGAAAATAATCGGCTTTTTACAGCGCCAACAATGCGGATATGAATGGGGAATATTTTCTTTTAACAATAAAAGCCCCCGATCCTGTAAATCTTTAATGACCAGCTCATTCGCCTTGAATACATGTTGGCCCGCGAAAGCGCCGGCTTCTTTTGTATAAATTCCTCGTCCATCGACCGGCATTAATACATCTAAATTATATTTTAGCCCGGTTTGAAAATCGTCCTGCCCATGGCCCGGCGCCGTATGCACCAAACCTGTGCCGTCTTCATTTGTCACATAATCAACAGTCACCACACAGCAATTCGTCTTAACACCGAATGGATGTTCATATTTCAAAGCCGTCAGATCCTGGCCTTTAAATTCTTTTTCAATCTGGAAATTTTCGATTTTCGCTTTGGCAAAAATTGACGCGGATAAATTCTTTTCCAAAATTAAAATCTCATCACCAACTTTAGCCCCCACATAATCAAACTTCGCGTGAACGGCCACAGCCACATTCGCCAACAAGGTCCACGGAGTCGTTGTCCAAATAAGCAAACTGACCTTCTGGTTCTTTAACCCGATCGCCTCAGGATTTTTCACGGAAAATTTAACATACACTGACGGAGAAGTGTGATTTTCATATTCCACTTCCGCTTCCGCTAAAGCCGTTTCACAAGACGAACACCAATTGACTGGTTTAAGCCCGCGGTAAATATAACCGTCTTTATTCAACCTTGCCAAAGAATTTAAAATCCAATATTCATAATCAGGTTTTAAGGTCAAATACGGATTATCCCATTGCCCGAAAATACCCAAACGCTTAAATTGATCACGCTGGATCCCAACGTATTTCATGGCGTATTCATTGGCCTTATGCCGAAAATCCACACAATCCACTTCGCCTTTATGTTTATTCATCTCTTTTAATAATTGATGTTCAATCGGCAGACCATGACAATCCCATCCCGGAATATATAACGCGTCGAAATCCCGCATGGTGCGGTATTTAACAATAATATCTTTCAGCACTTTATTTAAAGCGTGGCCGATATGAATATTGCCGTTGGCATACGGAGGCCCGTCGTGCAGAATAAACGGCTTTTTGCCCTGGCATTTTTTTCTGATTTCCTGATAAAGCTGTTCATTATTCCATTTTTCCAGCATAGCCGGTTCTTTTTCAGCCAACCCGGCTTTCATGGAAAAATTTGTGTTCGGTAAATTTAATGTTTTTTGGTAATCCATTTGTTATCCAATTTTAATAGTATGTAGTACGTAGTATGTCGTATGTAGTAAAAACAAAAATTAAGTTAAAAGTTAAATATGAAAAATGAAATGTTAAAAAACAAAAGATTTTTTTCTTTTAAATTCCCGCTTTCGCGGGCATGCATCTATTTTGTAATCCATTACGTCTGTTCATCAATCGCTTTTTTTCACCACATACCACATACTACATACTAAATATATTTTTCAATCAATATATTCAAATCTTTTTTAATTTGTTCCGGTATGACTTTTTTGTCTGTGATCAGGGCGAATTTTAGCGCGTCTTGGGCGCTGAAACTATTTAACTGCCCAATCTTTGGAATCGCCGTTTTCAAAATTCTCTTCGCGTTTTCCGCGTTTTTCATCAAATAACCAATAATCATATCCACAGTCACCGCATCATGGCCTGGATGCCAGCAGTCATAATCCGTCACCGCGGCTAAAGTCGCGTAAGAAATTTCTGCTTCTCTCGCTAAACGGGCTTCTGACATGGTGGTCATGCCGATAATATCCATGCCCCAGGTACGATATAAATTTGATTCCGCTTTGGTCGAAAATTGCGGGCCTTCCATGTTCAGATACGTTCCCTTGGGATGAACATTTAGTCCTAAAGAACGGCAGCTTTCAATGAGTATTTTAGTTAATTCAGGACTGACCGGATCTGCCAAAGAAACATGCGCGACAATTCCATTCTCAAAAAAAGTCATTTTCCGCGCCTGATGCGTGCGATCCACAAATTGGTCTGGCACCACAAAATCCAACGGCTTCATTTCTTCGCGTAAACTACCGCAAGCGGATACGGAAATAATCGCGTCCACTCCCAGCTTTTTCATCATAAAAATATTCGCACGATAATTTATTTCCGACGGAGAAATACGATGCCCGCGGCCGTGGCGTGACAAAAAAACCACATCCGTCCCATCCAATTTTCCCGCGAACAAAGAATCCGACGCTTTACCAAAGGGGGTGTTAACATCGGAAATTTCTTTGACTTGTGAAATGCCTTCAATCTGATATAACCCACTGCCGCCGATAATGCCGATTTTTGCCATATTAATTCTCCCGTATCTTATCGGACAATTCGTGCCTGCCTGCCGGTAGGCAGGAATCGCCCCTTGCGCTTTTATTGCTAATCGTTTTTTCACGACATCCTACATGCTACATACCACATACTGTTTTGTTAATTTCTCGCCAATTCTTTCGCACGTTTTTCCGCGGCTTTTACGGCTGAACAAAATATTTTATCAAAACGATGTTCCGCAAAAACATCCAGGGCAGCTTGAGTGGTTCCGCCTTTTGAGGTCACCTGCTCCCTCAAGAGCGACGGGCATTGTTTGGTTTTTTCAATTAAACTGATACTGCCTTTAATTGTTTGCATGGACAATTTCATACTCATATCTTTACTTAACCCTAGCGCTACAGCCGAATTCACCAAGTTTTCTAAAAATAAAAACACATAAGCCGGTCCACTGCCCGAAACAGCCGTAATCGCGTTAATTAATTTTTCATCAACCACCACCGTCTGTCCGATATTCCCTAAAATCAATGCGCCGACTTTCAAATCATGCGGCTTTGCGTGTTGTCCTTTGGAAATGCCCGTAATTCCTTCTCGGATTTGCGCCGGCAAATTCGGCATAGCACGGATGACCCGCACTTTTCCTCCCAAACGTTTTTCCAGAAAAGCCGAAGTAATCCCAGCCACGACTGATATCAAAATTTTATCTTGTCCAACCCTTCCGTTCATCAAATCCAAAACCTCATCAATATTTTGCGGTTTAACGGCCAGGACGAGTACTTTACAATTCTTAACCAAACTGGCAATATCGACGGTCTTAACCGAATATTTCCGCCGTAATAAAGCCTCCCGCTTTTTATCTTTCTCACACACATAGACGTCATACGCGTTCCAAATTCCTGCCGCGATAGCCGTGCCCATATTTCCTCCGCCGATAATTCCTACCGTCATTTTTTTACTCATAAGAATATAGCCCTCCCGATTCTAATCATATTAGCACCTTCTTCCAGCGCCATATCGTAATCGCCGGACATCCCCATAGAAAGATATTTCATTTCTATTTTAGGATGATCTGAAAATTCCCGGCGAATCATATCTGAAAATTCCTTTAATTGCCTAAAACACCGACGAGCCAATTCACGGTCCGCAGTCTCCACTAATGGCCCCATGGTCATAAGCCCTAATATCCGTACATGAGGCAAATCCGCCGCTCCTTTAACCAAATCAAACACATCTTGAGTATCCGCGCCGAATTTTTGCTCCTCACCCGACGTATTAATCTGTAAAAGGATATCCATCACCTTGTTCATCCGGGAGGCGTGTTTTTCAATTTCTTGCGCCAGCTTCAAGCTGTCAACTGATTGAATCAGATCAAAATTTTCAACCGCCTGCTTCGCCTTATTGGTTTGCAAATGGCCGATCATATGCCGCTGCACTTTAATCCCCAGCCGGTCAAATGCCGCGAATTTTTCTAAAGCGTCCTGCACCCGGTTTTCACCGATATATTCCAATCCTGCGGCAATGGCTTCTTTAATCTGCTCGGCGTTAGCGTACTTCGATGCGCCGATCAAAATGATATCATCCGCCCTGCGGCCTGCCCGCCGGCAAATATCAGCAATTTCTCCCCGAATTTTCTGTAAATTTTCTGAAATCATGTGACCAAAATGTTGATGGTTATGGGTTGTTGGTTGTTGGTTGCTGGTTGCTGGTTGTTGGTTATCGAAATTATTCGCTTTTTCCAAAAACCAAAAACCATCAACTATCAACCGTAAAACCCAAAATCATTGTCGTATAAACTAGCACAAAACGTATGGGCAGTCAACAACAACCCAGGAACACCGCGTCGGAGGCCTAACCACCGACGCGGAGGTTTTCCTTTAAATATTTTTCCATTTCCGCAATTTGTTCCGGGTTTAGCTTCATATTATTTTTAGTAATGTATAAAACCTCATTCAACGCTTTCTGCGTCTCCCCTTTAGATTTGTACGCAGAAAACCGGTTAAAATACGCGCCGGCCAAATCCGGGTCCAAAGCAATAGCTTTTGAAAAATCCTTAATCGCTAAATCAAATTCGCCGATTTTGTAATAAGCCACACCCCGATTAAGATACGCGCCGGAAAATCTAGGTTCCAATTCCATCCCTTTGGCATAGTCTTCCAACGCTTTAGGAATATTTCCCATTTGCGTATATGCCAATCCCCGCTTAACATAGGCCCGGGAATATGTCGGACTCAAGCGAAGACATTCATTCAATTCTTTTAAAGCTTTATCCAATTGTCCCCGTTCTAAATACACAAACGCGCGGTTATAAATCGCTTTAAAATAAAACCGATCAATACTTAAGGTTTTTTCCAGATACAACATGCCCGTGTCCAGATCACCGCTCTCAATATAAGAATAAGCCAACATATGATTAGCCGAAGGTTTATCCGGTGAATGGCTGACAGTATCCGCCCATAAAGATAACGTGCTTTTCCAAACCGCGTTGCGCTGAAACGTAAGAAAGCCAAAAGCCACAATCAGCGTAGTCATGATAATGATACGCACTTTGTCATCTTCCACCTTATCCTGCCACAAACTCGTAAACGCCATGCATAAACCCGCCAACGGCAAATACATCTTGTGTTCAAAAATGACATAAATCCGCGGCACCATTTCAATGCTCATGGCCACAAAAAACCACATAATCCCATAACTGACCAAAAGATTTTTCCGATAATATATAATGGCGAATATCAAAAGACCCAATAAAATCACCGCGCTGCCCCAGACATCAATCTGGCCAAAATTATGGACCAGCGGAAAATCATAATCCAAATTCTGATGGATCGGTATCAAGACTTTTCCTAACAGCACCACCCACACTTTCAATTGCGTCATCACATAAGGAACCAAGGTAATCACATCCCAAATATGAGACGATGACGGCTTAGGCTCAAAAATGGCCCAGAAAAAATTAAACCTCATCAAAGCAGGAACAATCATTAAAAATCCTAACAGCACCAATCCGAACAAAACCGTATTTTTCCAATCCCATTTTTTATGTTCAAACATCATCCATTCCGTCATTATGATCATGACCGGCAAAGTCATGGTGAATTCTTTGGTGAACATACCCAACAGCGCACTCACCGCGCACATAACAAAAAATTTTTTCTGCCCGCTCAGCCGTGCTTTTAAATACCAACCCATGGCCAGCAGATAAAACAAGGTTGCCAGGGACGCATATCTTTGACAAATATAAGTCACGGCCTCTGTCTGTAAGGGATGAGCAATGAACAAAAGTGCGCTCACCCATCCTATATTGTCTTTATATTTTGATAGTTTATGATTATTAAGTCCGGGAGTGGCCATCAATAGTTTGATCAGCCACCACACTAACAGCCCATTCATCAGATGGATCAATAAATTGACAACATGATAACCAAACACATTCAACTTGCCAAAATGATAATTCAAAGCAAAGCTAACAGTGGCGACAAAACGGGAATATTGCGGTTGAGAATGCCATAACGCTTTAATATCTGTTAAATCGCGGATATTCGGATTACCAGAGACAAAAATATAATCGTCATATTGGAAAGGAGCATGAAAAGTATTGGAATAACAAAGAAGAACAACACCAGCCAATAATAAAATTTTTAACCATTTATTTTGCATAATTTAAAAATTTTTTTATTTCTTGTTTGGAGCTGTCTGACAATTCTAAATTCGCGTCGATGATATACCGCGCGTCTTGCCGGGCTTTATCAAGCTGATTCATAGAACGGTAAATAAAAAACCGGTCATAGTACGCCATACCCCAATCTGGTTTATATTCAAGTGCCTTGGTAAAATCGCGTACTGCTTGTTCCGCCATACCCATCTGAACTTCAACGGCTCCCCGGTTTAAATAAGCTTCTGCGTATTGAGGATATAGCTCAATAGCACGGCTTAAATCCCGATAGGCCTCATCGGTTTTTTGCAACATCAAATAAACACTCCCCCGATTTAAATAAGCCCCGACATATTTGGGGTTTATATTTATTGCTTTGGTGAGTTCAACGACCGCCTCAGGCAAACGATTGGTCTTTTGAAAAACCATAGCCCGGTTATAATATGCTTCCGGAAAATTAGGCATAAGATTCAACGCCCGATCAAGGTTGGCCAACGCCTGATCGTAATTATTCATTTTCCCCATCAACCCGCCGCGGTTATTATAGGCTTCCGCCAAATCGCTCCGTAAAAAAATCGCCCGATTAAGATCATTCAGCGCTCCATTAAAATCTCCCCGGTCTTCTAAAATCAAAGCCCGGTTCACTAAATTTTTATAATGATATCGATACGATTGAAACGTCTGATTAAAATAATAAAGAGCCTCATTCGCCATGCCTTTTTGCTGATAAGCACAGCCTAAATTATAATTGGGAGTCGGTTTACGAGGGGAATTTTTAACCGAATCAGACCACAAAGAAATATCATCTTTCCAAACCGCGTTACGTTGAAATGTCAACATACCCAAAATGACAATCACCGCGGTCATGATGATCATACGGATTTTTTCATCTTCCACCTTATCCTGCCACAATCCCGTAAAAGCCATACATAAACCCGCAAATGGCAAATACATTTTATGTTCAAAAATGACATAGATCCGCGGCACCATCTCTATGCTCATGGCCACAAAAAACCACATAATTCCATAACTGACCAAAGGATTTTTACGACGATATAAAACGGCGAATATTAAAAGAGCGGACAATATCACCGCACTGCCCCACACCTCAATCTGCCAAAAATTATGGACCAGCGGAAAATCATAATCCACATTTTGGTGAATGGGCACAAAAACCTTGCCCAACAAAATCGCCCATACTTTTAACTGGGTCATGACAAAAGGTTCCAGCAAAATCATATCCCAATTATGCGACGATGATGGTTTAGGCTCAAAAATCGCCCAGAAAAAGTTAAACTTCATCAAGGCTGGAATAATCATGAAAAATCCAAATAAAACCAATCCGTAAAGAACCGTATTTTTCCATTCCCACTTTTTATGCTCAAACATCATCCATTCTGTCATTATCACCATAAGCGGCAAAGTCATAGTCATTTCCTTGGTAAACATCCCCAAGAGTGCGCTGACCACACAAAGCACAAAAAATTTCTTCTGCCCGCTCAGCCGCGCTTTTAAATACCAGCACATTGTTAACAGGTAAAACAACGTAGCCAAGGAAGCGTATCTTTGGCAAATATAGGTGACAGCCTGTGTCTGCAAGGGGTGGGCGATAAACAACATCCCCGCAACCCATCCAATGCCATCTTTATATTTGAACAATTTGTGTTTATTGAGCCCCGGTGTATTAAACAGCAGCGTAATCAACCACCACACTAAAAATCCGTTGATCATGTGGATCAGGATATTAACGATGTGATAACCCACCACATTCAATTGACCCAAAGCATAATTAACCGCGAAGGTAAAATTGGCGACAAACCGGGAATTCTGCGGCGCTGAATGCCATATGGCATTAATATCCATAAGGTTTCGGATATTTTTGTTCTCAACGACAAACAAACGATCATCAAAATGAAATATCGAAGTAAAAGTGTTCCCATAAAAAAGGATCACGGCTCCGGCCAGTAATATAATTTTAAGTAATTTATTTTTCATGATCAATCCCTATAAACCCATGGAACACCGCGTCGGTGGATCGTAGGTCCTCCGGCGCGGTGTTACTTCATAAAAAATTTTTGTATCTCTGCTTTTGACCGCGCATCAACGTCAAGATTATGCTCGATAATATACTTGGCCTGCTCAGCAGCTTTGTCATTTAAACCGACAGACTTAAAAATAAGAAATAAATCATACCGAGCCATTCCCAGATTGGGATTAAGGGCCACCGCCCGGCTCAAATCCATGCCTGCCTGTTTGGCATATCCCAGCTTCATTTCTAAAATCCCCCGGTTCATGTACGAATTCGGAAAATAAGGCTCTAATTCTATGGCTGTGGTAAAATCTTGGCCAGCTTCAGCATCGCGGCCTAACATCATATTAACAATCCCCCGGCTTATATACGCCCGGGAATAATCCGGTTTCAACTGAATGGATTTCGTAAAATCATTTAACGCTTCAGGAAGTTTATTCAAAACTTGAAAAGCTGACCCCCGGTTATAATACGTTTCCGCGGACTCAGGACGAAGGTATAACGCCTTGCTCAAATCCATGACCGCCTTGCCATATTCCTGACGCTTCCCGTAAAGTGTGCCCCGGTTATTGTAGGCCTCAAATTGATCATTTTTCATCAAGAGTACCCGGTTCAAATCATCCAATGCGCCGTCTGAATCGCCCAATTGTTCTCTCACCATAGACCGGTTAACCAGCGCGCTGTATTCATACCGTGAAAGAGCTGCGGTTCTATTAAAATAATATAAGGCCTTATCCAACATGCCCTTTTCCTGATACGCGCACCCTAAATTGTAATTCGCTGTTGGCTTGTTAGGAGAATGTTTGACCACATCACCCCATAAGGACACTTCATCTTTCCAGACAAAATTCCGATGATAGCTTAAAACGCCAAACAAAATAATAACCCCAGCCAGAACTATCCCACGCGCTTTATTATTTTTAATCCATTCCCAGCTTAATCCGACAAGGGCCATACTTAAGCCTGCCATGGGCAGATACATTTTATGTTCGAAAATCACATACATACGCGGGATCATCTCAACACTCATCGCCACAAAAAACCAAAAAATTCCATAACTGACTAAAGGGCTTTTCTGCCGGTATTTCACCGCGAAAACGAGCAGCGCTATCAATATAACGGCGCTGCCCCAAATATCCATTTGCCAAAAATTATTAACTAATGGAAAATCATAATCCAAATTCTGGTGTATCGGAACAAATAATTTTGCCAATAATACTACCCATACTTTTAGCTGCGTCATCACAAAGGGTTCAAACATCACCGTATCCCAAAGATGTGAATTCCCTGGCTTGGGGTCAAACAAAGCCGCAAAAATATTAAACCTCATCACCGCAGGAACAATCATCCCTAATCCTAATAATGCAGCGCCCCCAAAAAGCATTTTACGCCATTCTACCCGCTGATGTTCAAAAAGCACCCATTCCGTCATGATGACCATTAAAGGAAAAGTCATGGCCATTTCTTTAGTCAGCATGCTCAAAGCAGTACTGCCACACGCCAATACATAAAACCGTTTTCGACCGCTCAAGCGGCCCACTAAATACCAGCACATACCTAACACATAAAATAAAGTAGCCAATGACGCGAATCTTTGTGTAATATAAGCGACGGCCTGAGTTTGTAACGGATGTACAACAAATAATAACGCGCAGATCCAGGCGATAACATTTCGAGATTCATAAAACCGGTGGCGTTTTAATACCGGTGTTTCAAACAGCAGACAAATGAGCCACCAGACGAGAAAACCATTGATCAAATGGAACACCAAATTCGTCGCATGAAATCCAACCACATTCAATTTTGTGAAATGATAGTTTAACGCGAAACTGATGACAGCGACAATGCGTGATGACCCTGGCTGAGAATGCCATAGCGCTTTAAAATCAGTTAACTTGTGAAGATTAGGATTGCCCGCCACAAAAATTTTATCGTCAAAAACAAAATCTGAATGCAAACTGTTGGAATAGATTAAAACACCGACAATAACTAATAATAATATCTGACAGACGAACCGCAATTTAGGATTATTCCACATCTTCTTCAAACTCCACATGAGGGTTACGAATCTCGGTGATCACAAAATCTAATGCTTGCAGGTAAAATTTATTAATGTCATCATAAGAAAAATCCGCCATTTTGTCTGTAATAAAGTAAAAATTTTTCATGGTGCGTAAACTGTATAGTGCCGCATTCAATTTGCGCCCCGGATATTTTTGGGTCAGATAATAAAAATACAATGGCAGCTGGAATGAACGCACGTTATCTTTCAAGGCTTTACGAGAAAAACTCAAATCCCGCATATTCTCAATCGATTTAGGCATTTTATCTGTCCCGCCGGATTTATAATCCAAAATCATAATTGAGCCGTCCGCCATTTCGTCAATACGGTCAAAAACATAATTCAGATGAACTTTCCCCCCTGGAAGTTGAACTTCATGCGTAAAACGCTGTTCTAAAAATAATATTTGTTTAATCTGCCGGTCCTCTGACAACCGCTCATTCTCTAAAAACCGTTTGATCCGCTCATCCACGACTGTTTTTAAAAGAAAATTTGCTGACCTGCCAGCTTTACCGAAATGGTCCTCGAATTTTTCCTCAGCGATCCTTTGAAACGTTTCCATAAACGCGCGGTCAATCACCGGAGTTTTTCCGATAAAAGGCTTAAAGGTTTCTTCCAGCAGAGAATGAAAATAAATTCCAATTTCTTTGGCTTCCACTTCATCCAACAGGTCTTCTTTTTCACGCAAGCCCAAAACATACTGATAATAAAAATCCAGGGGGTTTCTCAAATACGTGTTAATGCTGGATGAAGAAAACTTGAAATCCTTTAAATAAGCGATAACGTCCTTGGTCTTTTTCACGCGCTTAATTTCCCGCGTCGCACAAACCGTAAACGCGCCTTTAACCACAGGCAAAGCTTCAAGCTTTTTATGTTTTTTCTGATCTTCCCAGATCAGCTCTTCCACAAAACGGCTGCGCTCATGGCCGTTATTGTGCTGATAAATCACATGCACCTGTTTCGCGGACGATATTAAACGCATAAACTGATAACGCTGTATCTCTTCTTCCATATTGAGCCGGTCAAATTTCAACCCTAACATCACTTCCCGGGGAATAAGATTGGAACGCAAATCCAGACGGGGTAAAGTGCCTTCATTGGCATCCATGACAATCACTTGGTCGAAATTCAGCGAACGGGTTTCAAACAAACCCAAAATCTGCAGGCCTTTTAAAGGTGACCCTAAAAATGCCACGATTTCGTGTTCCACGCTGGAATAAAATATTTTAAAAATTTCTTCGATCAAAAATTCTTCGCGGTTAAAATCAGCCTTTAAAAACTGCTCAGTCAGTTCATACAACCGGTTAACAATATTAATATTTAACGGATAATTTTTAAGAAAACTTTTTTCCGTTAACGCGTCCAGCACGGTTCTGATTTTCAGCGCGAAATCATAAAAAGTTTTTATATCACTCCAACCATCGATAAACAGCTCATGAATCAGCCTCAAATCATTTTTCAATCCTTGAACCAGGCTCACCTCGCCTTGATTCGCGTTCATGCGGCTGGCGCTGTCAAAAATTTGTTCCGTGCCTAAAATTTCTTTAGGAGTAAGAAATAATTTTCCGGAAATATCCGTCGGAATCTGGCCGGTTAACACTTCTTCAATTTTATGCACCATAATCCGGTTTGCGGCCGGGCCCTGGGACAAAGACAAATTTTTCACAAACGGATGCATGAGGACTTTTAAATAATCTTTCGCGTGATACCTGCCGTCCTGCATGGACAGCTGGCATTCACATATATTTTCAAACAAAGAAAATAAACTACTGCGTTTTAAAGGATAGCCGAGGGAAATATTAAAATCTTTGATTGAACCAGCGACTTCGGATAATAAAGGAATAAAGTGGTCCGGCTGAGGCAAAACCACGACTGTGCGTTCTAAATTTTTGGTCTGGCTCAAAATCTTCCGTACAAACCCAACCTGCGAATGCGCATCAAAAGCTTCATAAATTTTAAGCTCAAATTTTGGCTCATCGACTGCTTTGCCTTCGACAATTGAAGCGTTTAATTGCCCGGACAATTTTTCCAAGACCGGCCATTTGCGGCTGTCACCTTGAAAAACCATTAACGCTTTTTTGTTATCACATAAAGTTTGGGATACCTTCAATTCCGAAGCATTCAAATAAAAGAAATTAGCAAAAATAATTTCATCCCATTGGGATAATTTTACGCTGCCTGCGTCGGCTGCCGCCTTTTGATACAACATTCCGCGCGAATATAATTTTTTCTCATTTAATGCTTCATGATATTTTTGGCGCAACACACCTAAATATTTTAATAACGCGTTAATATCTTCCGGTACATCAAACCCAATTTCCGCGTTTAGGCTCACATCCATTAAATTCTTATCATCAATATTTTCTAAATCCAGTTGATCAATAAACGCGGAAATTTCTTTCGCCCACGGTAAAAATTCCGCGAAAGTCGGCCGCTGACTTAAAAATTCCGGGGCATGCTGCTGAACCAGCTGATACAGCAAATACGCGCCATCCATATCCTGAACCGGAGCATAAACACTATTTTGCTCAACGATAACCTTCATCAAATCATCAATCTTAATCACCGCAGGCGGGAAATAATTCCCCTTAAATCTCTTCGCCAAAGCCTCCTTCAAAAACAAAGCCGGCCGCCTGCCTCCGAATACGACAGCCACCCGGCGCAGATCAGAGCCGCAGTGTTTATACCGTTCGACGATTAGATCAGCCAACCGTTCTATAAAGTGGTCGCAGAAGCTAATAGTAATAATTCTATTTTTTTCAGTCATATTTTATACCCAAACGACGGACCTTTTTTTATTCGCTTTTGTAGGGGCGATCTCCTGATCGCCCGCTTACAAAATATTCGTTTTTTCAATACAAAACCAAAAACAAAACCCCGGAATAATAGATTTTTAAATCTTTATTGTACGGGCGATCAGGAGATCGCCCCTACGACCAAGGACGCAATGTCCGCAGTAGTGCCGTGAGCTCCCGCGAACAGCCGACCAAGGACGCAATGTCCGCGTAGTGCTGGAAGCTCCCGCGAGCAGTGCTACAAAAAAACGAAAATATTTTGTAATAAACCAGCCACGGCATTCCACAGCCCTACAGCACATCAACAATTTCCTTTTTTTCTACATATACCAAATATCCCCGCACCTTTTTCTGCGGATACATTGTCTTAATCAAAGTCATATAATGCCGCACTTGTTCCTGCTGTTCCTCGGCGTATTCTTCACCAGACTTATAGTCAATGACATCCACAAAATCTTTTCTAACCACCATCCGGTCAATCCGTTTTGAATGGCCATAATGATCAACGATCTCCTGTTCGTTCAAGACTGTTTCGCCGGGAGCCAACTTTACAAATTTGGAAAAATTACCAGCTTCTATCAATCCCCGCACAACATTGACTGCCTCATTCCAATCCTGCTCCTCAGCATCTATTTCCTTAACTGAAACCAATTCATCAAAATTTTGCTGCCCCAAATCCGAAATCCGCGCCAAAACCGCATGAATCAATTTACCCCGCCCCCGTTCTTTCCGGTTCTTTATCTCTTCAATCGCCACAAATTCATCCGTCAGATAAGCGATCCAGTCCTGTGCCGGCAGGGATTCCAGCATAACAACTTCTTCAGCTTTTTTCTTGGTAATAATTTTTTGTCCCGTCACTGTTCCCAATTCCAGCCCATCATCAGCAAAAAGAAACTTGGCCAAATTATGGGAGTTGCCCACTTTAGCAGGAATAAACCCGTACATTTCTTCCGAAGCACGGGTCAAGGCCACATAAATACTGTTGAGTTCAGACAAAAATTCTTTTTTATATTCCTGAGCGTAAATATTGTAAAGATCGTCGGAATAGCCGTAATATTTGCTTTTTAAACGCAATAATTGCAAAGCATCGCCCGCCTCCTGCACTACATACGACAACTTATTATCCGCGCTGCCCGCTCCCACCTGCACATCCATGCTTAAAAACGGCAATATCACAACCGGAAATTCCAGCCCCTTGGATTTGTGGACAGTCAACACTTTAACCGCGTTACCACTGCTGATATGGACATACACGTCCTCGCCAGCTACTTCCTCAAAATATTCCAGGAACATCCCCAAGTCACAGTATTCTTCTTCCTGTTTTTTAATCAGTTCCAGAAAATGCATCAAAAATCCTTGTACTTCAGGAAAACGATTCAACAAATCATATTTCCGGTATATCGTGACGACTAATTCATAAACCGGATACAATCCCACATTTTTAAAAAATTCGTCGATTAATCCTGCCCACGCCTCAGGAAACGCTTTACGGAATTCCGTATAAATAACGACTTCACTTTTACGGCCCAGCTTGTCGCGTAAGGACGATAAAAACTCCTGAACAGTATCAAACGACAAACCTGAGGCTTTTAAAAATACGCCGCTTAAAATAAACGCGCAAAATGATAAATTATCGACTGGAGAATTTAAAAATTTCAAAAAAGCAACTAAATCGCGGATCACAATATTCTGAGTGACATCCAGAGTTACGTCAGACTGAACCGGTATTTCCGCTTCCAGAAGCCAATCCGTGATCAACTTTGCTTGCCCGTTAGTCCGTGTCAGCACCGCAATATCTTCCAGCTCGAACCTCTGCCGCACGTCTTCAATAACTTTAAAAAATTGTTCTTTTAAAACATCTTCCCGTTCCAGTTTGCCTTTGCCTTCAATATGCTCAAAACGGACATAACCGCCGGTCCGGTCCGCTTTTATGTCCTGCGCTGACCCGCCGAAAACTTTTTCTAAAAAATGCCGGTCTTTGTCTGAAAGAATAACTGGATTTTTTTTATTAGGCTGTTCTTTTTCAAATTTTTGTTTACGGTCAATGAACGCGTTTAAATTCGCCATGGAAAAAATACGGTTATTAAATTCAATAATATTCTGCCGGCTGCGCCAGTTCCGGCTTAACTGCTCTTCCTGCACATTAAACGGCTTAAAATCTTCCTTTACATCATCAAATAACGTCACATCCCCGCCGCGGAAACGGTAAATGGCCTGCTTTTTATCCCCCACATAAAACAAAGACCCGCCTTGCGCCAAAGTGTCATGCACTAAGCCATGCACATTCGACCATTGCAAGCGGCTGGTATCCTGGAATTCATCCAACAAATAATGACGGTAACGGCTGGTCAAACGAAACGCCAATTCTTCTATGGTGATATTTCCGTCCTTAATCATTTGTGAGGCTCTGCGGTTTAATTCGCTTAAAAATAATAAATCTTCCTGCCGGGCCAGATCATTGATTCTCGACCAGGCCGCGTTAAAAATATGCACATACGGATTGAACAATGAGGTCGCCTCATCCACGCACATTTGTAGTAAATTTTGACGGATCAAATTCCAAAGCATATCCGCGTCATCGCTGACATCCGATCCTTTTTTAACTGGAATATCTTCATGCGTGAACCAGTCCGGGACACTGTCGATATCAAAACCTTTTTTGTGATCAGTCAGAAATTTATCCAGTTTCACCACAAAACGTTTATCGATTCCAGACGGCAAAGCCTGCTTAAGCAATTTCATTTCATCCAGAATAATTCCGCGCAATTCCCCCAAAGCTTCACTTTTTAACGGAGAAGTCACAAACTGTCCCTGACGGGAATTGATCTCCTTGAACAAATCATTAATGATCGCGAGCATATCCTTTTTAGGAAACCAGCCGCTGCGGTTTTCAATATACAAATAACTGTGCAGAAAATCTTTGAGCAAATCCATGGTCGGCGAATGCACAAACGCGCTGTCAATCAATTGATCCAGGCTTAATTCCAAATAATCCCGCGCCTGAGTTTTAATTTTAAAATTCGCGCTGACCCCCAATTTAAACGCGCATCCGGACAGCATGCTGTTAATAAACGTATCAATCGTCTCAACCTGAAAAAAATCATAATTACGAATAATGTCATCCATAATGTCCGCACAGCGCAGACGGGCCGCTTCCGGCGATATACCCACCGGAGCGATCATAAGATTCAACTCCTCCGCTGGCATCACACCCAACGCCATAGATCGCAAAAAATATAAAATACGACGCTTCATCTCAAACGCCGCTTTATTAGTAAAAGTTAAGGCAAGGATTTCCCGAATAGAACTATTCTTAGGCAGCAATAGCAATTGGACATAGCGCTTAGCCAAAGCATAGGTTTTTCCTGAGCCGGCGGAAGCTTCGACCACGCGGACTTCGGGGAATTGGAAATTAAGGTTAGGTTTTGACATATCTGGAAACTTTTTAACTTTTTCTATTCAATTTGCGATTCCAGAAACTTCTGAATTTCTTCTTTTTTAGGCAGTTCCAACTGATATTTTCTTACAAAAAGTTTATTATCCATACCAGCCAGAGCAAACTCGACCATAGCATGATTCTTCCCTGTGCATAACAAAATGCCAACAGGAGGATTATCTCCCGGTGTCATTGAATATTTTTGATACCAGCTGACATAGGTATTCAACTGACTCACATGTTCATGTTTGAATGCGTCTGTTTTTAACTCAATCAATACATGGCATTTTAATATTCGATGATAAAAAACGAGGTCGACAAAACAATGTTCTCCGCCAATGATTATCCTCTTCTGTCGAGATTCAAAACAAAACCCATGTCCGAGCTCAAGAAGAAAATCTTGCAACCGATCTAAAAGAGCATCTTCCAAATGCGACTCACTCATAACTTCCCTAGGCTTGATACCAAGAAATTCAAAAACATACGGATCGCGGATCACAAACTCCGGCTTATCTATCTCCGCCTTTTTAGCAGTGAATATGGCAAGTTTTTTCTTATTTTTGGAAAGGCCAGAACGCTCATAATACAATGTCGATATCTGACGTTTAAGCTCACGTACAGACCAATTACCCCGAATACATTCATGTTCATAAAATATTCTCTTGAGAGGATCACTGATCTCGATCAATTCAGCCAAGTGTGTAAAAGAAAGCCGTTCTATTAAAAACTTTCCTGAATTAATCAATTGTGGACTCACCGACTCCACTTTCTTTTTAGTCCCCTTTATGAGTAATTTTTTTCCGACCAAAAATTGTGGAGTCAGTGACTCCACAATTTGAGGATAAGCAATAAAAAATTGCCGATACCGATATAGTTCCCTACGATCACACCTAGTGAGCCCTTGTTTAGTAAGATCATCTGCCAAAACATCCATAAGCCGTTCACCATAGCGAGCTCTATCAACCCCAACTCTTTCGTATTTTTCTATATAACAGCCAATAACCCAATTTCTCAAAGTCAGAGAAACATTAACAGCCATCGTCGCCTGCACAAAAAATTGCTGATGTGCATACTTAATTGAGGAAACCAAATCCTTAAAAGTCATTCGTTTCTTATTAAAAGTCATTACCATTCAGTCTCCTTTATCACCTATCTTTTTCCAAATAAAAGATTGTCCTGCTCCCCCCACAACCCGCGATTATTTTTACGCGCGTCTCTAAATAAGTCTACGATGAGATGGCTGTACTTCACATTCGGTGGGATGGTCATGGGTGAGGCATAACCGCTTTTAACAATAGAGGCATTTAGAAAAATTTCATCCGAGTTTGGCATAAAATACAAATTCGGATCAGTTGCCGGAGTCGCGCCCGGAATTTTTATGAATAAATACGCTAAACTCCTGCCATACTTATCTTTTGGTTCCACTTCATATTCTAACTTCACTTTATTGCCAGCGCGGTCAACCAGTTCACGCACAAAAGCTGTCGCCTTTTTCCCCATTTTGACAATTGAATCCAAATCTGCCCCAGTCCTGTGACTATCGCGAAGCGCCTTATCATTTTCCCGGCTTTCCGGAGCATCCATCCCGACCAGCCGAATTTTTTCCCCATTTTCCAGCCAGATCGTATCGCCGTCGACCACCCGTTTCACATCGTAGTACGATTGGTTATTAGATACTTGCCCGCCCGAATGATGCACAATAATATTATTCTTCGCCCAAAACCCGCTGATAATTGCAACGGCCAGCACAATAATACGTTTGGTGCCGATGAAAGGACTTATTCGTTTAGAAAAATGTTTATTTGACATATTACCAACAATTTTTAATTATTTTTTTTTTGTAGGGGCGATCTCCCGATCGCCCGCATCAATCGTTTTTCCCATCATTCGTTATTTCGTCCATCGTCCATCATCCTTCATTTATCATTTATAATCTCTCATAATAAAGTCCATAAATAAAAAAGGCAACCTAAATTAATAAGCTGCCTTTAAACAAATATTTATTTTTACCTATCAATCTAAATGCCCAAAAATACTTTCAAATCTTTTAACGGAGCTACATTGATAATAATAGGCGTAAATCCAGGAACAGCTTTTAATTGCTCATACAGAGCCGGATCAATATTGAATTTAATTGCCTCTCCTTTGCTATTGATTTGCAACGTATCATCGACAGGATTAAGATCAATACCACCAGGCGCTCGAACATTTTTGAAACCTAATTCTTGTTTTTTTTGAATAGAATTATTTTTAATATTGCTTAGAAAATTCATAGCCGCATCAGTTTTAGTAAATTTGATTCCCCGGTCATTTTCCATGCCAGGATTCGGCTTTACTAAAAGTTCAAACTCAGGCGTTATCAGTTCCCCCTGCTCAGGTAAATGCTGATACAACCCTGCAGTCAAAACACCGGACATTGTATTGCCATACTCATCCGAATAATCAAAAGAAGATCGTCCTGGAAAAACATGAATCTTAAAAGATTTATTTTTCCCTCCTAAAACTTTTTCTGTCGTTGCTGGACGATGATGAGTCGCTATAACCGGTAAGCCGGTTCTCCGCGATAATTCGTCTAATAAGCCGTACAATTCATCAATATGTGTCACACCAAACTGGGTGCTTTCTTCAACAAATATAACCGGCATTTTCTGGCCGTTTTCATCTTCGATAATTCGGAGACGGACAATTCGTCGCGCCGGAACTACTTTACCATTACGATCAACAACAGTGACGGCTTTATTCGTGCCATTGACCACATATCCGGTTAAACCTCGATTTAAATTGTTACTCAACGTCACTCATAGCTTCTTCTCCCAACAATTCCCTTATTTGGGGATCATTTTTGATCTTCGAATTCCACTCATCAACGATCTTTTCAGCCCAAGGCCAATTCTCCGGATCAGATATTAAATTAACAGACAGCACGGGTTTATTATTAAGTGTTGAATAATGTTTACGTAAATTTAATATTTTATCTCTGTACTGATCATAGCGGGAGAACCCATCCCAGCCATATCCCTGATAATCGTTAGTAGGTATTTCTCTCCCCATTAATTTGTAGTAATTATCGAATCTCTTCCATCCGCCCCTGTCTCCCCTAAGGGCAATACCTGGCTTTTCATTAATAACAGAATTTTTTATCACCTTAACCATCTGTTCAAACCCAACGTATAAAAATAAACCTGGATCATTATGCAATAATGTTTCGGAAATTTGTTTTATGAGATTGATTTTATATTGAGTTAAAAGGTTGTTCTGTAACTTTAACAAATCTTTATCCATATTATTTTTTTCAGATAAGATTTCTCCACAAAGGGAGTCAACTTCTTTATTAATAATCGAAAATAGATCTTCTGCGGAATTTTGATAAGTCTTAAGCAAATTATTTACTGCATGTTCTTTGTCGCGAGCAGAACTAATGGCTTCATGCATCAGATCGAACGTCAGTTTTTCTCTTTGCTTGATAACTTCTAATTTTTTTGTGTTGTGGACATCATCTTAATGTAAAAAGGCTGACTTTCTAAAATTTTGATCATCTTTCTTAAATACATCAATTCTCTTTCGCGTTTATGCCTAGTAACCCTCAAATGTGTAATTTCTAATGAAAGAGCGTCAAATTCATCTGAAAGACGCTTCATATTCTCTGTTTTATTTTTTATTGCTTCTTGAAGATTAGCTTTTAATTGAATAATTGAGCTTAAATCATTATTTTTATTTGGAGATTCATCGGACAGCAGAGCATGATCAGAAATTGATTGTGCAATATTGTCATTCGCCGTTAAACCTTTTTGGTCACCTCCTGATGACAAAATTTTAGAAGAAATGATAAGATCATGGTCTTCTTGAAACTGAACATCAGAAACCTTTTCAAAGTCTGTGCTTACAACCAATGCGGAATCCATTCCATTTCCAAATAATTGTGCTGCATCAAACCCCCCAGAAAAATATTTGCGAGGTATGATGGTTTGGTTTACCGGGTCATATTCTTCTTTAACGTAGTTATAAACTCCCTTCTTAAAAGACTCAACATATTGAGCCCAAATTTTTTCCGCAGTTTTGGGGTCGTCAATATTTATGCCAATGACTTTCTTTTTATCGACATAAATCTTGCTTAATAAGCTCTCTTTAATTTTCTTTTTATACCATGCGGCGAGGATGAGGGAATTATAAACTTGGCGAAGCTGGGCGAAATTTTTACCTGTATTAACTTCTTTTTCGATAGCAGGAATTATGATTTCGCGGATAATTTTTTTAGTGAACTCTTGCTTTTCATTGGTCGTAGTACTGCTGGTTTCCTTTCGCGTGATAACAGCTTTATCCAGCGCCACATAATCAGACTCCAGCATCACTTTTAATTTGCTCTCAACAACATAGGCATTCCCTTTGTTCTCAAAGACCACAGCCTTCTGCGGAACAATCCAAACTTTATTGAACGTATCGACGGGTATATCCGTTGAACCAAATTTTTTACTGGCTTCTGCGTACACTTTATCCCAAAACTTTTGGCCGATTTCATTTTCCGGATACATTAACGAAGCTGTGATCTGCTTCAATAGATAGTCCTGCGCCAAAAGATCCCGTCCCATTTCAGTCTGGCCAAATTCTTTAGGCACGATACGGCCTTTTTCATACGGCGATAAGTTAACCCATAAATCATGTTCCGGAACAGTAAGGGAAGCGAGGAAATATTTAATCATCTTATTGGCCTGATCCTTTAATTCTGTGTCAGATGATTTGCTCTCGCCTTTATCCAAAATAAAATCAAAACGCAGCGGATTATCCGGATAAACCTTAATACCTTTAAGAACCGGAGGATTATATGATTGAGTCAAGCCCACCATAGTCCCGGGCAAGGGCAGGACAGGCGAGGCTTGAGCGTGAACATATTGTGGAACATTAATTGAAGATAAAGTAAATATAAAAAGAAGGACTATTCTTATTACTCTGCGGAAAATATCATTGTTTAAATACCCATATTTGCTCATACAGCCCCCTTAAACCAGTCTGCCCACGACCAAGGACGCAATGTCCGCGTAGTACCGAGAGCTCCTGCGATCGGTACATATAAAGTATTAGGGATAAATTAATATAAAACAATAGCCTGAGTAGTGTTTTGGGAAAACGTTTACTTTTACGATGTTTTATGATACTTAAGTCAATTTAAATACGATTTATCTATACTTTATTTGACTTAAATAAATTATTATGGTATATTTTGGTCATGAAACGAAAAATAACTAGTAAATTACTTGAGTGGAAAAATAGCGGCAGCCGCAAACCATTGCTTATGTATGGGGCAAGGCAGGTTGGAAAAACCTACGTTATCAATGAATTCGGCCGGAGCCATTATGAGAACATCATCTATGTTAATCTTGAAACGGATTTAACTCTGGCCGCGGATTTCAATAATGATATTACACCCCACCACATTATTAATGCTCTGGAAATATTTTATCAACAAAAAATCGTCCCTGAAAAAACACTTATCTTTTTCGATGAGGTTCAATCCTGCGAGCGGGCGTTGACTTCTTTAAAATACTTTTGTGAGAACGCTCCAGAATATCACATTATCGCGGCAGGCAGTCTTTTAGGTGTCGCGGTCAACCGCGAAAAATATTCGTTTCCCGTAGGAAAAGTGGATTTATTACATATGTATCCCCTCGACATGGAAGAATTTCTATGGGCGCTGGACAGAAAACCATTGTCCGATGAAATACGCACGTGTTTCGCGGATAACAAACCATTGCCGAACATTCTTCACGACACTGCCATCAAATTATACAAAGAGTATTTAATTGTTGGCGGTATGCCTGCTGTTATAAATGAATATTGCCAACATCACCGGTTATTAGACGCGGTTAACGTGCAATCACTGATTGTTAACACTTATATCGCGGATATGGCAAAATATGCCACGCCTTCTGAAACGACAAAAATTATGGCGTCTTTTCAGTCTATACCTGCGCAGTTAGCCAAAGACAACCGGAAATTTCAATACAAAATTGTTCAACGCGGCGGGTCTGCTTCAATATTCGGAGCATCGATAGATTGGTTGTGCGCCGCTGGGCTGGTTATTAAATGTAATAAAGTTGACCACGGGAAATTACCGCTGGCTGTCCAACAAGATTTTTCGAGCTTTAAACTGTATATGGGGGATGTTGGTTTGTTGACTTTTAAATCCGGGATGCCGGCCCATAATATTTTAACAACTATTGAAACCAATAATACTTTTATAGGCGCTATCACGGAAAATTACGTGGCAAGCCAACTGCGGGTTAATTGGAATGATCTTTATTATTGGGCTTCTGCTCATACGGCAGAAATAGATTTTGTTATTCAAGATCAAAATAAAATCGTCCCTATAGAAGTCAAAGCCAGCGCTCATACCAAATCCAGAAGTTTGTCCGTTTATAAGGAAAAGTATAAACCGGATTACGTCATAAGAATATCGACGAAAAATTTTGGATTTGAGAATAACATTAAATCTGTGCCGTTATACGCAGTATTTTGTATTGAATGATTGGAAATTTTTTTATCCTATCGCCACAGACCCGGTTTCTTCGGTACGGATACGGATGCATTCCTGCAGATCCATCACAAAAATTTTACCATCGCCAGTTGCGCCGGTTTTAGCGCCTTTTATGATGGCTTTAACAGTTTTATTCAGGAAAGAATCATTGACGGCAATTTCTAAACGGATTTTTCTTAAAAGATTTCCTGTTTCTTTAGCGCCGCGGTAAACTTCCGTGATGCCTTTTTGGCGGCCATGGCCTAAAACTTCGCTCACAGTAATAAGATTGACCTCAACATTATATAACTCTTGTTTCACATGATCCAACCGGTGGGGTTGAATGATTGCGATGACTAGTTTCATATATCCTCCTCTAAAAAATAAAAAAGTAAAAGTAAAAAGTTAAAGTAAAACCAAAAAATTATTCGATGATAGTATAAGCTCTTTCTCTATGTTGCGTCAAATCCAGACCTATATATTCTTCGGTTTCTTTCACGCGGACGCCCCAGAATATATCAATGAATTTGTAAATAATCCAGGTTGCAACTGCCGTATATAAAACGACAACGCCTACGCCGATCAACTGGACATACAATTGATGAAGATTTCCTAAAAATAATCCATCTGCCCCGGCTGGGTTAATGGCTTTAGACGCGAAAACTCCGACTAACAATGTTCCCAAAATCCCTCCAATGCCGTGCACGCCAAAAGCATCCAAAGAATCATCATAATTAAATTTTGGTTTTATAATCGCTACAGCAATAAAACATACAATACTCGCTAATACACCGATTGCCAAGGCTGACATCGGACTCACAAAACCTGCACCCGGCGTAATTGTTGCCAAACCAGCTATCGAGCCGGTCACAATACCGAACACGGTCGGCTTGCCATTACGGATCCATTCTAAAATAGCCCAGCATAAACCTGCCGCAGCCGCAGACATGTTTGTGGTGATAAACGCGTTGACTGCCACACCATTGACAGCTAAAGCACTGCCGGCATTAAATCCGAACCAGCCAAACCATAACAATCCTGTTCCGATGGCGACAAAAGTCAGATTGTGCGGGGATGGAATGTGTTCCAAGCCTTTTCTTTTCCCGATAACAACCGCGGTGATCAAAGCCGCAATTCCAGCGCTGGTATGAACAACAATCCCTCCGGCAAAATCCAGCACACCCATTTGTTTTAACCAGCCGCCGCTGCCCCAGACCCAATGGCAAATCGGCGCGTAAACAAAAGTCGCCCATAATAAAGTGAAGACAATAAAGGAAGAAAATTTCATGCGTTCCGCGAAAGCTCCGATAATTAAAGCCGGAGTGATAACTGCGAACATGCATTGAAAAATCATGAAAGCTTGATGAGGAATGGTGGCAGAATAATCAGCAAAGGGTTCCATCCCGACCCCATTGAGACCCATCCACGCGAACCCGCCCCAAAAACCATTGCTTGGAGCAAAGGATAAACTATATCCGAATAACATCCATTGCACACTTAACAAACATAAAGCCAAAAAACATTGCATAAGAACACTGAGAACATTTTTCCTGCGAACCATCCCTCCGTAGAACAGAGCCAGCCCAGGGGTCATTAGCATGACCAGAGCGGCGGAGACCAACACAAATAACGTATCTGCCGAGTTAATCATTTTTTATCCTTTCAAGTAGAAGTTCCTAGCTTCGCACGGAACTAAATTCGCTCAAATCACTTAGTTCGCTTCGCGCTCTAAGTGATGAGCTTACATCAATTTTTATACCGTGTTGAAGTTCCTAGCTTCGCACGGAACTAAATTCGCTCAAATCACTTAGTTCGCTTCGCGCTCTAAGTGATGAGCTCATTTATAAAAAAAGCGTTTACCCCAGGCATAGTAAGCCGGAGCAAACGCTTCGTTGCGCTTCGAATTATAGGCACATCAATGCGCCTGAAATATCTAACTTTGAGGATTATACAATAAAAATGGTAAGAGGCAATATATTTTTTAAAGCAAGTTAAATCGATACCCTATTCCCGGTTCATTGACAATGCGTTTTGGCTGGGCAGGATCTTCTTCGATTTTTTGACGGAGGTGATTCAAATAAACCCGGACGGAATTTAATTTTTCTTCGTTATCCGTTGCCCAGACATCTCTTAAAATCTGCCGCATCGTCAGAATCCTGCCGGAATTTTTGATAAACAAAATTAACAGGCCGTATTCAATAGCTGTCAACTTAAGAGGCTGACCATGCAGTGAAATTAAGCGGGTGTTAAATTCCAAGCGCAAACCTGCATTTTCAAAAATCTCATCCACGATTCCAGGCGTAGTTTTACGTCGTAATACGGCATGAAGCCGGGCGGTTAATTCAACCGCAGAAAACGGTTTAGTGACATAATCATCCGCTCCATTTTCAAGACATTTCACCTTCACTTCCTCCTGCCCCCGAACAGAAACCATAATGACCGCGACATCACTCATCTCCCTGATTCTCAATAGCACGTCAAACCCTTCCATATCCGGCAATCCCATATCCAGCAAAACCGCCAACGGCTTTTTATAAACTAGTTCTGACAAGCCTTCCTTGCCTGTACCAGCGGCAATCATAGTATAACCGGCGTGCGTCAGAATCACACTCATGAGTTTTTGAATTTGCGGTTCATCATCAATGACCAAAACTAAACCTTTTGACATATTATTCCCCGCCTTCTTTCATTGCTTCGGGTAAAGCCACGCTCATCATAAAGCCCTTAGGCGACAAATTGCTGGCTTCAATGGCGCCATTATTCAATTCCACAAAACGCTTGGCTATAGATAGGCCCAAACCTAAGCCGCCTTTTTTAGTTTGAGCTCCCCGATAGAATTTGTCAAAAATTTTATTCAAAGTGTCTTTCGGAATGCCTGCACCCTGATCAATCACATTGATGTAAATTTTTTGATTTAAAGAATTGGCTTTCACATAAACGTCACCCTGAGCCGGGCCGTGGATCAAAGCATTGCTGATAATATTTTTAAAAGCCTGCGTCAGCATATAAAAATCTGCCTCAACATAAAACGGTTCTTGAGGGCATTCGATTTTAACCCGGTCTTTGTTGTCGCCGATCGCGGATTGTTTAACGGCTTCGTTCAGAATGTCCCTCACTTCACACCACGCGTAATTCGGACGGAAATTGCCAGTATCCAATTTTGTCAAATCTAAAACCGCGTCAACGCTGTTGGTCAATCTTAAGCTAGCCAAACGGCTTTCTTCCAGTAAATCCAAAGCATCCTTAGGCCATTCATGGTATAACAAAAGCGCGTCAAGATATCCGGCAATAATCGTCAACGGCGTTTTTAATTCATGCGAAAGATTGTCCAGCAAAGCGCTCTGCAAATTCTGGGTATCTTCTTTCATTTTAGCTTCGCGGGAAATTTTTAACAGTTCATCTTTTTCCAGCATAAGGGTCATAAGCGCGGTAAAAGATTCCAAAAGCGTCCGCTGTGCCAAATCCAGCCGCTGTTCTTCTAAGAGTTTAATAACCAGCACAGCCTTGACATTACCCGACGACATTAAAGGTAAATACATCAGAGGCTGCTGCGGCAAGGTGTCGCTGAAACGGCCGGCTTCCTTTTTGTTAGCAACCACCCACTGCGCCAGCCCTTTTTGTTCATCCGTAAAACTAATCTGATCACCCAAAAGTGTTTCCCAAATAGGTTCAGAATCCGCGTTAACCATGACCACTGTGCTCTGCGATTTACATAGCAAATTGACTTGTTCTGTTCCGGTCCGCATGGCCTGTCGCAAATCTGTACTCACAGCTAATGAACGGGTCAGCTCATACAATGCTTCGGAACGAACCCGCTGTCTTTTTTCAATTTCTTTTTGCCGCCGTAATTTGGATGTCACCAACCCCATCACTAAAGCTGTTATAAAAAACATGGACAGCATCACAATATCATAAGCTTTGTTGACGATAAACGTGTATTTAGGCGGGATAAATAAAAAATCCCAGGCTAAAGACGTTAAAGCCGCAAGCAAAAATGCCGCGGTTCTTCCCAGAAAATTCCCGCTTAAAACCACAGCCATGAGATAAATCAATCCCAACGTCTGATAGCCGGTATAAGGTTCAAAAATAAGTGCGATGATGGTCGCCACACTTACTACAAACAAACTAAATCCATACTCATACGGCTTAAGGCGGAAAATAAATGGGCGGGGTTTTTTCCAGGAAATTTTTTCCGTTGTAGAGAGCCGCACCACATGAATGTCAATCTCTCCGCTGAGTTCAACCAGTTTATCCGCCAAAGACCTGCCGCCCAACCAGCGCTGCCAGAATTTTTGAAATGATTTACCGACAATAATCTGCGTAACATTCTCTTTATTGGCGACATCAATGATTTCCCTGGCCAGATCATCGCTCTCTTTATGCATCACTTCAGCGCCGAGTGAGCGGGCTAAGGCCAAATCCTTAATCACCCGGTCCTTTTGTTCTTCTTTGACCGGCGTGGAACTTTCCACATGCAGGGCAATCCACGACGCGTCAAGCATGCCTGCCCATCTACGGGTCATGCGAATAAGCGATTCTGAAAAAGGCGTCGCTCCAAAAGCGACTAAAATCCGTTCCCCGCTCCGATGCGGCCCCACCATGCCCTTAGCTGCCATCAATGAGCGTAAATGCCGATTCACATGTTCGGCGGTCAGGCGCAAAGACATTTCCCTAAGCGCGGTCAAATTTTCCGTTTTGAAAAAATTATCCGCTGCAGCCGAACGGACTTGATCTGGGAGATAAACTTTTCCTTCAGTTAATCGTTTGCGTAAGGACTGCGGAGAAAGATCTACGAGTGTGATTTCAAATGCTTCATCGAGAATAGTATCAGGAACAGACTCCCCGACCACAATACCAGTCACAGCATGTATATCCTCTTTGTGACTTTCAACATGCTGAACATTAAGCGTAGTAAAAACATCAATGCCCGCGGATAAGATTTCTAAAACATCCTGATAACGCTTGGGGTGACGGCTGCCGGGAATATTGGTATGAGCCAATTCATCAACAATAACCAATTGAGGATGAAGCGCCAATATTCCATCGATATCCATTTCTTCGAAAGTTTTGCCGCGATAGGAGATAATTTTCGGAGGGACTTTTTCTAAACCCTGAACCAAAGCTTCCGTCTCAGGCCGGCTATGAGTATAAGCAATGCCAATCAGAACCCGCAAGCCTTCAGCTCGACGCGCTTGCGCCTCCTGCAACATAGCATAGGTTTTTCCCACGCCAGGACACATACCGAAAAAAATCTTTAATTTTCCCCGGTCATGATCTTCCGCGTTGGCATTTACAAGCAGAGCATCTGGATTAGGTCGTTCCATATCAATTATCTAAAGCTAAATTCACTTTAAGTATATTCACTGCCGGCTCTCCTAGCAAGCCTAAACATCGTCTAGTTGTATTCTGTTCGATAATACGCTTTACAGTTTCGGGTGATAAATTTCTGAGCCGGGCAATCCGCGGCAGCTGATAATATACGCCCGCCAAACTTAAATGCGGGTCTAATCCGCTGGCTGATGAAGTCACCAGATCGACGGGGATAGACGATTTATTATCCGGGTCAACCGCTTTTAGCGCCGCGATTCTGGCCTTAACCGCATCGATCAAAGCCGGATTGGTCGGCCCCAAATTAGAGCCGGTTGATGCTGACGCGTTATACGCCGGAGTTGTGGCCGAAAGCCTGCCCCAAAAATATTTTGGATCATCGAAGTTTTGTCCAATAATCGTCGATCCAATCAGTTTGCCGTCTTTCGCAAACATCAAGCTTCCGTTAGCCTGTTTATGAAAAAAAACCTGCGCTATCCCGGTCACAGTCAACGGATAAATAATCCCCGTGATCACAGTCAGCACAATAAAAATCATTAAAACAGTTTTAAATTGTTCACGCCACATATAATCACCTCATAAAATTTTTTGTAGAAAAATTTTATGACTCATGACCGCTCGATAGCCCAACAGGCTAACGCGCGGGCAGGAGTCTCAAACCAAATGTAAGGCCACCAAAATCATATCGATCAATTTAATTCCTGCAAAAGGCACGATAAATCCACCCAGGCCGTAAATTAATAAATTATCCTTCAGCAATCGATTAGCCGGCATGGGTCTATAAGGCACTCCGAATAAAGATAATGGAATAAGAAAAATAATAATCAGCGCGTTGAAAATGACTGCCGATAGAATGGCACTCTGCGGAGTTGCCAAATGCATGATATTCAAAGCATTTAAAGCGGGATATGTTCCGACGAAAGCGGCAGGTATGATGGCAAAATATTTAGATACATCATTCGCGATGCTAAACGTTGTCAGAGATCCGCGGGTCATCAACAATTGTTTGCCTATTTCAACAACCCGGCAAAAGCACTTCCATTATTTCCTGCCGCGGAGGAAAAGGCATATAAAATCTCGCTAAAACCATGCGCACCCGGATTAGCAATCCCGGCTTTTCCAGCAGCGATAAGTACGGCTATCGC
>JADFYJ010000013.1:79013-79509 GCA_015233115.1 Candidatus Omnitrophota bacterium | reverse complement strand
AGAGCGACTGAAGCGGCATGTAAATATATTTCTAAGAAGACAAATAAAAAATATTGTTTGAGGTCCCATTACTCTTCAATAAAAGGAGCGTCTTCAAACATTATACATCAAGGACAAGCGAAGGCTATTTTTGCGGATATTATTATACCTAAAAAAATATTAGCGAAATATCTTCGGGTTACGCCTGAAGAAACGGCAGCATATTATATGTCGAGTTTAGTTACTGCGGTCTATGCAAATAGGTTGGGTCACAGTGCGCACATTGCGAATGGGATTACTGCGATTTTTATTGCGTGTGGACAGGATGTCGCAGATGTTTCTGTCTCTCACATCGGAATTAGCTCAGCAGAAGTAACTGAGACGGGGGATTTATATGTAAGTACGCTTATCCCTAATTTATTTGTTGGAACAGTAGGCGGAGGCACTGGGTTAGGTACTCAAAAAGAATGTCTTCAAATTTTAGACTGCTATGGGAAGAACAAAGTAAAAAAATTTG
>JADFYJ010000013.1:0-78976 GCA_015233115.1 Candidatus Omnitrophota bacterium | reverse complement strand
TTGGCAGGGGAAATTAGTGTTCTTGGCGCGTTAGTAAACGGCAATTATGTCAATGCCCACGAAACCTATGGGAGAAATAGGCCCGAATGAGATGAATATGTATTATTTTCCAGAAATATGTTTTCTGAGTGCGATTATTAATTTGATTTTTGGTTTATTGGTTTTTTCTAATAATCCTAAAAATTTAATCAATAGGGTTTGGTGATCTTCCCCCGAAAAAGTGGACACAACGAAGAGTTGGTTTTAGTATAATAGCCAGCTCAAAACATGGAGGTGTCCAATGGCAGGAGAAGAAGGTAAAAAGAAACGATTTAATCGGGAATTTAAAATATCCGCAGTCAAGATGGTTACAGAAGGCGGGCATAAGGCCGCAGAGGTGGCAAGAAGCCTAGGGATTCATGCCAATCAGTTGTATAACTGGAAGCATAAGTTTAGTGACGACGGCGAAAAGGCGTTCCCTGGTAAGGGTCATTTAACCGAACTCGCCGCGCTTAGGCGGAAGTTGCGGGATGTTGAGATGGAGCGCGACATACTAAAAAAAGCAGTCGGCATATTTTCAAAACCAACCGAGAACGGTACGGGTTCATAGATGATAACCGTTCGGAGTTTCCGCTCGATAAAATGTGCCGGGCGTTGGAAGTATCACGGAGCGGATATTACGCGTTTAAAAAACGGCCTCAGAGCCGTCAGGAAATAGATAACGATAAATTGCTCATTGAGATAAGACGGGTTTTTCTGGATAACGACAGTAATTACGGCAGTCCGCGGATATGGAATCAACTGCATAATAAAGAGCATATGCGGTGCTCTGAGAATCGCATAGCGCGGGTTATGCGGGTGAACGGCATTGTTGCCGTTCAGAAGCGCAAGTTCCGTGTGACGACAAATTCGAAACATGATCATCCGGTATGGCCGAATGTTCTTAATCGAAATTTTATTGTGGATAAGCCGGATGCTGTTTGGGTATCAGATATAACTTATGTCTGGACGCTCGAAGGCTGGTTATATGTGGCAGTGATCCTTGATCTGTTTTCGCGAGGAATTGTTGGGTTGGCTATGGATAAAACCATTGCTGACACATTGATCATTAGGGCTATTCAACAGGCGATCTTAAGGCGACAACCAGGCAAAGGGTTGGTTCTTCATTCTGATCGCGGCAGTCAATATGCTGGTAATGATTTTAAGGCGATACTGGCGCAGAATGAGTTTGTGGGTAGTATGAGCAAAAAAGGCGATTGTTGGGATAATGCCGTCGCGGAAAGTTTTTTTCACACGCTCAAGGTTGAACTTATTCACCGGATGCGGTTCGCCACCCGTGAGCAAGCGAAAAGAATGATCTTTGAATATGTTGTCATGTATTATAATTGCAAGCGGGCTCATTCAACGCTCGGTTATTTAAGCCCGTTAGAGTACGAAAGACAGATGGTCTGTCTGAATTAACTGTCCACTGGTTGGGGGAAGGTCAGGGTTATTTATGAAATCAAAATCAATGAGTATAAAAATATTTTCTTGGATTGTTATAATCATTTCATGTTTATTATTTATTTCATCCCTTAAAGATTATCTTAACGAGGCAGTACGACGTTATTCTACGTTTCACAATTATTCAATATTAAAAGATGACCATATGATTTCTATTCTACCTTTAAGTTATTTTGTTTTTCTGGTTTTATTTATTGCGGGATTAGGAATGTATAAATGTAAAGAATGGGCAAGAAAATTATATTTAATATTGGTTACGTTTGTCGGAATTGCGTATATTTTGAAATTATAATTGCTTTCCACGCGAACATCATCGATATTTTTATTTCTTCATTTATAATAATTTTTTCACATTATTTTCTAAATCGTCCAAGTATTTTAGAAAATTTTCATAGAGAAGAGAACAGCCAAAAGAACTAAGATAATTAAATGTTCCACCAGATAAATAATTGTTTGCCAAACACATTTATTGGAATAGGGAACCTATTTTGAACTTAAGGTTAATCAAATATGTCCTACCAATGAATTAATGACCCAATTGTTCTTGAAAAGTGGGTAACACTTTTTAATTTATTGTTATTCTTCGCATGTTCTCAAATTAAGTTAGTGATTTTTTTGCCATTTTTTTAAAACGATACCAACAGATATTCGTTCAATACGAAAGAGTTTGACTTGCGGAGTGGAATAGTTTATTTTGGTATATATTATTCTTATAAGCCAGTTTGATTTTTTAACTTTTAATTTTAAATTTTGAAATGCCAAATTTTATCACAGTTCAAGACATTATAAATCGCAAAAACGGGCCGAAGATTGTTATGTTAACGGCTTATGATTATCCGTCTGCGGTTTTGGCTGATCAGGCGGGAATTGATGTGATTTTGGTCGGGGATTCTTTGGCGAATGTTGTTCTGGGATTAAAATCTACGACGGATGTTGGCATGCCGGGAATGATTCATCACGCTAAGGCTGTACGCCGGGCAGTTAAAACGGCGTTGATGGCGGTAGATATGCCGTTTGATTCTGTTTCGGCCGGAATAGATGAGGCGCTCGTTCATTGCCAAACTATGGTCAAGGAAACAGGATGTGACGCGGTTAAAATAGAATGGTGCGATGGGTGTTTAGATATTATCCGGGCTGTGACAGCTCAAAATATTCCGGTGATCGGGCATGTAGGATTAACGCCGCAAACCGCAGAGCAATTGGGCGGGTTTAAAGTGCAAGGAAAAGACGCGCTATCCGCAAAAAGGATTATTCAGCAGGCGGTTGCTATGGAGTTGGCCGGTTGTTTTTGTTTGGTTTTGGAATGTATCCCTTCACCTTTGGCTAAAATACTGACTTCAAAATTAAGAATTCCAACCATCGGTATTGGTGCAGGGCATGATTGTGACGGTCAAGTGCTGGTGATGCATGATATTTTAGGAATGTTTTCTGGATTTCGTCCCAAATTTGTGAAACAATACGCGAATTGTTCAGCCGTGATTAGTCAGGCTATGACGCAATTTAAAAACGAAGTCCAATCGGGTCATTTTCCAGACGAGTCAAATGAATATCAAATGAATGATAATGAATTGAAAATTTTACTTAAAGATGCGGAAAATTGATGAAACAATGTCCTTTTTGCCGAGAATTAATTCAAGATGAAGCCATTAAATGCCGGTTTTGTAGTGAATTTCTTCAGCCTCAAGAGGGTTTATCTGTTCCGGGTCCTAAAACACCCTGGTATTTTAAAACCGGAAATTTGATTGTGTCGTTATTGGTCGTCGGACCTTTTATGCTGCCTTTGGTGTGGATTAATCCGAAGTTGAGTTATAGGCAGAAGTTAATTTGGACTCTGGTCGTCGTTGTTTTTACAGGTATTTTAACGTGGTTTACAGTGGTCAGTACCAAGCATATTATGGATTATTATAATTTAATTTTAAACCCACACTAACAAAGCAGGAGTAGGAAAGGAAAAAAGCATGAAAAGTACGATGTTATTAGTAACAGGTTTGATTTTAACGGGTTTTGTATCTATGGCTCATGCCGCGGTGACCGTCGATAAAGGGAAAAAAGTCCAATTTAATTATGAGTTAACTGTTGATGGTAAAGTGATGGAAAAATCAGAAAAACCCCTGACGTTTACAGTTGGCGCAAGTATGATCATTCCAGGCCTTGAAAAACAGCTTATGGGATTGAAAGTAGGCGATAAAAAAGAAGTAACGGTTAACCCGAAAGAAGGTTATGGGGAAGTGGATCCTCAAATGGTACGGGAAGTGAGTAAAACCCAATTTCCTAAAGATTTCGCGGGAAAACCAGGTATGATGATTGAACTTAGATCCAAGGAACAGGACCGCGGCGTCCCAGGTATGATTAAAGAGCTGAAAGATAAAACAATTCTGGTTGATTTTAATCATCCGTTAGCTGGCAAAACATTGAAGTTTAATGTGGAGATCGTGGGAGTAGAATAGAAAAAAGTAACCAAGTAACCGAGTAACCGAGTGACAGAGCAAAAGCGATTGATGTTAAAGCAATGGGTGAAAAAACGATTGGTCGAAAGGCGTTGGTGAGAAAAATAGGCGTTAATAATGATTATAAAAATTAGGCTACGATTTTTATTAAATGTATAGTCATTGGTTAAAATATTTTTAGTTTTCTCATTTCACTTTGTGTTTTTACGCTTTTTTATTAATCTTTTTTCTTTGTTGCTCGGTTACTCAGTTATTCGTTACTTTGTTAATGTTTTTTCTCTTTTTTTTACGCTGTTTGTTTTTGTTGTTTTTCGTTTTTTCTTTGTTACTCGGTTACTCTGTTACTCGGTCACTTTTTTAAATTATGTCCAAATCTCAATTCCGTTATATTTATGGTCCTGTTTATTCGTGGCGTTTAGGTATGTCCTTAGGGATTGATCCTCTTTCGACCCTGCATAAAACCTGCAATTTTGATTGTTCGTATTGTCAGCTGGGCCCGAGTGAAGGCATCGTGTCTGACAGACGGGTTTTTGTTCCAGCTGAAGATATTATGGACGAAATTCATGCGCTTCCTTCAGATATTAAGATAGATTATTATACTTTTTCCGGGCGGGGAGAGCCGACTTTAGCGAAAAATATAGGTGAAATGATTGAGTTGATTAAGGGTGTTAAAGAACGCAAAGTCGCGGTGATCACTAATTCGACTTTGTTGGATCGGCCGGATGTGCGTTTTGAATTAAGGAAAGCGGATTTTGTGCTGGCCAAATTGGACGCGTTCGACGAGGAAAGCTTTCGCGCGATCAATCAACCACATCCGTCGATAAAATTTAATAGTTTTATCCAAGGAATTAAGGATTTCCGTCGGGAATTTAAAAATAAATTGGCTTTGCAGGTGATGTTCACGGACGTCAATAAAGAGCATGCCGAGGCTGTGGCTTCTATTTGCCGGGAAATCGCGCCGGAAGAAATTCAGCTTAATACGCCATTGCGGCCTTCAGGGGTAAAACCATTAGAAGAGGGCGATATGGAAAAAATAAAACATATTTTTTCGGGTTTGCCAGTCTTAATGGTGTATGACGTCGAGAGTTTGAAATTCAGCCCCATGGATCACAAAAATACGCAATTGCGGCATGGTCATTTTGAGTCAAAATAGGTTAAAATAAGTTAATTTTTAGTTCAAATAAGTACAATATATTGGGTTAAAATGGACTTGACATACAATATATTGTGTGTATAATACCCCTAAGTCAAGTTCAGTCTAAATTTACCGGGGGGATTTACATATAAAGGAGGGGGCATATGGATTCCAATGCCATTTTTAAAACTATTGTTAAACGTAACAGCGCCCAGGTTCCATTTGATTCAAAAAAAATAAATCACGCGCTGGTTAAAGCCGGAAAGGCCAGCGGAGAATTTGGTGAAGATGTAGCGCAAAAATTAACCTTCCGCGTATTAAATATTGCTCAGCAAATGTTTGGCGAAAGAGTTCCGACGGTTGAGGAGATTCAGGATATCGTCGAAGAAGTATTGTTGACCTCTCCCTACCGCAAAACCGCCAAAGGTTATATCATTTACCGCGATCAGCACGCCCAGATCCGCGAAATCACCTCCCGCAGCAATGTGGATCTCGTTGATCAATATTTGTCCAAGAGTGATTGGCAAGTTAATGAAAATAGCAACATGGCGTTCTCCCTTCAGGGCTTGAATCAATATTTGTCGTCGGAATTAAGCAAGGTTTATTGGCTGAATAAAATTTATCCTCCCCGGGTGAAGGTGGCGCATCATAATGGAGATTTTCATATCCATGATTTAGGTTTGATCAGTGTTTATTGCGTCGGATGGGATTTATATGATTTGTTGTCCAACGGCTTTAAAGGCGCGCCGGGAAAAATGGAATCCGCTTCGGCTAAACATTTCCGCAGTGCTTTAGGGCAGATCGTGAATTTCTTTTATACTTTGCAAGGCGAGGCTGCCGGAGCTCAGGCGTTTTCAAATTTTGATACATTATTAGCTCCGTTTATCCATTATGATAATTTGAGTTATAAAGAAGTTAAACAGGCTTTACAGGAATTTGTTTTTAATATTAATGTGCCGACCCGCGTTGGTTTTCAAACTCCGTTTACAAATATTACGATGGATCTGCATTGTCCCAAGCATTTCGCGGAACAAGGTGTCGTAATCGGCGGAGAAATTAAAGAAAAGACGTATCGGGAATTTCAAACTGAAATGGATATGCTCAACCGCGCGTTTCTGGAAGTGATGATGGAAGGCGACGCGAAGGGCCGGGTATTCACTTTCCCGATTCCGACTTATAATATTACCAAGGATTTTGATTGGGATAATCCGAATATGAATACGTTGTGGGAAGTGACGGCGCGTTATGGCATTCCGTATTTCTCAAATTTCGTGAACTCAGATATGGATCCTGAAGACGCGCGCAGTATGTGCTGCCGTTTGCGTCTGGATAATCGCGAGTTAAGAAGCAGAGGCGGCGGGTTATTCGGAGCGTCTCCGTTAACCGGTTCTATCGGCGTGGTTACGATTAATATGCCGCGTTTGGCGTATCTGTCCGGAAAAGACGAAGCTACTTTCTTCAAACTGATTGAAGAAAAGATGGAATTAGCCAAGGAAAGTCTGGAAATTAAACGGAAGATACTTGAACAGTTTACCGACGGAAATCTTTATCCATACATGAAATTTTATCTGCGTAATATCAAAAAACGCACCAATGAATATTGGAAGAACCATTTCTCGACCATCGGCCTGATCGGCATGAATGAAGCGTGCGTCAATATGATGGACAAGGGAATCGCGACTCCGGAAGGCAAAGCCTTTTCCGAAAAGGTTTTGATATTCATGCGCGATAAGATGATGAAAATCCAGGACGAGACAGACAGCATTTACAATCTGGAAGCCACTCCGGCTGAAGGGGTGTGTTACCGCCTGGCGCAGATGGATAAGGATAATTTCGCGGATATGCCGTGTTTTAAAAATAATTATTCCGATAATCCATTCTATACCAATTCGACGCATTTGCCGGTTGATCATTCTGATGATATTTTTGAAGTATTGGATCACCAGGATTCTTTACAGACCAAATATACCGGCGGGACAGTTCTGCATGGTTTCGTCGGCGAAAAGATTAATGATCCCAGCGCGTTACGTGAATTGATCAAAACGATTTGTTACAAATACCGTTTGCCTTATTTTACCGTTACGCCGACGTTTAGCGTTTGTCCGACTTGCGGATATATTGCCGGAGAACATAAATTTTGCAATAAATGCGAGAGCCATTGTGAAGTGTATTCCAGGGTCGTTGGATATTTGCGCCCGGTGGATCAATGGAATAAGGGAAAACAGGAAGAGTTTAGCCGTAGGAAGACATATGTTTTGAACAAGGTCGCTGCACCTGACGCGCAGTCGGTCAAGACGGGTGAACAGTCAGAGGCGTCGACGACAAAGATCTAAATCATGAAAATCGGCGGTCTCATCAAGTTTTCTTTGATCGATTTTCCGGGCCGGGTCGCGGCAGTGATTTTTGTGCAGGGTTGCAATTTTAGATGTCCATTTTGTCATAATCCGGAATTGGTCAATCTTGCCAGTTATTCAGCCGTGCTTCATGAACAAGAAGTTTTAGATTTTCTCAGCAAGCGGCGAGGCCAGCTTGGGGGAGTTGTTATCACGGGAGGGGAACCGACGTTACAGCCGGATCTCCTCCCGTTTTCTATGAAATTGAAGGCCATGGGTTATGCTCTGAAGCTGGATACCAATGGCGGCCGGCCGGACGTGTTGCGCGGCATGATCGAACAGAACCTGGTGGATTACGTGGCTATGGACGTGAAAGCTTCGTTTGATCAATATCCGGTCGTAAGCGGTGTTGATGGTTTTACGGATCAGGTTAAGCAAAGTATTGAGATTATAAAGAAGTCCAACGTTGATTATGAATTCCGCACTACTTATATCCCTTCGATGATGAATGAAAATGATATTGTGTCGATTAAGCAGATGATTAGAGGCGCGAAACGTTATAAATTGCAATTGTTTAACGTTGATGATAAAAACATATTGGATAGCAGGTTGAGAGAACACGCACCAACGCCGGACGTTGTGAAATGGTTTGAAAGTATTAAGAAAAAATATGAAATTTAAGAAATGAAAAGTTTATTAAGCGATTTTTACAAAGGGTTATATATTGAAACGCCGGAAGGGAATAATGCGTTTTCTTATGATCTGCGCGTGAATAAGAAAATTTTTGTGCCCGGATTTATTCAGGGAAGCTTGAAAGATGTGAAGCCGGGTGAGGAAGTTGTTTTCAGCGAGGTGGTCGATGGGTTGGAGAAAAATTGCCGCGGACTGAGGCATTTTGTGCATTGGCGGCTGGGGCATAAGGATATTTTTATATTTGATAATCATAATCACGCTTTTTTTATTTGGTTATGGGGTTTGGCCCAGCGGAAAATTGATCTCATTGATCTTTTAGTCCATATAGATCAGCATACAGATCTGCGCGATCCCCAATCGTTTTTCGACGGAAATTGTGACCAGATTGATCTTCCTGCCGCGTTCGATTACAGTCATAAAGTTTTAAATGTCGGAAATTTTATCAAGCCGGCATTGGATATGGGTTTGTTCAGCGATTTGGCCATGATTAACAGTAAAGAATCCTTTGAAAAGCCGGTTTGGCCGGGTAAATATATCGTAGACTTGGATATGGATATTTTCGCGCCTGAAATGAATTATATTCCTGAAAATCTAAAGGTCGATGTTATTCAGCAATACATTGAAAACAGCGATTTTATCACCATAGCCACCAGCCCGTACTTTATAGACCAAGAATTGGCGATTTCAAAGTTAAGACGTATATTTAGTGATATTGAAGTTGACTTTGGAGCGTGATTTGGTAATGTAGTCACAACAGGACACAGGCATAAGGAGCGTGGTGTTATGTTTTTAGATAACTGGAAAATGAAGCTTAAGTTGAACGTTATATTATCCGCTTTTATTGTGGTGCCGCTTTTCTCTATGGGGATTGTAACCTACAATTTAGTGAATAGCGCTTTAGTCGAGCAGATCAAAGACAAATTACAAGGTCAGGTCATGGGATTTAGTCAGGAAGTTAGCCATACGCTTAAAGGCCTTGATAGAAATTTAGAAACAGCTTTGCACTTGATTGAAGCTAAGGCATTTAGTGGTTACGCTATTGGGCAACGATTTATCGAGAATGATGGTCAGGGTCTAACCTGCGTTTCCGCTGATGGGCAGAAACGTATATTCAACATGGAAAATCAAGGTTTTATTGATTATGTCGCTGCGGCAGCGGGACATGGTTATGTGATGACTATTTTTAAAGTTGAAAATGGAGAGGCGATTCGTTTATTGACCACAGTTAAAAATAAGGAAGGTAAACGAGCCGTAGGGACTAAGTTGGATCCAGTAGTTTTTGCCAAGGTGATGTCTTCTCATGGTGATTATATTGGGCGTGCACCGATTCTGGGTGAAGACTATTTTGTAAGATACCGTCCCATGAAAAATCGGGATGGTCAGGTCACAGCCATATTGTTTACAGGCGTTAAAGTGATGGACATTTTTGAAAGTCATCATGCGGCTTGGAAAGCGCTTAAGATAGGGGCAACGGGGTATGTTTATATCATTAATAGCAAAGGGGATTTGCTCCTGCATCCGAAGCTGGAGGGGACAAATGTAGGCCAATATGATTTTGTTAAACATATTCTTGCTGAAAAAAATGGAACTTTTAGTTATTCTTGGGAGGGGCGGAAAAAAATTGCGGCTTATTCTTATAATGAGACCCTTGATTGGTATTTAGTGGTAGGGAGCTATTTATCAGAATTTTTGGAACCGGTTATCAGAATCCGCATGATGATTATAATTTGTGTGATCGTTTTTGTTTTAATTGGAATTTTTCTGGTTTTTCCGATCGCAATTTCGATGACCCGTCCTTTGGATCAGGCGATGAATGCGCTAAATAAAATGGCTGATTATGATTTGACGAGCCGTCTTAAGATGTCTCGTGGTGATGAGATAGGGATTATGACGAGGGTCATGGATGGGTTTTCTGATAAATTATCCAATATTATTATCCGGATTCGCGCGGCAGCAGATCAATTATCTGTGGCCACAGAAGAAGTTTCCTCAGGATCTCATCAAATTTCTGATGGAGCGCAGCAGCAGTCCGCGTCATTTGAAGAATTATCCAGTTCAGTACAAACCAACTCGGAAAATGTCAGGTCAGCGAGTCATATTGCCCAAAATGTAGCGGAAGAAGCTAAAAAAACTGGTTTGGCCATGGATAGCACTGTGGAGGCGATGGCGGACATTGAAAAAGGTTCGCGGCAAATGGCTGAGGCTGTTACCTTGATCACAGATATCGCGGACCAGACCAATTTATTGGCGTTAAACGCGGCGATTGAAGCGGCGCGCGCGGGAGAACATGGAAAAGGTTTCGCTGTCGTCGCTGATGAAGTCCGTAAATTAGCCGCACGCAGCGCTGTCTCCGCAAAAGAAATTCAAATTTTGATTAAAGATAATTTAACTCAAGTGGCCAATGGCGTTGATATTTCCAAACGCGCGGGAGAAAGCACCAAGTTGATTATTGAAAATATCACGACCATAGCGCATCAACTGCAGTCGATATCGGAAATGACTCAAGAACAGTCAGCGGCTATGGAACAAAATATGGCGATTACAGAATCGAATTCATCGTCTTCAAAACAGCTGGCTGCATCCGCGGAAGAAATGGCTGCTCAAGCTTTGGCTTTTCGCAATTTGGTGGCTCAATTTAAGACAATAGAAAGGATTGAATAATTATTGCCAATCCTTACTGGTTATGTTATCCTTAGTTAGAAAGTAGGAAATGGTAAGAAAATTTGTTAGAGGGAGGATTTAATGGTTACCAAAATGAGAGAAAAGGGACAAATAACGATTCCGGCTAACATTCGGGAATCATTGCATTTATCCAGAAATTCGGTATTGTCAGTAGCCAGGATAGGCGACGGGATTCTTTTAACCCCCAGGCCTTCGGTTTTTGAATCTGTTTCAGAAAAGTTTTCTAAAGCGGCTAAAATTAAAGAAATAACATTAGATAATCTTTTAAAAGATTTGAAAAAAAATCGTCATCAAGAGTCTTAATGGTTATCCCCCAATACAGAATTTTTTTTGATACGAGCGCATACATCGCGGCTTTGATTTCTCCCAAAGGAGCCGCTGGAGAATTGATTCGCTTGGTTGAAGGCGGGATACTTCGGATGGTTGTTTCTCAAGAAGTTATTATTGAAGCCGATAGGGTTTTGGCCGTGAAATTTCCAGAACTCATTCAGGAAAACCGCAGGCTTTGGAAATATTTGGCTCCTGAAATTGCTCCGGATCCAACGAACAATCAAGTTAAGCCATTTTTAGATAAATTACCCAAGGCTGACGCAAATATTTTGTGTTCCGCTCATCTGGCAAAAGTTTCCGCGTTTGTCACCTGGAATACACGTGATTTCATGGGGCCGCATATTTCATCACTAGTTGATTTTCCAATCGTGGTGCCTGCTGATGGCCTTAAGCTTTTTAGGAAATGGGTCGAGCCGTTTTTGGAGTAAAAAATGAAAATGAAAAATATACATCCCATTTACTGTTTACTCAAAGACCGTATCCTCGTATTAGACGGGGCTATGGGGACGATGGTCCAGCGGTATGGTTTGCGGGAAGAAGATTATCGCGGCAAAGAATTTACCAGCCATGTGATTAATCTTAAAGGCAATAATGATCTTTTATCTTTAACCCGTCCGGATATTATTGAAGAAATACATTCTGAATATCTGGAAGCTGGCGCGGATATTATTGAGACCAATACGTTTAACGCGAATGCCATCAGCCTGGCGGATTATGATATGCAGGGGCTGGTCTACCGTCTAAATGTCGCGTCTGCGTCTATTGCCAGGAAAGCCGCGGATAAATTTACCAAATTAAATCCTGATAAACCTCGATTTGTGGCCGGATCTATTGGACCGACTAACCGCACCGCGTCCATATCGCCTGACGTCAAAGACCCTGGTTATCGGGCGGTTAATTTTGATCAATTGGTTGACGCCTATACGGAACAGATGCGCGGTTTGATTGACGGCGGAGCTGATCTTTTGTTAATTGAGACAGTCTTTGATACGTTAAACTGCAAAGCGGCATTATTCGCGGCACAAACGTATTGTGAAAAAATAGGGCGTGCTGTTCCTCTCATGGTTTCAGGTACAATCACCGACGCGAGCGGCCGCACTTTATCCGGGCAAACAGCTGAAGCGTTTTATATTTCCATCAAACATGCCAATCTGTTAAGCGCGGGTTTCAATTGTGCTTTGGGCGCGAAAGATATGCGTCCGCATATTGAGACCTTATCCAATATGGCATCCTGTTTTGTGAGCGCGTATCCGAATGCCGGATTGCCTAACGCGTTTGGCGGTTATGATGAAACTCCGGACATGATGGCGGAACACATTAAAGATTTCGCGCAAAGCGGTTTAGTCAATATTGTCGGCGGATGCTGTGGAACGTCACCGGATCATATCCGGGCTTTTGCCAATGCGGTGAGAGGAATTTTGCCCCGGGTTATTCCCGCGCTTCCTGTGCACAGTATGTTCAGCGGGCTGGAACCTTTGGTCGTCACTAAAGAAACCAATTTTATAAATGTGGGTGAACGCACTAATGTGGCAGGGTCAAAGAAATTTTTGAAACTGATTAATGAGAAAAAATATGAGGAAGCCTTATCTATTGCCCGCCAGCAGGTAGAAGCCGGCGCGCAGATCATTGACGTGAATATGGACGAAGGGATGCTGGATGCCAAGGCAGAGATGGTTAAATTTTTGAACCTGCTCGCCTCAGAACCGGATATCAGCAGGGTGCCGGTGATGATTGATTCTTCCAATTGGGAAGTAATAGAAGCCGGATTAAAGTGTGTGCAGGGAAAATCTATAGTCAACTCGATCAGCTTAAAAGAGGGTGAAGATAAATTTATCCAGCACGCGGCTTTGGTTAAAAAATACGGCGCTGCAGCAGTCGTTATGGCGTTTGATGAAAAAGGCCAGGCAGATTCATATGACCGCAAAGTAAATATTTGTACGCGCGCGTATCGTCTTTTAGTCGATCAAGTCGGCCTGCCGCCGGAAGATATTATTTTTGATCCCAATATTTTTGCTGTTGCGACAGGCATGGATGAGCATAATAATTATGCTTTGGATTTTATAAAAGCCACGCAAACGATTAAAGACACTTTGCCCCATTGCTTGATCAGCGGCGGGGTGAGTAACGTTTCATTTTCTTTTCGCGGTAATGATCCAGTCAGGGAAGCCATGCATTCCGCGTTTTTGTATCATGCTATTAAAGCGGGCATGGATATGGGGATTGTGAACGCGGGGATGATTGCCGTCTATGATGATATCCCTGCGGATTTGCTCGATAGAGTGGAAGATGTTTTGCTAAACCGCAGGATGGATGCGACAGAACGTTTGATCAGTTTCGCGCAAAGCGTTCAGGGAACAGAAAAGAAAGCTGAGACTCTGCAGGAATGGCGCCACGCGCCTGTTGAGGAGCGGTTAAAGCATGCGATGATTAAAGGGGTGACGGATTTTATTGAGGCAGATTTAGATGAAATCCGTCAAAGAAATATCTGGTCTTTAGATATTATTGAAGGACCGCTCATGGGCGGTATGGATGCTGTGGGCGTCATGTTCGGGGCTGGAAAAATGTTTTTGCCTCAGGTGGTTAAAAGCGCTCGGGTCATGAAAAAGGCTGTGGAATATTTACAGCCGTTTATTGAAGAAGAGAGCCAGGGCGAAGGGGCGAAAAAGGCGGGAAAAATTTTAATGGCGACAGTTAAAGGCGATGTGCATGATATTGGCAAAAATATTGTGGGCGTGGTTTTGGCATGCAATAATTTTGAAGTCATTGATTTAGGAGTTATGGTGCCGGCAGAACAGATTATAGACGCGGCAGTAAAAGAAAAAGCGGATATTATCGGTTTAAGCGGTTTGATCACACCGTCCTTGGAAGAAATGGTGCATGTGGCGAAAGAAATGCAGCGCAGGGGATTGAATATCCCCATTGTTTTAGGCGGAGCCACAACGTCAATCATTCATACGGCGGTCAAGATTGCTCCTGAATATAAGGGCGTGGTCGTGCATTGTAAAGACGCGTCCCGCGGGGTCACTGTGTGTCAGCAATTGATGAATCCGAAGACTAAAGAAGGATTCATAAAGAATCTTAACGATGAATACGCGAGGGCGAAAGAAAATTTTAATTCTTCGCAACACTCCACGGAATCCATTTCTATCGACGAAGCCCGCGGCAAAGCCATCAAATTGGATTTTTCAAAATCAATCGTTAAACCGCAAATGCTGGGCGTGAAAATTTACGCGGATTATGATTTAAACATTTTGCGGGATTACATAGATTGGACGTTCTTTTTTATTGAATGGGGCATGAAAAGGAAATATCCGGAAATTTTGAATGATCCTGAAAAAGGCGAAGAGGCGAAAAAATTGTACGCTGATGCGCAGGTGATGCTGGATCAGATTATTCAGGATAAGTCGTTTATAGCTAATGGCGTATTTGGACTTTATCCAGCTAATTCAGTCGGCGAGTTGATAGAAGTTTATACAGATGAGCATGGAGTTCAGGTCTTGGCTGAGATTCCAACTCTGCGTCAGCAAAGCATTCCTCAGGGTCAGAAAGAAACCTATGCCTTGGCGGATTTTGTGGCTCCGAAGGATAAGGGAATGACGGATTATATCGGCTGTTTTGCGGCCACAGCCGGGCTTGGAGCGGATAAATTAGTGGAAAAATATAAAAAATCCGGCGATGATTATGGCGCGATCATGGTCAAAATTTTAGCGAATCGTTTAGCCGAAGCTTTGACTGAAAAAATGCATGAAGATGTGCGAAAAAAATGGTGGGCTTATGCTCCGTATGAAAATTTAACTAAAGCTGACCTATTTTCCGGAAAGTACCGCGGCATACGCCCTGCGCCGGGATATCCTGCCTGCCCTGATCACGAAGATAAACGGATCATTTTTAATTTACTGGATGGACCAAAAAATATCGGCGTCAAATTGACAGATTCAGCCATGATGGTCCCCGAAGCATCCGTATGCGGTTTTTATTTCAGTCATCCGGAAAGTAAATATTTTTCTGTAGGGGAGGGTCTAAGACCCTCCCGATAATTTGTAATTTTCATGGAGTTTTTTTATGCACCTAACCGGCGGTTGGTCAGATTATTTGGTGGTTTTTTCCGCGGGAGTGTTTGTCAGTTTTACGCCTTGCATTTATCCGATTTTGCCTGTCACTGTCAGTTATATTTCCGGGATTAATGATGAAGGCGATAAAATGACGGGCTTCTTTTTGTCCCTGTTGTATGTGTTAGGCATTGCTGTAACTTATTGCTCGTTGGCTGTGATCGCGGTTTTAACTGGGAAGATTTTTGGACAGTGGCAAAATCAGCCTGCGGTGTATTTGGCAATCGGAATATTATTAGCCTTTTTTGGTTCAGTCATGATGGAGTGGGTGCGTATTCCATTTTTGCAAATTACCTTTCATCATCATATTAATAAAAAACATGTCTGGTCAGTCGTGGTATTCGGGATTGTGGCTGGTTTAATGGTAGGGCCGTGCACATCGCCGGTATTAGGAACGCTTTTGGTTTATGCCGGCTCTAAGCACAATATCCTGCACGCTGTGAGTTTATTATTTGTTTTTTCATATGGAGTGGGGTTTTCCCTGATTCTAGCCGGCACTTTTAGCGGACTTTTGGAACATTTACCAAAATCAGGAAAATGGATGCATACTGTTAAACATGTTTGCGCCGGGGTTATCCTGTTAGCCGCAGTATTTTTTATTATTAAATTTATACGAACAATTTAACCGCTGGACCACCGCGTAGGTGGACCAATGGTCCACCTACGCGGTGGTCCCATGGTCTATGGAAAAAAAATATAATCTAATTTTTATTACCATTGTAACGCTCGCGATCAGTTTCGTGATTTCCATGAACGTGCTGTGGGATATATATCGTATTTTTGGTATTTCTCATTTTAATAATACAAATGTCAGCGCGAATTTTCGCTATTTGAAAGTGAAATTTTTAAATGCCCATCCGGATGACTATGATGCTTTTATCGTGGGATCTTCCCGGACAAATTTTTATGCCGCGAAACTCGCTTCTCAATTATCCGGTCTTCATTATTACAGTTTTTCCGCGGCTGCGGAAAAATTGGATCTGATTTTGAATGAATTAGTTTGGTTAAAAAAACGCAACATAAAAATAAAACAAGTGATTTTAGGCCTGGATTATGATTTTATGTTTTTGGTGGATGATTTTCCTAAAAATGCTATCGAGGCTAAAGAACATCCCTTGGTGAGCGGAGAGAGCTGGTTTAGTTTTTATCCGCCGTTTGCCTTAAATTTTGATTTTAATAATTGGCGTAAAGCCTTTCGTGACGTTATTCTCCGTCATAAACCCGCGTCTTATCAATTTGATCAAACTACGGGGCATTGGTATTATGTTGACCGTGATCAGGCGATCGTTAAGGATCATGCCAAATATTTCAAAGAACGGTTTAAAATGGAAATTCCGTATGTGAGAGGTAAATTGGACCGGGTCGCGGTTAATTTGGAACGGTTAAAACGTTTGATGAATTTTATCGACCAGGAAAAAATTCCCCGCATTGTGATTATTAATCCTTACTCTCAATACGCGTTTAAATCATTTACGAAAGAAGAATATAGCTATTGGTTAAAATCCGTCGTGAATATTTGCGGCCAGGTTTGGGATTTTTCCGGATTGAACGCGATCACCACTAATGATTGGTTATATTATGATACTTCGCATTTTTTGCCAAAAGTAGGGGATATGATTTTAAAAAAGGTCTTTTCCGTTCCTGATCCTGCTGCTCCTAAAGATTTCGGGGTTTTATTAAACGCTGATCGCCAATAATCTTGTTTTCTATGAAATATGTTTTATAATAAAGATATTGAATCCCGCTACGGCCGCTAGGTCGCGGCCTTGCCTGACCGGCAAGCTTCACGTTGTTCAGCTTCGCGGGATAAATTCGTGCGGCTGACTTGATGTTCGCGATAAATCGCTCCATAAGTCAGGCACTCATAATAAAGGAAATTTAAAATGAATAAAATACGCGTTATTATGTTTGTTAGTTTAATGTTTTTTTTCGCTGGCATTAAAATTGTCTCTGCCCAATTTTCTCCTTTTGAAGCGCCGACTATGGCCGGTGAGAAGGCGAAAGATTTTTCTCTTCCTACGTATAAAGGCTCGACTCTGAATTTTAATGAATCTTTCCGCAAAGGGAAAAAAACTGTTGTATTCTTTTGGACCACCTGGTGTCCGCATTGCCAGGACGCTCTTAAAAATTTACAAGGCCGGTTAGGGGAATTAGAAAAAAATAATATCCAATTGGTTTTGGTCGATTTGGGAGAAAAAGGGGATATGGTTAAGGAATATTTAACCAAAGTCCATCTTAACGCGGATTCAGCTTTAGACCAGGATAACAAAGTCGCGGATGCTTATGAGGTGGTCGGCATTCCCACTTTTGTTTTTATTGATGAAAATGGCGTGGTCAAAGAAGCCGGCCATGAATTGCCGGATAATCTGGATGAAATTTTTAAGAAGTAAATTTTAACTGCTCTACAATTTCTTTGGCGGGATGAACTTTATTGAGGGTGTAGAGGTGAATGCCTGGAGCGCCTTGATTTAGGAGTTCCTGGCATTGTTCAACAGCGAATTGGATGCCTGCTTTAAGCGTTGCTTCCGCATTATTTTTGATCGGTTCAAAAATATTTTTTACTTTTTCAGGAACTCGGATCTTATCTTTCGCACAAAATTTAATTAAGCTCTCGTAATTGGTGATGGGCAGGATTCCTGGCAACACGCGTGCCGTGGTGCGAACAGATTTTAGTCGTTTTAAATAAGCGAAATAATCCTGATTATCTAAAAAAAGCTGGGTAATAACAAAATCTGCGCCTGCCAAAATTTTTCGTTTCAAATAACTGGCATCAAGGTCAAGATCAGGACATCGCGGATGTCCTTCAGGAAATCCCGCTACGCCGATGCCAAAATATTCATCCCAGTTATCCCGGATAAAATAGCACAGATCTTTGGCGAAATAAAAATTTTCCGGCCCAGGTTCCCAATTGGGCTGATCTTGAGGCGGATCTCCGCGTAAGGCTAATATGTTGCAAATGCCGCGTTTTTTAATATCTTCCACAATTTGACGGATTTGCTCTCGGGTATTTAAGACGCAGGTCAAATGCGCGAGAGCAGGGATATGGTGTTGATCTTGAATCATTTGCGCGATATCTAAGGTCTTATCTCGATTGCCTCCGCCCGCGCCGTAAGTGCAGGAAATAAAATCCGGTTTGAGCTCTGCTAATTCTTTGACGGTTTCTTTGAGATTTGTAAAACCTTGCTCCGTCTTAGGAGGAAAAAATTCAAAAGAAAGGGTCTGGGCTTTTTCTTTAAAAATGTCAGGTATTTTTTTCATTGAAAGTATATTATACGGAAATTTTTATTTCGCAAATAATTTATTATTATTTCCAAAAAATCTAATTGTATATGCGAGATAGTTGTGGTAAAAAGGATTTACTTGTTTTTGATTATATTTTAGCTTTTTGTTTCGTTTTTACTTTTACTTTTTACTTCTAACTTTTTACTTTAAAGAGGAGAAATGTATGTTGGTTTACGGATTATTAATTTTAGGTATTGCTTCACGCTTGTTTGTTCACGTCCCGAATTTTTCGCCGGTTATAGCAATTGCGCTGTTTAGCGGGATGTATGTTGATAAAAAATACGCGGTATGGCTTCCGGTTGTTCTTATGGCAGTAACAGATATGATTTTGGGATGGCATGCGACTGTGCTGTATACCTGGGGCAGTATCGGTTTAATCGCCTGGTTTAATTTTTATCTGCGCGATCGCAAAACCACAGGGAATGTTGTGATGAGCAGTTTATTGTCAGCAACCTTGTTTTATGTGTTTACAAATTTAGGCGTTTGGTTGACCTCTGGGATGTATCCTATGGATGCGAGAGGTTTGGTAGATTGTTACGCCATGGCCGTGCCATTCTTCCGATGGTCTTTAGTCAGCACTGTCGTGTACGCGTTGGTTTTACATAAAGTTGTGCAAATGAGTTTAGTGAAAGTACAGACAGTAAAAATTTAATTGTTCTTTAAAGAGGGACATAATATTTAATTTGGTTTTAATGTTGATGGTTGATAGTTTTTGGTTTTTGTTAAAAGCGATTTTTTTTAACCAACAGCCAATAACCAACAACTAAAAACTGATATATAAATATTACGTCCATATTTTAATTATTTCGGTTTGGGGAATCGTGTGCAAATCACGAACAGTCCCGCTACTGTAAGTAGGGGGGGACATGATACTTAATTTGGTTTTAAAATTAAGTTTCGTGTCTCCCGATTACGAGTCAGAGTACCAACCGAAGTATTTATCCTTTGGAGTGCGCGAGACATATCCACCGGAAAAATAGATAAGGTTAACTGATCCTCATTGAATATCTCGATGAGGATTTTTTATTGTAAAAAAAAGGAAAACATGAAAAATAAATTTTTGTTGGTGTTGGTATGTTTATTAGCAGTATTGGTGAATGCAGAATGGGTTAGCGCAGAAGAAAATCATTTGGCGCCGATTGTGGTCACAGCTTCACGGATCGGTCAGAGTGATTATAAATTGTCCAGCAATGTGACAGTTATTGATCTGTTTGATATTGAGCATTCCACGGCGAAAACTGTCCCGCAGATTTTGGAACAGGTTCAGGGGATTTATGTTTATGACCGGGGTTCAGTTAAGACCACGACCATTGATATGCGCGGGTTTGGTGATACCGCCAAAAGCAATGTGTTGGTTTTAGTGAATGACCGTAAAACAAACTCCATTGACATCTCTGGTGCTGATCTTTTACAGATTCCGTTGGAAGACGTGGAACGGATTGAGATCATCCGCGGAGCAGGCAGTGTGCTTTACGGGGATAACGCCGTCGGAGGGGTGATCAATATTATTACAAAAAAAGGCAAAGGAAAGTTATCTGGCCAAGTTGAATCCTATTATGGCAGTTATGACAAAAAGGGCGGAAATGTACAGCTCTCAGGATCGGAAAAAGGTTTATCTTATTATTTCCATTCGAAGTATGCGGATGACCGTGGGTATCGAACCAATAGCGACGTGGTGAGTGGAGATTTTAATACCCGTTTGGGATATGATTTGGGAAATCATTTAGGTTTGGATTTTGAATATGGTCTTCATAAAGATAATTACCAGTTGCCGGGAGGACTGGATGAAAATGAATTAGTCTCTTTGGGACGACGAGGCTCTGCTGATATTGGAGATCACTCTAATACCCATGATGAGTTTTACAAGGCAACAGTGAGTATTAATCCTTGGCCCGAGGAGATTAAGGGCGGCAAAATTGCTTTGGATTACACTCATCGGAATCGGGAGGTTTTTGATTCTTTTTTCAGCGGGACGTGGAATACGGATCGTTATATGACGACGGATGGTATTTTAGGAAAATACATGTTTGATTCCCAGGTTTTTGGGCGTCAGGTCAATTGGGTGACCGGAATTGATACTTATACTAATCAAAGCATCATTGTCGGCAGTCGGTTTAATACGGATAATTTAGTTATCTCCAAAGATGAAATTGGCTATTACGGTTCCGGCGAACTTGAGGTATTGGAACATTTATTCGCGAATGCCGGTACCCGTTATCAGAAGGCCAATTATACTTTTAATCAGCGTAATGGATCCGCGGATACTAAACGGGATGCCAATGCCTGGGTGTCGATGGGAGGAACCAGGTATGAATACGCGGCAGGATCGAATGTGCATTTTAATGTCCAGCAGACTTTCCGTTTTTTGGCGACAGATGAATGGTACAGTTCTTGGAGTGGATTGGATACAACTTTAAATCAGCAGAAAGGTATTCAATTTGAAGCAGGGGTCAAACATAATTATCACGATTGGATCGAATTTGATTGCACCCCGTATTGGATTGAGAATCGAAATGAAATATTTTTCGATCCTAATACGTTCCAGGATAAGAATTATGACCGTACCCGTAGAATTGGGGCGGAAAATGGTGTCACATTTGATCTTATGAGATTTGTTAATTATTCGTGGTTAAGCAAATTGAAGTATTTCATGAATTATACTTATGAAATTCCGGAATTTATAAATGGGGTATTTGACGGTAAAGATATCCCGATGGTTCCCCGGAGTCAAGCGGCCCTGGGATTTAATGGGCAGATCTTTGATAAGATTGATTTTTCATTACTCGGTCATTACGTTGGCCAGCGATATATTATCAATGATGTAGGCAATACCATGCCTAAAGCTAAGCCATATTTTGTCTTGGGAAGTAAAATTTCTTATAAGCCAACTAAGAACTTTGAGGTATATTTGTCTTTGAACAATATGCTGGATAAATTATACTCATCGTATGAAGTGAAAAAGACTGCTAATACTCGTGATTATTTTCCGGCGGAGAGATTTAACGTGTTGGCAGGTATAGAATTAAAATTTTAATAAAATAAAAAATAAATAGGGACAGACGCTATTTTTTAATCAAAAAAATAGCGTCTGTCCCTATTTATTTCTGTCCCTATTTATTTCTGTCCCTATTTATTTCTGTCCCTATTTATTTCTATTTATTTTATGTCTCTTTTTTGTTTGACATAAGTTATTAAATTAATATAATAGTGTCGTTGTTCAATTAATGAACAGAGGGCAAGTTATGCTAGATGAACGTGAATTTGAATTAGTGAATATCGTCGGCAGTGGGGAAGGCGTAAATCAACGCGTTTTGGCTGAACGTATGGGGATTTCTTTGGGCATGATTAATCTACTTGTCCGGAGATTAGTAACTAAAGGAATGGTTCGTGTTCAGCAATTGAACAAACAAAAGGTTCAATATCTTTTGACCCCTAAAGGCTTTTCTGAAAAAATGAACAAGTCTATTCATTACACCATGAAGACCATCAATTCTATCGGCACCATCCGCGAAAAATTAAAAAAACTGGTTGAACAAATTAACACTCAAGGCGAGAGTAACTTCGTCGTAGTGGGAGTTAATGATCTGGCAGATTTATTAGAATTAGCTTTTCGTCAGCATTTTAAAGGGCCGTATCATCTGACTAAGGTGGAGGATTTACCTGAACACGGGGATGGAAGCCATTTGTTGATTTGTAAAGAGATCAGAGCTGTTGTTTTAGAAGCCCTTCCCGCAGATAAAATTGTTTATGTTATCAAGGAGATCGCCGGAGAGGAGATTATATCATGAATTTTCGCAATATTAAAAATGTGCCTTATTATGTATTTGGTAAAGGAGCTATCCGGGCTTTAGGCGATTTGTTGAAGAATGTTCCTCATTCTGAAAACGGTCGGGTCGTATTTTGTATTGATGCTTTTTTTAAAGGCAGGGATTTGATCAATTTAATACCGACGGGCAAAAAAGATATAATTTTTTACATTGATACTAAAGACGAACCTAAAAATACCGATATTGATTATTTGAGAGATCAAGTGGGCAGTGAATTGCCGTATTGCGTAGTGGGTATTGGCGGCGGAATTACCATGGATGTGGCCAAGGCTTTATCCAACCTTTTGACTAATGGCGGACAAGCCGCGCAGTATCAGGGTTGGGATTTAGTGAAAGGTCAGGGAATTTATAAAATTGGTATTCCAACATTGTCGGGAACAGGTTCAGAGTCGTCGAGGACTTGTGTTTTAACAGATGAAGCCCGGGGAATTAAATTGGGTATGAATAGTGATTTTACCATGTTTGATCAGCTGATCATGGATCCGGATCTTTCGGTGACAGTGTCCAGGGATCAATATTTTTATACAGGCATGGATACATATTTTCATTGTGTGGAATCGTTACGGGGAAGTTACCGGAATGTGGTGGTCGACGCATTGTCGGAAAAAGCGGTTGAGATGTGCCGGCAGATTTTTTTGTCAGCCGATATGATGAGTGATGAAAACCGGGAAAAAATGATGATCGCCTCTTATCTGGGCGGTTGCGCGGCTGGAAATGTAGGCGTAATCCATCCGGTTTCTGCTGGTTTAAGTATTGCGCTTAAAATGCATCATGGTATTGCCAATTGTTACGCGATGAATGTTTTGGAAGAGTTTTATCCGGCGGAATACGCGGAATATCAGACCATGATGACTAAGCAAAAAGTTAAATTACCAAAAGGGATTGGCGCGAATTTATCCAATGAAAAATATCAGCAATTGTTGAATTCTTCAGTCATTCACGAGAAACCTTTGACCAATGCGTTAGGTAAAGACTTTCGAAAAATCCTGACTGATGAAAAAATGATTTCACTATTTAAAAGGATGTAACAATGACCTACAAAATTCCTTTTAGCGGGCGCGCGATTGATTATACCGAAGACGAGATCCAGACTGTGGTGACAGCCATGAAAACAGCGGATCCATTGACGCAGGGTAAATACCTAAAAGAATTTGAACAGAAATTTGCTGAATATATTGGTTCGCCTAAATGTTTTGCTATGTGCAACGCGACGGCTGCGTTAGAAATCTGCGCTCAATTAGGTCAGTTTAAACCCGGAGATGAAGTGGTCGTTCCGGCTCATACTTTTACTTCGTCGGTGTATCCTTTTGTGAAAAAAGGCGTCACCCCGGTATGGGCAGACATTGATCTGAAAACCCGAGTAGTGACGGCAGAAACGATCGAACGGTGTCTGTCTCCTAAAACCAAAGCGATTATTGTGGTGCATTTGTACGGCTATGTGGCGGATATGCCTTCAATTATGGCTTTGGCTAAAAAACATAATTTACTGGTGATTGAAGACGCCGCGCAGTCGATTGGCGGGAGTATTAACGGAAAGCAATCCGGAACTTTTGCTGACTTGGCGGTATTTTCTTTGCATTCTCATAAAAATATCACCACCTTAGGCGAAGGTGGCGTATTAGCAGTCAATAATGAAAAGTTCGTCAATATTATTCCCCAACTTCGACATAACGGGCATTGCGCGTTTTCATTTGAACGCCAAGATTACTGGATTCCGGCCATGGGTAATGTGGATATGCCGCAATTGAATGGGGAACCGGTTTGGCCGAACAATTATTGTTTAGGTGAAGTGGAATGCGCGTTAGGAACAAAATTATTACAACGGCTGGACCCAATCAATGCCCAAAAGCGCAGACGGGCTATTTCTTTAATCGACGCGTTAAAATCTTACTCTGAACTGGAATTCCATAGAGAAGATAGTGTGCGGCATAATTATCATTTACTGGCCGGACGGATCACTCATGGCAAGCGGGATGATTTTATTCGCAAGATGGCGACAGAAAAAAGTGTTCAATGCGTGGTTCAGTATTATCCATTATACCGATATGATTTTTATAAAAAATTGAAGCTGGATAAGGCAAATTGTCCGAATACGGATTTATTTTTTGATAACATGGTTTCTTTTCCGTTTCAGCATCGGTTAACCGATCAGGAATTTTTATATTTGCAAGAGGCGATCAAGGACGTGCTGAATGAGTTACGAAAATAAAATTTTAGACTGCCAGATTATTATTCCGGCGGTCAAAAAAAATGTGGCTTTCGCGGATGACCTGATTAAAAAATTAGACGGGGTCATGCTGATTCAGCGGATTATGGATAAGGCGAAAGAGCTGGTTCCGTTAGCGCAGATATTGGTCATCACGGATTCAGAGGAAATTTCTTTGATTTGCGAACGTAACCAAATTGCTTTTTATTATGATAAAATTTTAAAAATCGATGATCATGATTTTATTGGGAAACTGCCTAAATTTTTTGCGGAATACGCGTCCAAGGAAAATGTTTTAGTTTTTTGGCCGTACGCGCCTTTAGTGCCGGTAAATGAATTCAGACGCGCTTATGATTTTTTTAAAAATCAAGATTGTGATGGAGTCGTTTCAGTTAAGGGAACGAGGCATGAGTTTGTCCTTAATGATAAAGGTGGATTGAAAACTGAAAAAGATGACCAGAATTTTTTCGTTGAGATTAAGGCTTTTATGCTTTTTAAAGCGGCCCGGGTTGCTCAAAAACAACCCATGCAGTGGTTTCCGTATTTATTGGAAGAAAACTGGTTAGAGATAAAAAATTATCAGGATTGGTGGGTCTGTGAACGTCTGCTACAACGAAAACGGATTATTTTTCGCGTGATTGGAAATAATGCTATGGGGATGGGCCATGTTTACCGGGCTTTGACCTTGGCGCATGAGAATTCCAAAGATGAAATTATCTTTGTTTGTGAGAAGGATAGCACAGACGCGGTTCAGAAGATCGCGGGGCATGACTATCCTATCGAGGTGTGTGCCAAAGGGCAGATCATTAAACGTATTATTGCTCTTAAGCCCGATCTCGTAATCAATGACATTCTTAATACGGAAGCGAAATACATTAAGAGTTTGACAAAAGCAGGGATCAAAGTTGTTAATTTTGAAGATTTAGGGCCGGGAGGCGAGAGTGCCCATCTCGTTTTTAATGAGCTCTTTGATGAGCCATTGAAGCCGGGCGCCCAATATCGCTGGGGCCACTCATATTATTTTTTGCGGGATGAATTCATTGGAGCTAAAAAATATATTTTTAGGAAAAAGGTGCAAGATATTTTAATAACTTTTGGAGGGACTGATCCCGGTAATTTAACTTTCACTGTTTTGAATACGGTTTATGCCTTTTGCCAAAAGCAAAAAATCCGGGTGCATGTGGTAGCGGGCCCGGGTTATGAGTATGTGGACGTCCTCAGAAATTTTATAGAACAAAACAGTTTTTCCGGGATATCATTTACTAATCAAACCGGAGTAATGTCGAAAGTGATGGAACGGGTGGATCTGGCAATTTCTTCAAACGGCCGGACAGTTTATGAATTGGCGCATATGAATATTCCTTCGATTATCATTGCCCATCACGACAGGGAACAAACCCATAAATTTGCCTGCCAGGATAACGGCTATATCGCTTTAGGCCTTTATAGTAAAGGGAAGACGGAAAAGAAAATTATAAAATCTTTGCATTCGCTCTGTGCTGATGGGCATTTAAGAAAACAGTTGTGGGAACGGATGCGCCCATTTCATTTTTTAACTAATAAACTCAAAGTTTGGCGGGAAATTGAAAGGTGTTTATATGGCGAATAATGTCATAGCCATCATTCAGGCAAGAATGGGCGCTTCCAGACTGCCCAATAAAATGTTGCTTTCGCTGCGGGGCACTCCGCTTATCGATTGGGTGATAGGCCGGGTAAGTCAAGCCGCAAAAATTGATCAAGTGGTCGTTGCTATTCCTGATACAGCCGACAATCAGGTATTAGCGGATCATGTGCGAAAACAGGGGGGTACGGTCTTTTTAGGAAGTGAAAATGATGTGGTTGACCGGTTTGCTCAAGCGGCACAGAAAGTCAACGCGACACATATTGTCCGGGTTTGCGCGGATAATCCGTTCATAGCGTGGGAATGCATTGATGATCTCATTGATTTTTATATGTATAACCCGTGTGATTATGTTTATAACCATATTCCCAGAAATAATAAATTTCCAGACGGTTTAGGCGCGGAGATGGTCGCACGTTCCGTTTTGGAACGCATCAACAGTGAAGCTAAAATGCCGGCTCAGCGGGAACATGTTTTTAATTACATTTGGGATAATCCGGATAAGTTTTCTATTAAAACTTTTGATCCTTTGAATAAATTTTTGTGGCACCCGGAGCTTAAATTGGATATTGACACGGCCGAAGATCTGGGAAAATTAGCTAAGTTGAATGTCTCGCCGGATATGGACGCGGAGCAGATCATTAAAAATATCTTAAAAGGAAAATAACCGCTATGGATATTTTGGAAATATTCAAAAATAAACAATGGATTCAGGAAAGACCGGTGACTGATCCTTATGTGATCGCGGAAATTGGAGTGAATCATGAAGGATCCATGGATTTGGCAAAGCTTTTAATCAATGAGGCCAAAGAGGGCGGAGCCGACGCGGTTAAATTTCAGTCCTACAAGGCCCAGACCCTAGCCATGAAAAATTCTCCGTCTTATTGGGATACCACGAAAGAGCCGACGCGGAGCCAATATGAGCTTTTTAAAAAACACGATAAATTTTGGAAAAATGAATTTGAAGAACTAAAAAAGTATTGTGATCAAGCAGGGATCGAATTCATGAGCACGCCGTTTGATGTCGAGTCTGCCACGTTTTTGAATAACTTGATGCGCGTTTACAAAATATCATCATCTGATTTGACTAATAAACCTTTTATCCAATTGATGTGTAACTTTGGTAAACCGATTATCCTTTCAACTGGGGCGTCGAATTTGGAGGAAGTTAAAGAAGCGGTGGGGTGGGTGGAACCATTTGGTAATCCCCTGGCGCTGTTGCATTGTATCCTTAATTATCCGACCGAAAACCGGAATGCCAATTTGGGCATGATCCTGGGTTTGAAGCAGGCGTTTCCGGACAGGATCATTGGTTATTCAGATCACACCCTGCCGTGGGATATGCGGGCTATGGAAACGGCGGTGGTGCTGGGCTCGAGGATTTTGGAAAAACATTTTACCCATGACAAGTCTCTCCCGGGAAATGACCATTATCACGCGATGGATAAACATGATTTAAAATTGTTCCGCAGAAATATGGCGCGGGTTTTGGAATTAGTCGGGAGTTTTGAAGTGGTATCGTGGCCCACGGAACAGCCGGCGCGGCAAAATGCGCGGCGGAGTTTAGTAGCAGCGAGGACTATTCCTCAAGGAAAAGTGATCGAAAAAGAAGATCTCACTTGGAAACGTCCGGCGTGCGGTATTTCTCCCCGGGAGATTGATGAGGTGATTGGCCGGAGAACCAAAGTGGTGATTGCTGAGGATTCAGCATTATTGAAAGAAATGTTAGAGTAATGGATCGCGTTCAAAACATAGAAAACTATTTGCAACAGCTTTTTCCGATTTGCCGCAGTATTACGGGCGAAGGGAATAGGGAAACATTGCGGATTTTATCAGAATTAATCCCGCTCAAAATCGGAGAATATCCGTCGGGTCAGAAAGTTTTTGATTGGATAGTTCCGCAAGAATGGAATATTCAGGATGCTTGGATCAAGAACGCGCAAGGCGAAAAAATTATTGATTTTAAGAAAACAAATTTGCATGTGGTTAGTTACAGTGAACCGGTATGTAAAAAAATAAAAGGCGTAGAACTGGCAAAGCACTTACATTATTTAGAAAATTATCCGCAAGCGATTCCTTACCGGACAAGTTATTACAAAAAAGATTGGGGTTTTTGTTTAAGTTTCGCGGATTATAAAAAATTTATTGATGCGGATGAAGAGTATGAGGTTTGTATCGAGGCTGAATTTAAAAACGGCGGTTTGACCTATGGGGAATGGCTTATTAAGGGGAAAAAGCCGCAAGAAATTTTAATCTCAACTTATATCTGCCATCCATCATTAGCGAATGATAATCTGAGCGGTCTGGTTTTAACCGCCTTTTTAGCGGACGAATTGTCGAAAAAAAAATGTAATTACAGCTACCGGTTTATTTGGATTCCGGAAACGATTGGCGCGGTTGCGTATTTGGCGCATAATGAAACTATCATGAAAAAAATCGCGGCTGGTTTTGTTGTCACGACGGCCGGCGGTCCGGGAATGATGGGATATAAACAAAGTTGGGATGCTGATCATTATTTGAACCAAATTGTTGCTGAGGTGTTGTCCGACGAATACGGAGCAGGACAATATAAAATTTACCCTTTTGACGGTCATGGGAGTGATGAACGTCAGTATTCTTCACCTGGCTTTCGGATCAATACTGTGAGTGTGACCAAAGATAAATATTATGATTATCCGCAATATCATACCTCACAAGATGATTTAAATTTTGTATCTGCGGAGAATATTGAGCAAACGTTAAAGATTTATTTAAAGGTTATTGATAAAATCGAAAATCGGGAAGTTTACCGCCGGGTTGAACCGCACGGAGAAGTGATGCTAAGCCGGCATGGTCTTTATCCGGAAAGCGGCGGAGCACAGATTCCTGGTAACATGCGAATGACGGAATTGGATGTGATTTTGAAGGTTTTATTTGTGATGGACGGCTCTATGAGTGTCACGGACATGGTCTATCGCTTAGGGATAGAAGAAAAGCTGGTGTCGTCCGTGATTCATAAATTAGAAAAATGTGGAGTGATTGAGAAAACATGAAGTCTGAACAGCTTTTGTCAAAATTACATCAACGGGAATATGTGCTTTTGACCGGGAATGCTACGGCTGGAATTATGCTAGCTTTAACGGCATTGGGGTTAAAGAGTAAGCGGATTGCCATCCCGAATAATGTGTGTGTGAACGTTCCGATTGGGGTGAGGCTTTCTAATAATTTGCCGGTGTATTTGGATGTCACGAAAAGAAATTTGGGAATTTCGCTGGATGAGATTAAGAGAAACGTGAGGGACATTGACGCGGTGATAGCTGTTCATGCGTATGGAGCGGTTTGTGATATTGAAGAGATTTCCAAGGTTTGTTTAGAAAATAATATCCCGTTGATTGAAGATTTTGCTCTTGCAGAAGGGGCTACTATTCATCACCGGCCCGCGGGAAGTTTTGGGGATATTTCGGTCGTGAGTTTTGGCGCTGGAAAAATTATTGATATCGGACATGGCGGTGCGGTCTTGACTAATGATAAGAAACTTTATGAGGAAATGGTTTTTATTCAAAATGGATTTAGGAAATTTTCCTCAGAGGCTGAAGATAAAATTAATCAATTAAGCCGTCGGCATACGCAGATCTATAATCAATATTTTTTGGAAGGGCGAGTGGACGAATGTCTCTGTTTTGAGGATGAAATGCATTTAGTTAAAAATAATTTTATGCACAAATTTTCATTGGATTATGCGGATAAATTAACCGCAGAATTGGAAAACATTGAGGCGAATATTGCTGCCCGCCGTTCCAATAGGGAGAAATTTACGCAGATTTTTGATCGAGCCCAGCTGTCGGGCGTTGAGTTTTTTAATCCTCCGGAGGGATCTGTAGACTGGCGGTTTAACTTTTTTATTTCAGATGAGCGTAATCGGGTATTCCGCCATTTGCTTAAACAAAATTTTAAAATTAGCAGTTGGCAGCCATCAGCTAGTTTTTTTATGAGCGGAAAAATTTCCGGGCCGCAGATAGTGAGTGAGTGGATCGGCGCTAATATTTTAAATTTATGGGTTAACCAGGAGATTGATGATGCTTATATTCATCGCATTTCCGGAGAAATTATCGGGATGTTAAATGCAAAGAGAACAAGTTAACGAATATCGTTTGGTTGAAACTCAATTAGATCGAGAGTGGGATATATTTGTCGCTGCTTCAGAAAACGGGACAATGTTTTTATACTCTGATTTTTTGCGTTCTTTGCGTGGGAATTTTAAGCCTTATTATATTTATCATCGGGCCGAACTTAGGGCCGCGCTTTTGTGTGTGACGACACCGGATGGCCAGGAGTTTTGTTCGCATGATTATGTGATCTATACCGGAATTTTATTTGGCGCTCCTATGCATCGGCAGAATCACGATCAGATATTATCGGAACGTTTTTTGATCGCCACTTATGCCGCGGATGAACTCATGAAGCGCTATAACAAAATTGAGTTGTCTTTACATCCCACTATCATTGATGTGCGTCCTTTTTTATGGGTGAACTTTGGTACAGAATTACCTAAATTTTCTGTAAATGTCCGGTATACCAGTTATGTGGATATCCATGATTTTGCGCAAGCTCAAAAATTGGAAGATATCAGCATTTATTTAAAAGCCTCAAAGTCCAGACGTCAAGAAATACGCTACGCCATTCAAAAGAAAGTAAAAACCGTCGAAGAATTCGATGCCGCTCGGTTTGTGGATTTCTACGCCCGCACCATGAATCGTCAGGATATTAAAGTTGCTGATGATGTTTTAACTGAGATGAAGGATTTGTTAGTAAACACCTATGCCGCAGATTTAGGAAAAATGTTTATTTCTTATACACAAGATGGCGAACCAGGGAGTATGGCGTATTTCGGGATAGACCCGAAACGAGCGTATTATATTTTTGGTGCCAATGATCCGGCTTTACGCGATGAGCATACGGGGACTGCCGTTCTTTGGGATGCTTTTTCTGTCATGAGTCAACAGGGGATCCATGAAGTTGATTTAGAAGGCGTGAATAGTCCTCAGCGGGGGTGGTTTAAGTTGAGCTTTGGCGGAGATCTTCGTCCTTATTTTGAAATTGTAAAAAAGATGCAGCTTAATCAATCAATAGGCTAACCAACCATGAAATTTTTTAAGATATTGGGGGAGGCAGAATGAGTACGAAAGAAAAAAATGTTCCGGTAAACAAAGGACATTTTGAGCTGGAGACGACGGAAAGGATTGAATCGTTTCGCGTGAAAATGTCCAAGGGTTGGGAAGTTGATTATCACGAATATCGGCGTTTATGGGATGAGTTACCGCAAAAGGGAGAGGTAAGGGACTGGCCGCTTTTGGTGGATTTGGAATTATCCAGCATATGTAATTTGTTGTGTCCCATGTGTCCGACCCGCACGGAAGATTTTCAGAAGAAACGTAATAAAAAGTTTATGGAAACTTCCTTGGCTAAAAAGATTATCGACGAGGTTTCAGGTCATATTTTTTCACTGCGGCTCAGCTGGATAGGGGAATCAACCTTGCACCCGGATTTGTTAGATATTATTCGCTATGCTAAATCTAAAGGTATTCAAGAGGTTTGTTTTTTAACCAATGGTTCTCGCCTTGATCTGGCATATTTTAAAAAGTTAACAGAAGCGGGATTAGACTGGATGACGCTTTCGGTTGATGGTGTAGGAGCAGAATATGAGGCCGTGAGAAAGCCTTTAAAATTTGCTGACACCTTGGAGCACTTGAAACAAATAAAACAATATAAGGATGAAAATGGTTTGACGAAGCCAGTTATAAAAATTCAGGGGGTTTGGCCTGCCATCCGGCCTAATCCGTCGGAATTTTATAATACTTTGGCGCCTTATGTTGATTTTATAGCGTTTAATCCTTTGATTGATTATTTGCATAAGGATCATGACGTGGTTTATGAAGAAAATTTTTATTGTCCACAATTATATCAACGTGTCGTGGTCGCGTCGGATGGGCGGGCCAGTATGTGTAGTAGTGATGATTTTGTGGAATGGCCTGTTGGGGATGCCAAAATTCAATCGATATATGACATATGGCATGGCGAAAAACTCAATGAAACCAGGCAGATGCATTTTCAAAAAGATGGTTTCATGCGCGTCGATCCGTGCCGAAAATGTTTTTATCCGCGAAAAATGGAAATTAACGAAACCGCGGAGGTTAATGGCCGCACGGTTCAGATTCAAAATTATATTAATCGGAAACAGAAAATAGGCGAGTAAATATGAAAATATTGTCTTTGTATTGGGGGTTGTGTTCCAGCGCGTCTTTGCTCGTTGACGGGGTGGTCGCTAAGGCCGTTCATGAAGAGCGTTTTACCCGTAAGAAAAATGAAGATGCTTTTCCGGAGAAGGCTATTCAGTATTGTCTGAAAGATTTGAAAAACGGCGCCCAGGATTTGGATGGTGTTGCCCTGGCCAGTTATGTAAGTCCTCTGGATGATATTCTGGTCAAGCGCAGTACCTGGTCTACCGAAGATTATTTACACGAACAACGTTTCCGATGGAAACCTTATTTGATCCAGGGAGAAAAAAAATTAAAGTCTTTGATAGAAACGTTTCCGGAAAAAATCGATTTTGACCAGTTTCCGAGTGAATATTTTAAAGCCAATTTTGAAAAACCAGATCGGATGGAACAATTTTACCGTGATCGCACTAAACTTGTGGCGGATTATTTGGCTATTCCCGAGGAAAAAGTACATTTAATTGAACATCACCGGTGCCATGCGGCTTATGCTTATTATTCGTCACCGTTTCGCGATAAGGAGGTTTTGGCATTCACGATTGATGGAATGGGTGATGGATTAAACGCGACGATTGGAATTTTTGATAATAAAGCAACCTATCGGCGGGTTTATGAAACGGCGGAATGTAATATAGGACGCATTTATCGGTATATTACCCTCGTACTAGGTATGAAACCCAATGAGCATGAATTTAAAGTAATGGGCTTGGCGCCTTATGGAAAAGAAAAATATGCTAAAAGGGCTTTAGATTGTTTTCGTGAAACGCTTTATGTCGAAGGCCATGAATTTAAATGGAAGATCAAACCAACAGATAGTTATTTTTGGTTTAGAGACAGATTAGAAGGAGTCCGGTTTGACAATATCGCGTGGGCCTTGCAAATTTGGGTCGAAGAACTTCTGACCGCTTGGGTGCAAAATGCGGTAAAAGATTTTGGTATTTCGACCGTGGTGCTCTCTGGTGGTGTCGCGATGAATATTAAAGCAATGGGAAAAATTGCCGAATTACCTGAAGTCAAAAAAATGTTTATTGGCGGCTCAGGAAGCGATGAATCCATGGCCATTAGCAGCGGTATTTGTTTAGCGGAAGACCTAGCCCAAGAAAAAGGCCAAAAATGGGACGCGAAACAAGTTGCTGATTTGCCGCATCTTTATTTGGGGCCGGACGCGGATTTTGCAAGCGAAGAGCAGGCCGTTAAAAAACTAGATCAACGCCATTTTGAAGTTCGCAAAGGTGTTGATGTGGAAAGTATCGCCCAGTTATTGGCGGATGGAAAAATTATTGCGCGTTCTGCCGGACGTATGGAGTTTGGGCAGAGGGCGTTAGGCAATCGCTCCATTTTTGCTGATCCTAGCCGTTTAGAGGCTAAAGAAAAAATAAATGCCGCGATCAAAAGCCGTGATTTTTGGATGCCTTTCGCCCCCGTGGTTATGGACAAATGCGCGGATCGTTATTTGCTCAATCCCAAAAAATTGAAATGTCCGCATATGACCATTGGTTTTGCGACGACTGATGAGGGGCATGCGGCTATGCCGGCTGCTTGTCATCCGGCAGATAGGTCTGCCCGCCCGCAAATATTAAACCGGGAAGTCAACCCTGATGTGTATGCTCTTTTGGAAGCGTTTGAAAAGATTACGGGCCGGGGAGCGTTATTGAATACGAGTTTTAATTTACACGGGTTTCCTATCGTGAATACACCTGAAGACGCTATTTATGTTTTGGAAAATAGCGGATTGGAAGGGTTATGGCTTAATCATTTTTTGATTTTAAAAAAGGTATAGGTGGTTAAATTTTTGTTTCATAAGAAATCGATAGGATTTTTGTATGGGTGCAGTGAATTATTCTTTTGTGATGAAAAGATTGTGGCAGTATTTGAATCTTTATTATCTAAAACCTTTTGATGCGGTCAATGATACGCTCACGGCGAGTCTGTTGACGAGTTTTAATTGGGATGGCGATGTTGTTGAGTTAGGCTCAGGAGATGGCGAGTTTACATACATTATGCATGGGGGAAGTTTTCCTTTATGGTTTGACCGGTATTTAATGGTTGATATGGGAAATAAAGATATTTTTGATACGCATAAAGCGGATGTGGTGCGGCCGGAGCGGAAATTAAATTATCCTCGTATCCGTCTTGCGGTGGATGCCAAAGAGTCCCATGTTCAGAAGATCAAAGAAATCGGTTTTGCGGAAGAGGCGCAGGTTGCAGCTTATGAGCAATTGCCCATAGCCGATCATTCTGTGGAAAAAATTTTTTATTACACTCCGCATGGGCTGCAAGATCATGATGCCGCGTTAAGAGAGGCTAGCCGGATTCTTAAGCCCGGAGGGCGGATGCTCATACTCCGTTATAGTGAGTATGTGAAAACGGCTTTTGTGTGTTATGTTTTAAGCCGGAAAATGAAATCAAGATTTTGGGCTGAATATTTTAAAAAATTGGATAATGGACGCCATGATGAGATTAGTTCAATGGCGCGTTCTGAAAAAGAATGGATAGCATTATTTGCCGGGATGGGACTGCGGATATTGCGCGAAGAGCGGGGATTAAGCCCTTTAGCGTGGAACATTTACGATATACAAACCCGTCCTTTATTAAAGGGTCTCATCCGGTTTTTTAATTTATGGCCCAGGGGGGTTAGAACTATTTTGAAGTTTTTTTGGATGGTGTGTTGGTATCCGGTCATATTTATTTTTTATATATTATTTTCTAATCGCATCATCGGTTTGGAACGTAAATCCTGTTATAGTGCTTTTGAAATCGTGAAATTATAATTAGGGTATTTAATGGGAACGATATACAGAAAGGGGTCACCTTGGGCATAGACAGTCAATTTGATGAATCATATAAAATATGTGAATATCCGGTTGATCCTTCTTGGGAAAAAATCATGAATCGACAGTTTCCCCGATACGAAGAATACCGGAGAAATTGGAAAATGGCCTCTGAAGGACATATTTTTCCTTTTCCCCTTTGCGTGGAAGTGGAATCCTCATATTATTGCAACTTACGATGTCCTATGTGTGCCCGCGAAGTGATTGGCACGTTTGATGAAAAAGGTTTTTTAGAGCCAGAAATATATACAAAATTGCTAAAAGAGGCCAGCCAACACCAAATGTCGGCCATTATGATGGATCATGAAGGTGAACCTTTGACCAATCCGCGCATTGCGGACATGGTGAAGGAAGCGCAGGATGCTGGATTGTTTGATATTTGGCTGCATACGAATGCCAATTTACTCACCGAAGAGCTTTCTGAGGCTCTTATTAAAAATGGCATTACCAAGATGAATTTTTCTATTGACGCGGCCACCGAACAAACTTATGACAAAATTCGCATAGGGGGCAATTATCCTCTCGTGGTGAAAAATGTGATGAAATTTTTAGAGTTAAAAAAGAAAATGAAAAAAGATTATATTCGTACCCGGGTGAGCTTTGTTCTTCAAAAGGACAATGGACATGAACGGGAGGCGTTTATTAATTTATGGAAGGATAAGGTGAATTTGATTTCTATCCAGTCTATGGTTGATTTTAAACATTTCGTCAACAGTCAGGAAGAATTAAGCGCAGATGATTTAAAAAAATTTATTTGCTTTAGAGCATTCCAATTATTAATCGTCCGCTATAACGGGGATGTGATACCTTGCGGTATGACTTTTCGCCATTACAAAAAAGAGGAATACGATTTGGGGAATTTAAAAAACACGACGATTGAGGAGTGCTGGAATTCAAAAATATCAAAACATATCCGTGAATGCCATCTGCAAAAGCAGCATGACAAAATCCCTTTTTGCCGGGATTGCAATTTAGGGTACAAAAATAGCGCTAAGTAATCATGGAAATCGCCCAGATAAACAAATTAGGTTTTGGTACGTCACAGATCGGAGGCCCTACTTTAATTGATGGGCAATGGACTGGCGCTAAACCTGTGGCGCAAGATGACGCGGTGCGTATATTGCGTTACGCGTTTGATCAGGGGGTTAACTTTTTTGATACATCGGATAAATATGGGTTAGCGGAAGATTTTATCGGCGTGGCGTTTGCGACGGACAGGCATAAAATATGCCTGGCCACTAAATGCGGTATCACTGATTTGGGGAAACGGGATTTTTCTATTTCTTATGTGCGAGGTTGTTTGGAAAAATCACTTAAACGCATGAGAACAGATTATATTGATATTTTTCAATTGGCCAAGCCTCAAGTGGAAGACGTGAATGACTCAATTTTGAGTTTTGCTGAACAAATGAAGAAGGAAGGGAAAATTCGTCATTTTGGTATTTCTATTATTGATGAAGACAGCTATTACCTGGAAGATCAACACATCACGTCGCTACAAATTTTTTATAATTTACTTTTTGTGGGGTGTCATGAATTTTTGAAAAAAAGCCGGGAACAGGGAAAAATGGTCATTATCCGGTCTCCGCTTAACAGCGGTATATTATCCGGCCGGTATACTTTAGAAACAAAATTTCAACCCATGGATGCGCGGAGTCAATTTTTTAAAGGTGAGCTATTTCGCGAACGATTGGAGAACTTAGAGAAAATTAAGACGCATTTTGGTTTAACCGCCCAAGAGGTATTGCCGTTCTCTTTAAATTTCATATTATCGAATCCGGCCATTAATAGTGTGATTCCAGCGGCTTCCCGAATTGAACAGCTTCAACAGTACCTGGAGATTTTTCGTGGCATGAACAGAATGTCACCCGCGGAGGTTGAGCAAGTGGTTTATTATATTCAGAACGAAATATATTTTCAGGCCAAAAGCCAGAAATAGATAAGGATTATTATGTCATCGTTTATAGCCATAACGCCGCATTTGTCTACGTGGGAAAAACAACAAAAACTATTGGTTTTAGGTTTGTGGTGTTTAACGGATCCGGCGTGTAAAAAATATTATGAAGAACATCATGGTCAAATTATTCCCACACCCTGGAGGCCCACAACCAGAATCAAAGAGGCGGCCGATTATTGTTATGAGGTCTATCAACAAATTCTGCCGCTTTTAGCGGGAGAACTCAACCAGATTCATCAGGTAAATTTTTCTGATCGTTATTGGCAGATTTTATTGGGGCCATGGTTATTATCTTTTATTCATGTTGTTTATGATCGATATAAAAGACTGGATAATGCTTTTGCGCAATATCCGGACGGTTTCATTAATGGGGTTGCTGTTTCAGATGATTTTTTACAAATAAATGATACGATTCATTTTGTTTATTTTTTAAATAATGATGATTGTTTCAACGCGAATTTGTATACTGATATTTGTCAGCATTTTTTCCCCCATAAATTAAAAAAACTTTTAGACGTGCCATGGAATACAAAAAAAAATTTAGAGCAAAAGTCTTCGAAATTAAACTTAAGTAATTTTATTTTAAGAGGTATTGATCAGGTTTTTCCGGGAAAAATTGTGTTGAATCAAACCCAACATTTGAGTTTTAAAGATAAATTAAGGTTAAAAATTCAAACCGGTTTAACGGCTTTAAGTTTTAGGAACATATTCCCAAAAGCATTTTCCCCATCTCTTTATAATAAGGCCTTGAGAGATTTTTCGATCAATTTTGTCCGTCCAAGTGGTTTTGAACAATATTTTACTGGATTAATACCTAAAGCCTTACCTAAAGTTTATTTAGAGGGTTATAGCTCAAATAGGGAATGTGTTTTAAAAAATAGGAACGGTTCTCATATCAAAGCTGTCGGTTCAGCGTTTGGGTGGGGATATAATGAGCCGTTTAAATTTTTTGCGGCTGAAGCAATGCGAAACGGCGCTCAATTAATGGAATTCCAGCATGGGGGGGGATTTGGCGGGTCCCATAGTTGTTTTTTTGAACAATTTGCTTTACAAAAAGATATTTTTTTTACTTGGGGATGGGATAAAAAACAATCGAATACTAAATCTTTAACAAATCCTTATTTATGCCGTCTGAAAGACATCCATAAACAGCAATCCGATGAATGTATCATGGTAGGAACGGGTGCTGCCCGTTATTATCTTCGCTTTGATGCTGAGTTATCCGCGGATGATGTGCCAGAATATTTTATCAATAAGCAACAATTTATCAGCCATCTCCCTGATGAAATTAAAAATAATTTATCCTATAGATGTTACAGTGTTGACTGGGGCTGGGGTGAAGAGGAAAAAATCAAAGACATGTGCCCGCCAATCAAATTTATTCGCGAGGGCTTATTGACGGATAGACTATCAAAATGCAAAATGGTATTTATTGATCATCCGTCGACGTCATATTTGGAAGCATTGGTCATGAATGTGCCGTGTATTTTGTTTTGGGATCATAATGTGTTTCTCATGAGACCCGAGTCCGAACCCTATTATGAAAAATTAAGAACAGCCGGTATATTGTTCAAAGATCCCTTGTCAGCAGCGCTTAAAATTCAGGAAGTTTTTCATGATCCTAAACAATGGTGGCTCACAGAAAAAGTGCAAATGGCCAGGAAAGAATTTTGTGATCGTTTTGCTTTAGTAAAAAATGACTGGCTCATAGATTGGAAAAATACTGTCAAAGCGTTATGTCGATAAAAGGGGTCAGGTATGAAGTGATCACTCTCGGTGGAATTCCGACCAGTAAAAAGGATGAAAAATGAAAATTATTTTGATTAATTTAAAAACGAAAAATGACCATGCTTTTTTAAATTTGGGAGTTTTGTACATTGCTGCCGCACTCAGGGATGCCGGGCATGAAATTAAATTGATTGATTTAGTTCGCTATTCAGAAAGTGAAATCAATCTTTTAGAAATAATCAAAAATTTTCAGCCGGATTTAATCACCTTTAGCGGGATCATCACCGCGTATTATCAAGTGGAACGCTTGAGTAAAATTCTTAAAAATAATTTTCCGGAAATTCCCTTGTTATTAGGCGGCTCCGTAGGGGTTTCCGCGTTAAAAATTATTCAAGCTTATACGCCGATTGATTTTATTTGCGCGGGAGAAGGGGAAGAAACAGTTATTAAGCTCCTCAAAGAAATGCGCGGGAATAAAAATTGGGAACTGGTTCCTAATATTTACTATCGGCAGGGAAAAGTTTTTAAGGCGTCTCAACAACAGTCCGCGTATATCGAAAATATCGACACGATTTCATTTCCAGCCTATGACTTGGTAGACATGGAATTTTATATTCAATACGCCACAAAAATTTTCAGGCAAGAGATGGCTGATGGGAAAGTGTCTCCCCGCATCATCACTATGATTTTTACCCGGGGCTGCCCTTTTTCCTGCACGTTTTGTTTTCGGCTGATCCGGAAATGGCGGCATCATTCCATTGAATATATTTTACGGCATTTAAAATATTTGAAAGAGCAGTTTCATATTACGGGTGTGTCCTTGTACGATGAACTGGTTTTTGTTGATAGAACATGGTTTATTGCTCTGTGTGAAGCGCTCAGCACTTCCGGGTTGGGCTTAACTTTTTCTTGCGGCGGCGGCAAACCAAGTTTGGTAACGGAAGATGTGATTATAGCTATGAAAAAAGCGGATTTTAAACGTATCGGATATGGGACGGAATCTGGAAGCCCTAAGATGTTGAAACTGATGAAAAAAGAAGTGACTTTAGAAGATAATAAGCGCGCTTTAGAGCTTACGCTTAAACATGGGATGATTAGCCGGACGAATATTCTTTTTGGCCATTTTGGCGAGAATAAGGCTACGGTAAGAGAAACATTTAAATTCCTGGAATATCTTTATGATTTGCAGGAACAGTATGGCATGACCGAGGATCAATTTCAGGTGTGGTTTGCGACAGCTTATCCAGGATCGCCGATGTATGATCAAGCGATTGCCGAAGGTTTGATTAAAGATGAACGGGATTATCTGCTTAAAGTCACCAGCCAGGATAAGTATCTGGTAAATCTTTCGGAGTTCAGGTCTGCCGCGTATTTAAGAAATTTTGTTTACCGCGGATTACATGGGTTGGAAATCAAAAAACTTTTACGGAGCAAACGCTATGGGGCCATATGGGGAAAACTGAGAAGTATATTATTTTTATATCTCGCTTATTATGGTTCTTTAGGGCAATTCGCCAGTTTTGGAGACATGATTCAGTCGTTTAAAAATAGACCGGGGCAATAATCGAGTAACATTAGGATTGAGCAATGATTTTTAATTCTGTCGAATTTTTAATATTTTTCCCTATGGTTACCCTTTTATATTTTCTTTTTCCTCATAGGGGACGGATTTTATTTCTGCTGGCCGCGAGCTGTTATTTTTACATGTTCTTCATTCCTAAATATATTTTGATCCTTTTCGCTTTAATTGTTATTGATTATTTCGCCGGGATTTATATTGAAAACGCGCAGGGGTCAAAACGTAAAACTTTTTTGATTTTAAGTCTCATTGCGAATGTGGGAATTTTAGTATTTTTTAAATATTTTACCGGCATGGTTAAAGGAATTTTTCCGCAGATCATATTGCCGATAGGGCTGTCGTTTCATACGTTTCAATCCATGAGCTACACGATCGAAGTTTACCGCGGCAGACAAAAAGCGGAGAAAAACTTTTTTATTTACGCGCTATACGTCATGTTTTATCCGCAATTAGTGGCTGGGCCTATTGAACGGCCGTACAATTTACTGCATCAATTTCATGAAAAACATAAATTTAACTATCAAGATGTGACCTATGGACTGAAATTAATGACCTGGGGGATGTTTAAGAAAGTAGTGATTGCTGACCGGGCCGCTTATATTGTTAATCCGATTTATTATAGCCCGCATGATTATACGGGCTGGTCTTTGATCATCGCGACTGTGTTATTCGCGTTTCAAATTTACTGTGATTTTTCCGGATATTCAGATATTGCCATCGGAGCTGCGAGGGTGATGGGATTTAAATTAATGAAGAACTTTGACCGTCCGTATGTGGCAGACTCTATTCGGGAATTTTGGAGGCGCTGGCATATTTCATTATCAACCTGGTTCAGGGACTATGTGTATATCCCGTTAGGTGGGAGCAGGGGAACGAAATGGGTCTTTGTGATGAGCGTGATGGTGACCTTTTTATTGAGCGGGATATGGCACGGCAGTTCAGTGGGAGGCGGACATGGGGTTACGTTTATGATTTGGGGCGTGTTACATGGCTTTTATCTGCTTTTTGGATCTTTTACCAAAAATATACGCGCGAAATTTGTTCAGTTGATTGGTTTAGACAGAATGGTTTACCTGCATAAGGGGCTGCGGATTTTTATGACTTTTGGCTTGGTTTGTTTTGCCTGGATATTTTTCCGGGCTCAGTCGCGGCACGATGCATACTATATCGTGACCCATTTATTCGTCGGGTTAGATAAAATTTTCAGCCCTCATGGGTTTCAAAGGGTTTATGAGGAAATCAATCTTCACCAGCTTTCATCGGGTTTATTATTGTTTCTGGCGATTTTTTGTTTAGGAGTCACGCATGTGATTGAGCGCAAAGAAGATATTATTGATTTTATTTCACGCCAGTCATTAAAAATCAGATGGTCTGTGTATTACGGTTGTGTTTCCTGGATTTTGTTGTTTGGGGTGTTTGAAAAGATTAAATTTTTATATTTTCAATTTTAATGCGGGGACATGTTCTTAATTGCGATAAATTTTAACAATTAAGTACTTGTCCCCGGAATAGGCAATGAAAAAATTTTTTATTAAATTATTATTTTTATTTCCCATTTTATTAGCCGTGGGTTTCTTTAACCGGTTAATGAATTCCGGAGACCAAGAACAAAAAATCGCGCAAACCCTGTTGGAGGGGAAAAGTGCCGTATTAGACGGAGATTTATTGTCTGTCCGCGACCGGTTTGTTAAAAAATATTATATCGAGGGATTGACGTATAAAGATGACATTATTGTCCTTGGGTCCAGCCGCGCTATGGAAGTGAGGGGATCCTTTTTTCCTGAGCATACTTTTTTTAATTGCGGTGTGGCTGGCGCGAGCCTGGAAGATTATTTGATCTATTATTGGATGTATCGAAAAAAAGGTTTGATCCCTTCCGTGGTGATATTAGGCATTGATCCTTGGATTTTTAACGCGAAAAATGAACAAAACCGGTATAAAGATCTGGCTCAAGAATAAGAGGAAGTATCAAAATTTATCAATATGCCGTGGACCAACGATCAGCCTCAGGGGAAAAAAGAGAACGCGTTTTTTGCTCTTTTTTCTTTTAACAAATTTCAAAAAGCAGTTTATCGGTATGTTTTTGAAAAATTTTATAGAGGAGAGGATCAGCATTTGCCTTGGCACCGGATTTTGAGTGATGGGTCCATCAATTATAGAGAAAATATCGCTAAGACCTGTGTTGACCGGTCCAGGAAACAGGTTATTTACGCGAAAACGTCTATGAATAATTTTACGGTTGATCCAAAAATTTTTGATCGTTGGAACCATTTCATTGCGATGATGCAGCACGATAAAGTTAAGATTGTGTTTTTTTTGCCGCCCTATGACCCCTTTGCTTATGTGACATATAAAGAGACGAATTGGGAAAAGAATATTGTAACTATGGAAGAGATGTTGCGTGATAACGCTTTGAGGAACGGGATACCTGTCATCGGATCGTATGACCCGGCAAAGTTTGCTTTAAAAGAAAAAGATTTTTTTGATGGGATGCACGCCAAAGGCGAAGTGACAGAGAAAATTTTTAAGCCGTATCTCAATACGATTTTTAGGTAAATATTATGCCAAACAATTACATATTAATTTTAGGAAACGATTTGGTTGAAAATGCCCAAGTCATGTTTCGGGCGTGGAGAAAAGGATACAAAGTTTCGGTTTTTTATCCCGGGATCCCGTCTAAGCTTGGATCATTTTTCCGGAAATTGCCTGGGGGTAAAAAATATTTTGAGCAATCTGTTTCGATCTTGCCATCGGTGGGGGCTAAGACCATAGGGTTGTGGTATGATTTGTCTGAAGAAACTATGCGTGTTTTGGATTTATATTATAAGCAGCACAGCCCGGATTATGATTATTTTATTACACGGTATAACCGTATTTATCAGACGAACAAAGTAGAGGCGTTTGTCAAAAAACAGATGTCTCGCCAAATTTTTGCGGTATTAAAACATTTGCACTTATTGAAAAGGGATTTTTTAGAAGAACCAACCTTGGTTATGGTGCGGACGCCGCTCAATGATTTTGTAACCCAATATTTCATGGAGCATTATGGTTTAAAGGTGAGAATTGAGTTTATAAATTCCCATGCCTCATTTTTATTGCTAGGAATGTACTATGGCAAGATGATCCTGAATTTTGTCCGCAGGGGTTTTGTTTTAAACCAGCAACGGAAAAAATTCTTGTTTATCAAAGAAAGCGTTACTGGGTTTGAACGAAAATATTTGAATGATGATTTTTTTGTGGAAAGCTCTAAGATTAAAAAAGAAGATGTTTTGTTTTACGCGCTCGAAGATCAGAGCGAAGGACGTAATTTGGCTTTACGAAACGCTCAGGAAAAAGGTTATCAAACCGCGCGGTTGAGAATGTTAAAAATTAATATTAATCAAAATTTTTTAAAGATTGTTTCGCGTTATTTTTTGACTCCGGCCGTGACTTTTTTAGGTTATGCGTTAAAAAATAAAACTTTTATGTTGAGTGACACCTTGTTATTTCATAATCGGGCGTTTTATTTTGAGAATTTTATGAACCATTTTGATGGAAAGGTTCATCTTTCGCATTCCGATCATGACGATGTGATTTTGACGATAGTTTTGAATAAATATGGCACAAAAAATGTTATTGTGAATTGGAGTGATTTGACGGCTTATCAAGATCCGGTTTTATCATTCGCTGCGCATAATGTTTATATGTCCTGGGGGGATAACACTTTTAATGTTTACGGACACACTTTTTACGTGGATGAAAAAGTGAAGATTGGGTGTGTTTATAAGGCAGGTTGCCGGTTTTCTCCTGAAGAAAGGCAGCAATTGCGCGGAAACATCACAGGTCATTCATTTCAAGGGAAAATCATCACTTTTTTTGACACGTCTTTTAGTAATGATTCCAATATTCCTGAAGAGATTTATATCAATTATCTCAGCGTGATACTGGAATACGCCCAAAAACACCCAGAGGATGTTATTGTTTTAAAACCTAAAAGTTGCAAGCCATGGGATATGGTTTTATCTGCGGATATGCCGCGGTTAAATAAAATTACCGATGCATTAAAACTTTTAAAAAATTTTGTAGTCGTTGACACCCTTTATCCTTTTGAGAATATTTTAGGTCTGTCAGATGTGTCTATCAACATGTCGATCAATACTCCGGCAACCATCGCGTTAATTTGTGGATATGACGCATTTTATTATGACCAGACTGGCAACTGTCAACATTTGTTAGCTAACAAATATTTCAATCAAATTGTGTTTGATGATAAAGATAAACTATTTGCTCAGATCGACGCGGTTTTAGCAGGTAAAGTTCGTTGTAAGGATATTATTTCTAAACAAGATATTCGCAGTTTTGACGCGTATGATGATGACAAAGCCATTGACCGTATGAAGGATTATATATATCAATTAGCGGGGATAAATTGAAAGGACATTATGGATCTTGCGCATAAAAAAGTTTTAGTGACCGGAGCGGATGGCTTTATTGGGTCTCATTTGACTGAAGCGCTTTTAAAACAAGGCTGTCAGGTCCGGGCGTTTGTTTATTATAATTCCTTTAATAGCTGGGGATGGCTCGATACTTTAGCTCCGGAACAGCTCAAGGAGATTGAGATTTTCGCGGGCGATATCCGCGACCCGAATGGCGTGCGTCAAGCCATGCAAGGCGTGGATATCGTGTTTCATTTGGCTGCCTTGATCGGTATTCCTTTTAGTTATCATTCTCCGGATAGTTATATTGATACCAATGTTAAAGGCACGTTAAACATTCTCCAGACGGCTAAAGATCTTAAAGTGAAGCGGGTTTTAGTGACTTCAACGTCGGAAGTGTACGGTACCGCGCAATATGTTCCGATTGATGAAAATCATAAACGTCAGCCGCAGTCGCCTTATTCCGCGACCAAGATTGCCGCGGATTGTTTAGCTGAGTCATTTTTCCGCAGCTTTGATTTGCCAGTGACCATGGTGCGCCCTTTTAATACTTATGGGCCACGACAGTCTGCGCGCGCGGTTATACCTACGGTCATTTGTCAATTGCTTTCGGGAGTTAAACAGATTAAATTAGGAGCAGTTCATCCGACCAGAGATTTTGTTTATGTGAAAGATACTGTTCAAGGTTTCATAGAAATCGCCAAAGCAGATCAGGCCATAGGCCAGGATATAAATATTGCCACTCAATCGGAAATTTCGATTAGAGATTTGGCGCAGAATATTATTACATTAATGGGATCATCAGCCCGGATTGAAGAAGACCAAGACCGGCTTCGTCCTAAATTAAGCGAAGTTGAACGCTTATATGGCAGCCATGCTAAATTAAAACAAATAACCGGATGGAGTCCTGCTTGCGCTTTACAAGACGGTCTCAATGAAACCATAGCATGGTTTCGTCAGTCGAAAAACATCCAGGGATACAAATCAGGAATTTACAATGTCTGAAATATTTTTAGATGCCCCCAATTTAGGTGACCTGGAAAAACGCTATTTGTGCGAAGCCATTGATTCTGGCTATGTTTCAACAGTCGGTCCGTTTATCCCGCAATTTGAACAACGTTTCGCGGAATGGATGGGCTCTCCGTGGGCGGTCGCGACGCAAAGCGGAACCGCTTCACTGCATATGGCGCTCTATCAACTCGGGATTGGGCCTGGGGATGAAGTGATTGTTCCGGCCTTGACGTTTGTGGCGTCAATAAATCCAATTCTTTATGTGGGGGCGACGCCAGTGTTGGCAGATATTGATTTAATGACGTGGAATATTGACCCTAAAAAAATGGAACAAGTCATTACGCCTAAAACTAAAGCTGTCATTCCTGTGCATTTATTTGGTAATCCCTGCGCCATGAAGGAGATTCTGGAAATAGCACAACGTCACAAGCTGTTTGTTATTGAAGACGCGACGGAAAGTTTAGGGGCAAGTTTTGACGGCCGCATGACTGGGACATTGGGTGATTTGGGTTGTTTTAGTTTTAATGGTAATAAAATCATGACCACAGGCGGTGGCGGGATGATTTTAGGAAAAGATAAAGACAGCATCAGCCATATCCGGTTTTTAGTGAACCAAGGCCGGGATGAAAGCCGCGGTTATTTTCACCCGGAAATGGGGTTTAATTATCGGATGACAAATCTGGAAGCGGCATTAGGCCTCGCGCAAATGGACCGTTTAAAGGAATTTTTACAAAAGAAAAAAAGATATCATGAGATTTATCAGGATGAGCTGAGTGGTTTTAAAAATATTATTTTTCAAAGAGAAGTACCAAAAGCGCAAAGTACCTGGTGGCTCAATAGTGTGCTCATTCCTGATCATAAAGATTTGGCCAGTGTTCAAAATCAGTTAAAAGAACAGGGGATTCCTACCCGAAGATTCTTTATGCCAGTCACGGAATTTCCGATGTTTTCAGAAAACGGCCGGTCGGGCTTTCCCAACACGTATCAGGTATTTGAAAAAGGGTTATGCTTGCCGTCTTCAACTTTGAATCAGGAAGAAGATGTTGTGAACATTGCCCGTCAATTGATTAAAATTTTAGACCGGAGAAATTGATGCGTTGTTATGCGTGTGGAAACCGGGAAGCTCAAATGATATTAGACCAGCCTGCGGCTTCGATTGCGACGAATACGCCGGATGACCATAACTCATCTGCTGGTAAATTTCCGTGTCAATTATTTCAATGTTTAGCCTGCGGCCACGTCTATGAGAAGGTGACTCCAGAATTGCGTTCAGCGCTCGCGGATATTTATACGTCTTGTGCCGCGCAGTTGTCTGTATCCATGGGAGAAGGGAATTGGGGCAAAGAACGGGGCGAAAAAATCCTTAAGCATTTTAACCGGCTGGTGGATATTACGGCATTTCAGTCTGCTTTAGAAATCGGCTGTGATAAGGGTTATATATTGCGGTTCTTAAAGTCGCAGGGAATTCAGGATGTGACCGGAATTGAACCGTCTTTGAAAACAGCGGGCATTGCCGATGGCATAAATTTTGTCAAAGCTTTTGCGGATCGGAACTTGAATCTGTCCCGGAAATTTGATTTTATTTACGCGTTTGATGTGTTGGATCATGTGGAAGACCTGGAAGGATTTATGGATTTTATTCGTCGTCATTTAGCGCCGCAAGGCCAAGTCTTTATTTCCGTGAATAACGCGGATTATTATTTAGAGACGGGATCTCCGGCGCTGTTTATGCACCAGCATATTCAATATTTTACGGATGCGTCCTTAAAATTATTTTTTGAGCGGAATGGTTTTGTTTTGAAAAATTTAGTGAAATATCAGGATGAATATCACGCTTTGGCTGAGTTTCAGGGGCAGTCTGTTAATGTCGCGTCCAAAAGAGATTATAGCAATTATGAAAACAAATTAAGCCTGACGCTGGAACGTATCAGCGCTTTATTGAAAATAAAACATGGCGCTGTCCACGGAGCGAGCAATACGCTCAAGAATATTTTGGAATGGTGTGATATAAATTTTGATTTTATGCTGGTTGATAATGACACCAGCAAGCAGGGGCAAATTTATTTCGGTAAAAAAGTCTTAAAATCTGAAAATGTGTTTTCCGGCAACTTTGAACAAATCTTTATCGTCCCGGAAACGTTTTATCCAGTTATCCGCGAAGATTATCTATCGAGAGGTTTTAAAGGAAATATTGTTGGAGTTAGATAATGGACATGAAATTTTATCGCTTTAATGAATTAAACGCGGAACGAATTAAAGTGGACTGCCATATCCATACCTCATGGACGGATGGTGCGTGCGGGGCGGAAGCGATTATTCAAATGGCGGTTAAAAAAGGTTTAAAACAGATCGCGTTTACGGAACATGTGCGTCGGGATAGTGATTATTATCCCCATTTTTACGAGGAGATTGTTCAATTGCGGACCAAATATCCGGCTATTGAAATTATAATCGGAGTTGAAACAAAAGTTTTAAATTTAGACGGTGATGTGGATATGAGTGATGAAGTGAAGAATAAAGCGGAATTGGTATTAGGCAGTGTGCATAGTATTCCCAGGGAAGATTCATTTGTTTCCATAGTTATTATGGAAAAGAAAGATTTGTTTTGCCGTGAAAGGGATTTAACTTTTGCTATGATTAAAGGTCAGAAGATTCAGGTACTGGCTCATCCGGCAGGGATGTCACTGGCCACACATGGCGAGTTTCCGGAAGAATATATGGAGAGCATTGTGAGGGAAATTGCGAAAACACCCATGGCGTTAGAATGGAATTCAAAATATTTACTGCCCAGCATCATTCCACTTATGACGCGGTTATGTAAAAAATATAATCCTTATGTTTCGTGCGGATCTGATGTTCACCGCGTAGAAGAATTAGGCCGATGTTTCGAGCTGATGAAAGGCATCTTATGAGTAATGTGTTAGTGACTGGCGCTGGCTCAGTTATTGGACAGGCGCTCATTAAATCAATCCGCAAAAGTTCTTTGAAATGCCGGATTATAGCCGCAGATTATTTTTCTCACGCCGTGGGTTTGTATTGGGCGGATAGTCAGTATCTTTTGCCGGATATTCTTAAAAAGGAAGTCACGGAAGAAGAATGGATCAGCGCGGTTAAGAAAATTTTGATTCACGAAAACATTGATGTGGTTTTGATTGGTTTGGATTTCGAACTGGATATTTTTTCGCGATATAAACAACGGTTAGAGCAAGAAACCAAAGCGAAAATTATTGTAGGGGATGAAGCCAGCATTCGTATTTGCCAGGACAAATGGCTGACTGCGGAATGTTTGAGGGAACGGGGACTGAATTACGCTCCGTCGTGTTTGCCGGAAAGCATTAAGCCTTTTATCAGTCAAAATGCTTTTCCTTACGTTGTCAAACCGCGGAGAGGTTTTAGGTCTCGGAATGTGTTTTTCGTGAAGAATGAAACCGAGTTAGATCACGCCCTTTTGGTATGCCCCAATCCGGTGATCCAAAAAGAAATGGGCACCATAGAAAAAGAATATACCTGCGGGTCATTGATATTGGACGGCGAGGTGAAAAGTGTCATTAGCTTGCGCAGGGATTTAAAAGATGGAAACACTTTCCGCGCGATTTGTGATGACACATGCGAAGACGTAAACCGCTATATTGTTCAAGCAGCCAAAGTCCTGAATTTATTTGGTCCGGCGAATTATCAACTGCGTTTGACCGAACAAGGGCCGTTTATATTTGAAATTAACCCGCGTTTCTCCGGAACGACTTATATGAGAACCTTGCTGGGTGTGAATGAAGTTGTGATATTATTAGAGAGTGTGTTAGAGGGAAAAAGACGACCGATGCCTGTTCCGCAGCTTGGCGCTGTATTGCGTTTTTTTGATGAGTTATTTGTTCCTTTAGATTGCTATCGCTCTAATTCTGAATTAAGTTAGTATGTGTTGTAGGGGCGATCTCCTGATCGCCCGTTACAAAATTATCGTTTTTTTAATGATTCTTAAAAGCATATTGTTAATTGAAAAGCGAATGGATACGGGCGATCGGGAGATCGCCCCTACTACAAAAAATGTAAAATATATTAGGATAAGAAATATGAATGTAATTATAACCGGAGCCACTGGATTTATTGGACAGCATCTTCAAGCCAGCCTTAAAGAACATCATCACATTTTGGGTTTGACAGATGACAAAACGTTGGTTTCCGCGGAAATTTTGTATTTGAATTTGCTGGATGATAAACAAATCGAAGCATTTGGCCGGAAATATAAGGCGGGGAAAATTGACGGGATCATTCATTTAGCGGCGGCTATGGCCGATCCTATGGCAAAAAAAGATAGTAACCTTTTAAAAAATAATTTACAAGTCGCGGTGAATACGGCACGTCTGGCAGAATTGATCAAACCTCAATTTTTTATTAATTTTTCCAGTGTCGCGGTTTATCCGAATAAAGATGGTTTTTATACTGAGTCGAGTGCGGTTGATATGGTTGAGAACAATGACGTGTTTTATGGGTTAGCAAAATTTAACGCGGAAGTTTTATTTGAACGTATGCTGAGTGACAAAATGACTGTGACTCAACTTAGGCTCGCGCAAATTATTGGCAAGGGCATGCGGCCTGACCGCATTTTGCCGGTTTTTTTCAAAGAATTGCGTGACGGCAATCAGATTACGGTATTCGGTAACGGACACAGAGTGATTAATTTTATCTTTACGGATGAAGTCGTCGCCGTGTTGAAGAAAATTTTAAAACAGCCGGTTTCAGGTATTTTTAATTTGGGAAGCGATGAACAGTATACTTTGGGGGAAATAGCGGGTTACATGGTTAAGCAGTACGGGAATAAGGCTACGAAATTGGTTTTACGCAAAGACGGACTGCGTTGTCAGCAAAAAATCGTTTCCGCGAAATTGAAGAAAGAATGGAATATCAAGAATATTCCGTTTAAATTAGACAAATTGAAAGTGATTGAAAATGCTAAAGCATAAATTGAATGATAAACGGGTGTTTATTATCGCTGAGATCGGTGTTAATCATAATGGTCAGATCGAATTGGCGAAAAACCTGATTGATCAGGCGGCTATCGCCGGTGTTGATGCTGTGAAATTTCAGACCTTTAGGCCGGAAGAAGTGATGTGTCAGTCCACTCCTAAAGCGTCCTACCAATTGCGTCATACGGATCAGCAAGAAAGTTTTTTGGATATGGTGCGTAGGTTTCAATTGAATGAACAACAGCATGAGGACCTTTTGCGTTATGCACAGAACAAAGGAGTTGAGTTTATTTCATCGCCTTTTGATTTGCCCAGTATTGATTTATTAAATCGTTTGAAATTAAAAATTCTTAAAATTCCGTCAGGAGAAATTACCAATCTGCCGTATTTGCGGAAAATGGGAAAGCTAAAGAAAAAGATTATTATATCGACAGGTATGGCAGTTTTAAAAGAAATCAAAACGGCTGTTGAAATTTTAGTCCAAGCCGGAACAGTGAAGAAAAATATTACCGTACTGCATTGTTGTACGGAATACCCGGCTGTATTTAAAGATGTGAATTTACGCGCTATGGTTACGATCGGTCAATCCTTAGGCGTGAAAGTTGGATATTCAGATCATACGGAAGGTATCGAAGTGGCTTTAGCGGCTGTGGCTTTAGGGGCACAAGTGATCGAAAAACATTTTACCCTGGACAAAACTATGGATGGCCCGGATCATCAAGCGTCTTTGAATCCGCAGGAATTACAACAATTAGTGAAGGCGATCCGGCATGTGGAAGAAGCGATGGGGAATGGAGTTAAAAAGCCCTCTTTAACGGAAGAAAAGAATAAATTAATTATCCGGAAAAGTATTGTGGCCCGGGTGAATATCCGTAAAGGTGAAATTTTTTCTCCGGAGAATTTAACTGTTAAACGCCCTGGTACAGGATTAAATCCGATGTTATGGGATCGTATTATGGGACGGAAAGCACAGCAGGATTTTAAAGCGGATGAGGTGATCAAATCGTGAGGATTATTTTTGCCGGATATGTGGAGTTTAGTTTAAAGGCTTTGGCCAAATTGGTAGCTTTAAAAGCCGAGGTGGTGGGCGTGGTCACTTGCCCATCGTCTGCTTTTAACGCGGATTTTTGTGATTTAACGGTATTTTGCCGGGAACAGAATATCCCTTGTTTGGTAACTGAGAATTTTAATGATGCGGCCGCGTTGGATTGGATGAGATCCTTGAGTCCAGATATCGTGATGAGTTTGGGGAATTCGCAGATGTTAAAAAAAACATTTTTGTCAATAGCTCCGCAGGGTGTTATAGGATTTCATCCGGCTTTGCTTCCGCAAAACCGGGGACGTCATCCCCTGATATGGGCTTTGGCCTTGGGTTTGAAAGAAACTGGCTCGACGTTCTTTTTTATGGATGAGGGCGCGGATACCGGAGATATCATTAATCAAGTTAAGATTCCGATTTGTTATGAAGATGACGCGAGGACCTTGTATGATAAGGTCACTCAAACCGCGATCAGCCAGATGGAACAGTTTATTCCACTTATAAAGCAGGGGAACTGTCCTCGAATAAAACAAGACCGGGACCAAACCAATGTTTGGCGTAAGCGCGCAGCCTGGGATGGACAGATTCATTTCTGCATGAACAGCCGAGCGATTTATAATTTAGTCCGAGCCTTAACCAAGCCTTACGTGGGAGCGCATTTGTTATATCAGGGGCAAGAAATTAAAATTTGGCGGGTCCGGGAAATTGAAATGGGTTCAGGAAATGATGAATTCGGGAAAATATTGAATGTCGATAATGGGCAGATCACCGTGCGTTGTTGTGAAGGCGCTATATGTTTGGTTGAGCATGAATTTAAAATCCTTCCAAAAAAAGGGGATTATTTATGAGTCAGAATGTTTTAGTCGTCGCGGTTCATCCGGATGATGAAACCTTAGGGTGCGGAGGAACCATATTAAAACACCGCCAAGCTGGCGATCAGGTGTATTGGCTGATTGTGACGGCTATGCGCCAAGAGGAAGGGTATAAGGCCGAGCAAATCGCGGCGCGGAACAAAGAAATTGAACAGGTTGCCTCAGAGTTTGGCATGTCTCAAACCTTTCAACTGAATTTTCCTACCCGTAAGTTAGATACTGTTTCGCCGCATCTGTTCATTGAAAAGGTGCAAGAAGTTTTTCAGCAGATTAAACCGGAAATTATTTATTTGCCTTTTATGTATGATGTGCATAGCGATCATCGCATGGCGTTTGACCAGATCTATAGTTGTACTAAAATATTTCGCTATCCGTTTATAAAGACGCTGTATATGATGGAAACTCTCAGCGAAACAGAGTTTGCTCCGGCGCATGAAGGAAAGACTTTTGTGCCGAATTATTTTGTCAATATGGATGGTTTTATTGAGGATAAGGTCAGAATTATGAAGATATATTCAGGAGAAATCGGAGAGAGTCCATTTCCCCGCAGTGAAGAAAATATTCGCGCGCTCGCCACGTTCAGAGGAGCGACAGCAGGATGCAAGGCAGCAGAATCTTTTATGATGATTAAACAAATCTGGCGGTAGACATGGCGGACAATTATCAAAGTCAATACATCTATTTGAATGAAGATTATTATTCAAAACCTAAAGAAATGTTTAAATGCATGGGTGAAAAAATCCGCGGGGTATACCCAAACCATGAATTTTCAGTCTTGGATGTGGGTTGTGCCCGGGGGGAGTTTTTATATTATTTGAAACATTTATCCGGATTAAAGATAAAACATATAGCCGGAGTTGATTATAGTCAGGGATTGATTGATTCAGCGCAACGATTCGCCGGATTAAAAGGGGTGGCCTTTCAATGCGGGAAAGCGGAGAATTTTCAGCTCAACCAGAAATTTGATGTGATCACCATGTCCGGTGTTTTATCTTTTTTTGATGATATCCATCAGCCGCTTTTAAATTTACGGAATCATTTAGAAAATAACGGTGTCATTTTTATTTTAGGATTATTTAACACGTTTGATGTGGATGTGCGGACCATATACCGCAACAATAAATATAATCAAAATTTTGAATATGGGTATAATAATCATTCATTGGAGACGGTTAAAAAAGTATTGGATGAGATGAATATGAAAATTTCTCACATCGATAAATTCCATTTGCCTTTTGATCTGGTTCCGCAGGAAGATCCGATCCGCAGCTGGACTATGATAACTCCGGAAGGCCGTAAATTTATCAATGGGATGGGGTTAATTTATGACGCCACTATTTTGGAAATCCGCAAAAAGGATAAATTATGAGAAAGCGGACAATCTGCGTGTTTACCGCGACGCGGGCGGAATATGGTTTGCTATTCCCTCTTCTTAAGGAATTAAGCAAAGATTCTGCTTTTGATTTACAGTTATTGGTCTCAGGCACGCATTTATCCAAGAAATTTGGAATGACGTATCAGCAGATTGTTCAAGATGGATTTTCGATTGACGCGAAAGTTGACCTCCATTTGGGAGATGATTCTCCGGTGGGCATTTGCCGCTCAATGGCCAGAGGGGTGGAAGGATACGCGCAAGCTTTGAAAAAATTGAATCCGGATATGTTGGTTATTTTAGGCGACAGATTTGAAGCTTTGGCAGCGGCTACAGCCGCGATGGTCAGCCGGATCCCTATCGCGCATATTTCCGGCGGAGAATCAACGTTTGGACTGATTGATGAACCAATCCGTCATTCCATCACCAAGATGGCGAGCGTGCATTTCGCGGCCACGGATGTTTATCGGCGGAGAATTATTCAATTAGGAGAAAATCCTCAACGTGTTTTTAATGTGGGGGCTTTGGGTTTAGATAATTTGAAATTATTGAAATTGTTGTCCAAGGATGAATTAGAGAGAAATTTGAAATTAAAATTTGCACCACATAATTTGCTGGTGACGTTTCATCCGGTGACTCTGGAAAATAATACGGCCCCTGAACAATGCCAGAACCTTTTGCAGGCTTTGAATGGACTAAAAGAGACCATGGTGTTTTTTACCAAAGCTAACGCGGATACAGATGGTCAAGTTATTAACCAACTCATTGAAAAGTATGTTGAGGGGCATCCAGGTCATACCAGAGTTTTTACTTCATTGGGTCAGTTGAATTATTTGTCCATGATGCAATATGTGGATGGGGTGGTGGGAAATTCTTCGAGCGGAATTGTGGAAGCGCCGAGTTTCAAGATTGGGACAGTCAATATCGGTGACCGTCAGGCTGGACGTCTGCGTTCATCTAGTATCATTGATTGCGGCCCGCAAACCGTATCGATCCAAAAGGCTTTACAGCGTTTGTATTCTCCGTCATTTCAGAGTCAGTTAAAATTGGTGAAGAATATTTATGGCAAAGGCGGGACTGCTGTTAAAATTGTTAAAATATTAAAAAAAATTTCTTTAGAAGGAATTTTAAAAAAAGAATTCTATGATTTGAACAAGGAGTTAGTGAATGTCTAAAATACGTGTGATCGCTCGCCTGGATGTGAAACCTCCCTATGTGATCAAAGGAGTTCATTTCGAAGGACTGCGGAAAATGGGTCAGCCTGAAGCTCTGGCTGAGAAGTATTATTGGCAGGGCGCGGATGAAATTTTTTATATTGACGCGGTAGCCAGTTTATACCAAAGAGAGATTTTGTTTGAGTATATTGAGCAGACGGCCAAAAGCATTGTCGCGCCTTTTTGCGTGGGCGGAGGAATTCGCACGACGGATGATGTGGCTCGGTTACTGCATTGCGGGGCAGATAAAGTGGTTATAAATACCGCGGCTATTGCTAACCCGCAGTTGATCCGGGATTGCGCGCATATTTTTGGAAGCCAATGCGTGACCGTTTCTATTGAAGCCAAACGTAAAGGCGACGGTTGGGAATGTTACACGGATTATGGCCGCATCCCTTCAGGGAAAGATGTTATGGATTGGGTGAAAGAAGTCCAGGATTTAGGCGCTGGAGAATTATTAGTAACGTCTGTGGATACTGAAGGACGACAAAAAGGTTTTGATGTGGAACTCATGGCGGGTATTTCTACTATCGCGTCAGTGCCTGTGGTGGCCGCAGGCGGAGCCGGCCAATTGGAACACATCCGGGATGTTATTAAAGATGGCAATGTCAATGCGGTTTGTATCGCGTCCATGCTGCACTATGACCGCATCACGATTCGCGAAATCAAAGAGTATTTGTTAAGTCAGGAAATCGAGGTGACGTTATGAGCCAAGTGATTGGAGTGATAGATTACGGACAAGCCGGAAACATCTTTAATATCCGCAAAGTGTTTGAGCTGGCGAAAAAAGAGGTCAAAATCGTGGTAGTCAAATCCGGTCAGGATTTGAAATCTGTTGATAAAATTGTTATTCCCGGCGTAGGAACATACAAAGGCGCCATGGAATCCATTGCCCCGTTTTACCAGGAATTGCGTGATAAAATTTTAAAAGTACCTACGTTAGGCATTTGTTTGGGAATGCAGATTCTATCCGAGATTGGTTATGAATTTGGCGAAACCCCGGGATTGAAATATTTTGAAGGCGCAGTCAGGCTTATGCCGGTCAAGCATCCGGTCCCGCATATTGGCTGGGCGAATGTGGAGGTGATCCGTCCATCTAAAATTTTAAAAGGAGTGACCGCTGAAGATGTTTTTTATTTTATGCATTCTTATGAGTTTATTAATTATAAAGATGTGGCAGGGTTATCAAATTACATAGATCATAGTTTTGTATCTGTGGTTGAGCGGGATCAGGTTTTTGGCGTGCAGTTTCACCCGGAAAAAAGCCGGACGCATGGATTAAAAATTATTGATAATTTTTTAAGCATATAAAGGGACAGTTATGGAACAAAAAGCGGAATTCGGCATGTATGGATTGCCTGTTGATGTTAAATATTGTAAAAAATGTGTCATTTCTAATCAACGGCCTTCTTCAGTGGTTGAGTTTAAGAATACGGAAAGCAGTAAAAAACGCACCATTGGTTTTGATAATGAAGGAGTGTGTGAGGCTTGCCGTTACGCGGAAAATAAAAAATCAATCAATTGGCAGGAACGCGAAGAAGAATTGCATAAAATGCTGGCGCGATTCCGCAGTCCGGACGGAAATTATGATTGTATAGTTCCCGGGAGCGGCGGAAAAGACAGCATTGTGGCCGCGCATGTCCTGCGTTACAAATACAACATGAATCCTTTATTAGTAACCTGGGCGCCGCACCTTTATACAATTCCGGGCCGGAGAAATTTTGAGGCGTGGGTTAACGCGGGCTTTGATAATATCACGTATACGCCGAACCAGAAAGTGCACCGTTTGATCACGAAATTGGCATTTGAAAATTTAGTCCACCCGTTTCAGCCGTTTATCATCGGGCAGAAAAATGTGGCGCCGAAAGTTGCGTCGCTTTATAAAATTCCTTTAGTGGTTTATGGAGAAAACGAGGCGGAATACGGCAATCCGATTAAAGATAATGACAAAGCTACGCGCAGTACGAAATTTTTTACCTATGAACAGCGATTGGAAGAAATTTATTTAGGCGGTGTGAACGCGAAAAAGCTTATTACAGATTACGGCCTCACCCGTGCGGATATTGAGCCTTATATGCCGATTGCGCCGGAAGCCGCGGAAAGTTTAAAAATGGAAGTCCATTATTTAGGTTATTATTTACGATGGGATCCGCAATGGGCCTATTATTATTCAGTGGAAAATACGGATTTTTATCCCAATGACCAAAGAACGGAAGGCAGTTATAGCAAATACAATAGTCTTGACGACAAAATTGACTGGTTTCACTTTTATACTTATTTTATTAAATTCGGCATTGGCCGCGCGACTTACGATGCGGCGCAGGAAGTCCGTAACGGGCATATTACCCGCGATGAAGGGGTCAGGCTGGTCAAGCGTTTTGACGGTGAATTCCCCAAACAATATTTCCGGGATAATTTGGAATACATGGGGGTCACAGAGCAGAAATTTTATGAAATAATAGACCGGGCCCGTCCGCCGCATTTGTGGAAACAAGTTAATCAAAAATGGCAATTACGTCAACAGGTGAGCTAAATGGATATCCAGCAACTGATCATTACCAAAAAAATAACGGTTCGTGAAGCTTTAAGGCGTATGGACGAGGGCGGCGAAAAAATTTTATTTGTCGTTGATAAGCATGACGCTTTATGCGGTGTTCTGACTGACGGTGATATCCGCCGTTATTTGTTGGGACAGGGGAATTTGCACGGCACCATTGAGAAAGTTTATAATGCTAAACCCCGGAGTGTTTTAAAGGGTACGGATCAGGATATTATCAAAGAATTAATGGTGCGGGAAAAAATTGAAGCTTTGCCGGTGGTGGATGAATTTAAAAAAATTGTGAATGTGTTTTTCTGGATGGATTTGGTGTCTGAATCAACGTTTCCCCGTAATAAAATTGATGTTCCCGTCGTGATTATGGCCGGAGGAAAAGGCCAGCGTTTGGGGCCGTTTACGCGGATCCTGCCTAAAGCGTTGATCCCCGTCAATGATAAACCCATTATTGAAGTGATCATTGACCGGTTTACGGCTATAGGGGCGCCGGAATTTTTCTTAACCATGAATTATAAAGGCGAAATGATCAAAGTGTATTTTGACTATATCGACCATAAATATAAAATTCATTATTTGTGGGAAAAAGAATTTTTAGGAACAGCCGGAAGTTTGAAAATGCTGCCAGCGGATATTGCGGAGAATTTTATTGTGTCTAACTGCGATGTGATCGTCAACGCGGATTACGCGGATTTGTTGAGTTTTCACCGTAAATACCAGAATTTATTAACGGTAGTCGGAACTATTCAGCATCATAAAATTCCCTACGGAGTGATCCATTTTAAGGAACACGGAAAAATTCAAAATATCGAAGAAAAACCTGAGATTGATTTTACCGTCAATACAGGTGTTTACATTTTATCCAAGAAAGCTTTGAAATATATCCCTAAAGGCAAACCGTTTGATATGCCGGATTTGATCGCGGTATTGTTGAAAAAAGGAGAGAACATTAGTGTCTATCCTGTTTCGGAGAAGTCGTATATGGATGTGGGGCAATGGGAAGAATACCATAAAACCATTGATCGGCTGGAATATAAGTTATGAAGATATGTGTGTTTGGTTTAGGTTCAATCGGACAGCGTCATACGCGTTTATTGCGTCAGTTAGGTGGGCATGAACTCTGGGCTTTTCGCAGTTTTAAAGGCCAGGAACCGACGGATTGGTCTGGTCCCATGTTCCAGTCTTGGGATGAGTTTCGGCAAAATTTGCCAGAGGCGGCTTTGATTGCGAACCCAACGTTTTTGCATGTTTCAACCGCTCAAGAGTGCGTGAATGTGGGTGTTCCGGTTTTTTTAGAAAAGCCTTTGGGTTCTTCGCTGGATGGCTTGGATGTGTTGGAACAAACCATTCAAACAAAAAAAGTTCTATCGTATGTCGGCTATGTGCTCCGGTTTCATCCGGCAATCGTATTTTTGAAAGAATATCTGAAAGATAAAAAAATTTTGCAAGTCAGCGTGAACGCGAGTTCGTATCTGCCAGATTGGCGGCCCAATCAGGATCATTTGCAGTCTTATTCAGCGTTTAAAGATAAAGGCGGCGGCGTGGTTTTGGAATTGTCGCATGAATTTGATTATATTGAATATCTATTTGGAAAAATCGCGCAGATACATGGTTCTCTCAAGCGCCTATCAGAAGTAACGGTTGACGCGGAAGACTGTTGTGATGCTGTGGTGGTTACAGAAAAAACTCGAGTGAATGTGCATTTGGATTTTATGAGTTTTTCGCCGGAAAGGAAAATACGGATTGATTTACCGGATCAGTCTTTGGTGGCGGATTTAATGGCGGCGCGGATTGATTTTTTTCAACGCGGCCATAAAGAATCCCGCGTGTTTCCGTTTGAGCGGGACGATATGTTTGTGGAACAGTTAAAATATTTTTTGTCGCATGTGACAGAGCGGAAAACCATGATGAATAATATTTCAGAAGCGGCACAATTATTCCGTCAACTCATTCATTTTAAAGAGGGACAAAGTTTATGATTCTCGCGACCATCGCGGCTAGAGGCGGATCTAAAGGTGTCCCGCAAAAAAATATCCGACCATTAATGGGCAAACCATTGATCGGTTATACAATTGAACAAGCCTTGCAATGCCCGTTGATTAATGAGGTGATCGTGACCACAGATTCAGTTGAAATTGCGGAGACCGCAAAATCCTTTGGCGCCAAAGTCCCGTTTTTACGGCCTGCGGAATTAGCCACTGACGCGGCAGGGAAGCTTCCAGCGCTTCAACACGCCGTGCAATATGCTATCAAGGAAATGAAATTAAATCCGGAATATGTGGTTGATCTAGACCCTACTTCTCCATTGAGACTGCTGGAAGACATTGCCGGGTGTATCGCTTTAATCCAAAAAGGAAATTGCGATTCCGTTATAACCGGTTATCGTTCCAATAAAAATCCTTATTTTAATATGGTGGAAATTAATGAGGCAGGGTTTGCCGAGGTCAGTAAAAACGCCGGATCCGTGATTTTAGGACGGCAAAGCGCGCCTATTGTTTACGCCATGAACGCGTCGATTTATGTTTGGAAAACCGAGGTTTTGCTGAACCAAAAGTCGATTATCTCCGGAAAAGTCAAATTATATGAAATGCCTCAGGACCGGAGTATTGATATTGATTCCTTAGTGGATTTTAAAATTGTCGAACTTTTATTAAAGGAAAAAGTGTCCCATGGCCCTATCTAACGCGTTTTTGTTAAATGGAAAGATTGCGGTTGTCACCGGAGGTTCTGGTTTAATTGGTCAAGCCATCGTCCGTGTTTTAGCACAAGGCGGCGCGCGTGTCGTGATCGCGGACATAGATGAAAAAAAGACTGAAAGTGTTTTGAAGGAACTCAAAGGGGAAGGTCTTGCCGTCAGTTTTCAGCTCATTGATATTTCCGATCCAATGTCGATTAATGCTGCCATCAAGCAAATTTGTTCTCAAGAAGGGAAAATTGATATTTGGGTGAACAATGCTTATCCCCGGTCAAAGGATTGGGGCAATAAGTTTGAAGATATTCAACCTGATTCATTGAAATGGAATATGGAAAAGCATTTGAATGGATATTTCTTTTGTTGCCAGGCCATCGCGGAAGTTTTTAAGAAGCAAAAAGCGGGAGTGATTGTTAATTTGGGTTCGCAGTATGGAGTCTTAGCCCCAAATTTTTCTGTTTACGAAGGCACAGAAATGACTATGCCGGCCGCGTATTCCATGATTAAAGGCGGAATTGTGAATTTGACCCGGTATTTAGCCACGTATTTGGCGGATTACAATGTTCGAGCCAATGTGGTATGCCCAGCCGGAGTTTTTGATCATCAACCGGAACAATTTATTGAAAGATATAAAAAATGCATTCCCATGAAAAGAATGGCGCGGGCGGATGAAGTTGCGAACGCGGTGTATTTTTTAAGCTCGGAATTGTCTTCGTATATGACCGGGCAAGTGTTGATGGTAGATGGCGGATTGTCTTGTTGGTAAGAATCGGACAACGCTTTTTAAAACCTACGGAATAGATGAGAATGTCAAGACATCGTATTGCTCAGGGACAACGCCATAAATTTCTTTTTAAGAATGTCTCATGGCTTTTTATTGGACGGATGACAGTCCGGATGGTTTCTTTATTGATATTGCCTGTCACGACGGCATATCTTAAGCCGGAAGCCTACGGCATCATTGCTTTATTTTTAGTGCAAGCCGCTATGCTGCAGGGTTTCTTTGATCTGGGATTAAGTAATTTTGGATCCAGATTAATTTTGAAATATGATCGGCGGTGCCCGCGGTTGTGCCGTCAATATTTGGGAGTTATCATTGTCATAAAATTGCTAGTGTCCTTAAGTGTTTTGGCTGTATGTATTCCTTTTTCGAAAATGCTTTTTTTGTTTTTTATTAAAGACGCGTCAGCGCAGCAACCTTGGTTATACCTGGTGCCGGTTATTTACGCGTTTTTTTCTAATTTTTTCGCTTTTTTTATGGAAGCGTTTATATCTTTGCAAAATAATAAATATCTTATATTCTCTGAGATCTTTGAATTTTTGTTGATTGTCCCGCTCCAAATAATTGGTTTAGTTTTTTGGAAATTTACCTGGGTGGATGTGGTGGTTTTGCAATTAGCGGCCCGGATATTGGGCGCGGGTTTTGGTTTATTTTTGTTGAGAAAAAATATCGGATTTTCATGGCGGCGGATGAAAATTTTCTCCATGGCTATGAAATATTCTTTGCCGCTATTGCCCTTAAATTTTGTCTCTTGGGTGCAGGGCTATCTTGAAAAAATATTTTTATCACGGATGCAATCCGCGAAATCCGTGGGTTTGTTTGATTTGGGTGATAAATTCAGCAATGTATTTTCCATGTTTTCCCGCCCAGTGGTCACCACAGTCAAACCGGAGATATCCAAAAGGCTTGACGGTAAAGACGCAAATATTCAAAAAGATCTTACGGAAATTTTCGCCTTGTTTTTCCAGTTTTCCGTGTTTGTTGTTTTTACAGTCTCGTTGTTTGCCCGTGAACTCGTTAAGGTGTTCGCGAGTGCCCAGTACGGTAATGTTTTTATTATTATTCCGATGATGATGTCGACATATTTATTCCAAGAGCTCAGCGGAATCCTTAATTTGAAATTTATATTCAAAAACCGGACTATTTTTTATTCTTTTGTGACTTTTTTCGGTATTTTTTGCAGTATTGTTTTAAATTACATCTTTGTGTCCCGTTTTGATTTTATCGGCGCGTCCTTCGCGTCCATGCTTTCTAATTTTTTGACTTTTTTAGTCACGTATTATTTGTCTCAACATTTGCACCGGAGCAGGTATTATTTAATCAGGAATTTTTCGGTTTTTATTTTAATCGCGGCGTTATTTTTATTTTTAAATCAATATTCAACCGTGTCCATGATATGGCTCGTCATAAAATTGGGGATTGTTTTTATTTATGGACTGATCTTGGTGATATTAAGTTTTAAATTTAACCAGCGTTTTCAGGAAATTGTTTTATTGGTTTATGACAAAATAAATTCTATGAAAAATTTATTGATTTCAAAAGGATAACCTATGAAAAAAAATTTATTAAAAGAGCAGTTGAAGCAAAATCAATTGACGATTGGTTCTTGGATTACTTTATCTGACGGAAATACCATGGAAATCATGGCCTCATCCGGATTTGACTGGCTGGCGGTTGATATGGAACATTCGGCGATTACGTTTGGCCAGGCTCAGGAACTCATCCGCATCGCGGAGCTTTGCGGTACGATTCCTTTAGTGCGTGTAGGCGCGAATGACCCTTTGATTATCAAACGGGTTATGGATGCTGGTGCGTATGGAGTTATTGTACCTATGGTGAATTCTAAAGCAGACGCGATTCGGGCGGTCGAATCAGTTTATTATCCTATGAAGGGAAAACGTGGAGTCGGGCTGGCGCGTGCACAGAAATTCGGCATGGATTTTGAGGCTTATAAACAATGGTTGAAAGATAACGCTGTGGTCATTGTGCAGATTGAGCATGTGGATGCTGTTAAGCATTTAGAAGAAATATTGTCAGTCGAGGGAGTGGATGGCAGTATTATTGGTCCATATGATCTTTCCGCATCCATGGGCTTCCCCGGAGAATTTCATAGAGACGAAGTTAAGCAGGCAGAAGCACGATATTTAGAAGTGTGCCGCAAATTAAATAAAACCGCAGGGGCGCATTCAGTTCCTCCAGATGTCAATTTGTTAAAACAAAAACAACAGCAGGGATTTACTTTCCTGGGCTTTAGTCTGGATTCTTATTTCTTGGCAACTATGGTTGCGGATCAATTGAAACAGATTAAAAAATAATAAGGAAAACGTTTATGAAACATTGGAAAAGAACAATACTTAAATCACTGATCCATATTATGGGATTGGACAAAGCCAGCGTAACATCCTGCAGTGTGGCGGAAGAAATACAGCCGATATATAAAATTACGCGTAATCAGCAAACGTTTGTTTTTTCCTGCCCGAATAGCACAACCAGGTGGAGGATGGATACTTATTTCAGCAAAGAACCAGCGACAATTGAATGGCTGGATTCAATGAAACCCGGAGAAGTTTTTTTTAATATCGGCGCCAATATAGGATTATATTCGATTTACGCCGCTAAACAGGGTGTAAAAGTCATTGCTTTTGAGCCTGAATCGCAAAATTACGCGTTATTGAATAAGAATATTTTTCTTAATCAATGCGCAGATTCAGTGACCGCTTTAAACATAGCGCTGGCCAGGGAAGAAACCTTGGGCTATTTATATATGCCGTCATTTGAAGCGGGCGCGGCTTTGAATCAATTTAATCAACAAATAGACGAGCAGGGGAAAACGTTTAGCCCGGTTTATAAGCAAGGCATGATTTCTATGACTTTAGATAATTTTGTAAACCGGTACCAGCTAACACCTGACCACATAAAAATTGATGTGGATGGAATCGAGGAAGATATTATTCAAGGCGCGGCTCAAGTACTAAAAAATACCAGGCTAAAATCTCTTTTAGTAGAAATCAATGAAAGTTTAGCCGGGCATCAGGCATTAATTAAAAAAATTGAAGACAGCGGATTAATGTTGATTCATAAGCAAGACGGCGAAAAGATTAGACAGGGACAGGACAAACAGGTTTTTAATTATTTGTTCAGACGAAAAATTTAGGAGGAGTTTTTATGGATATTATCGCAATTATTCCCGGACGCATGGCATCTACGCGTTTTCCGGGCAAACCTATGGTTAAAATTAATGGTACGCCGATGATTGGCCATGTGTATTTCCGGACCAAAATGTCGACGTTAGTAAGCGAGGTTTATGTCGCGACCTGTGATCAAGTGATCAAAGATTATATTGAGTCTATCGGCGGAAAAGCGGTTATGACCAAAGATACCCATGAAAGATGTTCAGACCGTGTCGCGGAAGCGCTATTAAAAATTGAAAAAGAGCGGGGCCGAAAAGCGGATTTGATTGTCATGGTGCAGGGCGATGAGCCGATGTTGTTCCCCAACATGATAGATGAAGCTGTCAAACCTTTAATTGATGATAAAAATATTTTAGTTTCCAATTTGATGTCGCTTATGGATTCGCGTGAAGAACAGGAAGACCCCAATGAAGTTAAGGTCGTAGTAGACCGGAATGATTTTGCCTTGTACTTTTCCCGTGAAGCGATTCCGTCCTGGAAAAAAGGCGGAAAAAATTTCCGCATGTTAAAACAAATTTGTATTATTCCTTTTCAGCGGGATTTTTTGTTGAAGTTTAATGAATTAGAACCAACCGAATTAGAAAAGGTTGAATCCGTGGATATGCTGCGCGTTTTAGAACACGGTTATAAAGTAAAAATGGTGATGACCCAGCACGAAACGTACAGTGTCGATACACCGGAAGATTTTCGTTTGGTGGAAGACTTGATGCGTTCTGATAAATTAGCAAAACAATATGTGAAGGGATAAATATGGCTAAGGGTAAAATTTTTATTTCTACCAGTTCATTCGCTGAATACAGTGATCAGCCTTTAAAATTACTCAGAGAGGCTGGTTATGAATACCAGTTGAATCCGCATGGCCGCACCATGAAAGCTGATGAAATTATTAAGCTCGTATCAGGTTCTATTGGGTTGGTGGCAGGGACAGAAAAATTGACTGCTGATGTTATCCATCAATTAACTGGTTTAAAAGTGATATCACGCTGCGGCGCCGGAATTGATAATGTGGATCAGCCCGCGATGAATCAAAAAGGCATGATATTAAAAAGCACTCCTAACGCGCCGACCTTAGCTGTGGCTGAATTGACAGTCGGTTTAATTTTGGATTTGATGCGTAAGATCAGCATGATGGATAGGGAACTGCGCGGCGGACAATGGCATAAGCGAATGGGGCATTTGTTATTTGAGAAAAAAGTCGGGATCATTGGTTATGGCCGAATCGGAAAAAAAGTGGCGGAATTATTAAAGGCTTTCGGCTGTGAGCTGGCGTATTTTGATACGTATCATCAAAGTGATTTTCTAAATATCCCCAGAATGGAAATGCCAGAGCTGTTGCGCTGGGCGGATATTATTACGGTACATATCAACTCAGCTGATCACTTGATATCGAAAAATGAACTGGAGCTTTTGGGACCGAAAGGCTGGCTGGTTAATACGTCCCGCGGCGGAGTGGTTGATGAAAACGCGCTCATAGAATATTTGAAGGATGGAAAGATCAAAGGCGCGGCTCTGGATGTGTTTGAGCAAGAGCCTTATACCGGTCCATTGTGCCAATTCAATAATGTGGTGTTGACTGCGCATATCGGATCCTATGCCCAGGAAGCCCGGATCCGTATGGAAATAGAATCTGTTCAAAATTTATTAGATGTTTTAGAAAGTAAAAAATGATCAAAGCAGTGATTTTTGATTTTGACGGCGTCATTGTCGAATCCGCGCATATTAAAACTGCGGCATTTCGGCAGTTATTTTCAGCTTGGCCGTCTCAATTAGCTGAACAAGGTGTCGCGCATCATCTGAAGAACACCGGCATCACGCGTTTTGTGAAATTCCGTTATTTTTATGAGCATATTTTGAAAGAAACTTATACGGCAGATATTGAAAAAGAACTTTCGTCAAAATTTGAGCAGATCGTGTTTGAGCAGGTTGTGTCTGCTCCTCTCGTCAAGGGCGCGGAAGAATTTTTAAAACAACATAAAAGCCAATATAAGTTTTTTATCGCGTCCGGAACACCGGATTCGGAATTGCAATTGATTGTCCGGCAAAAAGGGTTGAGCAATTATTTCGAAAGAATACATGGCGCTCCGGCGACTAAAGATAAAATCATCCGGTCTATCATGGCGGATTTTCATTATGGCTTGAATGAAGTGGTTTTTATTGGCGATGGGGAGTCTGATTTAAAAGCGGCACAAGCCACAGGCGTAAAATTTATTTTCCGGGTAACTAAGGAAAATCAGCATGTCATACCCCTGGTATCCGACATGATAAACGATTTAGAAGCATTAGAAAGTAAATTGCGGTTGTTATAGTAAAGCGCGCGGTTGGGCGGTTTGCATTTAAACCAAATCATTCGCTCAAACAGCAGCTCCTAAGCGGAGCTGAACTCGCTCGGTGATTCGGTTTAAACACAAACCTTGTGTTTGGGCACGCGGTTTGCGTAGTTTTTACTTTGTTACTCTGTTACTCGGTTACTTTGTTACTTAATGATTACGAGAAATATTTGAAGTTAGCATGGGGCACGCGGTTTGGTTAGTTTTTACTTTGTTAATCGGTTACTCGGTTACTCGGTTACTTTCAAAAGAGGAGTACATATGCCGTTAAAAGTGATTGTATTCGGTGGTTCAGGATTTTTGGGGAGTCATGTCGCGGATAGTCTTACGGAGCAGGGGCATGAGGTGACTATTTATGATGTTCATCATTCGCCTTATCTCAATGCAGGACAAAAAATGCAGGTCGCTGATATCTTGGACACAGAAAAAGTGTTAACCGCGATTAAAGGGAAGGATGTGGTTTACAATTTTTCCGGGTTGGCGGATTTAGACTCTTCGCTTACGCGTCCCATAGATACACTGCGTTTGAACGTAGAAGGGACTTTGAATATTTTGGAAGCCTGCCGTTTAGAAAAGGTGAAACGGTTTATTTTTGCCAGCTCCATTTATGTTTACAGCGAAAAAGGCGGATTCTATCGCTGCAGCAAACAAGCGGCTGAAACATACATTGAAGAATTTCAACGGAAATATGGCATAGATTTCACGATTTTGCGTTACGGAACATTATATGGTCCGCGGGCGAGTGAAACAAACAGTGTTTATCGTTATGTTAAGCAGGCTCTAGAGAAAAAGAGAGTGACTATTGCTGGCGATGGAGAAGAGATCAGAGAATATGTTCATGTGAAAGACGCGGCTCAATTGAGCGTGGATATTTTGGCTCAACAATACCAAAATAAACATCTTATCATTACTGGCCATCATCCTATTAAGTTAAAACAACTGATCGCGACCATTGAAGAAATGATGGGGCAGAAGATTACCATTGATTGTCATCCAGGAACCAATCCAGATCATTACACTATGACGCCATATTCGTATATTCCTAAAATTGGTCAGAAAATTACGTCGAATTGCTACACGGATATTGGGCAGGGATTATTAGGTTGTTTTCAACAAATTTCAGAAAGTTTGAAAAAGTGAGACAGTCTTTAGAAAATACTTCTAAAATTTGGATATGTTGGGATGTTCCTGAACATCCTCCTGAGGCTGGGGTCAAAGTATTAAGTTTTTTATGGCCCAAGGATGAAGAAGATTTTATTCAGGCGAATCCACAATGTGAAATAATCCGCGGCCGGATATTTTGCCGGAATTTTAAAGAACGCGCCCGTCAAATTTATATACAGATTACCGCTCAAATCGGTGTCGTAAAAAATCTTTCGGGTAAAACTTTCCGGGAAGCTTTAAAAAATAAATACGGGGAGAGCGTGTGGTGGTTTCATAAAGTTTCTGAAAAAGATTGTGAAACTCAGCCGGTTTTTGACCAGATCATTCAAGTTTTAGCAATTGCGGAATTAGCGTCTCAAGATGAAGCATCCCGGTTATCATTGTTTGGATGTCCGGGGGCCATAGAATTAGTTTTAAAAGAAAAATTTTTTATTGAGGAAAGCTGTCTGCAAGTTAAAGCCTCGGGGCCATCTTGTCTGATAGTATTGCTTAAGCGTGCCAAATTTGCATTAGCGATGATTCTGGAAACATTATATTTAAAGCAGTTGTTGAAGCCGCCGCAAAAAATCGGGAATGTTGTTTTATCTGGTTTATGGGAGGTCAGTGTTAGTAAAGACAAAAATGGTCAAGTGTCGGACCGGTATTACAAGTCACTCCCTGACGAATTAATGAAGCGGTCATTGAGCCCGTTTTGGTTAGTGTGGTTTGAACAAGCCGCGGGGGTATTAAAATCACGCCGGACTATTGCCGATTCTGTGGGCACATTACAGGGCGATGCCCGGTTTTGCATTGCGCAAATATTCTTAACACCCTGGGATATCATCCACATGTTTTGTAATTTTAAATATGGACAGGTTTTTGCGGGATATGAAAAATTAAAAGAATTCCACAGGGTGTTTAAAGTGGATGGGTTGGATTTTTATCCGTTATTTAAAAAATATTTGAGGGAAGGTTTTTTAGACTGGACCATTCCCCGGGAAGAATTGATTTCTTTGGCGCACCGCAGGTTTGCGGAACGTTATTCTCCTAGATGTGTTTTGAGTTTTTTAGATTTATTTATTTTTGCCCGTGCCGTTTATTCAGGAATTAAAGGAGGATGCCAATCTTCGATGCTGTTAGATATGCAGCACGCGAGTTGTTCACGGGAAAAAATTTTTTATATGATTGATCCCAAACTTGAGAAAGCGGGGATTCCGGATCATGATCCTATGCCTCAGCCTGACATTGTTTTTGCGATGGGAGAGTTAGGGCAAAATATTTTTATGGAGAGCGGATTTACTAAAGAACAAGTGTTGGCTACGGGTTCTGCTCGTTATACGAATGTTAAAATTCAGAAATCTCAGCTATTTCCAAAAGAGAAAAAAGATTGGACTGTATTGATTGTGTCTGGAATGGATGTCGACGCGGAAATGCATATGGTGGATTGTGTTCACGCGGCGTTTCAAGACCAGCCTGATGTGAAGATATTGCTCAGATTCCATCCTTTGGCAGATATTCGTAAGCATCCAAGGTTCAGTCAGTATGTCCAGCGGATTGAGTGTACAAAAGGAACATCTTTAGATGAGGATATATCTAAAGCGGATTTTATTTTATTTTCATATTCGACTGTGGGTGAAGAGTCTTTGTTAAAAGGAAAGGCTGTGCTGCGTTGGGTTTCCGAAAAATATGACGCGTCAGTTTTTCGCGATATCGGGCTAGTCAAAGAATTTTCATCTATCGAACAATTAAAACATATATGGCAGGAAGTTAGGCAAGCGCCGGATAATTTTTTACCGACACTCGCTCAGCAAACCACTGTAGCCCAGCAATGTTTTTTCTTAAGCCAGGTTTCAGCAGCAGAGCAAATGGCTGATAAAATCAAGGAGATTATTCTATGAAAGTTGTTATTTTATGCGGCGGACAAGGTATGCGTCTCAGGGAAGAGACGGAAGTTAAGCCGAAACCCATGGTGGAAATCGGCGGCATGCCGATTCTTTGGCATATCATGAAAACCTATGCGCATTACGGGTTTAAAGAGTTTATTTTGTGTTTAGGTTATAAGGGTGAAGTTATAAAAAATTATTTTTATAATTATGAGATGCTAACCAATGATTTTACGATTGAGTTGGGAACCAAAAACGTTGATATTATTCCCCGGCATGCGGAACATGGCTGGAAAGTGACGTTGGTTGATACTGGTAAAGAAGCCATGACCGGAGCCAGGGTCAAGAGGATTGAAAAATATATCACGGATGATACGTTTATGCTGACCTATGGCGATGGGGTTATTGATTTAGACTTGAACAAACTTGTCGCTTTTCATTGCAGTCATGGTAAGTGCGGAACTGTGACGGGTGTTTCTCCTCAGTCGCGTTATGGTGAATTAACGATCGATGGCGATCATGTGGTGTCATTTGATGAAAAGCCGGTTCAGGAAAATAATTTTATTAGCGGCGGCTATTTTGTGTTAAACCGGAGCGTTTTTCAGCGGTTAAGCGATCAGGATGATTGTGTTTTTGAAAAATCCGCGCTCAACAGTCTGGCCCAAGAAGGTCAGTTAAAAGTGTATACGCATCAAGGCTTTTGGCAATGCGTAGATACGTTCCGTGATTACAAATATTTGCAGGGACTTTGGGATAACCAGCAGGCTCAATGGAAGAAATGGTAGGTCAACTGATGGCTGAACAAAAAAAAATTTACACTCTGAAATTCAGTGATTTGATTTTTATCGCTGTGGTTTTGGTGATGGGGGGGATATTTTTCTTTAAGGCTATTAAAGCCGCGGACAAAAAAAATATGTGGGCCGACGAATTTGTGGCATTAAGCGCAACTGTTCGGGATCCCCATTGTCATTTGCTTTTGCGCGGCGGAAGCGGTGAAGGCAGTCCTGCGCCGTTAGATTATTTAGTTTTAAGAGGGCTGGACGCTATCGGATCAACCGTGCATTATTTTGGCTTATCATCGAATTCCTATTATCGTTTGAGTGCCATTGGATCGAATTTGTTTATTGGCGCGGGCGTAATTTTATTTGTGTTTTTCTTTATTAGGAAAAAAATCCAAAGTGGGTTATTTTTAGCGTTACAAAGCCTGTGTCTGATCGCGGCTTTGGTGATTTTTTATTTTTGGCCGTTTAATTTTCAATATGCGACAGAGATGCGGCCTTATGCGTTATGGAATTCATTATGGTTTGCTTCATTAGCTTATTTTATGTGTCGGGGAATTCGCTGGCCGTTAAAAATTCTTTTAATTTTATTAGCTTTGACCCAGACAGCGTCTATTTTTCAGTTATGCTGTTTTTGTCTGATCTATATTTTAGGGCAATGGGGTTTGTCGGTATCTTTTCGCGATATTTTTAAAAATGTACTAATGACCTTTGTGCTCCCTATGGCCATAGCGTTATACTACATATCTTGTAAACATTCGGATTTTAATTATGGGAATCACGATGTGTATATGGGGCAGTTCTGGAATTTCTGGACGAATAAAGAAAAGATCCCGATTTTGACAGTCACAGGGATTTGTATCACCATAGCGATAAAAAATATGCGTCAATCATTTATAGTTTTTGCAACCATGCTTTTGCTATATTTGGTTTCACCGATTATCAATTATATAATTTTAGCGCACAATTTCTTTTTTTCGTCGAGGCATTATATTTATTATGATTTGATTTATCCATTGTTTCTTATTCATTTTGCCATCAACCTTGAGCAATATTTATCTCGAAAGGTTCTATGAAAATTTTTGATCATGTTTACAAAGGCAAAAAGGTTTTAATCACCGGCCATACTGGTTTCAAGGGTTCCTGGTTAGCCCTGTGGCTTACCCAAATGGGTGCCTCGGTGACGGGTTTTTCAAAATATTATCCTTCTGACCCATGTCATTTTCAGGCTCTGCATTTGGAGAATGATTTAACCCATGTGGAGGGAGATATCTGCCAATATGAAGTTTTGAAAAAAGTTTTTGATCAATATCAACCTGACGTCGTGTTTCATTTGGCTGCTCAGCCGATTGTCATGAATGCTTATGAGAATCCGCAATTAACGTTTCAGACGAATTTGATGGGAACCGTCAATGTTTTAGAATGTTTACGGCATTCGACGAGCGTCAAAGCGGCAGTCATGATTACGAGTGATAAATGCTATGAAAATGTGGGGTGGGATTGGGGTTATCGTGAGACCGACCGTTTGGGCGGAGCAGATCCCTATAGCGCGTCCAAAGCCTGCGCAGAAATTGCTGTATCTGCGTATTTTCGTTCATTTATTAAAACTCATCCAAGTGTAAAAATTGTGACAGCTCGGGCCGGAAATGTGATCGGCGGCGGCGACTGGGCTCCGGACCGGATTGTGCCTGATTGCATCCGGGCCTGGACGAATAATAAGACTCTGGAAATCCGTAAGCCTGAAGCCACCCGTCCCTGGCTGCATGTGTTAGAGCCCATTAGCGGTTATCTTTGGCTGGGTGCGTGTTTACTGAATAATCCTGAAAAAATTAATGGAGAAGCTTTTAATTTTGGCCCTGATGCGGAAGTGGTGAGCACGGTTCAAGAACTGGTCAATGAAATGATGAAATATTGGCCGGGAGCGAAATGTGAATTGTTCCGTTCCACGTCTAAAGAAGAAGCGGCTTTATTGAAACTTTCTTTTGATAAAGCTTTGCGTAAATTGGCGTGGAAACCGGTTTTATCTTTTACCCAAACAGTGGAAATGACCGCGCAATGGTACCGGTCTTTTTATTTTGATCATAAAGATATGAAAACCAATTCATTGGCTCAGATCGCGCAATATGTGGAACTGGCGCGTTTAAAAAAACCGGGCTGGATGTCCTAATTCCGAATTAGAAATTAAGAATTAGGAAGTATGTGGTGCGTAGTATGTGGTATGTGGTTGATGAAAAATTTCGTTTTTCAGAAAAAAATTAATTTTATTTTTAAAAAATAATTTAAAAAATTTTGATGCTACATACTACATGCGACATACTAAGCACTCCCAATTTCGAATTTTAATTCGGAATTGGGCAGGATAGGAGCGTAAATGATCGAAGGCGTTATTGTTAAAGATTTGAAAGTGATCCCTGATGATAAGGGAGAAGTCCGGCATATGCTGCGGCGGGATGATCCCTTATTTAAAAATTTTGGTGAAATCTATTTTTCGTTTGTTAATCCTGGGCAGGTTAAAGCCTGGAAAAAACATACTCTACAGACGCAGTGTTTCGCTGTTCCGGTCGGATCTTTGCATTTGGTCATTTATGATGACCGCCCCGCGTCATTGACCCGCGGCGCAGTGGAAGAATTTTTGATAGGCGAAGATCAATATCAATTAATAATGATTCCACCCGGGTTATGGTACGGCTTCACGACAACGGGGCATTTTAAAACTATGATCGCGAATTGCACAGACATTCCTCATGATCCTCTGGAATGTGTCAGAAAAGACAGCAAAGATCCGGCAATCCCTTATCAATGGAAATAAATGTATGAAGGTTCTCATCACCGGGGGTTTGGGATATATTGGCGGGAGGTTATCGCGGTATATCCTGTCGTCTTATCCTCAGGCACAATTATTTTTGTCAACGACGCGTTCCAGCGTCCCTGATTGGGCAAAAGCTTTGCCGGTATTCCGGCTGAATCTGACGGATAAAGATTCTATTGCTAAAACTCTGGATAACGTTGTTCCAGATATTGTCCTGCACCTGGCCGCTATGCAGCAGGCGGAATGCTTAAGAGATCCGGAACGCGCTTATCGCGTAAACGTAGACGGCACCCGCAATTTATTGGAGGCCATGGGAGAACGCGGTATTAAAAAAATGTTATATTTATCCACTTTTCAGATTTACGGCCTTCTGACCGGTGAAATCACGGAACAATCTCCGACTTGTCCGCAAAATGCTTACGCGAAAACAAAAATGGAGGGGGAACTGGTTATTCAGGAAAAAGCCCGGCAATATAACATGGACGCAGTGATCGTGCGTTTATCCAATGGATATGGATGTCCGGCGGATGAACAGGTGGCGTCGAGCGTTTATACGTTAGCGTTTAACGCTTTTTGCCGGCAAATTTTAGCAACCGGAACTATCGGGGTTCGGTCTAATCAATACCGGAATTTTATTACTTTGGAAGATATTGCTGCTGCGATTTGTTTTTTAGCTTTTGAACGTCAGGGAAAAGAAAGCACGGAAATTTTTAATCTGGGGAGTGATGAGTGTTTATCAATTGAAGAAGTGGCGCTTCGTGTCATTCGCGTTTATGAGCGGATGCAAGAGGGGATCAAGGCTGAATTGACTGTAAACCGATCCCAAGAAACCGCTGGGGTTTGGTCGCCGTTTCAGTATAATTCACAAAAAATCCAGGCCTTGGGGTTACGCCTGCTGAATAATTATGAAGCCGAAATTCGTCAAACATTAGAATTTTTTAAAACACATCAGGTGTAGGATATGGATCAGCCGTTAGTTTCAGTTATTATGCCGACGTATAATTACGCGTCGTTTTTACCGAAATCAATAGGTTCGGTTATCAAACAGACTTATCCTAATTTTGAATTAATTGTCATTGATAATTTTTCCGTGGATAATTCAGCGGAAATTGCGGGTTCATTTAATGACAAAAGAATTCATTATTATAAATTCGCCAATAAAGGGGTGATCGCGGCTTCAAGAAATTACGGGATCAAAAAAGCATCGGGAGATTATATCGCTTTCCTGGATTCTGATGATTCATGGTATCCGGATAAATTAATGGCCGTCACGCAATATTTTAAAGATCATCCGGACTGCGAAATTGTTTGTCATGATGAAAACTGGGTTTATCTGTCGCAAAATGGCCGAATCGAAAGAGCGACTTATGGGCCGAAAGCGTCATATGATATTTTATTGTTTGACGGCAATAAATTGTCGACGTCCGCGGTGGTGGTTAAAAAATCTCAGCTCGATAAGGTCGGTTTGTTTTTGGAAGACCAGAAATTTACCGGTACCGAAGATTATGAATTATGGCTGCGTTTTGCTCAGAAGGGCCCTATCCATTTTACGCATGAGGTTTTAGGAGAATGCAGTGTTCATAATTTTTCTTTTTCCCAGAATGTTGAACATCAGACTCAATCGCATTTAAATACGGTGAGACGGCATTTTGACGGCTACGTGCCGAAAAAATTTTATCATTATTTTTTGTTCCGATTAAGAGAAGCGGAAATTTACCGGCAGGCCGCCCGGGATTTAATCAAATTGGGGAAGGCCAAAGAAGCGCGGCCTTATATTATTAAATCTTGGAGATTAAATCCATGGTCCGTAAAAGCATACTATTCATTATTTAAAATTCTCCGGAGACAGCATGGTGCGTGATAGTATTTTATTCAAGCAAATAAAGGATCTTTTGATCACCGGATTGATCATGGTTTTTTTAATCGGACTGGCTGAAGGGTGTTTACGAATATTTTGGCCGCAGCCGACAAAGACAGTTTATCTAACTGAACCCCCTGGATTGATGGATCCTGACGTGGGAGTAATTTTACGGCCTAACGCGAAGTGGATGATGCAAAAACCGGAATTTAAAACCGTATTTGAATTAAGCCCCGAAGGTTTTCGCGATAAAGTTGACCATTCTGCTCCGGTGCCGGTAGGGACGAAACGCATTCTCATCATCGGCAGTTCCCATACCTTGGGCGCGGGAGTGGATTATGATGATATGTGGGTGGTGAGATTTGAAAAAGCATGTTTGGATCATGGTCTTAAAGTAGATGTTGTCAAAGCGGGCATGAACGCTTTTGATACACCGTCGAGTGTCAGATTTTTGGAAAAATTTTATAGCCGTTATAAACCGGACTTCGTGATTTTCGAGTTAGCAACAGCCGCGCTATTAGCCAATCCTCTTTATACTGAGGACAAACCTTCTTTTGATAAGTCCTCCAGCACATCAGGAATAAAAATTGTCACCAAAGAAAAAGAGGATCTGTATTTTATTTCTGTGATCAAACGAATTCTGCGTATGGATGATACATTTTACGCGAACTACAATATGAAAAAAGGTTGGGGGCCGATTTTATCAACAGACAGTGATTTTAGAAAAAGACAGATTCAATCAACGGAGCAGTGGTTTTTAAGAGCTAAAGTTTTTGCCGCAAAACAGGGCGTTAAAATATTTGTGATGGCTATACCGGAAAATACGCAAATGTTGATCAATGCTCGTCGTATGAATATTCCCGGAATAGATCCTCAGGTTAATGACCGTGATTTGGAGAAGTTTTGCAAAGAACAGGGGATCGGCTGGATATCTCCTTTGAATTATTTTTCACAACAATATCTTTCCCAAAAAAAAGAACTTTATTATCGGTTAGATGGCCATATGAATAGCCGGGGACAAAAAGCCTTGTCGGAATGCGTATTTAATAATTTATGGGCGATCCTAAATACATTGTAATTTTTTGCAAAGGAAAAAAATGAAGCATATACGTTATGCCCTCACTCCCCAAATGTTGGACTATGATAGCATCGGTCAGATGTGGGTTCCGTATTTGATGTATTTTCATTCGCCGCAGTATACATCAACAGCTTTGAATACGGATTCGCGCGGATTTCGGGTGACATATAAAGGGGCAGATAAAATTGAGGATTTTAAAAATATAAAGGATATTTCATTTAGTATCCTGGTGGGGGGATCGCAGGTATTTGGCGTTGGCGCGACTCATGACAAATATACGATTCCTTCGATCATGAATGAACGCTCAGCTGATTTATGGTTAAATTTTGGGGGTCGGGCTTTTAGCTCAACGCAGGAATTCCAACTTTTTTTATTTTATTATCAACACCTCAAAAATATAAAAAAAATTGTCGTGATGAGCGGCTTGAATAACTTACTGCTCTATTACACGTCGCGGAATTATTCTAAAGAGCTGGGCGTTTTTTTCTTTCAAAGTGAATATACGAAAAGAATGAATCAGAGCCAAATGTGCTTCAAACGTAAGGCGATGAAATTCGTTTTAGAGCCCTTTTTGGGCACGGCACTGGATTATGGCCGTATTTCCATGGAAGAACTGAAACAAAGAATATTTAGTAAAAATCCGTTGTCTATTTCCCCAAAGGCAGGAGGGGAAGCATCCAATAAAGACGACTTGCTGGCTGTGCTGGAGAGGGATATTATTAATTGGAAAATATTTGCTAAAGCTCTTAATATCGAATTTCATTATGTGTTACAACCTATGGCCGATTGGATCAAGAAAAACAAATCCAAAGAAGAAGCGGCTTTGTTCGAGGCGCTTGATTGTCATCAAGGCCCAAGCTGGGCGGCGATGAAAAATAAATTAAATTATGAATGTTATGAGTGGTTTAATTCCAAACTTCAAGACATTTGTATTCGGCAAGGTGTTAATTATTTTGATATGAATCGCGCGTTGTCTGATATGCATTTAGACGGAGAATGGTTGTTTGTTGACCGCGCCCATTGCACAAATCAGGGGAATGCGCTTATTTCAAAAATCCTATGTGAAAGGGTCATTTAATAATGAAAATCATACTAATAACGATTTTTGTTTTTGTCATAATTGTGGTGGCTTTGGTTTGTGTCAAGAAATGTAAGAAAAGAAATAGTGATCAAGACGGCGCACCTCCAGACGACCGATATCCTTTGTGGTAATAATTAAAACAACTGATAAACAAATTTCGGGTTGTATGGAATTCTGCTTTAAATACATCTGCTTCAATTATTTGATTAATGATCGTTTTATAATCCATTAAAATACCTTAAAAAGTGTCCACTTTTAATTGTTAGAGGACAGATGACAAAAGTAATGTGGCAAAAGACAAAAAATGTTTTATGCTTTATTGTGTCATCCACAACAATTTAGTTTTTAACTCCTGCTCCCGGGGGGATGGCAGATTTGATGAAAGGAAAAAGTATGTTAACTTTCAAAAAATCATTTCGGGCTGCCTTTCTCATTACGTTTCTGCTCATGACCATAAATATAACGGTTTATGCCGAAATATCCCAAGAAACCAAAACCCCTCAATCTAAAGTCGTAGTTGCGACGGGCAAAGCCAAACCATCATTAGATGATTTGTTGGGAAAATCTGCCAAAAATACTAAATCACCCAGCGACTCTAAAACGCAATCGGCATCAGCCATGTCTTCAACTGGTGGAGATAGTACCCTAGCCGCGCCTTTACAACAGCAATTCCATTTTGATTCTTTTTCAGGAGCAGGGGTGTTTGCTTTTCCTATTTCCGCGCCAGCAGGGCGGGGAGGAATGCAGCCATCTTTAGGGGTTTCCTATTCGCCGCGTCAAGGAAATAGTTTGGTAGGGGTGGGCTGGGATTTATCCATCGGATATATTGAACGTTCGACTAAATACGGCATTCCAAAATATGACAGTACAGATGAATTTGTAGCGAATGTTGGCGGATCGTCGATGGAATTGGTTAAAATTTCGTCCACAGAATACCGCGCTAAAAACGAAGGCGCGTTTATGAAATTTATTTTTGACGGCAGCCGCTGGACTGTGACTGACCGTTCTGGCACAACTTATTATTTTGGTATGGATGATGTTTTGGCTGACAGCTCGCGATTAAAAGATACCAGCAACAATGTATTCCGTTGGTATTTAAGTGAAGTGAAGGATTTGAATGGCAATTATATGTTAACGAAGTATGACGCGGACGGGGGTTTTGAAATAATTTATACAGGCGAGCCTGGCACTGACCGGGCAGGATTTAACGTATCATCGCAAAAATGCGCGTACCGGGTTAAAACAGTTTTATCGTCGAGTGTTCGCCCTGATGTTATCAACAGTTATAAATCAACCTTTGAATATAAGATTCAAAAATTAGTGAATGAGATTGATGTGTACGGGGCAGGCTCGCTCATGCGGAAATATGTGTTTGAATATGAATTAAGTCAGAAGACGGGACGAAATCTTTTGAAACGAATAA
>JADFYJ010000012.1 GCA_015233115.1 Candidatus Omnitrophota bacterium | reverse complement strand
TTTAAATATATTAAAAATCATGACGGAAAAGTCGTGGTTTATGTCTGATTATTTGGAGCCTATTATTTTTGTTTCATTGCAATTCATGTATGAAAAGCAGGGTGTTAAAAAAGCGCTATTAGGTGTTTTGGAGTTAGTGGAAATGCTCAATGTGTCAGGGATTGATTGCCAGGAGGTTGTGATCAAAGGAATCGTTTCTGCAGCGATGAGCGCACAAGGGAATTTTTTAACTTTCAGTCGAGAAACAGCAGCAATTTATACTAGTCAAATGCAGGAACTTTCAGAAAGACAAGAGCTCGCAGCTGAAAAAGAACGCAAACGAAAACGCGAGGAAGATAAAAAAAGTAAAGAAGATGCCCGGCAGAGAAAAGAAAGGGAACAGGAAGAAAGAGGACGGAGAGAACAAACGTATCAAAAAGCAAAAGGTGTCAAATCTATAGAAGAAGCGTTCGAAATTTTAGGGGTGGAGTTTGGAGTGTCTTTAAAAGAGCTAAAAAAGGCTTATCATAAATTGGCCCTTTTGTTCCACCCGGACTGCAATGGGAATAAATCTGAAAAAGATAAGTTTGAGCAGGAAGAACGATTGAAGGATATCAATACGGCGTATAAGATGGCCACAAAGTTTTATGAAGAATGCGCGAAAGTTATATTTTTAGTGAATTTATTTTATGGCCTTTATTTCTTAGGAAGGGGAGGCGGATATTTATTGCAGCAGGCTGTAGCTGTTATGATGGCATTTGTTAAGCAATATGGCTGGAGGGGATTGATCAGTGCCTTGATAAGGCCTATCGCTACACCAAATTTACGAGACAGGGCGTTTAAATTATTGCCTAAAATATATCAACAAGCGATTGATGTGCATGAGCAGGCACACCTTAAAGGGGCGAGTGAGAGAAACGCGTATCTATTGAATATTAAAAAGTTAAAAGGCGCTGAGGCGGCGCCAACACCTGCCGAGGAGCCCAAATCCAAACCTGAAGCAACGCAATTACAAACGAAAGTGGTAGAACGGGAATGGAATGTCGAAGCACGGTTGATGGGGGAAGTAGTCAAATACGTGGCGCAAACAGGAGCTCAGCAGATTTTTGTGGATGTTCAAGTTGCGGATACGGATGCCATTCGTTTTTACAACAATCTGCATGAATGCGTTCAAGGAATCTCCCGCCCGAGTGTTCTTGATCAAACAGAAGGACAATGTCGATATTTTTATAATGTAATATCTTCAAAAAAAATCGTTGAAAAGCAAGCAGCTAAGAACAATAGTCCTCGTATAAGTTTGAGCAATATCCATAAAATTGTGCCATCTATTTTATTTTTTATATTTGTAATCAGAAGTTCTTGCGGCCAAGGATTTAGTATGGGGGGATGGTTTGTGCCGTCATATATTCCGTTATCTGTTGTTTTTCAAAACTCTTTATTAGTAACTTCTGTAGCATTTCCGGCGTTATTCATAACAAGTTTAGTTTTAAAAAAAATTTATAAGCAAAAGCATAATCCTTGGATTTATGCGATATGGTTTATTCATTTTACTATGAACCCTAACCCGACCATGTTGGCATCTTTGTTGATAGGAGTACTTTTAGGAAGGTATATAGAGAAAAAAATGCCCTTAAAGAGTATTTCTGAATTTGTAAAAAGATGGAAGTTGATGAGTTTAGCTGGGGTGGCGCTTGGTATGGTTTTTCTTAAGGTGATGATCAGTGAGGACAGGTTGACTAATACAATTTTTGACAACGTTATTTTTTGTTTAGGATTAATGATTTTTTTTACCGTGTTCATAAAGATTATTTCGCATGAATCTCTCGATAAGGAGTCCATAAAACGTAAATTAGTAAGATGGTATTTAACTGGGGTTGGTATTTTTACGGGAGGTTTTGCAACCTATGGGGTCGTTCAATTTTTAAATGAGAAAAAAATAGAGATAATATTTCCTATTCTGAGTGTTGGGCTTTTGATCATTGCTGGATTTTTTAATATTTATAAAAAAAATAAGTTGGACGGCGCTCTCCAGGCAGAGAGGAAGTCAACTGAGGACGCTGAAGTAGAATTTGAAAAACAAATCATGGAATTGAATTTTATTTTAGCGACTAATTTTGGGATATCCCCTTCGATAGGTTTGATTTTCTTCGAAATTGCGGCCAGAGGTTTAACAATACCTCTGGATAGAGTAAAAGTGAGGCTTGTTGCTTTGATAGATGTGTTTTTTAGAATCCGTGAACAAGGCATTGATTGGGAACAAGTTCTTTTTGTGGAGCTGAGTGCTTTGAATGGTACAGACACGGACATTCAATTTTTTGAATTATTACGAACCATTTATGAAAAATATATACGAGAGCAAAAAAGCGGGAATAAAGGGAAAGCGAAAGAAAGACCAGACCAAGATCTTTTTGCCGATCTTTCAAAGCAACAGCGGTTACTTGTAGAAAATTATTTGAATGAAAAATACGGGTCAAAGGGCAAACCTGAAGGGGAAAAAGAAATATTAGATGCTTTAAAGCGCATTCAGACGCAAACGAATAGCTGGATGTCGACGATATTGCAGGGCTTAGTTTTAGAAATAGCTCTTTATTCTTCTAAAAAGCATGAAGTACAGCCACGGGTTGAATTTATTCTTGATTTTTTAAATAGATTGCATGAGCAAAATATTGATTGCGAAAAAGTATTTAATAATGAATTTTTTGAAGCTTATAATTTAGAAGGTGGAGAGGATATTGGGAAATTTAATAAAATTTTAGTCAGTATTTATAATGAAAAAATTTTAAATCAGGAAAGAGAAAGAGATAAGGCCAACCGAGAGCGTGAACAGCAGCAAAGAGCAAAACGCGAAGAAAAAGAACGACAAGAGCAGGAGGAGCGAAGAAAGCGAGAGGAAAAGCGACAACACGAAGAAGAAAAGAAATCCGAAGAGCAAAAAAATCAGCGCAGAAGCAGAAATAACGGTCATGAAGCACCTGCTTTTGAAGTTTTAGGTTTGCAAAAAGGCGCGTCTTGGGCAGAAGTGAAGGCCGCGCGAAATAAATTAGCCAAAGAATTGCATAGAGATAAGAATACTCATCTGCCAAAAGAGGAACAACTCAAAAAAGAAGAACAATTAAAAGAAGTATTAGTGGTTTATGAACATATAAAAATTTGGATGAATAGTGCGGTATGTTTTTGGGGAACAGTATGGTTTGGTATTTATTTCTTGCGAAGAGGGGGCAGGAGTCTTCTGCGGCAAGCGGTAGAAATATTAAAAGCGTTTATCAAGGAATATGGATTATTCAAAGGTTTTTATAAAGCGTTAACAGCTCCGCTGGCTACGCCTAATTCACACGATATCGCGTTTAAACATTTGTCGAGGCTTTATCAACAAGCCATTGATGTGCATGAGCAAGCACATCTTGAAGGGGCAAGTGAAAAGGAAGCTTATTTAGTAAATATGGGAAAAATAATTAAAAAAAGATCTGATATTCAAGGTCAGGCTTCTATAAATTGCGCGAGTACAATTCAAAAATTCAAAGATAATAAAGATAATTTAGACGCGACGATAGAGGAGTTGGATCACGGTGCGTTTTATGGCATTGTGGCTGATGAGGTGATTGAAGAAGCTGTCCGGCGCTTAAAAATAAAAACATTAGAATTCATGCGTGCAAGTATTTCTTTAGTCGATCATGGTTATAATTTAACGGACAGAAAATCATTCCCATGTGCCGTTTTTTCAAAAGCTGTTCGAATTAGCTCTGAAAAAACAAAGGAAATATATCCTCAATTGATATCGATTGAGGTTGGGGGGAGTTTGGATTTTTTGGCGGCTGGATTAAAAAAAATAGGGGTAGAGAAATTTGGAGATTTTGATTTTAATGTTAATTTGCTTAGAGATGCCGCGGATGAAGATGTTGACAACATGCTTGAGTTTTTCGCTCAAACTTTAAATGGATTCATTAAAGAATGGGATATGAATTTTGAGAACATTAAACGAATGATACCGGAACGATCGATTGCCGATATATCGTTTGGTACGATGTTTATAAAAGAAGTTGATTTTTTCTTTAGGTATTTTGATCAAGCCAATTTAACTGACCTTGACCTAAGGGAACAAATTAGAGATTATTTAATCGAGAGGGCAAGTGAATTCGATTCTTTATTTTGGATCAGACATCATGATCAAAGCGGTAGGTTGGTTTCCAAGCAGTTCACCTTAAAGGATAATCCACGAAAATATATTTTAAAATATTTGGCATATGAATATTATTTTGGCGGATCAAAAGGCCGGGAATTTTTTAATGAAATAAGAGATAAATATTTAGAATGTGCGGAAGATGAATATTATTCATTGGGAGAACTAATAGGAAGAAGTGATCGGTTGGACAAATTGTTAAGGAGTGTGCGTTATTTATCAAAACCACAGTTTAAAATCCATACTGAAAACCTAGATTTTAGTTTTTTAGTCAGAGATGGTGAGGATAATTATGGAGAATTAGACAGTATTTTTGATGTAGATGAGGCTAAGGTAGTATTGGGTGACGTATTAGGTTTATCTGAAGTTAAGATTTCTGAAATTTTTCAAAGTGAAGATTTAAACACTGTTGTTGTTGAGTTGGGTGAACAACCTACAGGGTCGTTTAAGTCTTGGTCCGGATATGAGATGATCAAGATTGCCAGGAGCAATTCCAAAATAGATAGTTTTGTAACTGCTACTACTGGAAATCAAGGAATTGCCATGAGCTATATTGTAAAGGTTGTAGGAGAAAAGTTGGGGAGGAAATTAGAGGCAATTATTTATGTGGGAGCAAATACTCCGGAAACTAAAATATTAAAAATGAGAGAGCTAGGCGCAAAAGTTGTTCAATATAAAGATAATACAGACCAAAAATTTATGAATTATGAAGAAGCTTATGATGCTGCGTTAACTCAGTCTAAACTGGAAGAGAACAGGTATTTTGTACGACATGCCAATGAGTTTACTATTGCTGGATATGCCGCATTGAATGAAAATATTATACGACAATTAAAATTAAAAAATATGGATTTGAATCGAGCAGTTGTTATCGCGCCGGTTGGTTCTGGTGGATTTGCCAGCGGTGTTACGCTGGCTTTTAAACGAGAAAATTCGCGGACTAAGATTTTTCTTGTTCAGACCGAAAGAACTAAACATGCATATTGTTCATTAAAAGCAGGGAAATTGGTTGGTTATTATACTGATTATTCCGGAAGATTAGCAGAGGATAGTTTGGATACAAAAGTTTTGGAGCCAACAGCATTTGAAGTACTCAACGCCTTAAGTGACGGGGTGATCACAGTATCGTCAAAACATATTTATGATGCGGCAAAAGAGTTTTTGTTTGCGGGAATTGCCGCAGAAGGAGGAGCCGTTACTCCTTATGTGGCTTTACAAAACTTGAAAGAATACTTAATTCGTATCGGTGTTAAACATGTTGTTTTGATGCTGACCGGTGCAAATAGTAAAGCTTGTTACCAAACAAAAATCGACGCAATATTAGAGCAGACTAAAAATGTTGTTCAAGCTAACGCTCCACCGGCAACGCAACAAGAAGGTTTTGTAGATATTAAGTTTATCGAATCTGAAGTTCCTACTGAAAAGCCATCCGCGGTTGAAAATGCTATTTTCAGAAAAATTCAAAATGGTCCAGGGGTTATTACAGTTTTAAATGATAAAAAAGAAGAAGTAATAAGGCGCACTATAACCGTAGCTGGTATCGCGTCCTTAGCTAAAAACTTTTTAGTTTCTTTTCTCGCCCAAAGAGACGCGCTGCCCGCCAAGGTTGATTGGATTATGGCTTTCGGCAACGAATATCTTGAAACGGTTTTTGAAACGGCTCGTTTATATTTGGATGGTAAGGCGGATGCCATTATGTTTGTCGGCGGGATTGGGCATTCGACAGTGAATTTGGTGGAAGAGGCGGCAAAATATCTTCAGATATCTACGGATAAGCTTTCCGGGTTGGCGGAGGCGGAAATTATGGAGCAAGTGTTCAGGGCATATCTTAGGGGAGAAGGTTTGAGTGAAGCTGAAATTAATAACATAAAACTTTATCTTGTAACTGAGTCCCGCAATTGCCAGGAAAATGTTGAATTAGCCCGCGACAAGATTGAATTTTTAGGATTACCGGTAGACAAGGTGATTCTCATTCAACAACCGCCTTTGCAAAGAAGAATGGGCTTAACTTTTGATAAATGGTTTAGAACTAAATATCCGGATGTCAAAGCATTCAACCGCGCGGCATTTATTCCTGAGGGGGATTTATTAGATGATCTTGATTATCTGGCAACTTTAATTGATGAAGCCGAGAAATTAGAAATTTATGCTAAGCCGAGATTTAATTATATTCCGGCTTTATCATTCGAGGGTGTTGATCGCGGTAAGCTTCCGACGGATATCCAAGCCGCTGTTGATCAAGTGAAACAAGAAATTGGCATGATGCAGTTGGTGGAAGTTGAAGATGAAGACGTGGCGATAAAGATTAAGGTAGGTAATAAAGCGCGAACCAGTATTAATGATCCGATTCAGATAGAAACCGGATCGTATCGAAGCGGTTCATCAATGACCGGTTTTGCGAATGAGAAATATGAGGCTGTCATTTATTTAAAGAGCGGCGAGGCAGTAGTTAAAATTAAAGCGGATGGTCGGGAATTCCTGGTCAAAGCGGGGGATATTATCGCGTCCTTTAGCCATATGGATCTGACTTTTGCCAAAGATTCAGAATATTTGGTTTACCGGCAGACTGACGAGCTAGCGGTTGTCGCGGACAGACACGAAATGATCGAGGGGGAACAGGAAACCGCGGACGGCCGATTTATAATACGGGATGGGGCAATTGCCGCTGAAGTTTACCGGGATCAGGACGGGTTGTTGCTGGCGTCAATTTATAGAGAAACTATGGCTATGCCGTCGAAAATGGCGCTCATTACTCCTAAATCCGCGGCGATCGGAGTGGGAATTAAAGAAGCAACGGGCCAAGAGGCCATGCATCAGCATAATAAAGATGGGCGAAGCCGCATAGAAGCTATTTTGGTTAAGGGAGGCACAGCGAATGCGCAGGTATCCAATGTTCAGGCGGTTGAGATTAAAGATATAGAGGTCAAAGAAAATGAAACTTTGCTTCTGGCTCAGTTCAGCGTCCATGGTTTTGAATTTGATCACACGCGGATGGCCGTTATTATTCAAGAACCGGGACGGCCTGCGGATAAACAAGAAGCCGGAGTTAATAAGACCTGTTTATATTTAAAACAAATCCAAAGAGAACTAGCCAGCATTGGGATTGTAGATGCCGGCAATATTAGGTTGAATATTGAACATATTTTCAAGACACCTCATGTTGGGCAAACGCTGCAGATTTTAAGAACGAATGGGCTGTTGACATCTTTACTACCCTTTTTATCTATACTGGACGGCGCGCATCAGGGTTATAAATTTCATTTTGAAGGTGACGCGCTACAGCATACGATTCATCTATTTAATCATTTTCCTAAACTGATTTTGGGAGAAAGCAAGTTTATTTTACAACTGGCTGTTCTTTTCCACGACATTTCAAAAGGACATCCCGCGTTGCAGAAAATAGATGCGGACGGGCAGAAATCATTTAAGGATCAAAAAGGCAGACAGCATAATCGATATTCAGCGGTTATGACCCGTCGTATATTAAGAGAAATAGGCTTTGGGGCCGGGGTCGTACGCGATGTAACATGGCTGGTAAACAATCATTGTTTTGGTGGAGTGGTACGGGATCCTAAAGTTTCATTTGAGAAATTGGCCGCTGTTTTTAACCATCGGCTTTATCCATTATTGTATGAGCTCATTAAAATGGATGTCAGTACAGGGATGGTTGTGGAGGAAGGAGCTGGGCATATATTATTTTTGGAAGAACAGGAAAAAATATATAGAAAAAAATTATTACAAAATGTTAATGCATTATCACTATTTAATATTTCTGAGAATCGGCCAGCCGGCAATGGTGTTGTGATTTCTGATGTTTCATTTGAAAAGGATAATCAGGCTGCGCAAGGCAGGGTGATAGTTTTCGATCCCGTTAAAATTGATTTGAAACTTTGGTTTGATCCGGAAGGACGCGCGTATGATTTTTCGCGGTATGCTGTTTTGGAAAAATTCGCGGTGGATCACGGGTTGCAATTTAAGGAATTTCCGGGTTTAACCGTAGAAGAATTTGTGGCTAATAAGGATTTAATTTTTGCGGTTAATGGACATCAAGGGAATTTTTATTTGGCGAATACTTTGTTAATTGTTGACGGACAAATTATCTCAAAAACTGCGCATGGCATTGGCCAGCAGGAATTCACGCCATTAAATGGTGAGTATGTGTTTTTTGTTTTGGACTCGAATAATTTAGGCTTCCGCAAGGTGACGATAAGAAATGGTGCCGCAGTAGAAGACATTTATGATATTAAAAACGCACTGACCGGACCGCTTTTAAGGGTTAACGGTGAGAACCGCATATCCGAAATTCAAAAAGCTTGTCCTCACATAGCTCAACACGAGGCGACTTGGGATAAAAATGTAGCGCGGTTCGCGATGTCGATCATTGGCTTAAATAAAAACGGAAAAATTGTCCAAATATCTTTGCGCGGCAATCCGGAGGAAAAAGATGAACTAGGTTTGTATGATGTCGTGAAGCTTTTTGATGAATTAGAAATTGTCGATGCCATGCTTTTAGGTTCCAGCGCGGATGTGCAGCAATATGTGGCCGCGGAACAAAATAAACTATTAACCGCGAAGACCAGAAAAGGTTCTGGTCTTGGCGTGGACCGGAGACCGTTAACAAGTATTTTATATGGGCAGGAAAAAAAAGCAGATGGCCTTTTTGGTAGTGCTCAGGAAAGCGTTATCGAAAATGATATGTACGAACAACAAATATTGGAAACCGTTCAAAAATTAAATTTAGTCAGTGTTAGGCCTTGTTTAAATAAGACTAGTTTGTTGGAGGTTTGTTCACAGGGTAGACAGGAACTATTTTCTTATATCGAACAACACTCTATTTTAAAAAATAGAGAAGATGTTTTACGGGTTTTGAGGGCAAAACTGGCCAACGTTCAAAAAGGTCCAAATGAGGATAAAAAAGAAGAAGAATTTGTAAAGATATATGAAATAATTTTTGCGCAAAAATTAAATAGTCAAAATTCTATGGTTATATTTTCGGGAGGAACAGGCTCAAACAAATTGACCACAGGGTTACTCGGTCAAGGGGTAAACCCGGTAATGCTTTTAAATGCTTATGATGATGGCAAGAGTACTGGGGATATAAGAAAAAATTTTGGTTTGTTGGGACCGTCAGACATTGCGAAAAATTGGGTGGTTTTATTTCAAGATCTGCACCCGGATATGACTCAGCTATTAGAGCACAGATTGGGGCGGACAGGTTCAGTTAATTATTATCGTCAAATGATCATGGATGTCACGGCAGAACGGAATCTAAGTAATGAGCTGGGGAGATTGGTCGACAAACTTAACCCGTCAATGCGGCGAATTATTTTAAATTATTTAAGTGCGTTTAACGCCAGACTAGATGAATGGGAACAGCAAAATGGAAAAACATATGATTTGAGGGATTACGGTGTGCGCAACATAATTTTTGTGGGCGCATTTTATTTTTATGGTGGAGATTATCACCAGGCTATTAATCGAATGATTAAGGATTTTAATTTGAAAGGGAGTATTGTTTTAAATAACCAGGAACCTTTATGGCTGGTGGCTATTACTGAGCAGGGACAATTATTAAATTGTGAAGCGGAGATTGTTGACCGCAATTTGGAAGATGAAATTTCGGCTATATATTTAGTACGAAAAACTCTTGATCAATATGAAATGGCAGAGTTCAACGCGTGCTGTTCTATCGTCGAAAAGAAAGCTTTTATGAAGAACCGCTTTGCCATTTATCCTCAGGCGGAGCAAGTAGCACTGGACGCGATAAAAGGGACTAACGCGATTGTGTTTGCTCCCACGACTTTTGACTCCAGCTTGTCGCCCACATTAATAACCCAGGGCATTGCGCAGGCGGTACGGGAAAAAAAATGTTTAAAAATAGTCGTAGCTAATTTAGTCCGTGAAAGGGGGAAATTGACGGTAGGTGAAAATATGCGTCAATTGCAGCAGTATCTCAATGACGGAAAAGACACGGGGGTTGATTCTGTCCTTGATTATGTCTTGGTGGATTATCACGGAAACCGGACAGATGGTGTCGTGCAAGCTCATCATATACCGATTGATGACGAATATATTTGTTCTATGGGCATTGAACCGATAAAAGCGGCGATTAGCAAGGGCGGGAAGCATGATTCGCATTTAACGGCTGAAATTTTGTGTAGTCTGGAGGGTTTGGATGATCTTGGATATAGAATTTTTAAAGGACGGTTAACCCATAAAAATCTGTATGATTTGGTGGCAAAGGCCAAAGATCAATTAAGGTATTTATTAAATAATCCAATTTTATTTGATGACTATGAAGGAAAAATTAAAAATATTATTTGCGATTTGGCCGGCATTAAGGACATTGGGCAATACCGACCCCTTCGGCCTGTACGCGTGGTTATTTTAGCATCAGGAAAAGCTTCCCGTCTGCAGTCGGATAAACCTAAAGTGTTGTATCCCATAGCCGGACGTCCTAATTTGGCGCATCTTTTAGAAGCAACTAAAAATATTGATACTAAACCAGTCTTAGTTGTAAGGGAAGAAGACGAGTTCGCGATCAACGATTTCTTAACCACTTATCCAAAGTATCAAGTGGAAGTTGTAGTGGTTAAAACTCTCCCCGGAACAGCCGTTGCGTTGATGAGCAGTGAACGCATTTTAAAAGATTTCGATGGAGACGTATTGCTGATGTGGGGTGATATTACAAATATTCAAGATAAGACTTTAAAAACCGCTTTGGCTGTTCACCAGTTATTAGATCATACGGTTATGACCATGCCTACGGTTTGGGAACGAGAGCCGTATGCCGGATTAACCCGAAATGACCAAGGGGAGGTCGAGGGTATTTTTCTAACCAAAGAACACCCTGAACAAAAACGTTTATTTGGTGAGCATGATAGTAGCGTGTTCATTTTTGATAAGCGAAAAGTGTTTGCTTATAATCAAAAGCTTATCAATGATTCCGGGGTTATGGATGGTAAAATCTCAGAATTAAATTTTTTAAAAATCATTCCTTTGTTAACTCGTTTAGGTGAGACGGTTATAGGAATTGCTTGTTCTGATCCATATGAAGTGATTGGTTTTAATACTCAAGAAGAAGCCGCTCAAGTGCAGCAGTATTATTATTTGATGCGAAATAAGGCAAACAATGGCAGAAAAGCGTCCATAAATAAGCAATTGATTTTTGACGCATTGAATTCAATCAAAAATGATGAACAAGCAAGCCAGGTTTCGCCGGAAAACATTGACCGATATTTATATCGTTTTAATGAATATTTGGCGCAGGGTTATCAAGGTGTTGTGGTTGACGTGGATGAAACTTTGACGGATGAACGAGGTAAATTGCCAGAATTTATCGTTGATCAATTAGTGGATTTAGCAAATAAAAAAATTTATGTAGGTATTATTACAGCACGTACGGATGATTCTTTGCGTAATAAATTTTTAAATCTAATTCTAAATCATGCTCGCTGCAATCTTCATACTTTACCATTTTTCTATATTTATCCTGTCAATGGCGCGTATGGTTATCGTTTAGATAGAGGATCTGTTAGTAAATTTTATGAAAAAACCATACCCGCATATGTTACCCAAGCCGCCATCTCATTATTGAGAACATATATTTTGGCCTATGATGAAGATTATTCCGTGAGTAAATATAAAATACATATTTGGCCTAAAAAACCTGGGAATCAAATGAATATGGTCCAAAGAATTAATCAGTTGTTTGATTTGTCAGGACTACCGCTAACCGCTTTACGCAGCAGTTCAATAGAAACTTCAGGATCAATAACTATTTCATCCAAAGGATTAAATAAGGGAACAGCTTTAAAGCATTTTTTAAAAGACACTAGTTTAGAATTAGATAAAGTCGTGAAAATTGGAGATATGGCAGAAAAAGAAGCTGTTGACCATTCTTTATTAGTTGGGAAAGGAAGTTTTTCGGTTAATAGGTATGATTATGAATCTGAAAACCAAATACCGGTATCTTTAATCTGTAAATTAAAAAGAGCTGAAGCAACCGGCTGGCTTTTGAGACAAATAAAATTTGAAGCGATAAAAACGGCAGGGGGAAGCAACGGGTATTCTGTTGTTAAATTTATTTTCATGGCCGCGTTCATGGCTGTTTCATCAAAAGCCTGGACCAGAACAATGTATGTTGATTCTCTCGCAGGAAATGACTTGGACTGGGCCGCATTGGGGTGCATTGCGATTCCTATCGGACTGTTTGCGGTGATATTTTTTGTGGGATTTATGATTTATGGATACTCGATCCAAAGGGCATTGTGGAAATTTTTCGTAGTCGCACTGATTGAAGATTTTCACCACAAAGTTAAAATATTTCGTTTATTCAAAAATCAACCGCCAGGGATTATCAGCAGAGATATCTTGCCTTCCCATGCTGTTGACCGTATTCACGAATATTTACTTTTGCTCAATGGTTTTATTTATAGCCTTTTACGCCGGGCGATTGGATTTATTTTTTATATTTGTCCGGTCAATCATTGGGGACATTTTGACCGACGCATTATGATTAATTGGGCAGCCAACCAAATTCATTATGGTGTGCCGCTTTTCAACCGGTATTATGTAGATTCAACTTATGCGTGGGCATTAAAAGCAGGATTCGATAAATGGGAAGCTCGACTTCTGGCTTCCGCTTGCATCACCACCGATTCTTATCTGAATTTTGTGCCATTTTATCGCAGCGCTGAATATCAATATCTACGTATGCATATGAACATGAACCGTAAACCTAATGGGGCAGGAGATCAGGAAAATGATTCACGGATAATCTTTGCGAAAGAAATGTTGGAAAAAGCCCTTGAAACGGCTGCTCAAAAAGGCACATCTCATTATCAAATTTTTTATTATTTAGGACGGGGCGTACACGCGCTTCAGGATATTACCGCGCATGGTGATTTCTTGCCTTATGAAGATCCGGCCTGGACTCACGATGCCAGAATTGATGGCGTAGATCCCCAAGGTAAATTGATTTACGGGCTTAACCGATTAAAGGAAACCAAGCGGCTGACGGTGGCATACATTAAGGAGTTTTTAGACCAGACACGTGTGAACGCGCCGGATAAAGTTATGGCAATCCCCGCGGATGTGGCCGGTTTTACACCTGTGCCTTTAGGCCAAGTCATTATTCGCGGGAAAAATAATTTTAAATGGGATGAGACTTTATGGGCCCAAATGAATCCGGCTTATCAGGAACGGTTAAAAGAAATTATGGGCTTTATGTCACATTATGTAACCGGGCCGCCGCTTAAAACAAATATCATTATCGAACCTGCGGAAATTAATGCTTCGTCGATGTGGTATGATTACGTTGAGAATGCTGTCCATATTCAGGCCGTGCATTTGTCGAACGATGTGTCCTTAAAATATTCCCAGATCATGGCTCACCATGAATTTATTCTGCACGCGTTGTTAAGATTGAAAGAACGAGACGCGGAACCCCTCACCATAGAATTATTACAGAATAATAATCTGATTGCCAGAAACACGGGTGATCTTACAGACCGTTTTTTTGTTTTTTCTTCGGAAAGTGCTTTAAAATTTGAATTGACAGAAAAGACTGCGAGGACAAAGGCGCGGGATTTAATGGGGTCGTGGTCGGGGGAACTGAGCCAAAATCCTAAATCTCTTCCTCTGGAGCAAATTGAATGGGTTTTGGATTATTTAAAAACAAAAGGGGCGCGGGCGCTGAAATCGGCCGGGGAATATTATCAAATTTTTAATGAGCGAACATTGGAATTAAAAAAATCCAAATCTTCATTATGGGAAGTTGAAAAACCATTGGCCAAAGGTGTTGAAAATTTTCTGGAATTTTTGCGAAGCATGTCTGCGCCAATGGTTTTAGTTTCCGGCGGGCCGATTGAACATAAAGTCTGGGAATTGGCCGCGTTAAATGTTCGGCAATATTTTGAAGAAGTTTATGCTGAGCTGAGCCCGAGTTCTTTGGCTTTGGGTGTGGCTCTTTTTGATAAAAAGAAAATCGTTGAAGCGGTTATCAAACAACAGCAAATTGATCCTCGGCGAGTTTTGTCCATTGGCGACGGCAGGCAAGACGCGCGTTTAGCTAAAGATTTGGGATTACCATTTATTGCTGTGGCCCGTCAGTCAAAAGACGCGGAAAAATTATTAGAAGTCAATCCAAGCGCCATCATCATAAAAGATTTTACGGACGAAGCAAAATTTAAGGAAATTATTAACCGCATTAATCCACAATTAGTTATATGGGCTTGGGATGGGACTATTTTCGTCGGCTCTGACGGATGGCGGGAGATCATCGCGGAGATTTTATTGGGTATTCAAAAAGAAGCGGCCCGAGAAATAGCCGCGCGCAAAAAGATTAGTGTGATCGTTCCCTGCCGGAGCGGCGCCCGTTTATGGCATCCCAATTTTCATGTTGACGGACAAAATTCTCTTTATGAAAAATTAGCGCAAATGAAGGAAGCTTTCCGGAACCATGTTGACACAGTGTGGGAAGTTGTGTTTGTTGATGATGGGTCTCCCTTACAGGAAACGAAACAACTTATTGATCAGATTTTAAGGTCTAATCCAGATTTCGCGGAATTTGTTAAAAATCATCAAGTGCGGACTTTGGCGCTGGAAGATGTTTTGGCCCAAGAGGGGTTAAGTTCAGTTGACGAATCAAAAAAAGGTGGGGCGGTTTTATATGGAATGCGTGACGCACTTAGAAATGGAGCGGATTATGTGTTTTACACGGATACAGATTTATCGACAGATTTAAAACAAATTCATCTCTTACTCGATAGTTTGGTCAAACAGACCGCGGATGTGGTGTTCGGATCGCGTTATGTCAAGGATGCTAAAACGCAAGGCCGATCAGAACAGGCTCGCTTATCCAGTTTTGTTTTTAATTTTTTTATTCATAGTTTATTCCCTCCCTTAAAGCGGGTCTCGGATACGCAATGCGGGTTTAAAGCATTTTCGAGAGAAGCGCTGGAAGATATTTTAAGTCGTGCGGAAGACCGGCAAATGTCTTTTGATGTCGAGCTTTTGTTTTTAGCCGCTATAGCAGGATACCGTTTAAAAGAGGTTCCTATTGTTTGGAATGAAGACAAAAAAGGCACGTCGGTTGATCTGGAAAAAGACGCGCCGATTATGTTGAGCCGGTTAATGCGGTTACGGCAAAAAATGTATCCAGGAAGTTTATTGACAATAGCGGCTTCTTGGTTTATTCCGATTATCATCACGGCTATGCACGGTTATGTTTATGCAAAAGAGTTGTTTGCCCAATTTTTTATATACCGGAATTTTCTAAAGCTGCGTGTTCCAAGTTTTTATAACGCGGATCAACAGTACGTGTGGAACTCGGCACAATTAGTGTTGAGTTACCGGGAGCATTTTAATAAAAATCCTAGAGCGGCATATTATTTTAATTGGGCTTCTGAGCCAACAGCAGGCGCAGGTGACGTTTTATCAAACCGGATAGCGCATTTGTGGGCGATACGATCAAGATATTTTGGCGAGCTGAACAGGGGGGAACGTTTTGAAATTTTAGAAAAAATTTTCGCGGTCTTAATTCATAAAACCTTAGACGAAGATTTATGGAAAAACGCCAAGGAAATATTAACGGAAATGTTGGAGAGTTTTGATTTTGAAATTTGGGCGCCGGCGTTTAAACGGTGCCTCGATTCCTTTCAACGGGAAGCGGAAAAAGAAGCGTGGATCGCGGTTATCGAAGCCATCATTCCGGTGCGCGGAAAACTGGAAAACCCGACGCTGGTTAAAGTTCTTCGTCAGAATTTATTGTCCCGCCAACCGTGGATTGTGGAAAGCGCGGCTTTTATATTAGGAGAAATGCGGCCGGTTAAAGTTTCGATTCGACGCTATATGAGGCAGGCTCTCCAACAGGTTAAAGATCCGGAAGCGCGGCAAACGATTGATGATGCCATGGTTAAATTGTACGGACGGGAAGGACGAATGCTGATCCGACGGTATTCCGCTCCAACAGAACAGGATCTTTTACAAGGTTTAAGGACTCCGGAAGCTATTGCCGCTATTAAAGGTGAAGAACTTATTCATTTAGCCGAAGGAAATTACGCGGATGACAGAGGCAAATTAGATTCGAGATTTTCATTTGTAAAGCCTTTAGACGTCACTCGGTTTTTTACTAACCCCATTGATGTGCACACGGATTCACTGGCCGGCGAAAAAATTCTTATTAAGAGCGGCGTTGATTATTTGATCTGGACCGAGATTATCGCCCATAAGTTTTTCGCATTATTAGGATTGCCGGTTGTTAAAATGCAGCGTGTCAAGGTGCAACAAAGGGACCGGTTTGGTAAATTACAGCAGACGACTAACGCGGAACCAGATATGGCTGATGTCTTGGCCATGGAATATGCCGAAGGTTACCGTATGGGAGGATTATGGTTGGATGCGCCTTTTCATCATACTGCTGAAATACAAGGCGCATTTATTTTAAGTTTATTACTAGGAGAGAGGGATCGTGTTCCTAAAAATATGCTTTTTAAACGTTCGGATGACATACGCGGTCCGCCGGTTCTGCACATTGATTTTGGTTGTTCTTTAATGTTCCGCGCCACAGGTGGATTTTTACCTTTTCCCGCGAGCATGGACGCATTGATTATGCAGGATATTTTACGTTCGCCCCGTTTAGGCTCAAGAGATATTGTCAATGAAGCTTATGGATTCGCGGCGCAAAACGAACATTATCTTTCCGCCTTGGTAGAGCGCATCGGCTCGATTACGGATGAACAAATCGCCACGATTGTGGATAGGTCAGGAATGCCCTCAGGAGAACAGGGCCTTGCCATCCTCGCTCAGTGGATTAGGCAATTGGAAACAGAAAATAAAGCCGGACGCTGGAATCGTAAAGCTCGTTATCAACGCATGGCACCCATAAATACCTTCCATGCCGCTATCAAAGCTGGAGGTTTGGCGGAATATATTAAGTTTGCCTTAAAGCTCAGGAGAGATGCTTTAGTCAAAATGTTTGGCAAGCATGACGCGGGGTTATCTGGATCACCAACCAGGTCAGCATTGATGGCATTACCGCAAGTAAAAATTTCTATTGTGATGCCGTCGCGCGCTAAGCGAATCACTATATTTTCTGTTTTCGAACACGTGCAAGCCCTTCCTATCAACAAAGAAATTATTATTGTTATCGACGGAGTGAATAAGGCCAACCCGGCTATTTTAAACCAGTTACGCTCTTTGGCAAATCAGCCTAATGTCGTGGTTATTGAGCATCCTTCCAATATGGGAAAAGGCATGACCGTCCGCTCCGCGCTTCAGGCGGCTACGGGAGAGATTTTCGTGGTTCAGGATAGCGACGGTGAATATGATCCGAACGATATTCCGGGTTTAGTGGAATTGTTTGAACAGCCTAACGTGGACGTGGTTTATGGTTCCCGCCGTCTAGAACATGAACCCGAAAACGTCCCGTATATGAGATTTTATTTTGGCGGCCGGCTTTTGACCTGGTTGACAAATTTCTTATACCGTTCTCAAATTACTGATGAACCGACTGGATATAAACTCTATCGGACTCGTCTTCTACGACAGTTAGTTTTAAAAGGCGAGCACTTTGAATTAGAGCCAGAAATTACTGCCAAAGTGCTTCGTTTAGGGCACAAAATAATTGAAAAACAAATTCAATGGACTCCCCGGACCATTGAACAGGGCAAATCCATTAACTGGATCGATGGTGTCAGCGCGATTTGGACGTTAATTAAATACCGGTTCACTAATAAAAATACCTTTATAAAGAGTCAGCCTTTATCTACTGAAAATAAGGAAAATACTGAGCCAGAAGAAGTCTCCGCTGAAAGTAAAGGACCGGAACCAGTGAACCGGGACAATGAAGTTCTTATTACGCGTGACTTTATGGAGCAGGAAGTGTTTTCGTTAACGCGTGAATACAATAATAAGCAGCAACAATTTATTCTTAAACAAGGCGCGGCTTCAACAAAGGGCTGGCGTCATATCTTGGCTCGTCATACTATAGCAGGGAAACTTTTACGTCCGAGCGGTGATTCTATTTTTCCTCAACATCTTTCTGACCATCAGATCCTGGGTTTAATTCTTTTGACTTTAGAAAAAGGTTACCACACTAATACATTGTCGGGTGATGATTGCTATCGTTATTTTTTAACCGAAGATGAGTCTGGCCGTTTTGGTATTGAGTTTATGCATGTGGGCGTTTCTTTAAGAAAAGATTCCGAGCAAGGGAAGGTATGGGAAATTATTAATGCGTTCCCCTTATTTGGTAAAAATAACCGGTATAAAAGGGGAGAATTAAGAGATTTCTATTTTTGGTATTGGCGAAAATCAATTCGTCGGTCAGATTTCTCTTTAGATATTAATGGTGAGCACGATAAGGTGTTGTCTAATATTCGTCTTGCTTTTAGAGTACGCGGCAGGGAGGCAGAGGGAATAAGAATAAGTACTGCTCCAGAAACTCCAGATATAATAGCGCGCATGTTGAAAGAGGGCCGCAAAAAAATAATTTCATCTAATAATGGTGAAGAAACCAGGATCAAGATTATTTATGACCAGCCTTTTGACTGGCAGGGCCAGGCCGTAAAAGAAGTTGTTTTCTCATTAGACCTTAAAGAGCGTTTTCCAGGTGCCCGCCGGTATTATCTAACAGATATTTGTGTAGTGTTTGGATCGCGAGGCGCCGTGTCGGCCTGCGGATATCAGCTCCCTCGAAAGGTTCAGGCTGTGGCGGAACGGATTATGGATACAATTTTCAAAAAAGCATTAATCCACTCTAATGATTTTAAAAAAACTTATTGGCAGTTTATTTTAGATGGCTTAAGAAAGCGGGGTATTAATGCGGCCGATTTAGAAAATTTCGCGAACGGATGGAACATATCTTATATGGTCGTGTCGCCTTTATCTACAGGGACGCGGGGAAAAACATATGGGTTGGGCGTGCTACAGAACGAGGATTTTCCGGCTGAGGATTTTGCTCCTGGACGAGATATCTTTGCGACGAGGAGTATAGATGAGGATCATAAAAAAATTCAGATATGGGTCGCAGAAGGGCTTTGGTATAAAGCGCCGAGAGATTTAAGGCAGGAAGTATTAGCCCATGAGGCTTATGGCGCTTTCCGGGAAGCTGGATATGAAGAGAGCCCGGAATTACGTAAAGCTATTGATGAAGAAATTGAAAAACAAGCTAAAAAGAACTGTCAAATTCCCGATGAAGAACGTCGGGATTTAGGCTTGCTTGATCTAAAAGGGAGCCTTCATGCACGAGAGAGCGCGTTTGCTGTTTTGGTTTGCCCAGAGCACAAAAAGGACGAAGTAAGTCCATTGATTGTTTTACTTCAGCATTTACGCCGCGAAATGATCCGACAATATGAAGAGTCTATGAAAAATAGTCGGGATGAAATCTGCTGTAATGGGGACATGGGCATTAACCGGGTCAACATGATGGCCGAGGTCCGCCAGTATTTAGATAAATTTGGTTTTGATAATTTAGCTGAATATGTGGCCGATCAAGCGGAATTTTTCGACAAAAATATTTTTGTGCTGGATTACGCTTTGTTGACATCAGCTGTAGCGAAGGACATATTCAGCGTCGTGCAAACTTTAGTCAGGGGGGCTGGATGCGCGGTTGAACTTTATGTGGATTTAGTGCCGGAAATGAAGATCAATATAGAACAAGTTAACTCCGGATTTGTTGAATTTTTTATGACCAAAGAAATTAATGAGGTCTTGGATTCGGCGATTAATCATCGGAAGGGTTTGACTGGATGGAAGGACGCATCTGCAATTGTTTTTGGTGATTTGCTACATAAATTGTTGGCATTGCCGAAAAATTCAGTTTACGTCAAAAATCTTGATCATGTTGCCGTATTTAAACCACGAGGGGAGAATAAAAAAAGAATCATTAAAATTGTTATCAAATCTTTAGATACCGCTTCGATAGGACAAAGCGAGAGCGTTTGCCCCTTGTTTTTAATCGATTATTGGGCCTACGCACAGGACGTAGAAAGTATAAGTAACAGTATGGCGGTATATTTGTCGGAATATACTCTGGAGTTATCTTTTGGCTGCGATATTCAGCGAGATTCACCTTTTTATCTAGAACCCATTCATCCTTTTGCCGGGAAGCTGCCTTTCAAAAAATTTGATGCGGTTTGGGTCAGCGTGAACCGTGGTAACGGTCAGCAAGGCGAATTTTCAGATCCGGCGTTGTTGGATCTGGCACCCATAATCATGGCTCGTCGGGTTTTTGCCTGGTTTTCGCTGTGGCACGATATCCATAGGGAAACAGGCTGGCGCGGTTTGGCTCAACTTTTATGGCACGATGGGTGTATTATTTCCGCGTTGGCGATATATTATTTTTTGAAAGCCATAACGTTTGGTTATTGGGCGCCGCCTGTGGAAACTAGATTTGCTTTCTTTGAAATGGCCCAGACCATCGACGGGAAAATTTATTACCATCCGGCATTTTATTTCTTACCCACCGCTGTTCGACAGGCCATAATAACTCATGAAGAAACGCATGCAAAAGAATACAAATTTTCGTTTTTGGCTGTAGAGCAGGAATTAAACGCGTATTTGATGGAAATTTCTTCCGCATCACAGCTGATAGCGTTTATCCGTGAGATAAACCGACCGGTCCAATACGAGCTTATCGCCGGAAGCGAAGTTCTTTTGGCAGATGGTTCACACGGCCTTACTTATCCACGTACCTGTGTCTATGCTTCAGGCCTTTCAGAGCTTATTTTACAAAATCGTTTTGGCCCTCGAATAACATTAACCCGGAAAGATGGCTGGGACCGTTCGCGACAGTATTTCCATCAGTGGCTGGAAGTTATATTTGAAAAACGCAAATTTTATTTAAGCTTTACAGACGGCCAATTTTCTGCCGGTTATCCAGGACAAAAGAGTGATGATAAGCTCACCGCGAATGATGACCGTCAGCCATTACCGATCGCCAGGATCGAATATTTACAGTGGTATTTTGAACAGGAGTTAGATGATTTTGTATTGATTGATATTACCAAAGGTGAAGATCAAAAAGCTTTGTATGACTGGTTAGGTTATTATCCTAAAAAAACGTATATTGGCGAACAAGATGAATGGGATTTTAAAAAGCAAATATATTTTTCAAAAGCACTTGCGGATAAAAATTTAACCGCGTCAAAATGGCTGGTGAAAAATTCGCAGATGTTCCCAGAAGAAGAGCCGTCTACAGGCAATGCCATAGACGAGAGTATCCGCTACGGTGCGTATGCCGGATATGTGGGTTTTTTAATATACGGCGTTGCCCGTTTTTTGATCCCCTGCGCATTATGGGTGGATGTCACTTGCTTAAGTGTTTTGGCTTCCATGATCATTCTTCCCTTAGCTACGGCAAGTTTCATTGAGTCGGCAATGGATTTCCGTTTGAATAACTTCTGGTTCCAGCGAAACAATTACGAACTTATTCCTGAATTTAAGGATTTACACAAGGCGCGCGATATCCGCGATCTTTATGAACGCGATCCGGAATCTCTTCATAAAATTGAGTATGTCAAGTTCAGCCGGGGTTTTGGTGAAATGTTTATTGATTTTAAAGCTATGCGCTTTGTTCCGCCGTTTATTCAAAAAATTATCTATTTTCACGCCACTTTGCATTATCTTATGGGCTTCCGGGATGAAACATTTGCGGTACAAATGACGTTTTGTTATCCGATGGCTAAAAAGCTTTTGTTTATTTCGGGCGGGTTAATGATAGGCTTTTTATTTGGATTTCCAGTTACGCCTGTATCGCTGGGATATGTTTTTGGTCTATTGTTATACACAATGTATTTTTCATCTTTAGCGACTTATTTTGTAAAGCTGAGGGGGGAACGGAGAACTGCCAGCGGATATTATTATCCCGTTTCCCGCCGCAGAACAAAATTAACGCCAGCAGAAATCGATAACATGATCAGCGGGTACGTCCATGGACGTTATATTATTGAAGGACAGCCTTGCCGATGGAGAGAATGGTTAAAAGGTGAAGATAACGAACCGCAAGTTGTTGGTATAGAAACGCCGGATGAACGTTCTGAAGCTGTTTTAGTGATTCGCGGCAACGTGCATGTCAGTAAAATTATGGAAGAGACCCGGGCCGCTTTAGCCCGTATCACAAAAAGTGCTCTGGTGCTCATTATCGCGGATCAAGGCACTGACCAGAGCAATGTCATTGATCGTAAAGTCCAGCTTCGGCTAATTACAGATAAGGTTTTTGAAGCTATAAAAGTTATTCGAAAAGAAAACGCGGGGGCGAGTTACGAGGTCGTTAAGAAAGCGTCTCTTATAAAAATCAAGTCGCTGAAAGGCACGGTTTTAGATCCGGATACCCAAAATACTGTTTGGGGGAAAATATCTTTTCGACAGGTGCGTTTAAATTTAAATAAAAAGAGCAAAGAGCAGATTATAGAGGCTATTAATAAGTTGAAGCCAAAAGATATAAATAAAATTGCTGTTATATTGCGAAAAGCCTTGAACACAACAGCAAGAACTAAATACGAGTTAAAATTCAATGATATCAATACCATTGAAATTCTATTACAGAAATCTATGAACAGGCCGGCTCGCGTCAAATATGAAGTCAAGAATGTTGATGTGCGGGCCACCGAATATGATTTAACGCGTTTGAGAGAGTTGGATCATATATACCGCAGATGGATCAGTAATTTAGCTTATCACACGGTTGACCGAGACGTGTTTATCAGCCAGCCCCATGGGCATCTCAGCCGTTTAAAATCCGCGGTTGATTGGTTGATTAGCCAAGGGTATAAGCGCGCGGTTATTGCCGGCGATATTTTTGCGCGCAAAAAATTATGGCCGGGTGAAATGCCCTCTCCATATACTCCGGTTTTAGAAGGCGGATTTACTGTTGAGATTTTTGATTATTTAAGAGATTTACCGCGGTCCGGACAGAAGTTCGAGCTGGTTTTTTTAGCTGGAAAAAGTGAATACTTATTTCTCCAGTCATTATTTCAGTATGATCCGTCGCTGCCTAAACAAACCACATCTGTCGGGATTAGAACCAAAAAAGAAGATAAAATGAACTGGCTTACGCGGCCCGTCTTTGGCGGTCCGGCTTTGTGGCATTCTTTACAGGTATTGTCCGGTAAATCACCAGAAGCCGCGAAATCTGAAAAAGAACGGACTGAAATTAACGAGGCCCGCGCATTTAATGAACGGTTAAAGGGCTTGGCAAATGCAACAGGTGAAAGTTTGCCGGTTTTGTGGGCCAGATATTACCGTTTCCATCCCAAAGTTTTGGAAATCGCCCGGTTTATCATTGAAAACGCTAGGTTGGTATTTTATGAAGATTTGAGTCATAGAGCTTATTTGGTCGGATCTATTCCCAAACACGCGCTAATGATTGAAGAATTGAAGATAATTGAACAAAAAATTAAAAATGACTTGCGGCTTTGTATGGCATTGTTGGAAATAACAACACAGGTTTGGGATATGGTGAGTGAAACAAAAAGTATACCTGTTTTACGGAGCATTTTTTTGGTAAAAATCCGCCATCAACTCGATGCATTTTTTGATAAACAACACAAGTTGGATATATTATACGGGCGGCCGCTTATAACCCAGAATAGTTTGCATGATTTTGTGGGGCAACTTTTTGAGTTCTTAACAGAATTAAAGGATCGGGAAGATTTGATTTCCGAAGAAATGATAGCTAAGGAAATTTTAGATTTTATTTCAGTTGAGATGACGGCTTCGGCGAAATTTTTTGAGGATACCTTTAAATTGGTTTTTGAAGGCGGGGGTACGTCAGTATGGAATCCGGATCAATCCGCCGGCGGCCTTTTGACTGACGAAAATTCCGACTTGGCCCGTCAAAAGGAACGGTTGATTTTGGGGATTCATGTGGCTATGAATGAGGATAGTTTTTCATCGAGGAAAGCGGCCAATGAATTGGGAGATATACGGATAATGGATTCCATGGGAAATGTTTTACTGGTTTCTGTCCCGGCATTGCAGACTGGCGCGTTTGAGGCTCAAGTGGTGGCAGTGCCCTATCGGCGTCATTTGGAACCAATAACCTGGTTGGAAGAATTTTTAGGTGTTCCCCTTGTAAACAAAAATTTGGTTTTTAAAAAATTACCTGATAACAACATTCTTACTTTGGATCAATTCAACGCAATAGTCGAACAGATTACTGAAAAACACGCTAACTATCGGAGCACTCTTTATATCGAGCCAAAATTTTATAAACAATTTTCTTGGAATAAGGTTTTGCGGAATTTTTATGTGACGGTTTTTTTTGAAGATGGCGAATTGGTTATTAGTTTGTGTGATTTGCAGGGTATTTACAAAGAGCCAATGGTGCAGTTAATTTTATCCGCCCGTAATCGTGACAAAATCGGAAATAATTTTATCCGGGTGATGGAGCAGGTGATTGATACTAAATGGCATGGCCAGCCAGGATGCAGGGGAGTCCAGGAAATTGTGCAGGAATACGACCAGGTTATTAATCCCGTCCAAAAAGCGAAACGCCGCTGGTTTGGCATGGCCGGTATATTCGGCAACGTGTCTGAAAACGCGGAACAGGAACTGAACGTTTCGGCGCAAAGTTTGAAAAATGTAGAGGTCATGCCAGTTGAAAAGGATTGGCTTACAATTGATAAAGATGTACAACCCAACGTTTATGCTTTTAACAAAAAAAGTGAACGCGCTCCGCCGGTTTTTATTTGGGAACGTTTTGTAGACGGACAGTTACAGTTTTTCTTCTCAGATTGTCTTTGGGAACAATATTTCCTAAACGCCATCAAAGATTCGACCCGATCAGGAAAAACACGGCTCACTCAGGCTGTGTTGCTTCATGCCACACTTGAACAAGTTAACCACCTGTCGCATGATGCGGCGAATAGCGAAGGTTTGCGCCAGGATCCGGAAGCCTTGTTTGAGCTGTATCAAATATACCTGAAATATCTGCAAATGAATTTCGCGGGAAAGTGTGACGAGGAAATAGCACGGGTCGGACAAATTTTACGCGAATGGGCAGAACCTTTAGATGAGTTTTCCCGGATCCAATCATGGAAGGGTTTGGATGACCATAAGCAAATCGTTGAGCATGTAGTCCAATTATTTCGCGGACAGTTGACAGAGCGTTTGTTTGAGGCGATCGAGAGCATCATAAAACTCGCCGTGGATTTTACCTGGCAGCCGTGTTGTATTCATCATGGCATGACCATGGATATCGCGAAAATTTGTGAAGAGGAACCATTGCTTCTTGAAATATGCGCCTCGCTAATTTTCAAAATCCTTCATCAGCAAGATACCGATGAATTTAAAAAAGCGGCTATCGCGGAAATTATTGAACGTCTGATTTGGTTGAGCAGTAAGATAGTAACAGCGGATATGCCGCATATTATGGAATTACTCGTGCAGGAATGGTCAGAGTGTTCTCCTCTAGAAACGCTTCAAGAATGTTTTTCTGCTTATAGAACCCAGGCCCCACCCCAGTTTGGTTCAGCATTGTCCGGAAGTAAAGTTGATTTGGCAGATGGTTTGATTATGAAACCTTTTGCCAAAGAATTATATTTTTTGGAAAAATACGGCACCGTTATAGGTTTTGTGGAAGCCCGGCTGATCACCGGTCACAAAGAAATGCGATTAATGGTTCATGTTTTTAGGGTCCAGGATACCAGGCAGGGAATCGGAGAAAAAGTATTGCAATGGGCCGCTAAGCAGGCAGGCGAGGGCAATTATATTGTGGTGCCGTATCCGGTCATGGACAAAACCTTTAACTTTATGCTGAAAAATACCAGACAGCTTTTTGATTCGATTGAGGCCATGAGCTCGTCGAAGCACGCGTATTGCGAAATTCCCAGCAGTGATTACAGGTGGGTTAATGTTACATCTTTAGAAGAGGCCAAGGCCTTGGTTAAGCTAGGAGAACAGCTTTATATTAGAGGGAAAATTGGTTTTGCGGGGAGCGCGAGTTACATTAAGGAATTTTTGAAAAGAGAGAGTGGTTTATCTGTCCGGGCTTATGTGTTAGGAGCAGGGCGAGGCAAAAGAGCCAGAGCGACCATAAACATGCCTAAACCCTTAATTGAGGTTAATGGTCGTCCTATCTACTCGTACACGCTCGATAAATTGCTTAAACTTGAAATACCAGTCACTATTATAACAGGATTTGGTGCTCCGGCTCTAGAACAAAGTATTATAAATCGTTACGGTAAAAATGCTCCGTGTTTTCATCGCGTATCCGCTCCGGATGGAACGGGTCTGATCAATACGGGAAATAATTTTTTATTTATTCAAGACGCGCTAGCGGCTGATCCCTGTGAATATGTTTTGGTCATGAATTTGGATGATATTTATCCGAATGATGTTTTTATTACGACGATGATCCAAACTCAATGCCGTGAGCAAGCGGCTGTTGTTTTAACTGTTCACAACCAAGAACCATTGAATTTTGGAAGAGTAATCCGCCAATCCAATGGTTCTTTTTATCAAATAGTTGAACCCTCCAGATTTAATGAGACATCTATCGCAATCGGCAAGGGGACAATATTCGAGCAGGATATTCCTATGTCTGAAGTTAAGGCCATTAAAGAATGCAACACTAATGTCATCCTTTTTACAAAGTCAAAATTATTAGAAGTCTTGGCTTATTTTGCGGACAGCCAAAAAAGTTTTTCAGTGGGGGAGATTCTAAAAGAGATGCGACGGCGCAATATGACAGTTACGGTGGCAAATCTTGATGAGAAAGACAAATTTTATTCTTGTAATAGTCCCCAAGAAATTTTACAAGCGGAATCCATGATCCAAACGTGGGAAGCATTAGAGATACATAAGGCCGGAGATACAATGCTTCATTCGTATGGCATGGTGCTGTTCGCCATGTTCGGCGCGTTGTTTGCTTTGCCAATGTTAACGGCAAGCCCGACAGTTTTACAGCGAATTATTTTTTATTCATTATGGTTAGGATTCGCGACATCATCAGCCGTTACCTATTTTAAAACAACGAGAAAATTGGCTGTTTCTTCCAAGCCGCAATCTGGCATATCACAGATGATTAAAGAATTGATTTTGTCTTTGGTCCCGCCGCAGGAAATTGTTCCTGATTTTAATAAAAAGATGGAAGAGATCGATCAAGCACAAAAAAAATTAAATGCCCGGTGTGCCATTTTAGCAGGATCAAGAAGTTTTCATTCCGGTCAAACCGGTTCGATATTAAATGCTTTGCTTTTTGTGATAGTTGTTGCGGGGGTTATCTTTGGTTCTTTAATGGTTACAAAAAATATCACTGTCGTCGTTGCTTTATTCGTTTTGGTATTTCTTGCGGGAATTTTTATGTTTTCAGATGGGAAAGAATATTGGGCGCGGTTTGTCAAAAAATTTGAAGCTAAAAAAGAAAAGCAAATACAAAATAAAAAAGCAGAGCAAAAATTAAATTTCCTGCAAAAAGTAGAGGGATTAAAAAAGATTTTTCAAAATATCAAAACGCATGATTTAGCAGGACTGAAAGAAGAATTGGAACAAATCGAGGCGGGTTTGGGAGAAATAGATTTTCGTCCGGCAGATATCCGCAACATTACCCGACAGATTAAGAAATGGCGCACCGCTATAGCAGATGAACAAAGAAATCGGGATCGGGTTCAGAAACAGACAGAAGCAACGGCTGAGGCGGATCGTTTGGTAAGGTTAAAGACTGAGAATATGTTGCGACAGAAAGAACAAGCTCGTCAAGAGCGCGAGCACAGAGTCCAAGCATTAAAACAGAAAGATGAGCGCAGGTTTAACGAAGATTATCAGTTATTCTGTGAGTTGAGTGAGCAGATGTGGCAATTGCAAAGTATTGATGAAGCGGAAAAAATGATCCGGACTGTGCTCGATTTTGAAGAACACATGCATCCGCGGCTTGCCCAAGAAGGGATTATTTTGATTGAGGATACAGGTGAAATTCTGGCATATTGTGAAGAATTTATCAGGATTCAAAATGCGCTCGATTTAGCCAATGAATCAACTCTTTTCGATCAACGGCTGCTTGAGCCTTTGTCTGCCGAAGTGTCGTTACAAAACATCCTAACGCATGGCATGACATTTAAATCTCAAAAAAGCCTGATGTGTTTTTTGATAGGCAAAAGGGGATTGTCCGTAGACAAAATTAAATTATATAAAGGATTTTTGCGAGCCTTGCGCGATTTGGCTTTGGTGGAATATTTGAAAAAGAGCGATAAATTCACCGAGCTCCCTACGAAAGAATTTTTAAATAGTTTGTCTAAAGGACTCAGTAAAACAAATTATGAAAATTTGGAAATTTTTACGAATGAACTTTGGAATTTGAAACGGGAACAAGTTTTGCAGTGTGTTCAACATTTTCTGGGGAGCCTTGGTTACCCCGAAGAAATCATTGTTTTTACTAAAGAGCAGATTGATATTTATGAATATCAATCGAATGAGAAGAATGGTTTAGCTGCGCAAAGATTTTATTTGAGTGAAGGAGCCCGATTATCATCAGAAAACCTTCTAAAATTTTTGACATATGATGATTCTTTTGAGCCTGCTTTCCGTCTGGGCTGGACACCAAGACTGTTTTATCGGTATTTCAAAGATATTCTCGCAAACAAATATTTCCCTGAAGATATCGTAATGCATTTAGTGTGTTCGCGGGTGAGCTTTTTATTTGCGGTTAATGATCCTGGAACGGAAATGAAGATTAATTTGGCAAATGAACGATTTAGCCCCCTAGATGCTATTCACTCCGTTCCTTACACGATAAGGCATGAATCATGTCATTTTATTTTAAACAGAAATGGTTATTCATCTGTGCAGTTGAAGCATCCGCAGAATCAGCTTCAGGCCTGGTTGAAAGAACAATATTTAAGTTTAGACAGAGAATTTACGAAAATTTTTACGGAACAATTGAAGTATGATCAATTAGAATGGTTACACGCGCAGTTTATTCTGAATGAAATCATGACAGAGGCAATGACAGTTTTATTATTTCCAGAAGGGACGAAGAAGGGTTCAAAGTTTTTTGAGCAAGCCAGATGGAAGAAAATACATGTTTATCGCAATCTTTACGAGAGTCTTATTTATCGATGTGTGGTAGTAGAAATGTTTGCCAGCATGGAAGGTCAGTCTTTGAGCAACAAAAAATTTTTAATGAACATTTCTTCGCGTTATTATCGGGAAGCTTTGAAAATAATCGGTGATCGAGAAAAACAGGATAAGGTGCTGGATGCGCTTCGTAAATTTTACAAGCATTTCAGCCAGGAGGATATTTTAGGATTTAAAAATAGATTTGTCAGAGGCGAGATTTTTAAATCTTAGGTTTTTAGGATCAAGTTCATATCACCGGACGAGAAAAAATTTTTGACTTTTCCGTTGTAAGATGGTATATTTTTAAAAGTGAAGTTTAACTTTTAAACTGGTCCTGAGAGGCCGGTAAGGCATAAAATGAAGTTAAGGCTTATTAAAGATAATATTATCCCGCTTTCGAAGGGAACACCTTCGGAGGCGGGATTTTTTTGTATAAGAAAGGAATAAAGATGTCCAGCAAACTTATGGATAGCGATCTGGTGCGGCGGGCGATTATACGCATTGCTCATGAGATCCTGGAAAAAAACAAAGGGACAGATCAACTGTGCATTATCGGGATCCGCACGCGGGGAGTGGTTTTGGCGGAACGTATTGCCAAAGCCATCCATGAAATTGAGGGGAAGCCAGTGCCGGTGGGGATTTTGGATATCAATTTGTACCGGGATGATCTGACCTTGGTTGATTATCATCCGGTGGTGAGGGAAACCCTGATTACGTTTGATGTGAATGATCAAAAATTGGTTCTGGTAGACGATGTGCTTTTCACCGGGCGGACCATCCGCGCGGCTTTAGACGCGATCATGGATTTTGGGAGGCCGTCGAGCATTCAGCTGGCGGTTCTGGTCGACCGCGGGCATCGGGAGCTTCCCATACGCGCGGATTATGTGGGAAAAAATTTTCCGACGGCCATTAAACAAAATGTCAAAGTGGTCTTAAATGAAAGCGATCATCAGGAAGACGCGGTTTATTTAGAGGAGAACAATTAATATGGTGGAATGGAATAAACGTCATTTACTGGATGTAGAAGAGTTGACCAAAGAGGAAATTCAGCAGGTCTTGGATACAGCCAAATCATTTAAGGAAGTGTCTTCGCGGGATGTTAAAAAAGTGCCGGCTTTAAGGGGTAAAACTGTGGTGATGCTATTTTTTGAACCGTCTACGAGAACTCGGACATCTTTTGAGCTGGCAGCCAAGCGGCTTTCCGCGGACACGATTAATATCGCGGTCAGTTCTAGCTCGATGTCTAAAGGCGAAACGATTTTAGATACGGCGCGGAATGTGGAAGCCATGAATGTGGACGCGATTGTGGTGCGGCATGGGTCATCAGGCGTGCCGCAGATATTGGCTAACAATTTAAAATCGTCTATTATTAACGCGGGAGACGGCTGCCGGTCTCATCCAACGCAGGCTCTTCTGGATATGTTTACCATTAAAGAAAAATTAGGCAAGCTGGAAGGGATAAAAGTGGGAATTGTCGGCGACATCATGCATTCGCGCGTGGCCCGTTCCAATGTGGTGGGCTTGACGAAAATGGGCGTGGAAGTCACGGTATGCGGACCGTCAACTTTGATCCCGTTTGGAATTGAAAAATTAGGAGCCAAGGTTTGCTATAGCGTTGAGGAAGTGATTAAACGCAGCGATGTCTTAATGCTCCTGCGTATTCAAAAAGAAAGGCAAAAAGAAAATTATTTTCCTTCGATTAGAGAATACGCGATGGAGTTCGGTGTAAATGCGGAAAGATTGAAAAAAGGGAAAAAAGAGCTTCTCATCATGCATCCCGGCCCCATGAACCGCGGCATAGAAATTTCCTCCGACGTAGCTGACGGCCCGCAATCATTAATTTTAGAACAAGTCACCAACGGCGTAGCTGTACGCATGGCGGTATTATATCTGGCGTTAGGGGCTAAGGAGTAAAAAGTACAGAGTATAGAGTAGAACGCAGAAAGGATTTTAAATGATGTTGTTAATCAAAAACGCGAAAATAGTCAACTCTGATGGGATAGATGACCGGATTAAAGATATACTGATTCAAGACGGGAAAATTGTAAAAATCGGTGAAAACTTAAAGAGTGATGGGGCCGACATTATTGATGCCAAGGGGAAATTCGTTTCTCCTGGCTTCATAGATCTTCACGCTCATTTCCGTCAGCCCGGGCAGGAATACAAAGAGACCATTGAAACCGGTTCCGCGGCAGCGGCTAAAGGCGGGTTTACGTCGGTATTTTGCATGCCGAATACCAAGCCCCCGATTGATAATATCGCTTTGGTGGATTTTATCATTAGAGAAGGCAAGCGGGTTGGGCTGGTAAATGTTTACCCAGTTGGCGCTATCACCAAAGGACAGCAGGATGAAGAATTAACCGATATGTTTGAAATGCGCAGGGCGGGCTGCCTGATGTTATCTGACGATGGGAAATCAGTTCATAATTCGCACTTAATGCGTATGGCTTTGCAATACAGTCAGATGGTTGGTATTTTGATTTCTGAGCATTGTGAAGATCCTTTGCTCAGTAAAACGGGAGTAGTCAATGAAGGCTATTTTTCTACATTGTTGGGCATGAAAGGCGATCCGGCAGTGTCGGAAACCACCATTATCAGCCGGGATATAGAGCTGGCGCATTATTTGGATTGCCGTATTCATTTCGCGCATGTGAGCACCAAGCGTTCAGTTGAATTGATCCGCCGCGCGAAAACGGATGGCGTGAAAGTTTCAGCGGAAGCGTGTCCGCATCATTTTTCATTGACGGAAAAAGAGATCAGATCTTTTAACACGAATTTGAAAGTCAAACCGCCTCTGCGTTCGGAAGAAGATGTGGCTGAGATTAAGCGCGGATTAAAAGATGGGACAATAGATTGTATAGCGACTGATCATGCCCCGCATAGCCAGGAGGAAAAAGAATTGGATTTCGATCAGGCTCCTTCAGGCATGATTGGCCTGGAAACCGCGTTTGGGCTGGGAATTACTGAGTTGGTAGACGCTAAAATTTTAACGTTACCCCAGCTGATTGACAAAATGTCCGCATCTCCGGCAAAAATAACCGGCCTTTCTGCTAAAGGCAAAATAGCTGAAGGCATGGACGCGGATTTAACGGTTTTTGATTCCGAGGCTCCGTGGCAGGTGAAAGCGGCGGGTTTTGCGTCCAAATCAAAAAACTCTCCTTTTATAGGGAAGACATTAAAAGGACTAGTTTTAGCCACTATTTGCGGCGGAAATGTGGTATATAACGTAGAGTAATTGTTTAGCAGTGCCCATCATGTGATCCTTTCAACTTATCATGATAAATGCCCGGGGAAGGTTTATCGGTGACACGGAGTTTAAAAGGGAATTCAGGAAAAAACTTAAAGCAGAAAAAGCGGAATGATAATTAATTTTAAAAATATAATTTGGAAATTATGCGAACGAGCAAAAATGCACTTGCCCCGCTTTGCATTTTTTGTTCTTGGCATTGTCACATTGTTACACTGCTACATTATATTGGTCATATAAGATTAGAAGCTTTTTATAGGGGACAGAACATGCCAGAACTTCCTGAAGTAGAGACGATCGCGCGGGATTTGCGGAAAATTGTTGGGCAGACCATTGTATCTGTGCAGGTCAATGAACAAAGAGTTTGCGGTGGAATGACTTCCGCACAATTATCTTACCGATTAAAAAAATTACACATTTTAAATATTTACCGGCGAGGTAAAGCGCTGGTATTTGAACTGGATAAATTATTTTTGATCATTCAGCTGGGTATGACCGGACAGTTAGTTTTGGTTCCAGCGCGGGAAAATGCTCAAGATGGGGATGATGTAAAATTTGCCAAAGTTATATTTAAGCTTTCTAATGGCGCGAAGTTAATTTATAATGATCAGCGCATGTTCGGACGGATACGTTTAGCCGGGAGTTTAGATGAAGTAAAATATTTTCGATCTTTGGGCCCTGAGCCGTTATTGGCAGATTTTAATAAAGATTATGTTGAAAAAAATATTGCCGGACGGCGGATCGCGGTTAAAGTTTTATTAATGGACGGGAAATTTGTGGCAGGGATCGGAAACATTTACGCGTCGGAGATTTTGTTTGAGGCGAAAATTGATCCGCGGACAACGGCTTGTTCTTTAAAGCCGGCGCAAATCAGCTTGCTGGTAAAGGCGGTTAAGAAAATTTTGGAATACGCGGTTTTGCATCGGGGGACAACCCTGCGGAATTACCGCGACGCGTCAGGCGAACACGGCCAATTCGCCGGACGTCTGAAAGTTTACGGACGGGGTGGGAAGCCGTGTCTGAAATGCGGCCAACTCATTAAGAAAATAGTCCAAGCCCAGCGCAGTACGTTTTATTGTGAGAAATGTCAAATATTATGAAAATTCAACATCAACTCAAAATCATATCCAATAAAAAAATTACAGATAAATTGTATCATCTGGTCCTTGAACACGGAAAATTAGCCGCGCAAGTTAAGCCGGGCCAATTTGTAGAGGTGAGGATACAAGAGAGCTTAGAGCCGTTTTTCCGCCGGCCTTTTAGCGTGTTCCGTAGTCAGAAAGCTGTGGAAATTTTTTATGAGGTCAGGGGAAAAGGCACAGGGATTTTGTCCTCTCAAGTTAAAGGCGCGATGCTGGATGTGATGGGTCCGCTGGGAACAGCATTTACTTTACCTGCTAAAAAAATTAAACAAGTCGTGATGATCGGCGGAGGAATAGGCGTGGCGCCGTTTATGGCTTTATCCGATGCTTTAAAAAACCGCGGGCATGATTTGCTTTTACTTTACGGCGGCAGGTCAAAAGAATTTACCTTTAATATGGCTGAGTTTAAAAAGAACGGGTGTAAAGTTTTTATTTCAACGGATGACGGGTCTGTTGGCGTGAAAGGCCGGGTATCTGAACTATTTGATAAAATTGAAATAAATCCTGACACAACCATGCTTTATACCTGCGGACCCCGCCCCATGATGGCCTCCGTTCAAAAATTCGCGCAAGAGCACGGATTAAAAGGTCAATGCTCCTGCGAAGAAGTCATGGCCTGCGGCGTAGGCGTATGTTTAGGTTGTGTGGTTAAGACGACAGCGGGTTATAAAACTGTGTGCCATGACGGCCCAGTATTTGATTTACATGAAATCGTGTGGTGAATATGAATTTATCCGTTAAAATTGCTAATTTAAAATTTTCTAATCCTGTCACTGTGGCGTCCGGAACATTTGGCGCTGTGGGGGAATGTTGGGATCTTAAAGCGGCCAAACAATTAGGCGCGATTGTTCCTAAAACAGTGACTTTGCTTCCTCAACAGGGTAATCTGCCGCCGCGCATTGTTGAAACCCCGTCAGGCATGGTCAACGCGATCGGCATTGAAAATGACGGCATTGACGCGTTTATCGAAAATAAATTGTCCATGTATGCGAAAATCGGCGTGCCAGTGATTGTCAGTATTTCAGGAAAAAGCGACGAAGAGTTTCAAATTATGGCGGAAAAATTAGCCGGTTTATCGTCTGTGTCTGCCATTGAGCTGAATTTATCCTGCCCCAATTTAAAACATAAAGTTTTGGTGGCGCAAGATGCCGGAGCGACTCAGCAGGTTGTGGCTTTGGTCAGAAAAATTGTGAATCAGCCTATTATTGCTAAATTGTCACCCAACGTCACCAGTATCGCGGATATCGCGGCTGCGGCAGAAGCGGCAGGCGCTGACGCGGTCAGCATGGTGAATACTTTTCAGGCGATGGTGATTGACGTGGAAAAACGCAAATCCATGATCGGAAATTTTACGGGAGGTTTAAGCGGCCCTGCGATCCGTCCGATAGCGGTCAATATGGTTTATCAAACCGCGCAACGAATTAAAATCCCTATCATGGCCATGGGCGGCATATCCAACGCGGAAGACGCGTTGCAATTTTTAATCGCCGGAGCCACCATGGTCGCGGTTGGTACGATGAGTTTTATTGATCCGAATACAGCTATTAAAGTTTTAGATGGCATTAAAGTCTACATGCGTAAACATAAAATAAATGACATAAAAGATTTGATTGGGTTTATAAAATAAGAATAAAATATAAATATAAGATATTTCTTCTCCCCTCTGGGGAGAAGGGGTCCTGCGTGAGCAGGGATGAGGGGAAAATCTGATGACAGCAAAAGACAAATTAATTCTCGCTCTTGACGTGTATACGCTTGAAGAAGCCAAGGATGTTATTAATCGGTTGAAAGATGTGGTCGATATCTATAAAATCGGCAGTCAGCTTTTTACGGCGTGCGGGCCTGAGGTAGTGCGTTATGTGTTAAGTCAGGGGAAAAAAGTTTTTTTGGATTTGAAATTTCATGATATCCCCAATACTGTCGCGAGCGCGGTCGGGTCAGCTATTCAGATGGCTAAAATTGGCGAGAATCAAAATTCGATTTTTATGTGCACCGTTCATACACAAGGCGGCGTAGAAATGATGAAACGGGCGGCAGAAGCCGCGCGCGACATGTCATTTCAATTGGGGGTTATTAAACCGTTAATCGTTGGAATAACGGTTTTAACCAGTGATGGAAAAACCGAAGGGGTGGCAAGTTTAGTTTTGGAGCGGGCGCAATTAGCTAAGAAAGCGGGGCTGGATGGAGTAGTAGCGTCGAGTCAGGAGGCGGCTTTACTGCGTCATGAATTAGGTCAAGATTTTGTGATTGTGACTCCGGGCATACGGCCGAAAGGCGCGGATGCGGGCGATCAAAAAAGAATTACCACGCCGTTTGATGCGATTAGCAATGGTAGTAATTATTTAGTGGTAGGAAGGCCGATATTAAATGCGAAAGATCCGGTGCAGGCCGCGAAAGATATTCTGGGGGAGATTGAAGCGGCTCCTGCAGTGTAGCCTTCTAATACGTACGCCTTATATTTGACAACGTACGTTTTTGCTGTTATCCTTGAGTGAGAAAAGAGGATGAGAGCATGATGACAACGTCACATTTTCGACAGAACATTTATAAACTTTTGGATCGCATAGCTGAAACCGGTATTCCTTTAGAAATAGGGGGAAAGGGGCGGCGGTTTAAGATTGTTCCTGAGGTAAAAATAAAGAAATTGGCTCATTTAAAAAAACGTTCGGGGTTAAAAGGGAAGCCCGAAGATCTTGTTCATTTAGATTGGACATCAGAATGGAACGGATAATCCATCTCGATACCCACGTTATTGTTTGGCTTTATTATGGTGAAGTGAAATTGTTGAGTGAGAAAGCGAAAGCTTTGCTTGAAGATAATGAATTAGTCATCTCGCCTATAGTTATGCTCGAATTGCAATATCTCCAGGAAGTTCAAAAAATTACGGACAAGTCTTTAAAAATTATCAATGTTCTTAAGGAAACTGTGGGGTTGAAGATTGATGAGGCGGGTTTTAATGAAATTATTTTAGAAGGATTGCCGCATTTCTGGACCAGAGACCCGTTTGATAGAATTATTGTGGCTCAAGCGGCGATTAATAGGCATAAATTGTTGACTAAGGACGAACGGATTCATAAATATTATAAACAGGCTGTGTGGGAATAGGGTATTGACAGGAAAAGTTTTATATTGTAATATATCGCACGTTTTGGGAAGTAGTGGTTTGCTAAAACAATAGAAAAATTTTAGGGCGGTTAGCTCAGTTGGTAGAGCTCCTGACTTACATTCAGGCGGCCGTTGGTTCGAGCCCAGCACCGCCCATTTAATCGCTCTAGTGAACAAATATCAGGACCCGTGGTGTAGTCTGGTTAACATGCAAGCTTGTCACGCTTGAGATCGCGAGTTCAAATCTCGTCGGGTCCGCCAAATATAAAAGCCCCCTCTTTTGAGAGGGGGCTTTTATATTTGGTGCTGGCCCACAGATTGCTTCGCAAAAATCCGTAGGATTTTGCGAGTTCTATTGATTGCTTCCAAAACGTAAGTTTAGAAAAGCAATCAATCCGCAGGCGAAGCCGAAGGTAATCGAGTCGAAATCGAGTTAAAATTCAAATGTTACCCCTCTTTTGAGAGGGGGCTTTTATATTTGGTGCTGGCCCACAGATTGCTTCGCAAAAATCCGTAGGATTTTGCGAGTTCTATTGATTGCTTCCAAAACGTAAGTTTAGAAAAGCAATCAATCCGCAGGCGAAGCCGAAGGCAATCTAGTCGCATTCCAGTCAACATGTCTTTTTCGAAAATTAATACTCGTTCCCCTATTTATTTTACAAGTCATGTGATTTTTTGGTAAAATGGCACAAATATACTTTTACTTGAAAGTTTATTAGAGAGGACGCATCATGAATAAATCTCAGCAATCCCTAGCCCTATTGACTGATTTATACGAATTGACCATGGCTTATGGGTATTGGAAAGCAGGCATGGGGCAGAAGGAGGCGGTTTTTAATTTATTTTTTAGACAGCATCCTTTTAAAGGCGGGTTTACGATTGCGTGCGGGTTGGAATATGTGGTGGACTTTCTTAAAGATTTTAAGTTTGAATCGTCCGACATTAATTATCTCCGTACTTTAAAGGGCAATGACGATAAGCCGTTGTTTGAAGAAGATTTTCTTTCCTTTCTCGGAAAAATGGATTTGTCTTGTGATATTGACGCTATTCCTGAGGGGACTATTGTTCTGCCGCATGAACCGTTAATAAGGGTAAAAGGCCCGCTCATTCATTGTCAGATTTTAGAGAGCGCGCTTTTAAATATTATCAATTTTCAAAGTCTGATCGCGACCAAAGCCGCCAGAATATGTTTAGCGGCTCAGGGAGAACCGGTCCTTGAATTTGGATTAAGGCGGGCGCAGGGCTTTGATGGCGCTTTAGCCGCGTCCAGAGCTGCTTATATCGGCGGATGCGCGGCAACCTCCAATGTTCTGGCTGGGAAAATGTTTGGTATTCCGGTGAGAGGAACGCATGCGCACAGTTGGATCATGTCTTTCGACGAAGAACTGGAGGCTTTTAAATCTTACGCGAAAACCATGCCGAACAATTGTATTTTTCTCGTCGATACTTATGACACGTTAGAGGGCGTAAGACGGGCCATTGAAGTGGGAAAATGGCTCCGCGAAAACGGCCACGAGATGATCGGGATCAGGCTCGATTCCGGTGATTTGGCTTATTTAAGTGTTGAGGCGAGAAAATTATTGGATGAGGCAGGATTTTCCAAAGCGAAGATTGTCGCGACGAATGATCTGGATGAAAATATTATTCAAAGCATCAAAGATCAGGGCGGCAAAATTAATGTCTGGGGCGTGGGAACAAAATTGATCACAGCTTATGATCAGCCGGCGTTAGGCGGTGTTTACAAATTGGCGGCGATCCGTGATGCCGGAGGCGCTTGGCAATATAAGGTGAAAGTTTCTGAACAGGTGATTAAAGTTTCCAATCCGGGTATCCAGCAGGTCAGGCGTTATCAGCGGAAAGGGGAATATATCGCGGATGTCATTTACGATGATAAAACGGATTTAAAAGATGGGTGCGTCATGGTTGATCCTCTGGATATGACCCGGCAAAAGCGGATCGCGGCAGATACCGAACATGAAGATTTACTAAAACCGGTTTTCCGTCAGGGAAAAAGTGTTTATAATTTGCCCCACATCGGCACGATCAGAGATCTGGCTCAAAAAAGTTTGGGAGGTTTCCATTCCGGCGTCAAACGTTTTATCAACCCGCATCAGTACCCGGTCGGCATAGAAAAATCTTTGTATTCTCTAAGAACGGAACTAATTTTACAAGCCAGGGAGTCGGTTCTTTAATAAAGGGGAATCTATGAAAGCATTAATTGTTGTCGACGTCCAAAACGATTTCTGCCCCGGAGGTGCTTTAGCCGTAAAAGATGGCGATAAAATCATCCCCATCATCAATAAAATACTGCCGCGGTTTGACGTCGTAGTTGCGACCCAGGACTGGCACCCCAAGAATCATAAAAGTTTCGCCAGCAACCATCCAGGCAAAAATATCGGCGAGGTTATTTCATTAAACGGTTTAACTCAAGTGTTATGGCCGGACCATTGTGTGCAGGGATCAGCTGGCGCGGCATTGCGCCAAGATCTGGACAGTAAAAATATTCAACGTATTTTTCAAAAAGGCTTGGATCCGAATATAGACAGCTATAGCGGATTTTTTGATAACGGCAACATCAAAGACACGGGCCTTCATGATTATTTGAAAAAACAGGGCGTTGAAGAAGTTTTTGTGGTCGGATTGGCCACAGATTATTGCGTTAAATTTACGGCTTTAGATGCGGTCAATTTGGGATATAAAACTTCACTGATTGTTGATGCGTGTAAAGGTGTGGATTTAACGGCCGGTGACGTGAAGTACGCGATCGACGAGATGCAAAAAGCTGGGATCGCCGTTGTTTCGGCAGGGGTTATATAGATCGTTACACGCATGTCTTCAAATATTACTCACCATAAAACATCAAAAATGATATATTATCTGTATAATATGCTATAACAAATCAAAAAAGAGTTATTATATGGAACATATAAACATTTCATCGGACCCGGCTGTTTTAAACCAAATAGGGAAACGGATGGCTAGGTATCGTCTTAATAAAAATATGAAACAATCCGAATTAGCCCAGGAAGCGGGAGTATCTATCGCGACTGTGCAAAGGGCTGAAAGTGGGGAATCTATTCAGTTATTAAAATTGATCCGTATTATGCGCGCTTTAAATTTAATGGAAAATATCAACGCGTTAATCCCAGAGGTACCGGTCAGTCCGCTCCAGCAGATGAAACATCAAGGGAGAGTTAGGCAGCGGGCATCATCCTATGGGAAGCAAAAAAATATTGATGAGTGGTTTTGGGGAGATGACAAATGAGCGTCGCAGGGCATCGAACTGATATTATTTAGTTAGCTTTTAATTTTTTCATGGCGCTATCTTACCGTGTAAATTAACCTTATAGAAAACGATTTTTAGGATAAAATTTTTAGGCTCTTCGGTTGGCATTTTTATATTTTATATGTTATCCTTTCCGCATATTACTCCCAACAAGGAAAAACTATGCGTAAAAGTGTTTTTAAAAAGACCTTCACTTTTCGATTGATAGCTTGCTGGATTATTTTCAGTTTTATTGTTTCAGCAGTTACTCCTGCGAATGCCCAGATATTTGCCAACGGGCTGAATTTACCCGCTCCCGGCACCATGATTACAATCACACCCGCGTTTATGCCGGTTATGATGAAAGGCATGCAAGTTCATCCTGATAATCCTCTGCTTTTTGATTTTATAATCGACACTGGAAAATCCGGTCTAAAGGTCAATAGTCCCGCATTTAAAACCGAATCTCAAAAACTTATCAAATATTTTTTGCTTCCCTCACCATCAAAGAAGAAGACCTATGGGTCAATTTATCGCCTTATGAAAAAAATCGTATAATAACCGATGATTTGGGCAAGACTGAGTTAGGCCGCGACATGCTGGCGCAGGATTATATCTTCAAGCAATTAACCGCCTCGCTCATGTATCCAGAAAAAGAATTAGGTAAGAAGTTTTGGGAACGCGTTTATAGTAAAATCTACGCTTCCTCTCCCCTCCGGGGAGAGGGCAGGGTGAGGGGTTTTGACATCCCCACAGATACTTTTAACAAAGTTTGGATCGTCGCTGACAAAGCCAAAGTGCTGGAAAGAAATAATGCCGCCTACGTAGTCGGCGCGCATTTGAAAGTGCTTTTGGAGCAGGATTATTTAGCGGCACAAGAAAATAGAAAAGAGAAGATAGAAGATAGACAAGCAACAAAAAACAAAACAACAGCATCAATCGCTTCTGATCTATCGTCTCCCGTCTATCCTCTAACTTCTATAATTAAAGAAATTATCATTCCCGAAATCGAAAAAGAAGTGAACCAGGGTGAGCATTTCGCGCAATTGCGTCAAATGTTTTATTCCATGATCCTGGCTACATGGTACAAGCTCGCGCTTAAAGACGCGTTGTTAAATCAGGTCTATAGTAATAAAGGGAAGACCAGCGGCGTTTTGTCCAATGATCCGGCAGTCAAAGAAAAAATTTATAATCAATATCTGCAGTCATTTAAAAAAGGCACGTTTGACTATATTAAGGAAGAATACGACGCATCCAGCCAGCAAATCGTCCCGCGCAAATATTTTTCCGGCGGGCTGGCTCCGGATATGGGCATCCCAAAAATTCTCGACCGCGCGCAGATCGCAACGCCGTCAGACAAAGTAGCAATGTCCGCGGTTGGCGATATGGCTATGGTCCAGACAAATATGGCAAAGGTCAACGGCTTACCTGGCGCAGCGATAATAGATAACGCTCTCATTGGAGATTCTAGCAATAAAGGAAAAAAATATAATACGCTAACGGATTTAAAGATAAATGCTTTAAATAAAAAATTAGCTAAATTTTATGGAAATAGAAATAGAAAAAAAAGTGATTTAAATAATTTTATGGCATGGTTGAATTTTATTAGTTTTTTGGTGAAGGAAAAGGATTCTTCCCGCGCGGATTCGCCAGTACATGTTTTTGATATGAATGACCGTTATTGGGAAAACTTTTATGCTAATAACAATAATTTACAAACATTACTTCATAAATTTGTACATTTTTATAATTTTTATGATGCTAATCGATTAATTCATGGATTAGATAATGATCGTTTTATGGTTGGAAATATATTTATTTATACAAACGTGATCGAAGAAGTCCAAGCCATTTTTCAAGAAACTGAAACAATTTTTTTAAGAAATGCCGTGCGTCAATATAAAGGCGAAAGAACTCAAAAGGGAGTTAGTTTACCTTGGGATGATTTTTCTCATTCAGAAATACGTGGATACGAAATAAGTAAGATTATAAAGGGTGATGGTTCTGAGGCGCACGTTCTTGGTTTGGCATCTCGGGAAATAAACGGGAGAGTGAGAAATTTATTAGTTTTTGAAAGAATTGATTATCAGGATTTTTTTAATATTTTGAAAAGATTGGGCGAGACCAATATCCGACAAACTATTTTAGAAATGGTCGATGCGGGTAAAGGTGATAATGAGTTAGCTGAATTTTTACAAGGAAAAATTATTGATATGGCCATGATAGTTGATAACGTGTCGCAATCTCACCAGCCTGACGCCGCTAGGATACAAAAAACACCTATTACGATTATGGACCAAAATTCCGGGAATTCCTCTGTTGTAAATCCTTTAAACGGAAAAATTGAATCTTTGATCATCAATGGCAAAGAACGGTTGGTGCCGGGCAAGGGGATTCCGCTCATGGCTTTTTGGACCGGCCGTTTGCCTAACAAAATTGCGCAATTTAAAACTTTACATACAACCAAGACCGCGGATTTCAAAAGTAATCCTTTAATCCGTTCCTGGGCTGATTCCGACGGAGTTGAACATGGTTTGCACGGCCTTTCGCAAGTTAATTTGCTTTGGACTATTGATGAACAGGGCAAAGACGCGAAGGGTTCTTTTATCAAGATGTCGGTGGACACGACTTTGCCGCAATATAAAGATTTAAAGAATGATGTTTTTGGTGAGGCCAAAGTGACTTTTACTTTTTGGGTGACCGAATCCGGTTATGATTATAAATGGGAAGTTGAGAACAAAGGAAAATTAAATCCCGCAGTTGTAGAAGAGGATCAAATTATTCCGTGGAGCGGCGGCTTGCATGGATTTTTTGACGCTAAAGATGAAAAAACAAAGACAGATCGCAATGACTGGTCAGTCAGGGTTAAGGCGAAGAAATATTGGAAGCTCGATCCAAAAAACAAAATACCATTATTGCAGCCGGCTGAGAATATTGGTCAGGCTCAGGACTTTAATGACTGGGTTTCTTTAAAAGATTTAAAAGAATCGATTGAAATTCCTTTTACAGATTTGGATTTTGACGTTAATGATGGTGTCGTCGCGGAATTCAGAAATAATGTAACGGGTGAGATTATGCAATTTAAGCCTAGCCGGGAAGAGAAAAACGGTATGCTGTGGATTCCAGTTGGCATGGCTGGTTTAGAAAATACCATGAGCTGGCAAAGCATCCCCGCATCGCCGAGCGCGTTGTATTTGGATTTCCATGGCATTGACGCGGATTTGGTAAAAATAAAATCAGGCCAAACTTGGAGCTCTGAATCGTCTGTGCGGTTTGTGAATAAAGCGGCAGCGAAAGGCGATGAAGCGATGGTGAACGGGGGTATTGATTTAAACGCCAAGAATATGGGTCTGGATATTTCCAAGGAAGGCAAAGGCGTTCAAATGACGGTTGACCCGGCTATGGTCGCGGAATTTCAAAAAGGCAATTTTACCGGCGTTGAGGGAATAATTCTTCGGATCATCCCGATCCAAAGCCCTTTGCCGATTATGGGTCTTTGATTTTTTTTATTTACGATAAATATCTTTGCGGTGTCCTGCTAACAGAACCCGCACGGATTTGTTTCTTTCATCAATCTCGTAAACAATTCGATAGTTGCCTTGCCGTACACGATAACGTGCCGCGTAACCGCGAAGTTTTTGAACGCCCTGTGGCCGGGGTTCGTTTTTTAAAGCGATAATAATGCCTTGAATGCGTTCGACATCGGCGCAAGGGAAATGGTCTAAATCTTTTAATACGCGTTTTTCAATTAAAACGGTATACATTAAGCCCGTTTCTTTCGTAAGGATATATACTTTGTTAGTTCTTCGGTTCCGGCATAGTGGGCGTTCTTAAGCCGTTTATCAATTTCGGCATTGTCTTCTTGTGTTTCCTGTTCTTCCCGGAGTTTCTCTTCGAGCGCTTGTTCAACAAAAAATCTAAGTTTGATTCCATGGCGATCACAATAGGTCATAATATTATTTTTAAGTCCGGCAGGTATTCTTGCGCCCAAAGCCACCATATTTGCTGCTATCATAAAATCCTCCCTTTGGTATCTTTTGTAAACAAATGATATCATTTGATATTAATTTGGTCAAGGCTTAACAATTCATTTTCTTTTCAATATCCTCGTCCCATGATTCCATGCCCAGCTGTCCTCCCCGTTCCATGGCCCGATTTTAGCCGCAATCTTAAAATTTTTCTCAAGATATGATTCCAGTTTGGGGCAATAGTCTTTTCCCAATATTCCTAAGCCAGGGTCAGAGGAAATGGCACGGTTAGATAGAATAACCCAGTTCACATGTTTTTTTTCCAGGTTGTCGGCTATGGCCTGATCTTGTTCTGGCGATATGCGGAAATGTTTAAATATCATGACTTCGCGTGACGGGCTTTTGTGCTGGGTTAAAAACAAATAAAGAGCGTCATACGGTGCGCATAATATCGGTTCATTCGCGGGAATGTTGCGGTCAATAAAATTTAACGTGGAATATACCGTATTGAACCAGGAAGGGTCTTGAGTCGTAAAAATTTTAGTTCCGTTCCAATTTAAATATTGTCCCGGAGTTTTGGACTTAGTAATGACTTCGTAATATCCTGAAAATTTTAAATAGGAAAACAGGATGATTCCAAAAAGGATAAAGGTTTGAATAATTTTTAGATTAAATATCTTGTGCCCTTTTTGGAGTATGCTGGCTAACAAAGAGGCTAAAAAAACATAACAGATGGGCCCCACCCACTCAACGCGATAATGCACTCCGCTCGTGAGATATTCATGGAGACCAATAGTGATTAACGCAGCTAAAATAACCAACTGGGTTAACAGTTTACGGCCTTCAGGATTATTAAATTTTTTGGTAAGAGTGAGCTGGGCAGTATACAGTAATCCCAAAATAATTAACCAACCTTCAAATATATAAAGTTTGGACTGTGTAAAGAAAAACAAAAGCCATTGTCTCAAAAGGAATAATGCTTGCAGGGGAGAAGAGGTGGCGTCAGACCTTTGATTACTGCCCCAGGGAAAGCTTTGCCTGAGGACATAATCCGGTAAGTCGTGAAGCAATTGCCAGTAAATGAAAATAACCGGAATAACGAAAATAATCGCGCTTCGCAATAAATGTTTTATCACGGTTCGGGTGATGGGTTTTTGGTTGATCCCATGAATCAATAAAACGCAGAATCCAAAACCAAACCAAAACGCGATGCCCATGTTTAATCGAATTAACATGAGAAGCGTGCTGCTGAAAAATCCAACGTATAAATAGCGGATTTCGTAAGAATTTAAGTACCGAATTAAAGCATATACTAAGAGAAGTATGGCCGTTAACCCGCCGGTATGATTATAAGTATAAAAAAATTCAATATCCCTGAATCCCCAATACATCAAGCTAAACGTATACGCGAAAAAATTAGTTCCAAATTGTCGGCAAATTTGATAAACCAGAAAACCGTTTAATACGATGAGAATATTCTGCCCGAGTAAAACACTTTGAATTTTGACTCCGAACAATTTAAACATGAGCGCGTAATATTCCGGCATGAGCGGCCCGAACAAATGGGTGAAGTCGCGGTAAGGCAGTCCGCCCTGATAAACGATCCAGTAACCATAAAGGTCGCGGCCATGATCTCCTTGAGCCAGATAAGCCTGAAAATTGGCAAATGGTAAAACAATGAAAAACCCTGTCAAAAGCGTGAGGATGACAAAAATAATGTTGAGATGCTTCTCGATAAATTGGGAAAAAGTAATTTTTGATTTTAAAGACATGCGCAATTATATCAAATAAATAGTGACAGGCACTATTTTTTTTGTCAGTATTTATTTTATTATGCAGAATATAGAACAAAAACCGCATGTCCTTTTGTTGTATCCGAAAACAGGAATGGATTTTGGATCCACCATTGCTCCGCCGCACGCGCTTTTGGCGAATGCCGCGCCATTATTAAAGCACGGGTACAAAGTCGCGATCCTTGACCAGCGCGCTCACATGATCACGGAAGAAAATCTTAAGCCGTATATTTCTACGGATTTGCTTTGTATTGGAATATCGACCATGACCGGGACGCAAATCCGGTATGCTCTGCATTTGGCGCAAATGGCCCGGAATTTAACCGGCGGAAAAGTGCCGATTGTCTGGGGCGGCTGTCATCCGTCTGTGGCGCCGGAGCAGACTTTACAGCATGAATTAGTCGATGTGGTCATTATGGGTGAAGGGGAAGCCACGCTCTTAGAGCTGGTTCAAAAATTGGAACACAAGCAAAGTTTAAAAGGTGTTCTTGGCCTGGCATACAAAGACGGCTCAGCTATTATAAAAAATGAATATCGTCCGTTGTTGGATGTGGAACAATTATTGCCGACGCCGTGGGAGTTGATCGATGTAGAACGTTATATTCACCGCGATATGTATTTGCACGGCAGTTCCCGCGCACTGGATATTGGCCAGACCAGCCGGGGTTGTCCGTTTAACTGCGGGTTTTGTAGCAGTGCTTCCATCCGCGGCCGTAAGTGGCGCGCTATGTCGATTGAAAAAAGTTTGCAGTTGATTGTTGAAAATGTCCGGCGGTTTAAGCTCAACGGCATTTGGCTGCGCGACGATGAATTTTATATTGACCGGGCGCGGGCGACCGCGATCTGTGAAGGCATCGTGAAAGAAAAGCTCAACATCAGTTTTTACACGTCGGGAACGCGGGTGGATGTGTTTTCCAAAGCGTCGGATTATGACATTGATATATTAAAGCGGGCTGGAGCGCATACTTTAAAATTCGGCGCGGAATCTGGATCCCAACGGATTTTGGATCTGATGAATAAAGGGATCAGAGTCGAGCAGACACGCGAAGCCAATGAGCGGTGCATGAAGCACGGCATCACGCCCTGTTTCGGGTTATTGATTGGATATCCTACGGAAACGTTTGATGATATTAACATGACGATTGATTTAACGTATCAAATCAGAAAGGCGAATCCAGAGGCGCAGTTTGAAACCATGGCCTGTTTTACGCCTTTACCTGGCACGCCGGATTTTGAACTTTCCGTCAAACATGGGCTGAAGCCGCCTCAAACTCTCGAGGAATGGGCGGACTGGATATTTGATGATTATGATTTAAAAGGTTTGCGCAGTCCGTGGTTTAACAAAAAAGAGCGGGTGCATTTGGGAAATATTTCTTATATGAGTATTTTGTCGAATGCGTTGCATAATGTCATGGGAAGTTTAAAAAATCCGGTATTGCGCGGCGTAGCTCAAGCCGTAGCCCGGCCAGTGAGTTATTATTATCGTCAGCGTTTAAAATATAAAATGTATAAGTTTGTTCCGGATTTGGCTTTGGTGAGGTATTTACGTCATCAATTATTTTATAAAAGTGATTTTACAATATTTTAATAATATTGGAAAAAAACAAATGACCACTCTAATCAAAATTTTATTAAGTCTCGCCAGTGTCGCGGTCACATTATTGGCCCTTGCCGCGATCGTGCTTTTTCATGTTCTGAAATTTTTTATTCATTTGAAGATGAAAATAGTTGATCCTTTCTTAGATTCTCGACGGCACCCTTTGAACGATCCGCACGCTCCAAGGGGCTAAAATAAAAATAGTATGTCGTATGTGGCAGGTGGTATGTGGTAAAAAAATTGATTGGTTTAAAAGGCGTAGCGGTAATTTACGGGGCTTCCTGTTTTAAAAAAATTAAATATATTTTTTGATATTTTTAGATAAAAATTTTTATTTTACATTTTAGTTTTTGCGTGCTACATTTCATCTTTTAAAAATCTTTAAGCTGTATTGTTTTTGCTGTTTTCGTTTTTGGATTTTATTTTTTTACTACATACCACATACTACATGCTACATACGTTACAAAAGGAACAATATGATTACTATTGAAGATTTCGCGAAAGTTGAGCTGGCTCTCGGGCAGGTGTTGGAAGTCAAGGATCACCCGAACGCGGACCGGCTTTATGTATTGCTCGTCGATTTAGGCGAAGAAAAACGGCAGATTGTGGCGGGGATCCGTAAGTTCTATACTAAAGAAGAATTGGTGGGCAAAAAAGTGGTGGTGGTTAAAAATTTACAACCTGCCCTATTACGCGGAGAAGAATCGCAGGGCATGCTTTTAGCCGTAAAAGACACGGAACAATTATCCGTATTAACAATCGAACGCCCGGTGGCATTAGGAAGTAGAGTTAGTTAATTTTTTTAAACCTATCGTCTATGGCCTATCGCCTTTTATAACTATTTGCCTGTTTGTTAAAAATATATTAATTTTTTATAGATTTTGTTTTAAATTGAAATATAAATAAAGTGTAAGGGAGAATTCATGTTGGAAGGGGTGCCTTCATTTGCGGTATCTGATGTATGTTTAAAGTGTGATGGCTGTTGCCGTTTTTATGAAAAAGACAGTTGCTGGCGCCCGCGTTGCGGCGAGGTTGAGATTAAGGCCATCGGCGCTGAGCGGATAGACGGCCGTTCGTACATCAAGGCGGATGAATCCGACGGAAAACATTTGTGCGTGTGCCTGGAAAAGGATGAGCATTATTGCGCGATTTACACGTCACGGCCGTTTGAATGTCAGGTTTACCCGTGCGTTTTAATGAAGCGGGGCGAAAAAGTGATGGTGAGTATTCACCTGAGCTGCCCGATGGTCGTCGAGTATCGGCATTCACAAAAATTCGCGGATTATGAAAAGCAATTGCGTGAATTTTTTAGTAAACCAGACGTAAAAAATTTTGTAAAACAAAATAAACATTTGGCCGGTGATTATCCGGGATATCAAGAAGAATTCGAAGACTTGTTTGAGGTGAACATCTAGCCACCGCATGATTAAATCTTGCCGAGATTTAATCAAACCTGCGGGGTTAAACCCAAGCCGGAGCATGCATAACGATGCGTCGGGAGTCAAACAAAAACTTTGAATAACGCAATATAGGGGTTTAAATGTCAACCGACGATTTACTTTCAAAACGCGCGTTAATCAATACTTATTTACAGCGTAAGCCGCATTATTTATCGGCTTTGTCGTTTGTGAATTTATTTTTATGGAAAGATTTCTTCGCGTTTGATTTCAGAATCATTAAAGAAAGTTTGTGCGTGTTTGCGAAAAATAATATGGGATCATTTTTATATTTTCCGCCTTTAGCCTCATCCCCCAATCCGGAAGCCATTAAAACTTGTTTTCGCATTATGAATGAGCGCAATACAGACAAAACTGTGACCCGGATTGAAAATGTGGGCATTGGCATGACTTACGGCTCTGCTCCGGAAAAACATGAACAGTCTTTGAAATTAAAAGAATATTGTTACCGGACGGAAGATATCGCCGGTTTGGTCGGGAATAGATATAAATCCAAACGGTCAGAATATAATCGCTTTGTGAATGTTTATCCGTCTTGTCAATTTTTGCCGTATGAAAAATCCATGTCCGGCGAATGCCTGAAATTATTGCGGGACTGGACCGAGGAGCGTGGTTCAACAGGTCAGGATGATTTGTATAATTTGATGCTGGAGGAAAATATTACTGTCAATAAAACGGTTTTTGAAAATTTTGAGTTGTTAGGGATGGTAGGGCGAGTCGTTAAGGTGGAAGGTAAAATTTGTGCGTATACTTTTGGGTACCCATTGACCAAGGATATGTTTTGCGTAGTTCTAGAAGTGGCTGATCTTTCCATGAAGGGTTTACCGACGTATATTTTCCGTGAATTTTGTAATGATGCACAAGTCCGTCCATATAAATTATTGAACGCGATGGATGATACGGGTATACCGAATCTCACAGCCACCAAAGAATCTTTCCGCCCGGTTTTAATGGTTCCCTCATATACTTTGCGCAAAAAAACGCGCGTTCCTTCACGCCACACCGCGATATTCACTGCGGAAAATGTGGTCTATATGGAGAGATGAGCTCACGGCTCATTTAACTTGCCCAAAAGCGGTTGAGTCTGTATAATATTTGTTCATATGAAATGTAAATTATATAAAATATTTATATTTACGATTTTTTGCGCCAGTTCTTCGCCGCTTTGGGCGCAGTCTGTTCCGGATGGCTCGATTTTACGCGCGATCACGGTTTTGAAAGAAAAATCCAGCGCTGCTTTAACCGCGAATCATAAACTTCAAGCTGAATATGATCAAGTGATGCAGCAAAAAGCCGCATTGGAGCAACAAATTTCCGACGTTAAAAAAAATTCTCAAACTTCGGCCGAAACCTCGGAAGTGATCCGGGCGATGCAGGCGCAGGAAACAGAGAAGATTGCGGAATACCGGAAACAAGTGGCCACGGTTGAGAATGATGTGATGGTTCATCAGGCAAAAAATTTGGCTTTAAAGAAACAAATGCTGGATTTGGAAGAAGAGACTCGGGTTTTAAAATTGAAATTTGCTGACTTACAATATGAAAAACGCAAGCTGGAATTGGATATCAAAATTAATGAATTGGGACTTCAAAATAAAAAACATGAGCGTACGGCTGAAGTCAATGATTTGCGGGCCAAGTTGGATGATTATAAAGACAAAGAAAAGAAAGTGCTTTTAGAGATTAATGATTGGGAAAGTAAACGCGGGGATGCTTTGGGGGCGGCAGAAAAAATGGCGGGTGATATCGGAGATTTGGAAAAAGAATACGCGGATTTGATTGATCAAAAACAACAAGTGTCGAGACAGGATAAAGTTTCGTTTAAAGATGAACGTTTGGTGGAGATAGATAGACAGAGGATGGAGAAAGAAAAACAAAAAAAAGATTTGCAATTGGAAGTGCAGGGCTTAGAACGGGACTACTCGGATTTAGATGGAGCAGTCCGGAATACCATAGAACAGCAAAAGTCCCATCAGGCTTTGGTTGAACAGATTATTGCGCTGGATAAAGAAAATCAGCTTTTACGTGAAGAAATTATTCAACGGAAAAAAAGATAATGGAGATTTTATGGATGAAATACTAGACATATTGGCAGGTGACGCTCGCGTGACTCCGGTCGAGATCGCGAAAATGACCGGCAAATCAAAAGATGCGGTGCAAAAAGCGATTAAGAAATATGAACAAAGCGGCGTGATTGTTCAGTACAAAACTTTGATCAATCATGATTTAGTGCGCGAATCCAATTCGTTTGTACGCGCTTTAATAGAAGTCAGTGTTACTCCTCAAAAGGATGTAGGGTTTGATCATATCGCGGAAAGGATTTATAGTTTTCCGGAAGTGGTGAGCTGCTATTTGGTATCTGGGACGTATGATTTATTGTTGATTGTCGAGGGAGAAAATATTCAAAAAGTCTCTAACTTTATTGCGTCGAAGCTTTCTCCTATGGAAAATGTGCGCGGCACGGCTACGCATTTTCTTTTGAAAAAATACAAAGAAGACGGCCACGTGCTTAAGCAAAAAGAAACGAGCAAAAGGTTAAATATATCATATTAAAACAAGTAACAAAGTAACCGAGTAACCGAGTAACCGAGTGACAGAGAAAAACGATTGACGATAAAGAATTTAAATGTAAAAAAATTAGAGATTTTATTGTTTGTGTTTTTTAATTATTTTTTTGTTTCATTTTGGTTTTTAAGCTTTTTCTTTGTTACTCGGTTACTCTGTTACTCGGTCACTATAAAATATTATGAAAATACAGATTTCTAAAAAAGTGGATGACATGGCCCCTTCGGGGATCAGGGCATTTTTTGATTTGGTTCTGGGGATGAAAGATGTTATTTCCCTTGGCGTGGGTGAACCTGATTTTGTGACGCCGTGGAACATACGGGAAAAGGCGATTACAGCTTATGAAGAAGGGTATACGTCTTATACGTCGAATAAGGGATTAATCTCGCTCCGCAAACAAATCGCGCATTTTTTGAAGCACAAATTCGATTTGGTCTATGATCCGGAAACCGAAATATTGATTACGGTTGGCGTCAGCGAAGGCCTTGATTTAGCTTGGCGGACTCTGATTAATCCGGGTGATAAGGTGCTAGTGCCTGAGCCTTGTTATGTGTCCTACGCTCCTTTGGCTGACATGGCAGGCGGCCGGGTGATCCGCATGGTCACTCAAACAAAAAATCATTTTAAAATGCTGCCAGCAGAATTAGACCAGATCTGTAAAAAAGAGGGCATTAAATATTTGATGATCAACTATCCGTCTAATCCGACCGGAGCGTCATATAACCGCAAAGAGTTGGAGGCTTTAGTTAAAGTTATTAAAAAAAACAATGTGGTGGTAATCAGCGATGAGGTTTATGATGATCTGACGTATGATTTTGACCATGTGCCTTTGGCTACCTTGCCGGGAATGAAAGAGCGGGTTATTTATATGAATGGTTTTTCTAAGGCATACGCTATGACTGGTTTTAGGATCGGGTTCGCGTGCGGCCCGGAAAATGTCATTGCGGGTATGACCAAGATTCATCAGTACACTATCTTGTGCGCGCCGATTAATGGGCAGATGGCTGCGGAAGAAGCATTGGTGAATGGCCATAAAAGTGTGGCGGCCATGAAGACGGAATACAAGCGCCGCCGTCAATTTATCGTTGATTCTTTGAATGAAATGGGCCTGGAGTGTCATATGCCGCAAGGAGCGTTTTATGCTTTTCCGTCGATTAAAAAAACATCTATGACATCCATTGATTTTGCCCAGGAGTTGCTTAAGGAACAAAAAGTAGCATTGGTGCCGGGTGTGGCATTTGGCCCGTCGGCAGAAGGACATGTTCGTATTTCTTACGCGTCGAGTTTTGAAGCTCTTAAAGAAGCGATGGCGCGGGTTAAAAAGTTTTTAAAATAAATGGTGGAGGCTGTTATGGCACGAGGAATGAAGAAAAAGGCCGTCGAGTTTGAAAAAAAGTTTTATGAGGGGATATTGCAGAGAACCCCTGATTTTATTGAGGCGCTGATCGCGCTCGGCGATGTTTATACGCTCAGTGGTGAGTTTGAAGCGGGTCTCAAGATTGACGAGAAACTGGCTTTATTGCGGTCAGATGACGCGTATATCCTTTATAATTTAGCGTGCAGTTATTCATTGCTCAATTATGTGGATTTGGCGCTTGAGACCATTAAAAAGGCGATTCTTTGCGGGTATGATGATTTTGCTTTTTTACAAGAAGATGAAGACTTGCATAATTTGCGTAAAGATTATAGATTCCAGTCTTATTTAGGTGGGTTGAAAAATAAGATTATGGTCGAGGATTCAACCGATATATGATGCCAGCGGCTCGATCTGATCAATATCATCGCGTTAAAAACCGGATGTTTTTTTCCGGGTTATTTTTGGATTTCGCGTTTTTAATGATTTTTTTCTTTGCGGGCTGGAGTTTGACCGTCCGTAATTGGACTTTTGTCATATCGTCCAACTTTTGGATCGCGAATGGGCTGTATGTTTTTTTATTCTCGTCACTGTTATATCTTTTGCATCTTCCGCTTAATTTCTTCCTCGGATATATCTGGGAACACAAATTTCAGTTATCTAACCAAAATTTTTTTCAATGGTGGACGGATGATCTCAAACAGTCGGCATTAGGTTTAGTGATGGTCGTGGTTTTGGTGGAAGTCGTATATTTTTTCTTGAGACATTTTCCTTCTGGTTGGTGGATCTGCGCGTGGATATTTTGGGTTTTTATGGCGGTCATCATGGCCAAGATCACGCCGAATGTTATTATTCCGATTTTTTACAAATATGTGCCGATCAATAACGCGTCTTTAAAGGATCGCATCTTTGACATGTTCAAGAAATGTAAAGTTTTTTTACAAGATGTTTACATGATTGATATGTCGCAAAAAACTAAAAAAGCTAACGCGTTTGTTTGTGGCATAGGCCGTACCCGCCGGGTCGTGTTAGGGGACACATTGGTAAACCAATACACTGTTGATGAAATCGAGGCGGTGGTAGCTCACGAATTAGGGCATTATGTACATCGGGATATTTTTAAATTGTTGATCGTGAACGGGATCGTCATTTTTGTGGGATTTTATTTGATTGCGTTATTTTTGAATTATTCAGTCGGGGCTTTTCATTTAAGGGGGATTGATGATATCGCGTTTTTGCCCATGATCACGGTAGCCTTCGTGGTGTTCAGTTTGGCCACGGCCATTCCGCTGAACGCTTTCAGCCGGTATTTGGAAAAGCAGGCGGATTTGTTTTGCCTGACCATGACGCAAAAGCCGGCGGATTTTATTTCTCTTATGAAAAAACTGGGAGAGATGAATTTAGCCAAAGAGAATCCATCGCTCATGGAAAAATTATTTTTTTATGATCATCCGCCGTTAAAAGAAAGAATTGCGGTAGGGGAGAAATTTAAAGTAACAAAGTGAGCGAATAACAGAGTAACTGAGAAAAGCGATTGATTACGAGATCATTGACCAAAAACTAAAAACCATCAACCGAAGATATTCAAACAAAGCGAAAAGGATTATTTATGAGTTTAATTGTTACAGGGACAGTGGCTTTAGATAATTTAAAAACACCGGCTGGAGAAAAAAGGGGATTGTTAGGCGGGTCAGCGTCTCATTTTTCCATGAGCGCCAGCTTGTTTACGAAGGTGTCGATTGCGGCGAATGTAGGGAAGGATTTCCCGAAGAAGTACTGGAATTTTTTAAAAACCAAAGGCATAGATATTTCATCGGTTATCGTTTATGAAGGTGAAACGTTTCAATGGGATGGGGAATATAAAAAAGAGAATTTAAACGCGGCTATCACGCACGCGACAGTATTAGGCGTGTTAGGACAATATAAGCCGGTAGTTTCCGAAGCGCAAAAAAATATTCCGAATGTGTTTTTAGGCAATATTGATCCGGAAGTGCAGGATGAATTTTTATCGCTGATGAAATTGCCCAGGCTGGTCGGTTTAGACAGTATGAATCTGTGGATTAATATTAAGAAAGACGCGCTGATTAAATTGATTAAAAAGGTTGATTTGTTCGTCGCGAATGATAAAGAAGCGCAGGATATTACGGGTGAAACAAATTTAATCAAGGCCGCGAAAGCCTTAGCTGCTTTAGGCCCGAAATTCGTCGTGGTTAAAAAGGGCGAACATGGTGTGCTGTTTTATTCTAAAGCTTTTATGTGTGGTTTTCCCGCTTTCCCGGTTGAAAAAGTTGTGGATCCGACTGGCGCGGGCGATACGTTTGCCGGCGGCTTGATGGGATATTTGAGTAAAGTGAAGAAAATTAATGAAAAGGAAATCCGCAAAGCTCTCATTTACGCGACGATGTGCTCGTCATTTAATGTGGAAGGTTTTGCGATGGAAAAGACGGCTAAGCTGACGTTGCAAGACATAGAAAATCGTAAGAAAATTTATGCTGCGTTTATGAAAGCTTAAATTGGCAGAAGTAAAATTTTACGAATTTAACTTTTGTATATTCTTCGCTCAAACAACCTTGCCGAAGCGGCAAGGAAACTCGCTCGGGAATACACAAAAGCCAATTTCGCAAAATTTTAAATGTAACTTTAGGTTTAATTAAAAGGGGGCAAGCATGGATTTTATAGAAAAAATGGGTTTTGTCGCGGCAGTGGCTATGCCTCTATTTAATATTCCGTTGATTATTAAAATGTTCCAGCGGAAATCGTCTGAAGATATTAGCCTGATGTGGGCGTTGGGGATTTGGGGCTGTATTATTCTTATGGCTCCGGCGGGTTTCCGTTCTCCGGATATGGTTTGGCGGACATATAATTACATGAATGTGATATTTTTTACGTTCGTTGTTATTGCAACATTAAAATATAGGAAGTGGGGAAAATGACTGAAGAAAAAAAAATAAAATGCGGGATGGTTTCAATCGTAGGCCGTCCGAATACGGGCAAGTCGACATTGCTCAACAGTATATGCGAAGAGAAAGTTTCGATAGTTTCTAAGATCCCGCAAACGACCCGCCAGCAAATCCGCGGCATATTAACGGATGAACGCGGCCAAATTGTTTTTATTGATACCCCGGGTCTGCATATCGGACGGGATAAGCTGGATAAATATATGAACCGGGCCTCGGAAGGCACTTTTTCCGACGTGGATGTGGTAATCTATTTAGTTGATACGACCCGGCAGACCGGTCAAGAAGAAGAATATCTGGCAGAAAAAATTAAAAAAGTTAAGGGGCCGGTTATTTTGGCCATGAATAAGATTGACATCAAAAAAGGCGCGAGGATTCCCGAATATATTGAATTTTTTGAGAGAATTATGGGTAAAAATTTGAGCGACATGCCGAATATCACGCTTTTGCCTTTGTCCGGCGAAAAAGGGACGAATGTGGAGAAACTGATTGAACTGGTGTTTGATCTTCTTCCAGAAGGTCCGGCATTATATCCAGCAGATATCGTCACGGATTATCCCCAGCGCTGGGCTATCGCGGATATTATCCGGGAAAAATTATTTAATGAAATGCGCGATGAACTGCCTCATTCTTTAGCGGTCATGATCGAACACATCCAGCCGAAACGGGTCAAAACCACGCACATTAAAGCGCTTATTATCGTTGAACGCGAAACGCAAAAAGAAATAGTCATTGGCAAAGGCGGCAGTTTGCTGAAGAAAATCGGCACGGAAGCACGCATCGAACTGGAAGAGTTATTAGGAACCAAAGTTTTTCTGGAGTGTTTCGTGAAAGTGGAAAAAGATTGGCGTGATGACCTGTCATCTTTGGCTGATCAGGGATATGATTTAAAGAGTGTGGCTTGACAGACAAGGTCACAAAGTCACATGTCACAAGGTCACAAAGGATCAGAAAAATAAAATGGCGATTTGGGAAATATAAACAAATCGCAATTTTTTTATAATTTAATTTTATGATTTTATTGAGTGTTTTGTTTTAATTTTTTTTATTCTTTGTGACATTGTGTCCTTGTGTCCTTGTGACTTAACAAAATTTATCAGTATGCTGACAAATCAAATTATTACCCTCATTATCAAAACCCTTCGCAAGGCGGAAAAAGATTTTCCTGATCCGTCAGTCACTTTGGTGGGAAAAAGATGGCATGACCCCTTTTTAGTCTGGATATCCTGTATTTTAAGTTTACGGACTCAGGATGCGACGACCCTGCCGGCTGCGGAACGATTATTTCAATTAGCGAAAGATCCTTTTTCAATGGCCCAATTGACCGTTAAACAGATTGAAAAGGCGATTTATCCGGTAGGATTTTATCACACCAAAGCGAAAAATATTCTGGGTATTTGCCGGCGGCTAATTGATGAATTCAAAGGAAAAGTTCCGGATGATTTGGATGTTTTGCTTTCTTTTAACGGGGTAGGCCGGAAAACCGCGAATTTGGTTTTAACCGAAGGTTTCGGAAAATTAGGGATTTGCGTTGATACGCATGTGCACCGCATTTCAAACCGTTTGGGTTATGTAAAAACCAAGACACCGGAAGAAACTGAATTTGCCCTGCGTGAAAAACTTCCCTCCCAATATTGGATTGAATACAATACCCTGCTAGTCGTGTGGGGCCAAAATATTTGTAAACCTGTTTCGCCTCTGTGCTCGCAGTGTCCGGTGAATGTTTGGTGTAAACAGGCCGGGGTACTTAAAAAGCGTTGACCGTATTTTTTCTTTGTGTTACTATATCGACCCAATCGTGGAAAAGAAGTATAGAGTAGAGAGTACAGAGTACGGAAATGATGGATGAGGGAAGAAAAAGCGATTGGTGAAAAGCGTAAGGGTTAGAAAAGAGGCGTTATTATGAAAAAGATCGAAGCGATCGTTAGAAAAGAAAAATTCGAAGAAGTATTCCGAGCTCTGGAAGACTCAGGCATTGGCGGATTGACTGTGACTGAAGCGAAAGGATTTGGGCATCATCGCAACGGCCTTCAGGAAAAAATGAAGCTGGATATTTACGCGGATGAATTTCAAGTAGATAAAATTGTCGAGACGATCCGCAAGTATGCCCGGACCGGTGTTACCGGCGACGGAAAAATCGCCGTAATTGATATGTCGAATATAATCCGCATCCGCGATGGCCAAACCGGCGCGAGCGCGATATAGTTTTTAATCATTGTCACACTGTTACACTGTTACATTGTCACAAAATAAATAATATCTTAAGGTGGTGATTTCGCGTGATTGAAGTAAAAGTTAATGATTCATTGAATTTTGAAAAGGCTATGCGCCTTTTTAAAAAAGCTTGTATGAAAGACGGTTTTTTAATGGAGTTAAAAGAACGCCGTTTTTACTCTAAACCGTCAGAAAAAAAACGTCATAAAGCAAAAAAACATTAAGGTGTTTAAGTAAATTTGGGGGCAATATATTTTTATTGCCCCTTTTTTATTTTTTACAAGGTCACAGCGTCACAAGGACACAAGGTCACAAAGGAAAAATTTTATAAAAAAAACTAAAAAAGCGAATGATTTGATTTTTTAGTTTTTAATTCTTTTATCTTTATTTGCCTTTGTGACCTTGTGACTTTGTGTCTTTGTGACTTACAAAATTTTAAGTTGAAAGGTTCCTATGATAAAGCGCGCATTGATCAGTGTTTCCGACAAAACAGGATTAGTCCCGTTTGTAAAGGGTTTGCGGGAATTGGGAGTAGAAATTTTATCCACCGGAGGCACGGCATTAGCTTTGCGTTCCGCGGGAATTTCTGTTATCGAGGTTTCTGATTACACGGGTTTTCCGGAAATGTTGAGCGGACGGGTTAAGACCTTGCATCCAAAAATCCATGGCGGGCTTTTGGCCTTGCGGGATAACCCGGAACATATGTCCCAGGTTGCGGCGCATGGTATCGGACTGATTGATTTGGTGGTTGTGAATTTATATCCGTTTGAAGAGGTTATTAAAGATAAAAAGATCGCCTTGGAACACGCGATTGAAAATATTGATATCGGTGGGCCGTCTATGCTGCGTTCTGCCGCGAAAAATTACCGCAGTGTGACAGTCATTTGCAATCCCAACCGTTATGAATCTGTATTAGCAGAATTAAAACAAAATAAAGGAGTGGTAGCAGATTCGACTCGCTTTATTTTAGCTCAGGAAGTTTATGCGCGGACTGCCGCGTATGATTCGGCGATCGCGTCGTTTTTGTCGGAACGCATGTTGGAGGCCAAAATTTCAGAAGCAACCTTACCGTCGAAAATCGCGTTTGATTTTACCAAAGTCCAGGATTTACGCTATGGCGAGAACCCTCACCAGAAAGCCGCTTTTTATAAAGATCAAGGGCCGGTCACCGGGTTAGCGAATTTGAAACAGCTTCACGGCAAGGAATTATCGTTTAACAATATTTTGGATTTAAACGCGGCGGTTGATTTTATCAAAGATTTTGCGAATCCCGCGGCCGTTATTATCAAACACAATAATCCTACGGGTTTGGCTGAGAACGCCAAATTGTCTCTGGCTTATAAACAAGCCTTGGCGCCTGATCCTGTTTCAGCATTCGGCGGAATTATCGGAGTCAACCGTCCAGTTGACGAAGCGACAGCCAAGCTTATCAGCAAAAGCGGTTTTATGGAATGCGTGATTGCACCGGCATTTTCTAAAACAGCGTTAGAAATTTTGACCCAGAAAAAAAATGTGCGTTTGATTGAATTTGATTTAAAAGGATTAAAGCGCGGCGGCGTTGATTTTAAAAAAGTGTATGGCGGTCTTTTATTGCAGGATAAGGATGAGCTGGAGATTACGGCTAAAGATTTGAAAGTGGTATCAAAGAAAAAGCCTACCAAAATACAACTGACGTCCATGCTGTTTGGATGGAAAGTGGTCCGTGGAGTTAAATCTAATGCGATCATTTTAGTGAAAGGCCAGCGCGTTCTCGGTATAGGGTGCGGACAAACCAGCCGCGTGGAAAGCGTTAATATCGCTGTCCGGAAAGCCGGCAAAGAAGCCAAAGGAGCAATTATGGTTTCCGACGCGTTTTTGCCTAAAACGGATAATGTGCAATTGGCCGCGAAAGCCGGCATTACTGCCATCATTCAAACCGGCGGTTCTATCGCGGATCCCGATGTCATCCAGGCCGCGGATAAATATGGCATGGTCATGGTTATGACAGGCGCGAGACACTTTAAACATTAATAAAATGTTCAATTATTCCGAATCTCTTACTTTTCTAGACCACCATGTCAATTTCGAGCGGATGCTCAATAAGGCGCGTTCGGCGGATTTTAAACTTAATATTGTCCGGGAAGCTCTGCAGAAATTAGGAAATCCCCACGCGAATCTCAAATGCGTTCATATAGCCGGATCTAAAGGCAAAGGATCCACCGCAGCCATGATCGCGGCTATGTTAAAGGCGGCAGGTTTTAAGACCGGGCTGTATACTTCTCCTCATTTATACGATATGCGTGAGCGAATGAGGATTCTATCACACCAAAAACAAACACCCGACGGCATTTTCGGCGATGAAATAGCAAGGGATGATTTTGCCCGTATTATTTTTCATATCAAAAATACGCTTGATGAGACCTTAAGGGAGCAGTTAACCTATTTTGAGTGGCTGACTATCGCGGCGTTTTTATGTTTTTTTGAACAACAGGTCGACTGGGTCGTGTTGGAAACCGGGTTGGGCGGACGCTTGGACGCGACCAATGTGGTTGATTCCTGGGCCGCTGTCATTACTCCGATCGGCCTGGAACACACACAAATATTAGGCGATACTTTAGGCAAAATTGCTTATGAAAAAGCGGCCATTATAAAACCTTCCAATAAATTTGTTGTTATCGCCGAACAATATCCTGAAGTCGAGCATGTGATCCGTCAAAAAATTGAAGAAGTCAAAGCAACTAACGTTTTTAGAATAGGCCATGAAATCGGTTATAAAATTAATAAGGTTTCATGGTCCGGCCAGGATATTGATGTGATGATTGGCCTTCAAAAATTTACGGGTCTGCGAATGCCTTTGCTGGGTGATTGTCAGGGGGCTAACTTGACAGCCGCTTTATGCGTGGTCGAGGGATTACGAGGACAAGGGGTAAAAATTTCAAATGATGCCGTTTTTCAAGGAGCCGCTGCAGTAAGCTGGCCGGGACGGTTTGAAATTATCAGCGGCAAGCAACTATTTATTTTGGATGTGTGTCACACTAAAGAATCCGTTCATGAATTTGTGAAAACTTTAAACCGCGCGTTCCCTGGAAAAAAGCCCGTGGTTATTCTTGGAATTTCGTCAGACAAAGATATTCAAGGAATTTGTGATCAGTTAAAACCTGTGGCGCGGGAAGTCATCGTGGTCAACGGTTTTCATGAGCGGGCGCACACGTTTACCAAAGAAGAATTAAAACAAAATTTTCCTGGTCTGCCCGTAAGTTTTTTTCAGTTTACGGTTGATGCTTTAGATTATATTAGGGAAAGACGAGACGTAGAATTAACCGCCGTGGTTGGTTCGGTTTTTCTCGTCGCGCAAGCGCGAAAAATAATATCGTAGCGGAGTATGCCGCGGTTGATATAGCGCGTGGGTTGGGACGGTTTGTATTTAAACCTAATCCTTCGCTCAAACAACCTTGGCGAAGCGCCAAGGAAACTCGCTCGGGGATTAGATTTAAATCCAAACCTAATTTTCATGCACGCGATTTTTTTCGTAGGGTCGATCTCCTGATCGCCCGTAATAAAAATAATCGGTTTTTTGAGGATTAATGTATGTACCAGTACAAAGGTTTAGAAGGCACAATTGTCGCCATTGCCACTGCCGCTGGAGCGGGCGGCTTAGGCATTATCCGTCTGAGCGGGCAGGACGCGTTGCCGATTGCGGATAAAATATTTCGATCGAAAAATAATGCTCTGCCATCGAATTTTAAGACTTTCACTGTTCACTACGGTGATATTGGCCGGAAGGTGCACAATCAATGGGAGGTTATTGACGAAGTTTTGTTAACAGTTATGCGCGCACCTAAAAGTTATACGTGCGAAGATGTGGTTGAAATCAGCTGTCATGGAGGGATGATGGCTCAGCGGGCAATTTTGCAGTTAGTGATTGATTGCGGCGGGCGATTAGCAGAACCAGGTGAGTTTACCAAACGTGCTTTTTTAAACGGCCGCATTGATCTAGCCCAAGCTGAGGCTGTACTGGATGTTATCCGGGCGAAGACAGATGCTTATTTGCGTGTGAGCCATAATCAGCTCAAAGGTTCCCTGTCCCAAAAATTAGACGAGATCCGCCAAGAAATCATGAGTGTGTATGTTTCAGTTGAAGCTTTGGTCAATTTTCCTGAGGATGATACATCATCGGATAAGACCACGATGTTACAGAATCATTTGGATTCTGCTATCGTTATGATTAAAGGTTTATTATCCGCCAGCGATCATGGCCGCATTTTAAGAGAAGGCATCCGGCTCGTATTATGCGGTAAGCCGAATGTCGGAAAATCTTCCCTATTAAATTTACTGCTTAAACAGGAACGAGCTATCGTCGCAGATATCGCCGGAACAACTCGTGACCCGATTGAAGAAACCGCCCAGATCAAAGGAATCCCTTTTCAGCTTGTTGATACCGCAGGTTTGATTGCTCCGCGTGACAAGATTGAAGAAGAGGCAGTCAAGCGCAGTCATGTGTATATTAAGGGAGCGGATTTAGTATTGCTGGTACTCGATGGGAGTGAACCTTTATCGTCCGAAGACGAAGCGCTCATCGAACAAGTTAAAGACCGAAACGCGGTTGTCATTTTAAATAAAAAAGATTTGGTGCATAAGGTTGACGAAAAAAAAATCTCAACCGCTTTTCCTCATGCGCCGCAAGTATGGATTTCCGCCGTGACTGGCGAAGGTTTGGATCAATTAGAAGACATGATTGTCAAAAAAATCTGGCATTCGTCTCAAGTCGACACCCATGGAATTTTGGTCAGCAATATCCGTCATATCCATTCGTTAGAGGAATGTCAAAAATCTATTCAAGATGCCCGGTCAGGTTTGTCACAGGACCTTTCCCTCGAGTTTATCTCCGAACACATCAAATCCGCCATCAATGCGTTAGACGCCATCACTGGCCGCAATATCGATGCTGATCTCTTGGACGCTATTTTTGATCAATTTTGTATTGGAAAATAAATCACCGCGTCGGTGGGCCTTTGGTCCACCGACGCGGTGGTCCATGGGTTATTTTTCCGACGATTTCTCAATGATTTCTTTTTGAAAATCCATCATTTTTTTGATGAGGTTGGGATCATTCATCAAGGCGGTGATTTTGGGGTTGCCAAGCAGGCTTTTAATATCTTGTTTTTGGATGCTGTCCATGGTTTGTGTGTCACTGACAATATTTTTTATGGCAGGATCATCCATTAAATTTTTATAGGCTTCTGATTTTTGAATATTTCCCCGGGCATTATCTTGTTTTAAGAGGTTTTCCAATTGTTCAAAATTAACCGCGTTTTTTTTGAGTTTGTGACCGGATAAAAAATTTAAAAAGCGGTAAGTTTTAGACGAGGTGATGTCTTTTTGCATGGAAGTAAAGAGATTATTTTGCAAAGGGACAAGCGTGATCAAAACAAGTACAAAAACAGCCAGGGTTCCGGACCAGGCCACAGATACGATGCCGCCAGAAAACCGGCTTAAAAAAGAAATGGCTAAATTGGGTTTTTTTTCTTGATTATGACGCGAGGGGTTAAATATAATTGAAAGAACCATTTGGATGACGAGCGGAGCGATAAGCCCGATCAGAGCGGAATACAGCATATTTTTTGTTTTGGCATAATAGGCTATGCTGATCAAGGAACCGATGATGAGGGATATGGGGCCCAAGATGGCCTTAAAAAATCCTTTTTGCCAGCCGATCAAGAAACAAATACTTATAACCACCAGCATTATTTTGTCAGTCATTTGATCCATTACTAATATTTATATATTTTTTGAACTATTAGTCAACATAAATGGTAAAAAAATATTTTTGATATGAGGTTTGCAAAATCACGATTTATGTTTTATATTTAGGTATCACGGAAGCGCTTACAAATAAGGCCATAGGCCATAGGCAATAGGCAATAGATTAAGCGAAAACGAATGACAAAAAAGCAAAAAATAGATCATGTACTTATTGAAATCATTCATTGCTTCCGATAAGATAAAATGTGTTCAGAAAGAAGGTGTGAGTTGTTGAATAAACGGAAAAGCCCACGATTGTCCTGTTTGGTGCCGGTAGATGCACAGGCAGGAAATTTTTTTGATACATCAAAAACAGTTGATTTTAGTAAGGGGGGAATAGGGATTGTTTCGCGTAAGGAAATTCCTCTTCATCAAAAAATGGCTATTGAGTTAGATCTGGACGATAATGGTAATTCTGTGCTTGTTATGGGAGAAGTGGAATGGGCCACACCCATATCAGACGGAATGTTCAGAATTGGGGTATCTTTTAAAGAGATGCTGCAAGGCTCTAAATCGAGATTAGCAAATTATTTTAAATAAAAATTTTGTACAGTTAATGGTTGATAGTTGTTGGTTTTTAGAAACAGCCAACCAAGAACCATCAACCAAGAACCATCAACCAAAAACCATCAAGCCATAAATCATGTTAGAGCAAGCATCTGAACAACGAATTTTTGAGCGTCATGCTCTTTTTATGCCGGCATCTTTTCACGATACTGACTCCCATGCTCGCGATCAGGTGTTTTTGTCTGAAATTTGTTCCAGCGGGCTCCGCCTTAAAACTCAAAATCGGCTTTTTTATAGAGATCAGGTGAAAGTTAATATTCATGTTCCTGGCCAAGATGCCCCGGTTATGCTGGAAGGTCATGTCGTATGGGCTAAGATCCGCAATGATCATATGTGGGATGTTGGTGTGAAATTTCTAAAGCCTTTGTTAGTAGAATTGGCTCCCTTCTATAATTTTTAAACAAATAATCCAATTTTGAGCAAGTCTCTCCATTTTAAATCTTCCCTTTTTTGTATTTTTTATTTTTAAGGCTCCCTGTTTCCCTCAAAGTGTTTCAATAATTAAAAATTTTTAATAAATGTGTTGTTATTAAATATTACAAAATTATAATTAAGAAATCGAAGGCGTATTCATCCAATAAAAATATACAACCAAAAAAGAGGGGGAGAATATGAAGGGAATGATCCAACGGGTAGCATTTTGGTGTGTTGCAATGATATGTCTCACGGCTTTTCCTGTAAAAGCCCAAGTTCCAAGCATGGAAACTTTGATCAATCAGGATATGGCCAGTCTTTTAAGTACACCTGTCGGGATGCTTACCACGTCTAGTAATGCATCATACGCGCCTGCTTCAGTCACTACGATTACTGCGGAACAAATTGAGATGACTCCGGCGAGGAATATTTATGATTTGATGGAGATTTATGTTCCTGGAGCTGTCTGGTTAACCCATTCCGAAAGCCCTAAGGTCGGTATTCGCGGGATCATATCTGACCGTAATAATAAAATGATTCTTCTCGTAAACGGCCGGAGGCTTAATTCAAACGCTCATAATGGCGTGGAAGCAGAACTTGAACAATGGGATCTGCATGATATTCAAAAGATAGAAATTGTCCGGGGTCCCGGATCTGTTACCTATGGTCCAGGAGCCATTGAGTGTGTTATTAACATTACGACTAAAGGCGCGGCAGATGCTCCTGGCATGAGAGCAGGAGCGCAATATATGACCAAATATGATTCTAAAGGAGTTTATTTTAGCGATGGTAAAGTTAAAAAAGATTCCAATTATTATATGTACGGCAGTGTTGTAAGCACTCATGGTTTTGCGCCGAAAGAGCATTTTGTGACTACGACGGCTGCAACGGGTTATTTAGGAGAAGATTCCAGCCTGGGGAACCGTCTTCCTTTGGATTACTTTAACGATGCGGACAATGAACCTCAAGTTAAATTGTATTCTGAATATAATTTTTGGAATGAATGTAAGGTTTGGGCTCGTTACACCAATTCCGGAACCTCCCGTCATGGAACGCTTCTTAATACTAAAACGATCTTGAGCTCCGGCGATCAGGTGGACCTTAAAGAAAATAAGGATCGGTCAGCCGTAGGAACTATGGAGAATAAACACGAATTTAGTGATGTGTTGAATTTGGACAGCATGGTCAGTTTGAGCTCTCAGGACCATCAACGTGCGGAAAATCCAACGAATTCAAATATAGCGGCAGATGGTGGTAAAGAAGACAGTATGAGGAATATTATTCAGGCTTATTCTGAAACGGAATTGCTGGTGAGATCTCTTTTGAATTTTACTTTGGCGGAAAAGTACAAGCTCGCCGCTGGTTTTGAAAATTCTTACGAAAAATTTGGTCCGGGTTGGGGCGATTCAAAAGATACCTTCCGTATGGGAGACAGCAGTAACATGCTGGGTTCGCTCAGTTCAACGGCTAATCTTAATAGCAGCACGAATAACGCCGTAGCCGTGAGTTCTCCGTATCTTATAGGCGGCGGATGGTATGCCGACACCTTCTCTATTCTTTCTGAAGCTAATTTGGAATTTAATAAAAAATTCAACCTGATCCTTTCCGGCCGCACGGATCAGAACAGTTATACCAAAATTATGTTTTCTCCGCGGATCGCTGTCGTGAGTGATTGGGAAAAAATGGGTATCACAAAATTCATCTGGCAGAAATCTGTCCGGATGAATACAGCTGAACAGCTTTTTTATACTAATGAAACCGGAGGAAAGAACGTTACTGAAACACTTAAAGGTTACGAATTTATTTATGATGTTTCGCCTATCAAAAATTTATCATTAGAAAATTCAATTTATTATAACAGCCTCGATGTGTTAGGCTGGAGTTCCTCAAGTTTGAGCACTGTTCCGCTAGGTACGGCGAATATTCTCGGTTTTGATATTGATTCAAAATATAAGGTAAGTGAAAAATGGACTTTGGGCGCCAGTCAGACTTACACGAAACTCGTGAAATTCGAAATGGGTACAGGTCAAACCAGATCCGGGATTAGTTACGCTGATTATAATGTTTCTACGGGCGCGGGCGGGCCGATATATGTAGGAACTGGCGATAACCTCAACAATTGGGCAAATGTATCTACCAAATTGTATGCTGATTACAAGATGACGCCTAAGTGGACGTTCCATACTGATGCCCGGGTTTTCTGGGGTTTCCAGGGAGCACAGGATGGTTTGGAAATGATCGAGAATGCGGCAAAAGGAACTTCTAGCCAAACTGCGATCAATAACGCTATAAACGAAATTAAAAATACTGATGCGTATAAAACAGACGCCCGGCTTGATTTTTCCGCGCGTTACGCTTTAACTAAGGATGCTTCAGTTACGTTTATGGTGTTGAATCTTTTAGGGCTCAATGACAATAAGCGTTATTCTTATGAGGCAGGCGTGAATGCTGCCGCGCCTAACCGTGCCACCTGGATCGAAGAGCCGAGAGTTTATGGCGTGAGGGTGGATTGTAAGTTTTAGCCTGGATATTCAAAGAGAAAATAAAGGATAAATAGGGAATATCGAAAATTTTGTCAACTAAAAAATTGAAGTTTGATTTTTAGGAGGAGAAAAGTGTTTATAAATTTTCCACGGTTGATGGGTGTATTTTTGGCCGGGTGCTTATTTTTTTGTCCAGTCGCGGCTAAGGCCGGGGACGGCGTCTTGCCCGGGGAGGTGTTTACGGCCATCATGTTGAAAACTCTGAACTATGACCGTAATATTGACCGTCAGGCAAAAGAAAAGGTTGTGATCGGCATTGTTTGTTTTTCTGATGACACGAATTTTGCCGAGCAGGTTAAAGAAAATATTTCTAAAGTTCAGGCGAGTTTCCTCCTCAAAGATAAGCCGGTTGAAGGTAAGTTGGTGGTGGTAGATAAAGTTTTTGACAAGGTAAAGTTTGAGGAGCAATTAAAACAGAATAATATTTCAGTTTTGGTGGTGGCAGTAAGCGACTCCGCGTTCATTAACAATTTGCTGGGTGTAAGCAGACCTATGCAGATCAGTTCTGTATGCCGTGATCCGGGTTGCGCCCGGAACGGCGTCGGTTTGGAAATTAGTCAAAAAGACAGTAAACCACGGATGTTGGTTAATATGGATTCGATTAAGCAGGAAGGCAGTGATTATAATAGTAAATTTTTAGCAATGTGTGAAGTGTTAAAGTAAAATATCATGTTTTTTAGGAGGTCTAAATAATATGGAAGCTGCCCAGAGAAGGGTCACCTTAAGATTTAAATTAATCGCGTTTGTGGCTTTGTTTATTTTTATCCTGGTCGCGCTGATTGGAAGTGTTTTGACCTGGAGCTATTGTAAGGATGAAAAAAAGAAGCTGGCTGATACTTTATCTCAGGAGTTGAGCATCGTATCATACGCGATAAGTACTGGGATGGAATTCAATGATGTGAAAACAGTCGAGAGTTCTTTTGAGTTGTTGAAAAATGTGAAAGAATTTGTTGGGCTAAAAGTGTTTGACCGAGATGGCCGTATATTTTTGACCAAAGATTTTCAACGTCAATTCGGAACAAACGCGGCGAATTTCTTTACAGTAAAAGCCCCGATTTTTAATGAAGCGAAAGTTCAAATCGGCACGGTCGAAGGGACCGCAACAGACATTTTTTTTAAGAAAGATATTACGGCTGTTGTATCGCTGGTTTTAACTGTAACATTATTAATCACCATGTTTGTTATATTTTTGGCCGCTGTTTTTATTGATAATATTATCCGTAAACCTCTGACGGCCATGATCCTACGGCTCAAAGACATTGCCGAAGGTGAAGGAGATTTGACCAAGCGCATGGATGAACACAGCAGAGATGAAATAGCGGATGTCGCGAAATGGTTCAATGTGTTTGTGGGCAAGATTGAAGGGATTATTATGCAGGTTAAGAAAGGGGCGGTATCAATTGATGAGCTCACTTCTGAAATCAGCGCGTCTTCCCGGCAGATTGCGGACGGGGCCCAACAACAATCTTCATCGTTCGAGGAGCTTTCTTCGTCTGTTCAGGCCAATGCCGATAATGTGCGAAATGCTAATGATTTAGCGCAAAATGTTTCCAAAGAAGCTTTGGAAGCCGGTCAAGCGATGGATAGTAATGTAGAGGCTATCAATGTTATTGAGAAGGGGTCAAATCAGATGGCCGAGGCGGTTGAATTTATTACGGATATAGCGGATCAGACTAATTTGTTGGCTTTGAACGCGGCGATTGAAGCGGCTCGGGCAGGTGAACACGGTAAAGGGTTTGCCGTAGTCGCGGATGAAGTCCGTCAGCTGGCTGAACGGTCGGCTACCTCAGCAAAAGAAATACAGGGGTTGATTAAAGAAAATTTGAGGCAAGTCGAGAGAGGGGTTCATATTTCGACTGAGGCTGGAGAAAAGACAAAAAGCATTATTCAACGAGTAAAAAAAATAGCCGAACAACTTTCTTCCATCGCTGAGGCGTCTCAGGAGCAATCCGCTGCCATGGAAGAGAATACTTCTATTACAGAGTCTAACGCGGCCTCCGCAGGAGCCATGGCAACGACGTCTGAAGAAATGGCTTCTAACGCAGAAAATCTTCAAAAGATGGTCTCACAGTTTAAGACGGCCGAGCAGTTGTAATCATTATTAATTTCTTGACCGTATTTTTTCCGTGTGTTAACATTGATACTCTTTTTAAACTTTTAAATGAGGGATTTTTTGTTGAATTTTTTTTGCTTCGTGCTTCTTTGAATTTTGTTTTTATATTTTTAGAAAATATTTGATGTTTTGTTTGATTTAACCTTTTCCTTTTACCTTTTAACTTTTTAATCGGAGGTAGTAATGGAAGACATTGTGGAACATTCACACCACCATACGACAGCCCGCGAAGACCGCATTCCTATTTTTCAAAAATTTACTTACAGTATCGGAGCGTTGGTTAACCAGATGCAGGCGGCTGCCATCAGCGCGATGGTTCTGGTATTAAATCTTGGACTGGGCATGGACCCGGCGCTGGTTGGTATCATCGGTACTGTTCCCCGTCTCATTGATGCTTTCACTGATCCCCTGATCGGTTATGCTTCAGATAATAGCCATACTCGATTTGGACGCCGTAGGCCATTTATTTTTATTGGAGCTTTGGTATCTGGCCTTTTATTTATTTTGTTATTTCAGCTTCATCAAGAAAATGGCAATGCTTTTAATTTTTGGTATTTTTTAATTATCCAGTGTCTTTTTGTGGTCACGTTTGCTTTTTTTGCGATTCCGTTTATAGCGTTAGGTTTTGAAATGACCCCTGATTATCACGAACGCACTCGTTTGCAGGGAGCGGGCAACAGTATTGGGCAAATTGCCTGGCTCATTGCTCCTTGGTTGTTTACATTTATGTACTCAACAAAAGATCTTGTTCAGGGCGTGCGTCTTTTGGCTGTCTTTTTTGGACTCTTTATTATGGTGGGCGGTGTGCTTCCGGCGATATTTAACAAAGAATTTTTTAAGCATATACCTGCACCCCAAAAAAAGAATGTGTTTAAGGATTTTTTCAGCGGATGCGGGATAGCTTTTCAAAATGGTCCGTTTGTCAAACTTTGCATCATCACCTTCCTGATTTTCAACGGTTTTATGTTGGCCTCCGCGTTTACATCCTATGTCATATTTTTCTATGATTTTGCCGGAGATTATGGCAAAGGCGGAATTCTTCTTGGCTGGTTTGGTACAGCTTCGGCGGCTGCTAGTTTTCTTATCGTCATCCCCTTGATCACTTGGATAGGAACAAAGATTGGTAAGCGCAACACCTTATTAATTACTATTCCAATTTCTATTGTTGGTTATGCTTTAAAATGGTTGGGATACAACCCTGCGCATCCTTATTTATTGCTTGTGGCTGCGCCATTTATAGCTTTTGGCTTGGGATCGATCTTTACCATTGTCAGTTCCATGCTGGCCGATGTTTGTGACGTTGATGAGCTTCAAAATGGAACACGCAGAGAAGGAATCTTTGGTGCTATTTACTGGTGGATGATTAAGCTGGGACAGGCTGCTGCGTCGTTGATCTCGGGCCTTCTTCTTAATTGGACTGGTTTCAAAGAGTCTTTGCACGGAAATCAAACTCCGCATACGCTATTGTATATGAGACTCTGTGATATCGGCATTCCGATTGTCGCTTCTTTGATTGCCATCTATTTTATTTTGACCTTTGACATCACTGAGGATAAAGCTTACGATATTCGTAAGCAGTTGGAAGCAAGGCGAGGGAAATCGTAATAGGGGGACGGAAACTTAATTCATAAATATTTTGTCGAATTAAGTTTCGTGGCAACCGACAAATCAAGACTAATGATTGAAAATTCTGTAGATTTTCGAGGAGATGTGCATGAAAAAGATACTCATTGGGCTGGGGTTGTGCGCGGCCGTTGGTGTATTTTTGCTGACGAGTTCCGGGTGCGGCAAAAGGCAGGAAGACCTTAATACCATCACGGTCTGGCATTGGATGACGGATCGTAATAAAGCCCTTGAAGAATTAGCCTCTAAGTATGAACAGCAAACTGGTATCAAAATTAAAATCGATCTTTTCGCTCCATCCGAATCTTACACCCAAAAAGTCGTTTCCTCAGCTCAATCTAAAGTTCTCCCAGATATTTACGGTATTCTTGATAAAAAAGAAGTTTTCGCGGCTTTTATAAAAAGCGGATTCATTGCGGATATAACAGCGGATTTTAAGGCTAATAATAATGAATGGGAAAATCAATTTTTTCCTAAAGCGCTGGACGTGAATCGTTTCACTGAAGGTAATGTGTATGGAGTCAAAGCGGGAATTTACGGCGTGCCGCTGGATGTGACAACTATTGAGATGTTATATAATGTCAAACTATTGAAGAAGGCAGGCATCAAAGCTCCACCGCAAAATTTTTCAGAATTTTTGGAAGCAATCCATGCGTTAAAACGAGTCGGAGTATCTGGCTTGGTTTCCGGATGGGGAGAGTTGTGGATGATCGATAGTTTCGCGTCTAATTACGCCTTTAACATTATGGGTGAAGAAAAAGTTATGGCTACTTATCGAGGGGAAGTGCCTTACACGGATCCGGATTGGATCAAGGTTTTAGATGTGTTTAAACAGCTGGTTGATAACGGCGCTTTGATTGAAGGCGTTGTCACTAAACCGAATAAATACGCGGAGCAGGATTTCGCGCTGGAGCGCGCGGCTTTTGCATTTAACGGCTCTTGGTGCGTGAATGTTTATAATGATATGAATCCGAATTTGGAATATGGGGTTATGCTTCCTCCTTTGGCAAATTCAAATTTGCCAATGAAAATTTGGGGAGGTGCAGGGTCTTCTTTTGTGGTGAACAATACGTCGCCAAGAAAAGATAAAGCGATTGCGTTTTTGAAATGGCTGTCTGCCAAAGATCAGCAAGCGTATCTAGCGAAAGCAACTAAAAATTTGCCGGCCAATCGGGAAGCCTTGGCTGAAATTCCTGAAGTGTTGTCCGCTTTTGCCAGTAGTATGGATCAGGTCACACATCCTACTGTATGGTCCTTGAATGAAAATCCAGTCGTGAGTGAAGCCTTCCTCAAAGGAATACAGTCAATTTTGATTGGAGAAAAGACTCCTCAGCAAATTGCCCAAAATGTCCAACAAGTTAAACAAGAACAATTGGCCAAGAAAAAGAAATAATTATGTCTGCCGAAACGCTGACCGCGCAACCTAAACCGCGGGCTTTAGTTGTAAAAGATAACTTGAAAAATTTAGCTTTTGTTTTGCCTGCTGTTATCATTTTTTCGGTTTTTTATGTTTATCCTTTTTTTGAGATATTCCGTTTGTCACTGCAAAGCTGGGACGGTATTAGTCCTACATCTTCCTGGGTCGGTTTGGCAAATTTCACGGAATTGATGCGGGATAAAATTTGGTGGAGTTCGATGTGGCATGCCGCCTACATCACTTTGATTGCTTTGACGTTTCAAAATGCTTTGGCTTTTGCTTTGGCTTTAGCGTGCGATCGGGAAATTCGGATGCAGCGGTTTTACCGCGTGGTGTTTTTTCTTCCTCCAGTTCTTTCTGAAGTGGTGGTGGGTATGATCTGGCAATGGATTTTAAATTCTGACGTCCAAGGCGGACAGCCGATCGGGGTATTAAATTATTGGCTGACACAGATGGGCTTGCCGCAATTGGTGCACCATTGGCTTTCTGATCCTCAAACCGCTTTAACCTGTATCGCCGTGGTGCATTGCTGGAAAGGGTTTGGCTGGGGCTTTATCATGCTCTTAGCCGGCTTGCAGACCATTGATCATCAATTATACGAAGCGGCAAAAGTCGACGGCGCTAATTCTTGGCATACGTTCCGTCATGTGACTTTGCCGATGATGGTCCCGGTTATATCTGTCGTCATGATTTTGACGATTTTAGGCTCCATGCAGGTGTTCATATTAATTAAAGCTATGGTTAGTCAGGGATTGGGTTATCATACGGAAGTCCCGGTCACCCGTATTTTGTTATCGATGCAGGAATCCGGACGGTTTGGTTACGCATGTGCCATGGGTGTGACGTTCGGCGTGTTTTTGATCGGATTGTCATTAGCGTCAAAACTTTTATCTGGAAAAACGAAACAATAGATTGGTATGTAGTATGTGGTATGTGGCAAGCGATTGGAAATACAAAGAAGTTAAAGATAAGTGATGCGAAATGATTGCTGGTAAAAATTTGTGTTTTAGGGATAGAAAATAAATATTGTTAGGCATGCTTTAAAAAATTTTATTATTGCCTGGTTTTTAGAGTTTTAATTTTCGGATAATTATACAATGTATTTATAATTTTTGTTTCTACCACATACTACGCACTACATACGACATACTATTAAAGAGGATACACAATGGAAGGTCCACGGTATAAAGCGATTGGTGCGTTGAAATCAACAGTGATCCACGCTTTTTTGATATCTGTGACTTTGACGTGTTTGTTTCCATTATTTTGGATGGTAAGATGTTCACTCATGACGAATCAAACCGTTTTTACGGATAAAACATTTATTCCAAAAGATTTGCATTTCAGCAATTATGTTCAAGCGTGGGTAGACGGAGGGTTTGGAATTTATTTTTTAAATAGTGTGGTCTATACCGTATCAGTTGTCGTGGGGATTGTGTTGATCGCGTCTTTGGCGGCGTATGCCTTTTCGCGTTTGAAATTTTGGGGTAAGAATTTTTTCTTTGGTATGTTTTTGGCCGCGATGATGATCCCGCTTCCGGGGAGCTTCGTTCCTTTGGTGGTTTTGATGAATAAATTAGGATTGGCTAACCATCGTATCGGCTACATCCTTTGCATGATTAATGTGGGGCTTTCTATGAGTATTCTTCTGCTTAAAACTTTCTTTGATAGAACGCCTCAGGATTTAGAAGACGCGGCGCGTATCGACGGGTGCGGCCGTCTGGGCATCTGGTGGCATGTCGCGCTTCCTTTGGCTAGACCCGCTATTGCCGTCATTGTGATTTTTAATTCTTTAAGTGTGTGGAATGAATATATTTTAGCGACGTTGCTTTTGAATGATAAAACGTTGATGCCTTTGCAGAGAGGGATTATGGTTTTTCAAGGTGTGCATAGTGTGGATTATCCTATTTTGATGGCAGGGCTGACTATTGCCGCCACGCCGATCATTTTGATTTATTTGGCAATGCAGCGGCATATTATCAAAGGTCTGGTGGAAGGGGCAACTGTCCAATAAAAGTGTAACAATGTAACCCTGTGACAGTATGAACATGGAAAAGCGAAAAACAAAAAAATTACATAAGGCATAAGGCAAATGAAAAAATTTTTTGGTAAAATTCGGATTGGTTTATTAACATTATTTTTGGTTTTTTTATTTGTCAATTTTTCTAATGCGATTACCGCGAGTCCAGACGCGACTGGACCTGTTCAAGCCCCTAACGTTGCTGTCAGCCAGCAACCTTCAACAGACTATGTGAAATTTTGCTGGGAGGCTTCAGGCAATAACGATCAAGTTAAGTTAAATGCTTTAGTCGAAGAAGTATTAAAATTTTACGGGGATAAAGCCGCTGTACAAGAATCCGAGCTGACTGATTTTCCAGTTGCAGGACAAGAAGGGCAATATTCCGCACTCAATGATGTAGCCACGTGTCTGTTTATTCAAGCCGAGTTTTTGTTTAATCATGGCAAGGGTGATGAGGCTGAGAAAAAATTCAAAAATATAATTGATAATTACAAATGGGCCAAAGCTTGGGACCCGCGGGGATGGTTCTGGTCTGTGGCGGAAAAATCTCAGGCGACTATCGATGTTTATCACGGCCGCATTCCTGAGGTAAAAGATATAGATCCTAAGAATGTGATTTGGACCAGGCCTAGTTTGGCGACTCCGGGTACTGTGGCTGTGGTGGATTATTCAAAGTTTGGCGAGTTTATGGGGGTGGGAACGGAAGATTATCATTACAAAATTAAAGATTTGGAAGGTTTGAAAAAAGCTGTTGGCGAGGGGATATATCCAAATTTGACAGATATTTATTGCAATCCTCGTTTCAAAGCTTTACGGGACGAGGGAAGATTATGCACAGATGATTACTGGAAATTTGTTAATACGACTGATCTTGAGGCTGGATATTTTAAATGGTTTAAGGCTAAGGAACAGTGGGGCGTCAGGTTATTTTATTTAGGCGTGGTCTTTGAGAAATCCGGCATGTATCTTGAAGCGATCAAAGCTTATCATGCTTTGATCGTTTTTTTCCCGCGGACTGTGGCTTCGACGAACTGGCAGACTCCTTGGTACCCTGCACAAGCGGCGGTTGCTAAAATTAACCATATACTGCGTATTCACCCCGAGCTTGGCCTGGAAACTAAATGGATGAAGATCAAGATCAAGAACAGTTTCGATAATGATCCTAAAAATGATATTTTTTATATTTGGCCGGGGAAGATCGTTAAAAAAGGCATTATAGAGAAGGTTAAAGAATCATTTAAATTTGAAGATAATAAGCCCATCGACGGTATAAAGCAAACCATCGGTGCGGGCCGGGTCCAATTGGTCCAGCATAATAACGGACATTGGCAAATGAAAGTTGATGGAAACCCTTTTGTGATCAAAGGGATCACCTATTCTCCGACGCCAGTGGGCGAAAGCCCTGATAAAGGCACGTTAAAAAATTGGATGGATCCGAGTGCGAATAACTCTGCGCCGTATAAAGCGTGGGTTGATAAAAACAAAAACAATAAACAAGATCCAGATGAGCCTGCCATCGGAGATTTTGGGCTGATGAAACAAATGGGTGTTAATGTTCTTAGGCTGTATCATATTCCACAAAAACCTAATAAAGAATTATTACGGAAAATGTATAAAGACTACGGATTCATGATTGTTATGGGTGACTATTTAGGGAAATATGCTATTGGTTCCGGAGCGAAGTGGAGTGAAGGGACAGATTATGAAAATCCTCAGCATAAAGCGGCTATGATGGAATCCGTTAAACAGATGGTCATGGAATTTAAAGATGAGCCGTATATTTTATTGTGGGCATTAGGAAATGAAAATAATTATGGAGTGGCTTGCAATGCGGATAAGAAACCCGAAGCCTATTTTAAATTTGTGGATGAAGTCGCGCAAATGATTAAAACTCTTGATCCGAACCATCCCGTCGCGGTAGGCAATGGAGACACGTTATTCTTGGATATATTTGCAAAAAATTGTCCTCATGTGGATATATTCGCGGCCAACGTTTATCGGGGAGACTATGGATTTGGATCTTTTTGGGAGCAAGTCGCGGACGCTAGCGGTAAACCGGCTTTTATCACGGAATATGGTTGTCCGGCTTACGCGCCTTTTTTGACTTTTGCGCAAGGTGAACAAGCTCAAGCGGATTATCATTTGGGTAATTGGCTGGATATTGAAGCTAACATGGCAGGAAAAGGAGCGGGGAATGCTTTAGGCGGGATTGAATTTGAGTGGCTGGATGAGTGGTGGAAAAATTACGAACCTTTTGTTCATGATACCAAATCAGACGCGGTCGGTCCATTCGCCGGAGGATATTATTATGAAGAGTGGTTCGGAATTATGGGCCAGGGAAAAGGAGAGCATAGCCCGTTAGAGAGACAGCTACGTAAGGCATTCTTTGTATATCAACAGCTTTGGAATAAAACCAATTAAAATGTAGAAGACTCTTGCCTGTCGGTAGGCAGAAACAGGTCGTCAGGCTCAAGAAAAATTACTCTCTTTTTTATTCTTCAAACTCAGTATTTTTTCTTCTTGTGTCGTACCTATCATTATTTTTCTTCTTGTGTCCTGTGATTTGTGACACGAGTCTAGTGTCTTTACAAAATTAATAAATTATCATTATTTGACGAGAATTATTAAATTTTTTTTATTACGTTTTTAAGTGCTTGCGGAAGAAGACTTTGCGGATTTAAAGAAATTGGCAAAAAACTTATAAATATTATATACTTTATAAGTTGAATATAATCTCATATCGAGGCTATTAAATAACCAACCATTATTAGGAGGAGGAGTTTATGAAGAAATTCTTATCAATCGTCGCGACGTTCTTGGGCATAACTTTTTTATGCTCATCGGCATTCGCCCAATATAATTTTGGCGATTTTAAATCCGAAACGTTAGCAAAAAAAGCATGGGAAGCTTTATCCAAGAATGATTTGGAAGGTGTATTGGCTTATACGAATAAATGCGTGGAAATGTATGCCGCCAAAGCTGATGAAATGCAAAAAGGTTTAACAGGTTATGTGACGGGCAAGAATGAAGAAATTTTTGCTAAATGGGCGTTGAATGATGTCGCGACTTGTTTATTTGTCCAAGGAGAAGCGTATCGCCGGGCAGGTAAAGAAAAAGAAGCAATGGAAGTTTTCAAAAAATTAGTCGACAGCTATTCTTTCGGACAAACGTTTGATCCGAATGGCTGGTTCTGGAAGCCTGCTGAGGCGGCCAAAGAAAAAATGTCACAAATTGATACCGGAGTCAATGTCGATTTTGGTGATTATTCATCCAGTTATTTAGTGGGACAAGCATGGCGCGCGTTACCTGCGGGTGATGTGAAGGTTGTGACGACATACACAGATAAAGTGATTGATTTGTATGCCGCGAAAGCCAAAGAAATGCAATCGTCTTTAACAGAATATCCATGGCAGTCTAAAGAACAGGTTTTTAATTACTGGGCTTTGAATGACGTCGGAACAGCACTTTATATTAAAGGACAAGTTTTAGCTAAAGCCGGAAAAAAAGATGAAGCAAAAGCAGCGTATAAAACTTTAGTTGATCAGTTTTCTTTCGCGCAATGCTGGGATCCTCAAGGTTGGTTTTGGAAGCCTGCCGAGGCCGCTCAGGAAGCTTTAGCGCAATTGTAATAAAGCAGCATGTCGCATGTAGCATGTAGTATGTGGTGAAAAAAAATAAAAAAGTTGTTTAGGATTATATTTTGGTGTAATATTTTGCCCTGTGTCCTATAATAGGATACAGGGCAAAATTTTTATGAGGAGTTTTATGAATCGAGAATTTGTATTACTGGCAGGTTTATTTTTATTATTGGCCGGATGTGATCGGGTGCCGGAAAAGATAAAAACAGATCATACAAAAAAAATTCAAAATGAAAATAAAAAAGCTGAAGAAACCTTTAGTCCTTTTTATATATTCGCGGAAAAAGGCTCGAAGGATAATCATTATGTTCCGTCAGGGTTTATGCCGGATGGGCAATGTGTAAAATTAAATGACGGCTGGACGGAAAATTGTCATAAAGGCTCGTCATGTATTAAGGTGGTGTATGATGTGGTTTGTTCTAAAGCAGGGGCCAATTGGGCGGGGGTTTACTGGTTAAATCCGGCTAATAATTGGGGAAAACGTAAAGGCGGATATAATTTGTCCGGCGCTCATCAGCTGACGTTTTGGGCAAAAGGTGAAAAGGGCGGGGAACAGATCCAGGAGTTTACAATCGGAGGTATTAATGGTGATTATCCGGATACGGATTTGGCCGTGATGGGCCCGGTGATTTTGACTAATGAGTGGAGAAAATATACCATTGATCTTTCGGGCAAAGATCTCTCGTCAATTATTGGCGGATTTTCGTGGACAACTAGCGTAGAAGTTAATAGTGATGATGTCGTATTTTATTTAGATGAAATTAGGTTTGAATAAAGATTAGTTAATAAAACATAAAAATTTGACGAATAAATTTTATTTTATTGAAATTATTTTGGGCTGATCTCCTGATGTTGTTCCATCGACGATAAATTCTATTTAACAAAAATAAAAAAAATTGTTTTATGCTTGAGGCTTCTGCGCTTGTTTGTTATAGTCTTTAATGTATATTGAAATAGAAAATCTCTGGAGGAGAAAAAATGTCGAATACCACTAAGACCAGCCTAATTATTTTAATGGCTTTTACGATTATTTTTGTTGGCATATCCGGTTTCCTTTTGGTTAAAAACCAGGGGTTAAAAAAGGATAATTCCTCACTACAAGAAGAGACTCGTCGGTTAAATGCCAGCGATAAAAAGCAAAAAACTGATATAGCAAAACTCCAGCAAGACAATTCGGATCTAGATGAAAAAGGGAAAAAATTAGAAGCAGACGGAGAAACTTTAAAAAAGCAAATTGGCGATTTAGCGGAACAAAAACGCGCGGTTGATCAGCAACTTGCGGATGCGCAGAGTAAGATGGATGAAGTAAAGGGTGAAATGCAAGCCGCGATGGATGAGCGAGATAAATTTAAAAAACGTTATGATGATGCGCAGTCCGAGAGAGATGAGTTGCAGAAAAAATTAGGAGCCGCGCAAGCCGCGCAATCTGCTGCGCCAGTGGCAGAAGTTTCCCGAACACCAGACGCATCTTCAGCGCCTGATGGCAATGCGGAATATTGGGCCGGAGTGTTGAAAGAAAAAGCCGGTTTGGAAGTAGAAGTCAATAAATTAAAATCACAGTTGGCAGATAATTCAGTCAAATTAGTTGATCTTAAACAAAAAAATTCTGATTTGTCAATTCAGTTAGATTCTATTAAAGCTGAAAAAGATCAAGTCGAACAGGATATTAAATATAAAGAGGAGATGGTGAATAATCTTTCTTTAGAATTAGCGCGTTCAAAAAACCAGAAAAAAGAAGTTGAAACCCATTTAGAACAGATCAATAGTGATAACGCGGAGTTAAGGAAAGAATTACAACGGTTGATCGCGTCTAAATCAGCTTTGGAAAAATCAGTGGTTCAAATTACTCAACAAAAGGATCAGGTTCAGAATGAATTAGGCAAAACCGAATCCGTGATTCAGAGTAAAATTGATGAAATTTGGCAAATCAAAGATAGTTTAGACAAGACGATCAAAAATACGTCTTTTACTTATCCTAAAGATGAAAAGAGTAATGCTGTTGAGTTACCGGCTATTGTGGTTAGTTCAAAACCGGAAAGTGCTTCTGGCCATGGCATCACAGGTAAAGTAGTTAGTATCAACGAGGAAAATCATTTCGTGATTATTGACGCTGGTGAAAATAAAAGCGTCAGCTTAGGCGATGTCTTTTACGTTTATCGTGGACAAGATCAGGTCGCGCGTTTGGAAGTTATCCAGGTCCGCAAAGAAATTTCTGCGGCAGATATTAAAGAACAAAAAGTTAAAATTAACGTCGGCGATACGGTTCGCTAAATCTAAAATTGCAGAAAAAAAAAGCTAGCATCAGTGATGTGGCCCGTAGGGCTAAGGTTTCGATTGCAACTGTTTCCCGGGTGATCAATAATTTATCCACGGTCGCTCCGGAAAACCGGGCTAAAGTCGAAGAAGCTATTGCTCACCTTAAATTTATTCCAAATATTAGTGCCCAGCGTCTAGCTAGCGGGCATAATAATTCCATTGGGTTGGTTATGCCGGGATATCCCGGCATGTTCCATTCATTTTACGCCATTGAAATAATCCGCGGTATCGGCCATGCTTGTGAGACATTAAATTTAGACCTCGTTTTTCATATTACTAATGGTTTTAATCCGATTAATTATAACGCGGTAGGTGGAATTATTTTTGCGGATATCATAGAGAATCGCCGGCAAGTTGAGGAAGCCGTATCTTTAGGTATTCCGTGCATGATTATTAATAACCAGGCGGATGAACTGGAAGTGGATTATATTGCAGTGGATAATAGACTCGGGGGGGAGATCGCTGCTGATTATTTGTATAGTTTAGGGCACAGGAAAATTGCGACTGTTACGGGAAATTTGAATACTCAATCCGGCGCTTTGCGGTTTGAAGGATTCAAAAATTATTTAGATAATAAAAAATGTGTCTGCCCTGAAACATTTATTTTTAAAGGTGATTATTCCCGCCGCAGCGCGCATATGGCGATTGAGCAATTTTTAGCTTTAGGTAAAGACCGTCCTACCAGTATTTTTGCGGCTAGTGATGAAATGGCATCAGAAATGATAGGCGTCATCATGGAAAATGGTTTAAAGGTTCCTGATGATATTTCGGTGATCGGTTTTGATGATGGGCCATCATGTTTGTTTGGAACGGTGGGTTTGACCACAGTGAAACAACCATTATTTGAAATGGCGGAAAAAGCTGTGCGTTTACTGCATAATGTGATCCAACACAAAGATCAAACACGTCAACGATTAACACTTCCTCCCCAATTAGTCATTCGCGAATCGTGCGGATCATTTAGAAAATAAAAGTAAAAGTATGTAGTATGTGGCATGTGGCGAAAAGCAATTGATTAAAAATCGGCTTGTCATAAAATATTAAATATTTAAATAAAATGATAATTGTATAATGTCATTTCTGGGTGAGTGAATCATGAACTCTGTTATAATCAAACATAAATAGTTTTTTTGTTTATTAACAGACAATTTTTTAATTCTTATCTTTCTTGCATTTTTTAACGGCATG
>JADFYJ010000011.1 GCA_015233115.1 Candidatus Omnitrophota bacterium | reverse complement strand
ATATAACCCCCAGACTTTATCCTACAAACCAGCAGTATTCTTAGAGTTACTAAAAATATCCAGCGCTTTACGCCAGGGAAGAACCATAATATCATTTTTTAATTTACGGGAGCTAGTATCTTTAAGAGACACCACATAAAGTTTAAGCGTGGGAAATCTTTTACGAAATGCATTTAAAGTGTCGTCGGATATGGTTTCTGAAGATGTTTTGCATTCAAACGCCATAAGCGGCCCTTTCGGACCGGTGACTAATATATCGACCTCATTTTTACCTTCTCTCCAAAAAGAAAATTCATAAGGTTTTTCGTAATAATCACGAAGCCGTTTTAATTCATTATAAAAAAATGTTTCGAACAGATGTCCCTTTTCCTGCGGCGTCGGCGGGTCAACCAAACGATTTTGTAAAGCGCGGATAACTCCGCAATCAAAAAAATAAAATTTTGGTCTGGCTTTTTTTCGTTCACTTCTATCCCAAGGCCATAAAAAAGATCCTAATAAGGTGTCTTCGAGAATAGAAAAATATTCTTTAACTGTACTCATCGGAACAGCGGAATCACGGGCTATGGATGCAAACTCGATTGTTTCACCGTTCATTTGTGTGGCTACATTTAAAAATCTTTGAAAAGCGCCAATGTTGCGGGTCAATGCTTCCGCTTGTATTTCTTCTTTAATATAGACTGTGCCATAGGTTTTCAATCGACGCCTGGCGTCATCAACCTTATTGTCTAAAAGGGCGGAAACAATATATGGCAATGTCCCAAAAGACAAAGCCTTTTCAATGTCAAACCGGGGACCAACCTCAATACAGGTTAAAGGATGCAGTTTCAAATCCAATGCCCTTCCACCCAAAAGATTAGCGCCACCGCGACGCAATTTTCTCGCGCTTGAGCCAGAAAGAATAAATCTTAAATTTAATTCTTCAATTCCTTTCTGAACATAATCTAAAAGCACCGGCACACGTTGAATCTCATCCACAATAACCAGTTGGCATTTCTTTAATGCCCTTAATTCTTCCCAAAAATCTTTTGGTGAACCCCGCATTCTCATTTCTTCGTCAGGGTCTAAAAGATCAACAAATAAATCTGCTTTTAGATGACGCAATAGCCAAGTTTTCCCGGTCATGCGCGGTCCAAACAAAAACAGCGAATCCGAAATTTTCTCTAATTGTAATAATCGTTTAAATTCCATATAAAAAGAATAACATATATATGTTATTTGTCAAATCTAAATAACATATTATTGTTATTCAATAATAGATTCCCGGTTATACTTCTCGCCCTTTTTACATCTTTTTTCATTTGCGCGCTTAATGCGGAAACAGAATCGAACTTCAGTTCATCTCTAATTTTTTCCACAAACTGCACAACGACATCTTTGCCATAAATATTTTTATGAAAGTCGAAAAGATAGGCTTCAAGATTGACGCCCGGCCTCGACGTGTGAAAAGTTTTGCGAAAGCCTAAATTCGCGACGCCGGCATATATTTTTTTATTAACTTCGACGTAAACCGCGTACACTCCCTGCGGCGGCAAAATTTGCAATGGATCAGGATAAACATTGATCGTCGGAAAACCTAATTTTTGGCCCCGGCCGTCGCCGTGTTCCACCAGTCCCATGATACCAAAACGCCGACCCAGCCATTTTTCCGCGAGGGCAAGTTCTCCTCCCTCGATCATGCGGCGGATCAACGTGCTGCTGATTTTTTCAAAGCCTTGTAACACTTGCGGGACAATGCGCAGGGTGAAACCCAAACGCTTGGCGAGTTCCCCAAACCTGGCAATAGTCCCCTGGCGCTCCATTCCGAAACGAAAATCATCGCCCACAAAAACCTCAGTCGCGTTCAGCGCTCCGCGCAAATAATTTTTAGCAAAGCGCTCTGGCGACATTTGCGCGAAACGCTTAGAAAATTTTGCGACCACGACCGCACCAACTCCAAATTGATCCAATAATTTCAAACGATAGGGCAACGAAGAAATTTTTTTGAAATGATATTCCGGATGCAAAACACGCATCGGATGCGGAGAGAACGTCAAAACCACAGCTTTAGTTTTTAATTCAAGAGCCCGGTTGACAGCTTGAGTGATCAGCTTCTGATGGCCGATATGCAGTCCATCGAAAATGCCGATGACCAAAACCGCATTATGAAAACGATTTTTCGCATTTCCGATCCCATTAATAACGTCCATATGCTTGTCCATTTTGAATAAGTCACAAGGGCACACAAAATTTTGATCAAGGTCACAAAGCCACAAAGGGAAAAAATGTAAGAAAAAAACGGATTTTTAAAATGCTTAGTAAATAAAAATTAACAGGAAGAAGAGATAAAAAAAATAAAAAATTTAAAAAGCAAACAAGAATAAAACTTAACTGTTTTTATAATTCCTGTTTTCCCAATTTTTTTCAACCCTTTGTGACCTTGTGACCTTGTGACTTTGTGACCTATTATAGAACTTTCGCAATTTGCTTCAATACCAGCGCCCGTGCCTGACTGATGTTATTATTGATCTGACAGCCGCTGGCCCGCCGATGGCCACCGCCGCCGAAGAGCGCAGCTAATTTGGCGACATTCAATTTAACTTTTGAGCGGAAATTAACGCGGGTTAATTTACGCGATACTTCTGAAAAGATAATGACACCCTCAATTTCTTTGATAGACCGAAAAAAATCAAATACGCGATCCCGCACATCAAACTCGCCGCTAAATTGGTCCATCACCCGCTTGGGCAAACTAATAAAAACCACTTGATCGTTTTCATACAGATCAAATTTCGTCAAAACTTTTGAAAAAAGTTTCATATCCGCCAGCGGCGTAGTTTCATAAATATGACGGTAGATCTCATTGGCAGAAAAACCGTAATCCAAAAGTTCTCCGCTAATCTCATGCGTACGATGAGAAGTATTATCGAACGCAAACGAACCCGTGTCTGTCATAATGCCCGTATACAATAAAACCGCCTGATCGTAAGAAATTTTTGCCCTGGCTTGACGCAGCAATTCATAAATCATTTCGGATGCTGATGATGCTTTTTCATCAACCCAATTTAAATCTCCGAAACGGGTATTGGTCACATGATGGTCAATATTAATGACTTTAACCCCTTTTTTAATAAAATTTTTCACGGTTCCGATGCGGTCAATATCTCCTGAATCCACCACGATCAAATAATCACACGCCACATTCTTGGCCTGCTTCATAGTGCGGATCTTACGGACCTGAGGCAAAAATTTATAACGCGGCGACATTTCATCCTCATTAATAATGGAGACGTTTTTGCCCAAATCCGCCAGATATAGAGCCAAAGCTGTTTGAGAGCACAGGGCATCCGGATCCGGATTTAAATGCGCGCTGATGACAAAATTATTACCGTGTTTAAGAATCGGAATGATTTTTTTCATGTTCTCTCTCGTCCTGAATTTCTTGCATGGCCTTCTCCAAGCGAATGCTTTCCGCAATGGATTTATCAAAAATAAAATTTAACGCCGGCAAATAACGCATTTCAATCCTCTGGCCTAAATGACGGCGGATGACCCCGCTGGCCTTCTCTAATGCTTCTCCTACCGCTTCGGTCTGCGGCACGGTTCCCATGACGCTAAAAAACACCCGCGCGTTACGCAAATCGGCGCTCACTTCCACTTTAGTGATCGTCACAAACTGCATCCGGGGATCGCCTAATTCCTGCTGGACAATTAAACTGATTTCCCGTTTAACCTGTTCATTCACTTTATCCATGCGGCTCATTTTAGTCCTCCTAATATTTCTTCGGCAAAAGCCAATTCCTGTTTCCTGCCGTTAATTTCACCATCCAGCTTCCGGTATAAAACAGACTGCAATACCGTATTCACTTTTGTGCCCGCTTTACATCCCAGCATTTTGACGTCATCACCATTTATTAATAAACGAATATCCCGCGTTTCGGCCAAATGATCTTCAATATGCCGGCGGATGGATATTTTATTCGTTCTATAATACAAATACCAAATGAGGGTTTCTTCGAGCGGTTTTAATAGACTATAGGCATGACTCGTCGGTAATTTGGAATTTTTCAACTGCCCTTCAATATGATCCAAGGTGTCTAGTTTATTAAACAAGGCTCGCTCTTCTTTGGTCAATTGAAACTTATCCAGATGAGCCGATAACCCGGACAATGGTACTTTATCCGCCATGGCCAATAAATACAACATCATCCTCTGCTCATTGGTACAGCGCAATTTTTTATCTGCCGTAAGATGACGCTGTAACACATGGACTTTTTCCAAATTCACACGTGTCAAAAAATCATAAGCTTTGAATTCTTGCAGACGCGTAATATTATTAAACGGGTTCGCTTCTGTCAGCATTAACTGAAACTGTGAAAAATACCTGGGCCGGCTAACTGTTGACGGCGCGTCCTGCCGCACTGCCTGTTTTAATAATTTCAAAGTTTCTTCTTCAATAGAAAATCCAAACCGCTGTTCAAACCGGATGGCGCGGATAATCCGGGTCGGATCATCCACAAAACTTTTCGCGTGCATCACCCTGATCACTTTATTCTTCAAATCTTCAGTTCCTCCAAAAAAATCGACCACTGCTCCGAATTTGGCGCGATTAATTTGGATAGCGACAGAATTGATAGTAAAATCTCTGCGGAACAAATCTTCGCCGATCGTGCCCGGAGCCACGTGCGGTAATGCCCCGGGACGGTCATATTTTTCACTGCGCGCCCCGACCAGATCAATCGTCATCCCGTCTTTAAAAAACAAAGTCGCGGTTCGAAATTCCGGGTGAAGCACACTTTCCGCTTTAAAAAAAACAGCCAACTCACGGGCAAAATCAATGACATCTCCTTCAATGACCACGTCTACATCAAACACCTTCTGTTTGCGCAGAAGAAGATCCCTGACCACCCCTCCTACCACATAAGCCCGCAAATTTTTCTGGTCTGCCTGGCGTCCAATCTGCCAGACAGCCTCAAACATTTCAGAATCTAAACGAGATAACAAATTATTTTTCGACATCCTAAGCCCTTGGATGAAATTGTTTGTGGACTGATTTCAACCGTTCACGATCCACATGCGTGTAAATTTGCGTCGTTGAAATATCCGAATGGCCCAGCATTTCCTGAACGGACCGCAAATCAGCCCCATGTTCCAGCAAATGTGTGGCAAACGAATGACGCAGCATGTGCGGTTTAATCGTTTTATTAATATTCGCCATCCTGGCATACTGCTTGATCAATTTCCAAATACTTTGCCGGCTGATTTTTTTTCCTAACCGGCTGATAAAAATATGTTTTTCCGACGGATCTTTTTTAACTAACGCCGGCCGGATGCCTTCAATATACTCGGTGACCGCTTCCCGCGCCTTCGTCCCAATAGGAATCAGCCGTTCCTTGCTTCCTTTTCCGATACAACGCACATACCCCATTGACAAGTTCACATTTTCTAATTGCAAATTCACCAATTCCGAAACCCTCATCCCGCTCGCGTAAAACAATTCTAAAATAGCGTTATCCCTGATTCTCTGCCAGCTTTCTCCTTTAGTTTCATCGAGCATGGACTCAACTTCCAGCTGAGACAACACTTCCGGAATACGTTTCCATAATTTAGGAGTCTCAACCAAATGCGTCGGATCTTCTTTAGCAAAACGTTCCCGCACCAAAAACCGGTGAAACATTTTTATCGCGGATAAATTCCGGCATATTGACGTGGCTGAGATCCCTTTTTTTTTCTCATCAAACATGTAATCCGTAATATTCTCCCGACTCACCTTATCCGGGCCGTTCACACCTTTTTCCGACAGCGAATCACAATATTTAGTCAGATCACTGCGGTAAGCTAACAAAGTATTTCCTGCCAGCCCACGCTCCACAGCTAAAAAATTGAGGAATTCATCAATGAACTGCTGCATGATAGAATTTTTCAACGTCCTTGGGTTTATAGCCTTCTCGGATAGCCCGGAAATTACGCTCAAAATTCATCTCAACCGAATGAATATTGCTCATGGCGATCGGGTCATCCAACTGAGCTATGTTTTTTTCCAATTTTACAATCACCCCACCCAACCCGTCTTTTTTGGGCGCAGACAACAGATCTTTCATCGCAATCAGCTGCTGAATAATTTGACTGCACAAATATTTTTGACGTTTCAAATCCATTCCGCCTTCAAAATTTTGCGTCATTTCCTTGCTCCACACTTGATACAACGAATAATAATGCAGGTATTGCTCCCGGGCGGAAACAACTTTAGCCGGATAATCAACAGGATCTAATATTGGCTCAACCGTGTTTTCCTGCGCCTCTTTCTTACTACGGACAAACTTTTTCTTCAAAGTTTCGCATCCTGCACAAGTCAAACATATCATTCCCGCCAACAGCACGATCAATATATGCTGCTTTTTTAATTCATTGAACATGGATCATCTCCTGAAATTCTTGTTCAGTTAATATTTTAACGCCACATTCCCGCGCTTTGTTAATTTTGGAACCCGGAGCTCTCCCCGCGACCACATAATCAGTCGCTTTACTGACCTGGGACATCACCTCTGCCCCCAATTCCGTAACCCGCTTTCCCGCCTCTATTCTCGACATGGCATCAAGCTCGCCGGTAAAAACAAATTTTTTGCCGGCTAATTGATTTCCCTTCTTCCGCTCAAGTTCAACAGGATCAATCCCCAAAGACTGATACTTCCGCATCAATTGCCTGGCTGCCTCACTATGAAAAAAATCTGTTACCGCTTTCGCGATCACCGGGCCGATTTCATTAATCAAAAGCAAATCATCTTCAGAACACTTTAGCAAACGATCCACCGTCGAATATTTTTGGGCCAAAACCAAAGCCGCTTTTTCACCCACATTGGGAATCCCTAAGCCAAAAACAAATTTGGATAACGGCTGTTTCTTACTCTGTTCAATTGCGGCTAACAGATTATCCGCTTTTTTATCTTTAAACAACTTGAGCTTTAAAAGTTCACCTTTGCGTAATGAATAAATATCCGCCAGATCTTTAACCAAACCCTGCTCAATCAACTGCGCCACAGCCGCTTCACCTAAACCTTCAATATCCATAGCCCCGCGGCTGGCAAAATGTGTTAAACTCCGCTCAAATCTCGCCGCGCACAAAGGATTTACACAATAATACGCGACATCTTCGCAATTAACTTTCTCAACTTTCTCTCCGCACACCGGGCATAATTCCGGCACTTTAAAAGGCATCTTTTTAACCGCAGCATGCTCGACCACTTTCACAATCTTGGGGATTACATCGCCGGCCCGCTCAACCAAAACTCTGTCTCCCGCCGCAACGCCCAGCCGCTCGATCTCGTCAAAATTATGCAATGTCGACCGGCTGATCACTACCCCGCCGCATTCAACCGGCTCTAATTCCGCGACCGGCGTCAACACACCGGTGCGCCCGACTTGAACCGTGATTTCTTTGACTATAGTGGTCACCTGCTTAGCCGGAAATTTATACGCCACAGCCCAACGCGGGCTCTTCATGGTAAAACCCAATTGCTCTTGTTGAGCTAAAGAGTTCACCTTAATGACAACGCCGTCAATCTCAAATGGAATCGTCTCCCGCTTTACCTGAAATTCATCGCAAAACTTTAAAACCTCATCAATGGAAGAACACAGCCGGCTATTCGGTTCAGTTGAAAAGCCCCATACCTTCGCGGTTTGCAAAAACTCCCATTGGGTCTTGAATTCCTTGGTACCTTCTGCAATGCCGTACGAATGAATCAAACACCGCAAATGACGTTGAGACGTAATCCGTGAATCTAATAATTTTACTGAACCGCTCGTCGCATTCCTGGCATTCGCGAATATTGTTTCTCCGTTTTTTTTCCGTTCCTGGTTCACCCGCTCAAAATCCAGCCGGCTCATATAAACTTCGCCGCGCACTTCTAAAATATCCGGAATCGGCAGCTTATGTTCTTGCTTAAAACGCAAAGGAATGGTCTTAACCGTCCGCAGACTATGCGTCACATCCTCGCCAGTCACCCCATCGCCGCGGGTCGCGCCCAAAACTAAACGGCCGTGTTCATAAAGCAAAGACGCGCTCACCCCATCAATTTTCAGCTCAACCACATATTCAAACTTTTGATCCTTTAAACCCGATTCCACCCTCTTATGCCATTGCAGAATATCATCCGTCGAATACGTATTATCCAACGAATACATTTTCACCCTATGCCTAACCGTCGGCACATCAGACGAAATCTTTACACCCACTCGGCTCGTTGGTGAATTAGCATCTTTTAATTCCGGATACTTCTTTTCCAGCTCGGCTAATTCTCTTAACAGATCATCATATTCTTTATCAGAAATAGTTGGTTCAGAAAGAACGTAATAACGGTCATTGTGCTCCTCAATAATTTGAGCGAGCTCAGCTATTTTTTTCTGTGCCGTTGATTTATCCATACCTCAATAACCAATTCTAAAATCTCCGAACTGGCTTTTCTCGTCTATATATGAAATTTGTTTATCTGAAATATTATCCCGGAAAAAATCTTCCAGCTCAGCGCAAAACTCGTCTAATTTCCGCTGTGTCCCGTCCGCATAAACTTCCACCGGCCCGCCAGGCAAGTTCTTTACCCAGCCTTTTATCCCGTGTTGCCTGGCGATATTCTGCGCCGTGTAGCGAAATCCCACCCCCTGCACCTGGCCGGTATAAATAATATGGGCAATCATCGAATAAATTCAATAGTAAACGGATATTTGTGATCTATGCCATTACTGGTATTCACGGAGCCAATAATAATAAAAATTACATCTAAAATAAAAAGGACCGGAACTAAAATAAATCCGATCAAAATAAAACATGTCAGCCCAGTCACAATAAAATAAATCATCATGGAAATTTGAAAATTTAAAACTTTTTTTCCCTCATGGTCAATTAAAGGGCTTTCATTTTTCTTGATGAGCCAAATGACTAAAGGGATGATAAGATTGCCGAATAAGATGCCTGCGCATAAGGCCAATTGCGACAAATGGATACCGACCGCCCAATTTCTCTCTTGGCGGGGATCCATAACATGTTTAGATGGGATTGGTTGATCTTCCATAGTGGGCTCTTTATAAAATGGTCGGGGAGGAGGGATTTGAACCCTCGACCTCATCGTCCCGAACGATGCGCGCTAGCCAGCTGCGCTACTCCCCGACAAATATTTTTAAGTTAACAATAAATGACGACCTAGTCTATCAGAACACAAACTTTTCGTCAAATAATTAGGCAAGATAATACTTTACTTACTAACTTCTTTAATCCCAAATCCAATCTGTGCTTCAACAGCGAGTTTATCGCCTACATAAGCTTTAGCTTGAATAAATCCGGCTCGGGCAATTAATTTAACTGGAGTAATTTCAATCCGTAATTGATCGCCCGGAACCACCACACTATGAAATTTAGCTTCTGTTTTAGCCAAATAATAAATCAATTCTTTTTGTTCCGGATTTTTGCTGTAATGAAAATATACACAACCCGCTTGCGCCATAGCTTCAATCATCAATACGCCAGGCATGACTTTTTCGTTTGGAAAATGTCCCACGAATTGATGTTCATTGACGGTCACATTTTTAATCGCCACCAATTTTTCATTGGGTATCAGCTCAATAACCCGGTCAATCATTAAAAAAGGAAACCGGTGCGGAATCACTTTTTGTATTTCCATTACATTTAATTGCATTAATTTACCCTTTCTGTCTGTTAGGTCGCAAGGACACAAAGTCACAAGGTCACAAAAAGACAAAAATTAAAAACTTAACATAAAATAAAAAATTTAAAATAAACCAGCTTTCTAAAATTTGTTTTTTTTCTTATCTTTATTTCCCTTTGTGACCTTGTGCCCTTGTGACTTTGTGACCTTTTTAACTGCCGAATACGGCGATACATTTTTACCTGCTTGGGCTGCCAGCACATATTTGGCTAAAATATCAGTCTCAATATTAATGGAATCCCCTTTTTTGTTCAACCCCAAAGTGGTCACGTCCAGCGTGAAAGGGATTAAATACACGGAGAAATCATTTTTTCGTACATCACCGACGGTTAAACTCACGCCGTCTAAACAAACTGACCCTTTTGGCACGATATATTTTTTTAATGATGGACTGACTGTAATTCTTAATTCGGTGTAATTCTCACCAGTAACCACATCCTTGATCGTTTCCATCTGGTCCACGTGACCGCTTACAAAATGACCGCTGATCCGGCTTTCCATCTTCAAGGCGCGCTCCAAATTCACCCGGCTGCCCGGTTTCAAGACGCCTAAGGTGGTCTTACGGATTGTCTCTAACATGATATCAAAAACCAGCACATCACTAATCCGCTTGGTCACAGTCAAACACACGCCGCTCACGCAAATACTATCACCGGCATTGGCATCTTCCAGCACTTTGCGGCCTTTAATAAAAAGCGTGTGCAAATTCGGCTTTTGATCAATTTTCTGAACAATCCCTGTTTCTTCAACTATTCCTGAGAACATAACCTTCAATCCTTATATCTGGATGAAAATATAATACCTGTAAATCTTTTAATTGCAAGGCCTCTTCTATTTTTGAAATATTCATGCCCGTCACAGAACTGAGCGCTTTTTGATCGCCCACAATTTTCGGAGCAATATAAATATGCATTTTATCGACCAGCCCTTCTTTCAGCGCGCTGCCGATTACTTCAGAACCGCCCTCGATCAAAATGCTCGTGATGTTTTCTTTCGCTAATTCTTTGAAAAGCCATTTCAAATCAACTTTATTATTCCTCACCGGACAGACTATCACCTCAATCCCTTTGTGCTTTAATAAAGAGATTTGGCTGAGGGCAGCCTTGTTGGTCGTAGCCACGATGCATTGCTCAGGTTTTTTAAAAATCTTAGAAATAAGCGGCACCCTGAGACGGGTATCCACGATGATTTTCTTTAAAACTTTTTTGGCGTCCTGAGGTTCAAGCCGCGGATCATCCACCATCATGGTATTGACGCCGACTAAAATCGCGTCAAATTCAGCGCGCACGGTGCGGCTCATTTCGCGGGTTTTTTCAGAAGTGATCCACATGGAATCCCGCGCTGTGGTCGCTATTTTCCCATCAATCGTCTGCGCCACTTTCGCGACCACAAACGGCATGCCTTCTTTAATAAATTTCACAAACGCTTCATTCAAACGGCCCGCTTGATCCCCCAAAATTCCCACCCGAGTCGTAATGCCTGCGTTATTGAGTTTTCGGATTGATTTGCCATTAGTCAAAGGGTTAGGGTCTTTCATAGCGATAACAACTTCTTTGATACCTGCCGCTATGACCGCGTCCACGCAAGGCGGAGTCCGGCCTTCATGAAAACATGGCTCTAAGTTCACATACAAAGTAGCGCCTTTAGCCACGTTCCCTTTACATTTTTTCAAAGCCGCAGTTTCCGCGTGATCTTCCCCGCAACGGGCATGAAATCCTTCTGCTATGACCTTATTATTCTTTACAATCACCGCCCCGACCATCGGATTAGGCGAAGTATACCCTTTGCCCTGTAATGCCAATTCCAGCGCTCGTTGCATAAATAGTTCATCGTTCATGTTTAAACCCGTCGCTTTTCCATCAATCGTGTTTTCCTTTATCACCTTTACCACCTTTACCCCTTTACCCCTTTACAATCGCTTTCATCTGTTCCACTTTTTCATATGGCAATTTAATAATGCCGATATAAATATCCGGCTTGATAGTGCCATGCGTATCTGATCCGCCTGTCGCGATCAGCCCGTACTTGGTTGCTAAACCATTATAATAATCAATGCCGGCTTTGGGAACCATGGGATAAAAAACTTCAATACCTTTAAGGCCTGCTTCCACAAAACTGGGGATCAATTCATCCGTTCTTGTTACAGCCGGATGTGCCAATACCGGAACACCGCCCGCTTTTCTGATCATGTCAATGGCTTCATACGGTGTCATTTTATATTTAGGATAGTAAACCGGTTTGCCTTCAGCCAAATATTTCTCAAACGCCTCACCAATATACTTCACCCAGCCCTTCTTTAACAATAAACGCGCCAAATGCGCCCGGCCCACAGCATTCGTTTTCGTCAATGCGCACACTTCCTCAAATTCTATATTATTGATTCCTAATTCTTTTAACTTAAGGATCATTTTTTTCATGCGCGACAAACGTTCTTTTTGCATTAAATTAAAAAAATTCAAAACATAATCTGACTGGTAGTCAAAAAGATATCCTAAAATATGGACTTCCCTGCCATTAATTTCCGACGATAATTCAATTCCAGGCAAAATTTCAATACCGCATTTTTGTCCCGCTTCAGATGCTAAAGCAACCGCCTCAACTGTATCATGATCCGTGATAGCAATGCACTCTATACCCGCGGTTTTCGCTTGATTAACGACTTCTTCAGGAGAGAAGGTACTGTCTGAATAATTTGTATGGAGATGAAGATCTGCAAACCGGCTCATATGGTCTTGTGGCTCATGTTTTCAGTTTTGTGGATCTTATCCAAGATCCCGTTTACGAATTTGCCGGATTCCATATCGCCATATTTTTTGGCTAATTCCACGGCTTCGTTTATCGTCACTTTAGGAGGGATATCCGAGGTCATTAAAATTTCATACACGCCCAAGCGTAAAACATTCCGGTCAATCACAGCCATACGCTTCAATTGCCAGTTTTCTGTATACTTGGAAATTTCCGCGTCGATTTTATCGACATTCTGTTCAATGCCATTGATCAAGCGGTCACAAAAATCTATAATCGTATGATCTTTTTCTTCTAAATTTTCTCCCCAATAAATACCAGTCGATACACTCATCGGACGACGGTTAATTTCGGCCTGATACATAATTTTTAAAGCATGTTCCCGGGCTAAACTTCGTTTTCGCATGTTTGTTTTGTCCTAAAAGTATGTAGTATGTGGTATGTCGTATGTAGTAAAAAAATTAATTTGGTCTAAAAAAAACAAAAGACACAAAAAAAATCCATAAAATCAAAAACTGATTGTTAATATGTTTAATTTAAATTTTTTTATCGATGTCTTGTTCCATTTAATTGCTTTTTTCGAAAAAAGAATATTTATAAATCCACTACGTTTTTTCACCAATCGCTTCATCCACATACCACATGCTACATACTACATACGGCATTTTTTATCTTTTTCATAACATCAATCATCTCAACTGCCGCCTTGGCTGCATCGCGGCCCTTGTTGTCACCTTTAACTTGCGCGCGCTTCTCAACCAATAACATGGTATCTGCCGCCAATACTTCAAAGATCACAGGCTTGCCAGTCATCAGTGATGCCTGCGCAATGCCTCTCGCGCTCTCATTCGCGACTAAATCATAATGCAGAGTTTCCCCTTTAACAATAGCACCTAAACATATCACCGCATCAATATTTTTTTTCTTAGCTAACTCAACACTCACCAAAGGAATCTCAAACGCACCCGGAACCCATACCACAGTCACATCATTCTTCTTCACACCCAGCTTCGTTAATTCATCCAAACAACCATCCAGCAATCGATTCGTAATATGCTCATTAAATCGAGATACGACTATCCCAATCCTAAAACCTTTACCGCTATTTTTTGACTGTATTGTTTGCATAATTTAAAATTAATTTTCTCTTAACAAAAAAGCGATAATTTTGTTGCGGGCGATCAGGTGATCGCCCCTACGAGAAAAACCGCGCGTAAAAAAACTAAGGTTGGCGTTAAAACCGAATCCTAGAGCGAGTTCAGCTCCGCTTCGGAGCTGCTGTTTGAGCGAGGGATTTGGTTTTAATGCAAACCGTCCCAACCGCGCGCTATAACTGTTTATAGAATATGCCCCAATTTTTCTTTTTTGGTCTTCATGTATTTTTCATTGGCTTTGTGAGTCGGAACCTGTAAACTGACGCGTTCCACCACTTTGAGACCAAAACCTTCTAACCCAACAATCTTACGAGGATTATTAGTCAATAAACGCAAATCTTTTACGCCTAAATCCGCCAAAATCTGCGCGCCCATACCATATTTTCGTAAATCCGGGCCAAACCCTAAAGCTTCATTAGCTTCCACAGTATCCATCCCATTATCCTGCAAATGATACGCGCGCAATTTATTGGCTAATCCAATTCCGCGGCCTTCTTGTCTCATGTATAACAAAATGCCCCGGCCCTCTTTGGCAATCGCTTCAAAAGCATGTTCCAACTGGCCGTTGCAATCACAACGCAATGAACCAAATACGTCGCCAGTCAAACATTCAGATTGAACGCGGACTAACACAGGTTTATGATCATTAATATTACCCATCACTAATGCCATATGCACCAAATCGTCAACTGTGGTTTCATAAGCATACAATTTGAAATCGCCATGTCTGGTCGGCATATTGGTTTCAGCAATACGCTCAATCAACTTTTCTTTTTGCTGTAAATATTCAATCAGACTATCAATCGTACAGATCTTTAAATGATGTTTTTTAGCAAACTGGGTTAATTGTTCCGTGCGGGCCATTGTTCCGTCATCATTCATAATCTCGCAAATAACCCCGGCAGGATATAGTCCAGCCAAACGGGTCAAGTCAACTGATGCTTCAGTATGTCCAGCGCGAACCATAACCCCGCCTTTAACCGCGCGTAATGGAAACAAATGGCCGGGAGTAATCAAGTCGCCGGATTTAGATTTAGGATCAATTAACACCTGAGTAGTATAAGCCCGATCGCCAGCTGAAATCCCAGTTGTTATACCATGAGCCGCATCCACAGATATCGCCCAGCCAGTATCACATCGTTGATGCCGGCTGTGTAAATTCACTTTCATGGGATGAAGATCTAATTCATTTAAACGGTCTTCAGTCATAGGAATACAAACCAACCCGCGGGCATAACGCGCCATAAAATTGATCTTTTCCGGAGTAATAAACTGCGCCGCGCATAAAACATCGCCTTCATTCTCGCGGCCTTCGTCATCCATGACCACAACCATTTTTCCTTCACGGAGATCCTGCAAAACATCTTCAATAGTATTAAACATTTTTCCCTCACTAATTAATAAATTTTGTTAGTATGTAGCCCGTAGTATGTTGTATGTAGTAAAAGCGAAAATTTATAATAAAAAACCAAAAGCAATATAATTGCGATTTGCAATCACTTGTAATGTTTTAGTTTTTTTATTTGTTCTACCTTAATACGGATCGCGACTTAATCCTATCATTTTTGATTTGGCATTTTTAAATTTTTTCACTACATACTACATGCCATATACTACATACACTTATAAGCTTATTTCTAAAATGATGTTGTAATATATTTTAAATATTAGCCCTTGTCAAGGCTTTTGTCCCTTCATATAATAGCTTCATGTTCTTAGATCGAAAAGTTGCTGAAATTCTTATAGATACGAAAAAAACCTTAAGTCTGGCGGAGTCCTGTACCGGAGGATTGGTCACGAATCTTTTGACCAATATTTCGGGCAGTTCTGCTTTTTTAAAATGCTCTATTATTGCTTACAGCAATGAAGCCAAAATCAAAATCCTGAAAGTGCCAGTTAAAATCATTAAAAAACACGGCGCAGTCAGCGAAGAAACCGCGACTATCATGGCCCAAAACGTCAGAAATCTATTTAAAACAGACTTTGGTTTAGCCATAACCGGTATCGCTGGACCAACCGGAGGCACAAAAACCAAACCTGTTGGACTCACCTTTATCGCCCTATCCATGGATTATGGCACACTTTGCCTGAAATGTAAGTTTAAAGGAAGCCGCTTGGAAATCAAAAAACAAGCAGCGAAACAGGCACTTGTACTTTTAAAAGAATTCTTATAGAAAAAACCCGGCTGGAATTTTCCTGCCGGGTCGTTATTATCTAGCTTATAATTTTTCCCTATCATCTAAACTCTACTCTGTACTCTCTACTTTGTACTCTCTACTTTGTACTTTTTCTCTTAATCACGACTTCTTAATTTCGCTAACAATCTTAAAATTTCCAGATAGAGCCAAACCAAGGTCACCATTAAACCAAAAGCACCGTACCATTCCATGTATTGCGGCATGCCTTGTTCTGCTCCGCGTTCAATAAAATCAAAGTCCAAAACTAAATTTAAAGCGGCGATCACGACGACGACTAAACTAAAACCAATACCAACTGCACCATGGCCAAAAATTCCCGGAATCTGCGCATGAAAAAAACTCGCAATCCAACTAATCAAATACACCACACAGATCGCGCCAGTAGCCGCGACAATTCCGGCGCGGAATTTGTCCGTCACTTTGACCATGCCAGTCCGGTAAGCAGTCAGCAAACATAATAAAGTCGCGAAAGTTAGTCCCACAGCATTTAAAACAATTCCGGGATATTGCAGTTCAAAAATCGCGGAAAGTCCGCCGAGAAATAAACCTTCAGCCACAGCATACAACGGAACCGTTACTTTAGCCCAGGTGGTCTTGAACATTGTGATCAAACCCAGAACAAATCCAGCAATAGCACCACCCATAACATAAAGCCCTACAGATGATACAGCCGTGGAATATGCCAATGTCTGTCCAGGCACGACCAAAGCCATAGCCTTTTGCCAAACAAAAATCGCGGCCGCGGACAAAAGGGCCAAAAGAACAAAAGTTTTGTTCACCGTGCCTTGAACCGTCATGGGTTGACTGTCTGTAAAAGACGCTGCGCGCTCTAAAGCTTTCTCTGAAAAAACCGGATTTGAAGTTTTCATTTTATTCTCCTTTAATTTATATGCGCCAAACGAATGGCAATCTGCATGACTATATTAGCATAAAACCCGGCGAAGACGTCATCCATCATGATGCCTAATCCTCCGCCTAACTGCTCAAATTTATTGGCCGGATATAATTTAAACATATCCATAGCCCGAAATAAGAAAAACGCGGTAATAATTACTGGATATTTTAACGGTAACAAAAAAAATGTCAAGAATATGCCAGCCACTTCATCAATGACCACACACCCCGGATCTTTTTTTCCCTCGAGAAATTCCATGCGCCCGCTGTAAACGAATCCTAAAATGGTGAATATTGTACCAACCGCGACATATGCAATCAAATGACTGCTCAAAGATAAAGCCAGCAGCATAGCGATAAAACTGGCAAATGTCCCGGACCCGACTGGAAAATATCCTGTATAAAAAAAAGTAGAAATTAATCGAATAAGTTTATCTGGCATAGCTTTATTTTATCCTAACATGAATGTTATAAACTAATCAAACCTCTAACCGCGTGCCCAAACACAAGGTTTGTGTTTAAACCGAATCCCAGAGCGAGTTTCCTTGGCGCTTCGCCAAGGTTGTTTGAGCGAAGGATTTGGTTTAAATGCAAACCGCCCTACCGCGCGCAATTTAAAGTAACCAAGTAACCAAGTAAACACTTTAAAAGCGATAATTTTGTTACGGGCGATCAGGTGATCGCCCCTACGACTTTTTCATTTGACTTCCTCAAAACTTCCGCCCCCGACCATACAGTCAAAACAACCACCAGACCCATCCAAACCCAAATCAAACATATCAAGACCGCCATTAAATCCGCGTTTCTTTGAGGGAACATCCCTGCCCTGACAAGAATATGCACAAATAAAATAAATATCGCGACCGCAATCTGACAGACTGTTTTAATTTTTCCGGTTTTTTCCGCGGCTAACGTAATGCCCCGGTGTGCCGCGATAATGCGCCATACCGTAATCCCAATCTCCCGGATGGCAATGACCACAAACATCCACATTGGAAAAATTTGTTGAACCGCGAAAATGCCGAATGCCGAAAGCATTAAAAATTTATCCGCGATCGGGTCCATTAATTTTCCAAAATCAGTAATCAGATTATGTTTCCGCGCGTAATACCCGTCAAAATAATCTGTCAGCGCAGCCGCGCTAAACGCTAATAAAGCAAAAAAAGCTGACGACAAACTATTTTGACAGGCAAAGAAAATAAATATGCCCGTCAAAAAAAAACGCAAAAGGGTTAAAATATTTGGTAAATTCATGCCGTTTCTCCCGCTAAATCATATTCCGTCGCGTCAGTAATACGCACTGTAACAAAATCCCCGGGTTTTAAAGCTTTTGTCGAATACACGTGAACATTACCATCCACTTCAGGCGCATCATATGGGCTGCGGCCTAAATAAAATTTTCCCTCTTGGTCTTGCGGTTCTTCAATGAGCACTTCCACTGTCTGGCCGACAAATTGCCGCATTACTTCTTTAGAAATATCCTGCTGCAAAGCCATCAGCTTATCCAAACGTTGGGTTTTAACCTCATCCGGAACCTGTTCCGGCATATCATACGCAGTCGTTCCTTCTTCGGGAGAATATGCAAATACGCCCATCCGTTCGAATTTAAATTCTTTCACAAAAGCGCACAACTCGTTAAATTCCTGTTCAGTCTCGCCGGGTAAACCCACAATAAATGTGGTACGGATCACCGCGTGTGGAACCTTAGCCCGAATCTTTCTAACCAAATCTTCCGTTTCCTGACGCGTAATCTTACGGTTCATATTCTTTAGTATTTTATCACTGACATGCTGTAAAGGAAGATCAATATATTTACAAACCCTCTTATGTTCTGCCATGACATTTAAAAGCTCGTCGGTAATGTGTGAAGGATACGTGTAAAGCAGCCGAATCCACCGGATATTTGGACAGGCTTTGTCAATTTGGATTAACAATTCAGCCAATTTCTTTTGGCCGTAAAGATCCATGCCGTACGCGGTAATGTCCTGGCCGATCACATTGATCTCTTTAACACCCTTTTGATCCAGATTTCGCACTTCTTGGACAATATCCTCCATGGAACGGGACATAAATTTTCCCTTAATCTTAGGAATGATACAAAAATGGCAAAGGTTATAGCAGCTCTCACAAATTTTTACATACGCGGAATAATCCGGCGTTAATAACATCTGATCCATAAAATCGGTTTCATTCAACTGTTGTACGCCAACAAAAGCATCGACTTCACCCTTAAATTCTTCAGCCAATTCATTTTTATACCGTTCCGTAAGACACCCGGCCACAATTACTTTTTTCACTTTGCCCTGTTTCTTTAATTCCAGAACGTCTAAAATCGTATCAATCGATTCTTGCTTAGCGTCTTGAATAAAACCGCAGGTATTAATGATAACGACATCAGCCGCATCCGGTTCAACGATCTGATAACCGGCTTTTTTCAATCCGCCTAATATCGTCTGGCCATCAACCAAATTACGGGCACAGCCCAAGTTGATCAACCCGACTTTTTCAGTACGTTGAATTGTGTCTTGATAGATTTTGGAAATCATAATTAAAATGTCAGAAGTCAGACGTCAGAAGGTCAGAAGTTAAACAAAAAACGATTGTTGGAAAAGCGATGTTTTTTGCTTTTTATGCCGAAAGATTGCAGTTCATTTCCATATAAAAATAATATTATTATATTTTAATTTTTTTGATTTTTTCTTCTGACTTCTGACTTCTGACTTCTGACCTTATATTATTTCGTTACTGACAATCCTTCCCTGGTCACTACGACTTTTTTGGCTTTGCGTTCTTCACGGCTGAGAGGGCCTACTTTATTGCCATTAAATTCAAAATCCAGGGAACTGATATTTCCGGAAATTTCAATTTTGTCATCCGCCACCCAAGCTGCTGTTCCGCCCAAACGCAGGTTACCTTGATAAACCACAGATCCATCAACTTTAGCTTCGAGCCAGGCCTTTTGTTTGGCCCGTACCACCAGCGTGATATTTTTCATAATATTGCTTTGTTGAGGAGCGGCTTTTTTCTTACTGACATGTTTTTCTTCACCTTCTTCAGCTAACCGCAGCTTTTCCGCGGCGGCCAAATGTTTTTCTTTCGAAGTCTCCTCTTGAACCGGAACCCTGCGCGGCTCTCTGACCATTTCAACTTTCGCGGCCGGCTTATGCTGCGTGATCATATGGCCCACATACATTAAAAATTTAAAAATAAAAACCAGGCCGATGATAGCGCCCAGGCCGATTAAAGCCAATTTGATCAGTTCCCGTTTGGTTCCATCCGACATCCATGATTTTAAATTAAATTCATCATCAACCTTATGATCCATTTTCGGAATCGGTTTTCGTTCTTCTGTAGGCATAAAACTGGAAATATCTTCATTTAAATATTTCGCGTACATTTTATAAAATTGACGGAAATAAAAAGGCGAGACAGCGCGGGTTTTGTATCCCTCTTCAATGGCCTTTAAAATATCCAAAGGAATTTTCGTCGCTTCCTGGACAGTATCTAAAGTCACCCCTTTGGTCAAGCGGGATTTCTTCAAGAATTGTCCCAAAGCTTTGTCATTTTCATCAGATGATTTTATTACTTCGTCAGGCATTATCGTTCTCTTGTCCGTCTGTTTCCGTTGAAATATTCATACCCAATTCCGAATTAATATTCGTAATTGGGAGTGCGTCGTATGTCGCATGTCGTATGTAGCTCAATGTTTTTAAAAAATCATTTCTTAAAAATGTAATAATTATTCCACCCAATAGGTGAAAAATTCACTACATACTACATACCACATACCACATACTATGTACGAAATACTACCCTAATTCTTTTATTTCTAAATCAGAATTAGGGTTCATATGATCTAAAAGCCACTGTTCCCGGTCCACCAGAATGTCGCGCGGTTTACTGCCGCAATAAGGGCCAACTACTCCCTCCTGTTCCATCATGTCAATCAAGCGTGCCGCTCTCGTATAACCCAATTTCATCCGGCGCTGTAAAATTGAAACTGACGCCTGATTGGTTTCCATGACCAGTTTAACCGCCTCATCAAAATATTCATCTTTAGCTTCGCCATCACCGGCCGACGCGCTTTTCTGCTGAGTCAAAATCGTCTCATCAAATTCCGGAGCTCGCTGGGGTTTAATATAATCAATGACCTTGCGGATCTCTTCATCTTTGACATAGTTGCCTTGTCCGCGAACCGGTTTCGCGTCCCCAGGTTTAATAAATAACATATCACCCCGGCCTAACAAGGCTTCAGCACCGTTCATGTCTAAAACTGTGCGGGAATCGACTTTCGACGCGACTTTAAAAGAAATTCTCGCTGGAAAATTCGCTTTAATGACCCCGGTAATAACATCGACGGATGGACGTTGAGTGGCCAAAATGACATGGATGCCGACCGCCCGCGCCAGCTGAGCTATACGGGTAATTGAACTTTCCACGGTCTTGGCTGACACCATCATCAAATCCGCTAATTCATCGACAATCAGCACAATATAATGCATATGGTTTCCGGGTTTTTCATTATATTGCAGAATATTTTTTACATTATCCTTGGCTAATTTTTTATACCGGCTTTCCATTTCGCCCACGACCCAATTGAGAACATTACCCGCTTTTTTTGTATCCGTCACCGTCGGACACAACATATGGGGCACTTCGTTATATATAGCCATTTCCACCATCTTCGGATCAACCATGACAAATTTTACCTCATCCGGCGTAGCATTACACAAAATCGACATGACAATTCCGTTCACGCAAACGCTTTTACCTGATCCAGTCGTACCCGCGATCAACAAATGCGGCATAGTTGCTAAATCCGCAACAATCGGCTGGCCGCCTAAATCCTTTCCTAACGCAATCGTCAATTTTGATTTCGCGTTTTGAAACTCTTTAGTCATTAAAACATCTTTAAGGAAAACAGATGCGGTGGTCGTATTCGGAACTTCGATCCCGACCCGGTTTTTTCCGGGAATCGGCGCAACCACACGCACGGCTGCCACTTTCATGACCAAAGCGATATCGTCCGCTAAAGCCGTGAATTTCTGCACTTTTACGCCCGGCGCTGGTTCTAATTCATAGCGCGTTATGGCGGGGCCTCTCTCCACATCGACCACTTTCGCGTTAACCCCAAAATTCGCCAAAGATGTTTCCAAAGTTTTCGCGCCGTCCACAATGTCACTTTGAATTTTACTATTCGGAATTTGCGGTGCGCTTTCGAGAAGATCCAACGGAGGCAAACGATATGTCCCATAAACTTTAGGCGTCTTTGCTTCTTTTTCTGCAACCGCGTCACGCTTGTTTTCAACAATTTTTATATTTAACTGCTCAGATTTTTCGTTCTTCGTTTTCACATCCGCCGGCGGATTTGGTGTTTTGGTTTTATCCTCTTTCAAAGGACGGACATTTCCCGCGCCTTCATTTTCAAATTTCTTTTGAATCTGCGCCGCCAAATCAATTTTGGGTTTTTCACTTTGTTTTTCGGGAATGCCAGCTTTGTCAGCCTTTTGGGGCTTCTCCGTGTTTTGCATTTTTTCTTTCAGCGACGCAAAGACGTTCCCCATTTCAGCGGACACTTTTTGGAAAAACGGCGTGACTAAAAATTCTCCCGTCAAAATTAAAGATAGCACGCCCAGGGTCAACAAAATCACATAAGCACCAAATCCGAAATAATTCATTAAAAATCTGGCCGTCATCATGCCGATAAAGCCGCCGCGTTGAAAAGCGTCACTCGCGATCCGCTCTTTGCTCAAGGCAAAAAAACTGCTTATGACGCAGCATAAGACGATCAAGCTGATGATTTTAGCCAGGGAAAATCTGATTTTGCGGGAACAAAATTTATTCCAACTGATGTAGAGGAGATAAAATCCGAAAAAATACGAAGTATACCCAAAAGCGAAAAACAAAATTCCGGCCAAATACGCGCCGGTAATATTAACCAGATTATGCGCTGGAATATTAGGCGTTGAAGTATACCAAATCAAGTCGTCAGGAGTGTATGAAAAAAGACTGGCGAAAATAATTACGCTGACGGCCAAAATGGCAACGGCCTTGATTTCGTTGAGGTGTTCTTCTTTCATAATAAAAAAATGGTGTCAGATCTCGACTGTGAAATTATTGACGGTTGATAGTTTTTGGTTTATGGTTTTTGGATAAAACGAAATATTCAACAACCAACAACTAAAAACCACCAACCACCAATTTATTTTACGAGATCAGACACCTTATAATTATTCTTCAGCTTGTTTTTTGCTTAAGTTCATTCTATTCATTTTGTCAATCTCGGTTAGTTTCACTTTAAAGGTATCGCCCACCTTAACCAAAGATTCGATATCCTTAACAAACGTTTTCGAGAATTCTGACACATGCACTAAACCTTGACGGCCAGGCATAAACTCGCAGAATGCGCCAAAATTAGCCACTTTCACGACTCTCGCGTCGTAAATTTTGCCGACTTCAGGTAGTTCTGACATACCGCGGATGAAAGCTAAAGCTTTCTCGCCGCTTTCTTTTGTCATACTTACGATATGCACACTACCGTCATCATCGATATCAATGGTTTCAATACCTGTTTCTTCGATGATACGTTTAATGGTTTTTCCTCCGGGTCCGATCACTTCGCCGATTTTATCCTGCGGAACTGACGTGATCAAAATACGCGGAGCAAATTCACTAATATCGCCTTTAGGAGCTTTAATAATCTTGCTCATTTTTTCCAGAATAAACATCCGGGCTTCACGTGATTGAGCCACCGCGGCTGTTAACAGCTCAACGCTGACACCTTTGATCTTGAGGTCTAATTGGATGGCGGTCACACCTTCGGCTGAACCCGCGACTTTAAAATCCATATCCCCAAAATGATCTTCCAATCCCATGATGTCGGTCAACAAAGAATATTTTCCTTTTTCTCCCATGATCAAACCAATGGAAATACCCGCGACCGGACTTTTAATCGGAACACCAGCATCCATCAAACTTAAACAACCAGCGCAAACGCTCGCCATAGATGATGAACCATTGGATTCCAAAATTTCCGAAACAATACGGATTGTATAAGGAAATACTTCTTTAGTTGGTAAAACACCTTTAATCGATTTAGCGGCTAAAGCGCCGTGTCCAATCTCCCGACGGCCAGGGCCGCGGCTCATTTTAGCTTCACCTACGCTAAAGGGAGGAAAATTATAGTGCAGCATAAAATCATTGTATTCCACGCCTTGTAAGCCTTCAACCATCTGCTCATCGCGTTTGGTGCCCAGCGTCACAACAGCCAAGCTCTGGGTTTGACCACGGGTGAATATACTTGACCCATGAGTGCGGGGTAATACACCGATCTCCCCGGAAATATCCCGGATTTCTTTAAGCCCACGGCCATCAGCACGTTTTTGTTTTTCAAAAACTGCTTCACGGACTGCGGCATATTCGACAGCCTCCATGATCATCTTGATCTGACCTTCCGTCACTTCGCGGTCATTAATCTTGAATTCCTGGAAAGCTTCCAGATTCTTTAAAACATCGTCTGCTACAGCGATGACAGCCTGTTCACGCGCGATTTTGTCATTGATCTTATAAGCTTCCTGAATCGGCCCTAAAGCCATATCATGAATCTTCTTTTTCAAATCAGGATGAGGCTGGAACAATTCAACGTCAGCTTTTTCTTTACCGCATTGTTTGCGGAATTTATTCTGTGCTTCAACCAAAACCTGCACTTGTTCATGCGCGAAACGTAATCCTTCCAGGATCTCAGCTTCCGGCACTTCTTTAGCTTCGCCTTCAATCATGACAATGCCTTTGTCCGTGCTGACCACCACTAATTCGAAAGGACTCTTGTCTCGGTCTGCATAAACCGGATTAACCACTAATTGTCCGTCCACTTTACAAACGCGGATCGCGCCAACCGGGCCCTCAAAAGGAATTTCTGATATATGCAAAGCGACTGATGTTCCTAAAATAGCTAACACATCCGGATCATTTTCTCCGTCGCTGCTAAGCACGTTGCAAGAAATAATAACTTCATTTAAAAATCCTTCCGGAAATAACGGACGGATCGGACGGTCAACTAAACGGGCAGAAAGAATTTCTTTCTGGGTTGGACGGCCTTCGCGTTTGAAAAATCCTCCCGGGATCTTTCCTGCCGCGTACGCTTTTTCCTGATATTCAACAGCCATGGGAAAAAAATCACTTCCCGCTGACGGTTTCTTCGCCATACAAATCGCCACCAAAATTGTCGTACCGCCGCAAGTCAGAAAAACAGAACTCGTTGCCTGTTTAGCCACTTTGCCAGTTTCAACAATAATGGTTTTCCCGCCGAACGGGATTTCCATACGTGATATACTCATCCAAACCTCGCTTTTTCCTATTTCCGTAAGTTTAACTTATCAATTGTCTCTTGATACTTCTGAGCATCTGTTTTCTTAAGATAACTCAAAAGGCGCCGTCTCTGACTGATCATTTTTAACAATCCCCGACGCGAATTGAAATCTTTTTTGTGAGCCTTGAAGTGATCCGCCAAATATTCAATCCGGCTCGAAAGAAGTGCGATTTGCACGACGGCTGACCCTGTGTCATTGGTGTGCGTTTTGTAAGCGTCAATAACCTGCTGTTTTTGATCCTTTTGTAAAACCACGTTTTCCTCCTGTTTCAACCATTTGTTTATCAGTGGGCTATCTTAACCGCTCTGCCTTTTCGTAATCCCTTGATTACAAATAATTAATGTAAGTACAGCGCAGTCCTGCTGGAAACGAGAAAAGGCCATAGATAAGCGTTTTTCAAGTGTCTAAAATGCAGCGACAAACCCTCAGTTAGGTTCGCATTATACTATCCGTATATATAATAGTCAATTGTAAATTCCGGATCGAAATCAAAAACGATTTTCATTGCAGTTTAAAAATATCAGTTTCAGAAATATAACCTGCTTGACGAGAAAAACGAACAGTCTTTTTATGCAGATGCTTAAACCGAAGCAAAGTAAAAAACTTTCTCAAAGACATCCTCACGATATCACTGACACGAACATTCATTTTTTTCGTTTTTGAAGCCATTTTTTGAGCGAACTCTGGTTTTCTTTAGAATGATGTCCAGCTAAGAGCCCTTCGATAAGTATATCCTCATCCAATTTAGACCAATGAACGCCTTCACCGCCTCCAATCAGTGCATAATTTTCACGTTCCTGTTTAGTTCCTGCGAGGAGCCTCGGATACCAAGCTAATGGGATGGTGAGATGGCGTCCATCATTTAGATAAACCGTGAAAGAATCCTCGGAAAAAGACAGCTTTGTAGCAAGACATTCATGCTCAAAACTTAAAATATTCATGCCATTTCCTTTCAAAAAGAGGGATATGCCTTTCAACAATTTTCAAAATTTCACTTATCTGCCGCTGATTAAACCCTTTGGATGATTGTAGTCGTAAAGGTTTAACCCAAACTTTTGCCGATGAGTCTTCAGACTGAACATGAACGTGAATCGGTTCATTCGCATCACTTGAATAAAAAAAGAATCTATAAGGCCCTACGACCAAAATTGTTGGCAATCGACCTCCTTATTTTTCAAAATAAATGTATCATACCCGAACCTTATCGTCAAGCTATCCATGACATCCAATAAAGAAAGCTGAAGCGCGACTTGATCAGTTTTTTCCGACCCCGTGATCGCATAAGCGATTTTACGGGGTTTCCCCACTGCCAACCCCAAAAACACCGGCAAATTGGTAATCGGCTGAATATTGGTAATAATCGCGTTAACCCCCGGCGCGTTGATGAATTGCTGTAACATAGCCGGATCCACATTATATTCAAACCCTTTTCCCTGTTTATCAACTCCAACGGAAAACTGCGCGGCGTTTAAGTCGATACCACCGTCTGTTTTATTTTCCTCATCCACTGTCATCGCCTTGTCGGGAATGCTTGCATAAAAATCATTCAATTGTTTCGCGGATTCTTGACAAGGAGACGAGACGATTGAGACAACGCCTTCAACGTTATCCCATACTTCAGAAACCTCTGACCATGCCTTTATTGACGATATGGCTCCTGCAAAATTTTTCTTAAGACTGCTTAATTTTTGAGGATTAATTCCTTTAAGCAAATTAAGCTGCATCTTAAAATTTTTATCGACTTCCAGAACCGATTTCATATCAGGAATTTTTCCGGCACTTGTTTCTTTAAAATCTGCAGTCATTGGCATGTTGATCAATAAATTACGTAACAAAATTAAGAAAATCGTATCCCTAATCACTATATCGCGAGAATAGATCCATGATTTATTTTTTTCTAATTTCATTTTTCCGTTTTCTGTCTCAACCCAATAATCTATTAAGATGGCTCCATTACTAGTTTTTATTCCTGCCACCCAGTCATTTAAATTGTGAAATAAGGAATATAAAGCATCGGCTTTGTCAGCATTTAAAGACTGATGCAATTCAACTAGATCATTTAAAAAATTATATAAAAATCTGGAGAGATACGGCGAATCTTGTTCTAAAATGATAAACTCTGTTATTTGCTTTCTCAATATGGAGAGTCCACTAGGTTGACAGCCCTTTTGCACTATAGCTAATAAATTATCTCTAAAAGTCTGTCTCTTCTCTTCAAATGCAGTCATCGCAGTATCGGTCGCTCTATTAAAATCAAACCTTTGGATTTTAAAAGCCTTCACTAAAGCAGCATGATCTTTGATTATCTTTTGCCATGCCTGGATAAAATCTTTATATATTTTATAACCTGTGTCAGTTCTAATGAAAGTATCGCCTTTAAAATTGCCATAATCTTTACCTGTCGCATCGTATGACTTTCGTTCATCACTAAATACAGCGATATTATTGACGAGCTGTTTCTCAACAGAGAGAGGGTTGTCACCTTTAAGCAAACTATCCATTAAATCCTTTATTAATCCTTCATAGGAAAGCATCCACAATCTGTCTGCTTCACGAAAAATAAGCGCTAGTTGCTTATCTTTACCAATAAGTAATTTATCAGCTGATCCAGATATATATGGTTTATATTCTTCAGTTTCATACGTCTTAGCAATACCAGGATTATCATGCATCCCGACTAACGCACATATCTCCTTAATATCTTCAGGACTAAACTTATCGTCCGGATCAGAATCTTCTTTATTAAATTTCTCTAACAATATTTGAGCTATAAAAACGCCTTTTTCCATATGCTCATTTCTAGCATCAATAGCACCTTGAATGGCTTTTTTTATTGCCGCTACTTTTTCCTCCCTCAGTTCCTTGGATAAACTATCCTTTTGAAGCTCATAATCCTTAATCATTTGTTTAATCTTACCACTACTGATACGACCTTTGCTTTCTTCTAACGCGCCATAACCTAAATCATGCAGAATGGCTAAAGCTGCCAGTTTTTTAATTTCCGGATAGAATAATTTTTTTCCAAAAGCAATCTGTAACACAATATCCAGAACTATAAAACTGTGATGAAGCGGGTTATCTTTTTTGCTTTTTTCAAAATCAACCGAAGATATTTCCCGTAGTTTTTGAATTGTGTTTATTAACTGATTTTTTTCTACCCCCTTCAAATAACTGCCTTTAATTAAAGGAATGACCCGGTTAGAAATAACATCATCAGTTATCGCCCGTTGAATATTATCCCATTCCGCCACATTTTTTGTAGTAAGATTAAACGGGTCTACGGTCATCGCCGCATCAACTGTCGCGATTGCTTCATCTGCTTCTTTTAATGAAACAGCATCCATTCTAACCGCTTCCCCGACCGGCTTATTCGTGATCTGGCCATTACGGATGTTCACACCCTGCTCTAATTCGGGAAACGCCTTGACCGCTTCTGGTGTGCCCATCAAAAGCGCTACTAAATACGCTAATTTGGCTCGTTCCAAACCAAATGAAACCTGCAAAGGAACAACGCTGGGCATGTTTGTCACAGTAAATTGTCCGACTCGATTTTCATCCATAGGCCAGCCATCTTGATATTTACGCGCGACACTTCTGACGTTATTTCCGCCTTGATCAATCGCTATATCAGCAAAAAATTTAAATTTTCCTCCTTTGACCAGCGCTTCATATGTTGATTCATCTATCTCTTTCGGCGCCTTGGCTCCGGGGATAAGAACGGCGCCAATTATCGCGGATGATTCTAACAATTCTGTTCGAAATTGGTCAAAGACCCGTGGAACAGAAAGATCTCTTTTTAAAACTGTAATCGCTAATCCTAATCCTTGTGAAGTGATTATCTTTTCTAACTCCAGGATCCTTTTAGGATTAACTTCTGTGATATAAACCTTTGCTCCCATTTTCGCGAGAGTTATGGCTGCGCTTTCTCCGGCAACTCCGCCGCCCAGAACAGTTACAGTTATTCCTTCTAAACTTTTCCGCAAGTTAAGAGGGAAATTTTCAGAAGTGGCATAATACTGTAATGATTCTGCAAATATACGCTGTCTTTCGTCATTAATTATCCCCCCAAAAAATGCGGCAGTACGGGCCGCGCTGACCCACCCAGCGGCAATACTGGCAGGAGCTAACACCGGAGTTCTGGTTATCCCCTCTGGCGTTTTAAAAGCAATAGTTTCATACGCCACACCAGTTGCTAATAAATTTAACAAATCCTGAGTCAACTTAGGGCTATCCGCCAAATGCAAATAAGTAAATAACAGCGCGTTTTTTAATAATTTGTATTCTGATTCTTGCGGTTCCTTAATGCTCACCACAACTTTTTTATCTGCTTGTTCCGCCCGTTTATAAAATTCATCATGGGACAAAATTTTTGCTCCAGCATTTATGTAATACGCATCCGTGAAATAAACCTTGCCACTCTGCCGATTTATTCCTGCTGCAGCTTCGACATAAATTTCATTTTTAATGCCTAAACTTTTTAACAGTTTAATCCCAATAGGCGTTAAACCCATCCGCGCTTCATTCTGCACCACAGCCCTGGGAATAAAAATCGCTCCTGATTCCAAAGCTTTTTCAGGATTAAATCGATTTTTCAAAAACTCAACCAATTGATCCGCTCGCTCCAATTCTCCTCCCCAAGCTTGCTCAGCATCTTTTATCACCCGATTGTATTTCTCTACAGACATCATCGCCGCGTCGGAAATTTTAAATTTACGCATATACGCACTCAGACTATCCATCGGTGTCAATTTAATTGGAGAAGTAAATTTATTTGTCAACCAGCTAACATAGTGATAAAAATCTTGAATTAGTATCGGGGGCAGAGACCTGGTAGTTTGTTCAATTGTAACTATAACATCTTCTCCGCTTTGTTGGGCATCAACAGAAAAATTAAAACCACCAGGTAGACGCTTTCTTTTAAAATCTTCAACAAAACTTTTAACTATTTCTTTAACAATTTCGCTGGTCATCGCCGCGTCAGGGGCTTTGGCTCCTGCAAACTGAATTACCGTCGCAACATTCTCCGTGGCAATGGCAGCTTTCATAGCCGCGTCCATTTCCTCTTTTGTAGCTAATGAAATTTGTGCCTGATCTGCTTGAATACCGCCAGAGAAATATTTCCGGGCTACAATTTGTTGGGTATTGGGATCATATTCTTCTTTAATCGCATTACTCGCGCCTTTACGGAAAGCGTCGAGATATTGTTGGTAGATCTTTTGTTTTTCATTTGAGGCGACTTCTAGACCAGAAGTCTTCTCTTTATTAGAGTAAGCCTGGCCGAGCACGCTTTTCTTAACTTTTTCTTTGTACCACATGGCTAAGATAAGAGAATTATAGATCTGGCGCAAGTTAGCAAAAGTTTTGCCATGGTTGACTTCTTGTTCAATAGCGGGGATGATAACATCTTTGACTATTTGTAAGGTCACAGCATCTTGTCCTTCTTGTGACTTGTGTCCTGTGTCTTGTGTCTGCGCGACATAGTCGCGCTCTGTCATGACTTTAAACGCTGTATCTGTAATAAACGCACCTTTTTCATGTTCATAAATTTTGGCTTTAGATGGGACAATCCAGACTTTGTTAAAAATGTCGGTGGGGATTTCTAAACCCCTCACCCTACCCTCTCCCCGAAGGGGAGAGGGAGTTTCGTAAATTTTGGCGTAGACTTTATCCCAAAACTTTCGTCCCACTTCTCCATCCGGGCTCATGAGACTGGCTGTCAGTTGTTTCAGCATAAAATCTTGCGCTAATAAATCGCGGCCCATTTCTGTGTTACCAAAAGTTTGTGGCACAATTCTGTCTGGCTCATTCGGCGAAAGGTTAACCCACATATCTTTTTGGGGGATAGTTAAAGAAGCTAAAAAGTAGCGGATTAGTTTCTGCGATTCGGAACGAAACGCAGCCTCCGCGCTTTGATTTGCCAAAGGCAAATCAGCGGAGGAAGTTCCTCGGTCGATAATAAAATCGAACTTGAGCGGATTCTGCGGATTAAGATTTACGCCCTTGATTATAACAGGAACGTAACTTGTTGGCGCAGGAATGCTTGGCGTCAATACAAATTGTGCTTGCGCATATTGCGGCGGCACTGTAAAGGTTAAAGAAATAACGACCAGTAAAACAGATGAAATAACTTTTTTTGCAGAAAACATGAGTTGAATCTCCGTTGAAAAATGATTATATGAATGTGGTTTTTGATTTTTGGTTTTGTTATTTGTTATTTACTATTTGCTATTTGCTATTTGCTATTTACTATTTAAAAAATAGTGTCTAAAGTGTGCCACATAAAAGCATTTTGTCAATGAACCGCACCGCCTTACCTCTCACCCGATTTCCGTCGGAGAATACAGCGTGGAAAAAAAATCCTCAAAAAACAAAATATTTTTCCCTAAAGTTAAAAAAAATGGTTAAATATAATAAATAACCGGTGAGGTACGTATGGAAGATTTTGAATGGCTAAGCATGACAATTATATGCGTAGTGGTCGCGCTTTTAGTTTTTCAAGGCGCGTCACAGCTAATTCGTAAAGGGTTTAAAGATATCCCGCAGAGTAATAGCGAAAAGATCGAGACCATAGACAAACAACAAGCAGATTTTATTGAACAAACCCGCAGGCAAGAAGAGCGCGCCAGAGCTGCCCAGGAACGCAAAATGGACGCGTATCGAAGTCATTTGAAATAAAATTAGTTTGGTTGATAGTTTTTGGTTGATGGTTTTTGGTTGTTAATTCAAAAATATTTTTTATGATTTTTTTCCAAAAACTAAAAACCAACAACCATTAACCGCTTTATTTGTGTTCCCTTGATTGAAGTATCCGTGTCGTCATTTCTCGTTCATAAGCATCAATTATCTTTTTCAATTCTTTATCGCCTAAAAAATGAACGATCGCGGCTTCAATGGCTTGAAAGCGTTTTTGGAGGTATAAATACTGCGGCTGTAAAACTTTACGGGCTTGATTTTCAAATTTTTGCGCTAAAACCCGCTCTTCTTTCTTATTCCGGTAATCTCCGAAATCATTAACTAATTTTGCAAAATCTTTGTTCGCAGATACTTTGAATTCTTTGGAACCGCGCAGTTTATTTAAAATAAAATCATCGACTGTCAATTGAGTAAAATAGCGGTCAATTCGGTCCAGATCTTCTTTTGTGGTCTTGTAACACCAGCTGAGATAACGGCGGGTCAAATTTTTTTGATTACTGTCGAGACTTTTCATGCCTATTTTTTCTTTAATTCTTGACCAATAAACGAGACGGCCTGATCCAAGGATTTATTGACCTGATTGACAAATAGTCCTTTAGGCCGCAAAAAAACAATCAATACGAGAACTGCCAAAATAAAAACCATAGTATATTCAATAAGATTTTGACCTAATTCTTGATGACGACGAAAAGATTTCATATATCGGTTGATGGTTTTTGGTTGTTGGTTTTTGTTGATTTAATTGACTTTTAAATATTTTTCCATCGAATACAACATCTTCGAAATTGACTCTAATTTTAAATAAAATTGTGAAAAAATAATTTCATCAATATATTTTTGATTCTTTGCTACAAATAAACACGTAACTGTTTCATTAGTTGAACCGATAGCTATTTGAACAAACCTTTTAAAATCTAACTTTGTAGATCGACCCGAACCCTCTGCAATATTTAAAGAAATCGACAATACAGCACGTTTCATTTGACTACTTAACGCAAACATTTCTTCTTTAGGAAAAATCTTGGTCAGTTTATTTATCTCTAAAACTAACTTTAAAGATTCCTGCCAAACTTCCAATTTTTCAAAACTAAACATTTAAAATTTCCTTCACCATTCAATAACCAAAAACCATCAACCAAAAACCATCAACCAATTTTATAATACAATCTTCTCCGCTATCTCTGAAATGACCGGCAAATTGATCTGGCGGCCTTGTAGGACGGCGATGATGCCTACAAAGGAGAACAATAGCATCAAAAACATTCCGATCTTTAAAATCAATACTCCTAACAAAATATGCAGAATAAAAATTCCCACTTCTGCGACAAAAATGACTAATCCCTGTTTTCCATGATATAAAACAAACTCATTATTTTTTTGAAACAATAACGGAATAATACATAAGACGGTCAAATAAGCAAGCACAGCCATTACTTTTCCGTCAACAATCTGCTGTTCATCAAACTGGCTCATAAATCATCCCCTAACCATTTATTTCTACGACGGAATTGACATCCCCGAACGAATTGCGTTCCTGCTGAACATTAATCGGATCTGCTTTCCATACGCCATCAACCACGAATTGATATTTATAACGGCCTGGTTTTAACGGTACTTGGATATCCCATTCCCCGTTTTCCTTGCGCATTCTAAAATTCTCGTCAATCGTCCAGTCATTAAAACTGCCGGTTAAATAAACGGTCTTGGCCCCTGGCGCTTCAACTCTAAATTTCGCCATCAAACAATCCTGCATTTCACGGCGGATCACTTCGCGCATGTGGCTGGAGAACACTTCCGGGCCTTTGGACTGGCCTGACAACATAATCATTTCTTTTGCCAGTGCCTGATAATCTTTGGCCCCGCGGCAATATTTATCAAATGTCACAACAGTCTGCCCCACCACAGCGGATTCCTTTAATTTCACATTCGTGTGAACTATCGTGTCAAACAACATTTCCTGATATTTATCGCGGAAAATTTTCAACATCGAGAAAGAATGACGCAAGCGGGAATCAAACATCGTAATCAAAATTTTGCAATCCACCGAATGATTAAGGCGTTCCTTGATCAAATTGACAATATCCGTCAAATGCTCAACACCCTGCATCGCGAAACGGCTGGTCTCAACAGGAAGAATGAGTTCATCGCTCGCCCGGATCGAATTGACCGTCAGAATTCCTAAACTCGGTGCGCAGTCAATTAAAATATAATCATATTCATCTTTGATCGAATTCAACACTTCTTTGAGTTTGAGCTCACGGCCGATTTCATCCGCTAATTCTTGCTCAAGCGTTCCCACTAAAATATTTGACGGAACAATGTCAAACTTTCCCTCCACACTCTGAATAATATCGCGGAGCGCCATTTTTCGCGGCGTCAAATTCGAAATGACATTATAAATGCTGTCGCGGCTTTGAATGTTTAAACCCAGTGAAGCATGCGCCTGCGGATCCAGATCAAGCAGCAAAACTTTTTTGCCGTTATCACTAAGTGCTGAAGCGAGATTTATGGCTGTGGTCGTTTTACCACACCCACCCTTTTGATTTGCTATCGAAATGATTTTCATTATTCCCCCCTGATTAATGAATTATCATAAATTACGAATTATTATTTGCATCAGAAAAACATAAATTATCAATTAATACTGACCCTCTTTTATCGTCGACATTCCATGATTCCAGCACAAAGGAAACATTTTTCAGCGTCGACCAATCAGAAATGGTACGGAACTGACTTAACGGAATAGTTTCTTCCTGCCATTTAGCACCGACACTTTGGACGTAATAGTAAGCCTCTTCACCGCGCTCGTTGTGCACTACAACTTTTACAATCCCCGGACGGCCTTCTTTCGCCCGAACCGAAAATTTTAAACTTCCAAATTTGTTGGCGTCGACCCCCCGCACATTAAGCGTGAATATCTGACTCGGCACGACGGGATTAGTAAAATCATAGGCCAGACGAATCGAGCCGTTATGCAAAAAATAAACCACATTGCTTTTAAGATCCCGGTTGGCCAAAAACGCTGTCAAGCCATAAAACACACCGGAAAATATCAATACCGTAATGAGAATATTTATTAAAAGCCACGCGCCAAATTCACGTTTTTGTCGACGATTGTTCTGCGCAGAATTCTTTCGCTTCCCCAAATACACCTGCGCCAGATGATCATAAATCTCATCTTTATCCATACATAACTCCTAAAATTACGAATGAAAGAAATGTGCAAGAGCCCCCACTTTTTTAAACAGCGACACGAACTAGAATTTATGTCTCAGAGCTTATGAAGTGTTAAAAGTATAATAACAAATTCTTTTATATTGAAAATAAAAATCTGAATTATTTTTTTAAAAATTTGGAAGATTCCGGACTACCAGCAGGCAGGGACGAGGAAAAATATACGATAAATAAAAAACCCTGTACCAGGGCGGTACAGGGTTAAAACTTATTCTAATTCAACGAATTAGAAAGCAACGTTCATGTTAACCATTGCTTGTACAGCATTGTCATCGTTGTTAGCATTAGCAAATGCTTTTCCAGGAACGAACATGCCGATAGTAGAACCAATCTTAACATCTTCTGTGTAAGCATAGGTTATGGTACCATCGAATTCATTTCCTAAAAATGACTTATTAGGATTCATGTTATACGTTGCGTAAGTTCCTGACATGGTTCTAAATGATCCAGCCAAAGAATCATACGGTGTAGATAACCATAATCCTGACCAACCGACAGACGTAGTAATATCCTGCATCGGTTTTGCTTCAAATGAAACTTCATGAATAACTAAATTAGACAAACCAAACATGGCATTGTAAATTTTAGAATATCCATTGAGGTAACCTTGATCTTCAAACATAGCATTCCAACCAGTATAATAATTAGCTGTTGAACCTGAAGTACCATTTACGTCTCCTGAAACATAAGTAAAGGCGTATTTAGCTACAGGCGCATACTTTTCCAAAACTGGAATTTTATAGCTGGCTAAGAACTGTGCTGCGTTAGCATTACGAGTTCTGTTATCATTTGTACCAGTTGAATATGTGCCGAATTGGTGTGCATATTCTGCTTGCACATTCAATCTTTCAATAGGATTCATACTCACGCGGATACCAGGTGTATAAGTTCCATTAGTCTTGGAACCTGCATTTCCATTACCCGTTTTATCATTTAACCCAAAGAAATAACCTTCTACTTGTGAATTCATCTTATCTCCGAAGGCATAAGTTGCATCCGTGCCGAAGAGATCCCTATCTAAATCATTATTTTCAGAATAAGCGGTAACGCTAGCATTATTCTTGGTAATTTTAGCCGCAAAAACTTGGATTGTTAAAGGATTATAATCCAAAATCGCGCGGATGGCATCAAAACCATGTTGCTTAGAAAGATCATTAGCCACATTTCTGATACCGCTATCGTTTGCAATATTTGTTCCACCTGAAGACACGATCAAATTGTTTCCAAAAGAAAATTGTTGACGACCAACCACTACAGTTAACGGAGAATAAAGCATTTCACGTAATGTGACATATGCTAAATTGACATCTACTTGTCCGTTTTCTGCTGTTTGATCTTGTCCCCAAACTCTTTCATTGATTAAATCAACAGTCGTGCTGACATTGTCAGTAAGATCTGCGTCAAACTTAACATCAGCTTGGGTCATGAAAAAGCTTTGTTTTAAATTCCCTTGGTTACTTCCAACACCAAAATCAAAATTTGTTCTTGAAACATAAGATGAATCGATGTTTCCGCTAACTTTCAAATTCTGAACGCTAGCAAATGCCGGCATAGCTGCAACCGCAACCACTGCCAAAGCTAATAAAAATTTTCTCATTTTAATCTCCTCCCAAAAAGTATGAATAATTTATGTATCTATATGAAACTAGGATATATAACTGGCCTAGACACTTACTTTCCCAACCAGTTTTTCTCGATGATTTCTGACATTCAAGTTTAACATCCCCCCTTTCTTTGTCAGATTGAAATCACCACTGGGTTTAGTAAATTCTTAGATGGGTATATTTTTACATACAAGCCCATTTATGTCAAAGATTTTTTTAAAAATTTGTTGGCCTAAAGGCCCATCCGCACGTCGAACAATCGCTAAATATTAAAATTTTACTAAATTATCATGAAATTCGGATAAAAAATGCGCCTAGGTGGACTCGAACCACCCTATCAGCCTTAGGAGGGCCGCGCTCTATCCATATGAGCTATAGGCGCAACGAAAAAAGTGACAGAGTGACAAAGTAACAAAGTAACAGAGAAAAAACAAAAATCTAAAACAAAAAAATGCTTTTGGTTGGTTTTTAAAGCTTTTCACTCTGTCACATTGTTACTTTGTTACTCTGTTACTCTATTATTTTTAATATCGAATCAGCGCTTCAATCGGCAGGCCTTTAAGCTTATTTCTGCCGTTTAGGAAGCCTAATTCTACTAAGAAAGCCAGTCCAACTACTTTGGCTTTTTGTTCTTTAAGAAGGTCCACTACGGCTTTGATCGTTCCGCCTGTGGCTAAAAGATCATCTACCAACAACACTCTAACTCCGGCTTTTACCGCATCTTCGTGTATTTCCAAGGTATCAGAACCGTACTCCAGCTCATAGGTGACGCTTTTAGTCTTATAGGGAAGCTTGCCCTTTTTCCTGACTGGAATAAACCCAACGCCCAATTTATAAGCCAAAGGCGCTCCAAAGATAAAACCACGCGATTCAACCGCTACCACATAATCAATTTTAGTATTTTTATATTTTTTAGCTAAAAGGTCAATGACCTTTTTAAATGCAGCCTGATCCTTTAAAAGAGTAGTAATATCCTTAAAAATAATTCCCTTTTTAGGAAAATCCGGAATATCGCGAATATAAGAAGGTAAATTCTTCTGCGTCACATTCTTTGGCATAATCAACTCCTTTGTGTTAATTTACAAAAAAAGGGCAATTCATGATTGCCCCTACGTTTTTCTCACCAACTTGTGGTGAACTTGTCGAACCATCGCTTTTCCATGAACCACGGTGGGTTCATGGCCCTGAACCCCATGTGGTTCAGGGTCTATTCTTCTTCTTTCCGCTGATCTTCGACAATTCCTTTAATTTTTTTCAGAGTCGCGGCCTCAATCTGGCGTACCCGCTCACGGGAAACTCCCATAATTTTCGCGATTTCCGCCAAAGTTCTCTGCTCACCGTCAGTTAAACCAAACCGCAAATCTAAAATTTTCTTTTCCCGATCAGTTAAAGTCTCTAAAAACTCAACGGTTCGCTCTTTATTCAAAAATGTTTCTAATTCTTCATCTGGAGCAGCTACATTCTCATCTTCAATAATATCAATAACTTGCCCTTCACCATCTTCTCCGATTGGCGCGTCCAAACTGGACATTTTAGCAATAGACATATCTAATTCACGAACCCGATCAACTGAAATTTTTAATTTTTTGGCAATTTCCGCTTGAGAGGGCTCTCGTTTCAACTTATGAGTTAATTTTTCGATAGCTTTTTTATACTTGAGGATTTCTTCATTCATATAAACCGGAACGCGAATCATCTTTCCTTGATCAATGATGCCCCGGGATATGCCTTGTTTAATCCACCATGCCGCATAAGTCGAAAAACGATATCCTCTAGCAGGATCAAATTTCTCTACGCTTTTCATGAGGCCGATGTTGCCTTCCTCAATCAAATCACTTAACGGAACACCCAAATTAATATAACGCTTGGCAATGCTGATGACCAAACGCAAATTAGCCCGGATCATAATATTCCGGGCTTCTTGATCACCCTTATGCACCCGATTAGATAGTTCAATCTCCTGCTCTGCAGTTAAGAGCTGTATGGGACGAACATCTTTAAGGTAAGCTTTTACGGGATCCATTATTTATCCTAAAAGTAAATGTGACAATGTAACAGTGGAACAATGTGACAATGCAAAAAACAAAAAAACAACAGGTAAAACACAAATGACAAACATTGGTTAACAAAAAAATAAATGAACAGGCAACAATGAAACAGTGAAAAAATGGCTGACAAAAAACAAATTTCGAATTAAAAATGATCACCAGTAAATATTCAAATATTTAAACTTTTGGTCATTGTTTAAAAGATTTTTTACCAAAAGTCTTTTTTATCATTCGCTTTTCTTTACATCAATCGTTTTCCCATCAACCGCTTTTTCACTGTCACATTGTTACACTGTCATACTGTTACGTTTTTTTATATTGCTGCCTGCGCGCCAGCTAAACGGGCAATCGGAACACGGAACGGTGAACAGCTCACGTAGTTCAAACCAGCCTTGGCAAAAAATTTGACTGATTCTTGATCGCCGCCATGCTCGCCGCATACGCCGCATTTTAAATCTGGCTTTGTAGAGCGGCCGCGTTCAACACCCATCTTAACTAATTGACCAACACCGACCTGGTCAATCGTCGCGAAAGGATCGTCTCTCAGAATTTTCTTATTCAAATAATCCGGTAAGAAAGTCGCGATATCGTCACGGCTGTAACCGAAAGTCATTTGAGTTAAATCATTGGTTCCAAATGAGAAAAATTCCGCGGTTTGAGCCACTTTATCAGCAATCAAAGCTGCGCGAGGAATTTCAATCATGGTTCCAACTTTATAAGCGATTTTTTGACCTTTTTTAGCCATAATTTCTTCGGCGGTTTTACGGATCAAAACATCGAGAATATCAAACTCTTCTTTAGTTCCAATCAAAGGAACCATAATTTCCGGATAAACTTTCACGCCTTTAGCGGACATATTACAAGCTGCTTCGATAATAGCCGTAGTTTGCATGGTGCAAATTTCCGGATAAGTAATCGATAAACGGCAGCCGCGATGACCTAACATCGGGTTCATCTCATGTAAGCTGTCAACTTTAGCTTTAACATTAGCGACAGTCGTCTTTAAACGTTTTGCCATTTCCGCCTGGCCTTTAGCATCGTGAGGTAAGAACTCATGTAATGGCGGATCTAATAAACGAATAGTTACTGCATATCCGTCCATGGCCTTGAATATACCTTCGAAATCCTTACGCTGTAAAGGTAATAACTTCTTCAAAGCTTTTTCACGATCAGCCACGTTATCCGCGAGAATCATTTCGCGTTTAGCCCAAATACGGTCGCCTTCAAAGAACATATGTTCTGTACGACAAAGTCCAATACCTTGCGCGCCTAAAGCACGGGCGATAATCGCATCATTCGGAGTATCCGCGTTCGTACGAACACCAATTTGACGGAATTTATCTGACCAAGCCATCACAGCCATGAACATCTGACAAATCGGATGTTTTAAAGCGGCTTTATTTCCTTTGACCACGCCGGAAATAACCGGGGATTCGGCAGTTTTAATATCTCCCAAAATAATTTCGCCGGTAGCGCCCTCAATAGAAATATAATCGCCTTCTTTGACGGTCTTGTTTCCGACTTTCATTAACCTTTTTTTGTAATCAATATCCAAAGCACTACAGCCTACTACGCAGCATTTTCCCCAACCGCGAGCCACGACAGCCGCGTGAGAAGTCATACCTCCGGTAGATGTTAAAATCGCGACTGCTGCCCACATACCGCTTACGTCTTCCGGAGAAGTTTCGCGGCGGACTAAAATGACTTTTTTACCTTTTTTCGCCCATTTCACAGCATCTTCAGCTGAGAAAACCACATGGCCTGAAGCAGCTCCCGGACCAGCAGGAAGACCTTTAGCTAAAGTCTTCTTAGCGGCTACCGCGGCGGCTTTCGCTTTCAAATCGAAAATCGGGAAAAGTAATTGGTTCAAATGATTGCCGTCGATACGTTTGATGGCAGTTTTCTCGTCGATCATACCTTCGTTAACTAAATCTACAGCCACTTTTACCGCAGCTAAACCAGTACGTTTACCATTACGGGTTTGCAACATGTACAATTTACCTTCTTGAATAGTAAACTCTACATCCTGCATATCTTTGTAATGACGTTCTAACTTGAGGCGGATCTCATTTAATTGGTCATAAATAGCCGGCATTTCTTTTTTCAACGCAGAGATTGGTAGCGGAGTACGGATACCTGCGACCACGTCTTCGCCTTGCGCATTGATTAAATATTCACCGTAAAATTCATTGGTACCATCGGCAGGGTTGCGGGTAAAGGCTACACCAGTCCCGGATGTTTCACCCATGTTTCCGAATACCATCGCTTGAACGTTGACGGCTGTCCCTTTTAATTCTTGGACTTTATTAATTTGACGGTAAGCAATCGCGCGGTCAGAATTCCAGGAATTGATGACAGCATTAATAGAATGTTCCAATTGGACGCGGGCGTCAGTTGGGAACTCACTCCCTACGTTCTTTTTATAAACTTGCTTATAAGCGGCCACCACTTCTTTTAATTCAGCCACGGTTAAATCTGTATCAACCTTCCTCTTATACTTATTTTTAATCTTAGTCATCGCTTCTTCGAAATGATCATGATGAACGCCCATACACACATCACCGAACATATTAATGAAACGGCGGTATGAATCCCACGCCATACGTTCATTTCCGGTTTTAGCAATCAAACCGATAACGACATCATCATTAATCCCTAAATTTAAAACTGTATCCATCATACCCGGCATGGAAACAGCAGCGCCGCTGCGGACGGAAACTAAAAGCGGATTTTCTTTATCGCCGAATTTTTTACCAAGCTCATGTTCCAGCTTGGTGATGTTCTCTTCAATCTGCTGAGCCAACTCTGGCGGCTTAACATTGCCGTGAGTATAATAATAACCGCAAACTTCTGTGGAAATGGTAAAACCAGGAGGAACCGGAATACCAATCGAGGACATATCCGCCAGATTAGCGCCTTTTCCGCCGAGAAGTTCTTTCATGTCTCCGCGGCCTTCAGCAGTGCCGCCCCCAAAATAATACACGTACTTCATAAAACCCTCTTTCTGTTATAAAATAATTTTTGTTGGTTGATGGTTTTTGGTTTTTGGTTCATGGTTATTGATTTTTATAAAAAACGATTTTGCTTTTAGACGTTCATTTACAAAATTTTTTTTAATAAATAATCTTTCAGCGAATCCAAGCTGATCCGCTCCTGTTGCATGGTATCGCGGTCACGCACAGTGACCTGATGATCTTCCAATGACTGCACGTCGACAGTTACGCAGTATAATGTCCCGACTTCATCCTGTCTTCTATATAATTTTCCAATGGCCGCAGAATCATCGTACACGCACATAAAATGATTTTGAAGATCTTTTTTCAGTTTTTTAGCTAAAGCCACAATATCGCCGTTTTTCTTTAACAATGGTAAAAACGCGACTTTAATAGGCGCCAGAGCCCGGCTTAATTTTAAAACGACCCGGGTATCCTCTTTCACCTGTTCTTCATGATACGCGTCGACCAAAAAGGCCAATAACCCTCGATCTACACCGCCGGAGGGTTCGATGACATATGGGAAAAATCTACGGTTATTTACCTGATCATGAAATTGCAAATCTTGCCCGGAAAATTGAGTGTGTTGTTTCAAATCAAAATCTCCGCGATGCGCAATGCCTTCAATCTCAGACCAGCCAAAAGGAAATAAGTATTCCACATCCTGACAGCCTTTCGCATAATGCGCTAATTCATCAGCACCATGCGGCCTTAAACGCAAATTTTCTTTTTTCATTCCTAAATCTACATACCACTGAAATCGTTCCTTAATCCAATTCGCAAAACATTCATCAGCTTTTTCGGGATCGGTAAAATATTCAATTTCCATTTGTTCAAATTCACGCATCCGGAAAGTAAAATTACCGGCAGTGACTTCATTGCGGAAAGATTTTCCGATCTGGGCAATTCCAAAAGGTAATTTTCGGTGAGTGGCATCTACAACGTTAATAAAATTAACAAAGATCCCTTGCGCAGTTTCAGGACGGAGATAAGCAGTATTAGACCCATCGTCGACCGGACCCAATTGAGTTTTGAACATCAAATTAAAAGCGCGTCCTTCTGTAAAATCATGCGACCCACAATTAGGACACTTTCCCTTAATATGATCAACCCGGAAACGACCTTTACATTTGCGACAGTCAACCAGGACATCATTAAAGTTCTGAGTATGACCAGACGCATCCCAAATCTTAGGGTGCATGATAATGCCAGAGTCCAAGCCAACCACGTCCTCCCGGTTATGGACCACAGCTTTCCACCACGCGTCTTTGACATTACGTTTGAGTTCCGCGCCAAGTGGACCATAGTCCCATGAATTGGCTAAACCGCCGTAAATTTCTGAAGACTGAAATATAAATCCCCGCCGTTTGCACAGGGAAACAATTTTATCCATTAAATCATTATTTGCCATAGGTGAGGTATTCTAACTAAAACATTTGTAAAAATCAAGGGGTAGAGTAAGTTATTGTTAATAACCGCGTGCCAATACAAAAGGTTGGCGTTAAAACCGAATCCCCGAGCGAGTTTCCTTGGCGCTTCGCCAAGGTTGTTTGAGCGAAGGATTTGGTTTAAATGCAAACCGCCCAACCCGCGCGCTGTACGCTTTATTTTTCTTTGCCCTTATAAAGAATCTTCCACGGATTTTTCTTCAAATCCGAGCTCATTTCTTCCAAATTAACAGCAACACCCCGCATACTGCCTAAAATGACATCCACATTCTGTTCATTAACTTTCAGCCGCTGATCCAAATTCGCGGAAATGGATGATACATTTTTGACCGTGTCATTCGCGTTGGTCATTATGCTATTTATTTTAGTGCCATTATCCGCCAAGAGCTGATTGATCCTTTGCGTAATTTCTTTAACCTGCAAAGAAATTTCTGTTCCATTTTTAACTAAATCTTCGAAATTCGTCGGATCCTGGCCAACGAGCATATCGCCATTCTGCAGATACGGTCCTTCGTTACCCGCGATCAACCCGACATATTTTTCGCCCATAAAACCCATCAACTTAACAATAGCCTTGGTATTTCTATGAATTTTGACCGCGTCCTTAAGCCATAAAATTAATTCGATTTTAGTTTTTCCACCCTCTTCTTTAATCTTAATATCCTGCACCAAGCCCACTTCAAATCCATTCAGCATAACCGGAGAATTAAGATTCACCCCGTCAACATTATTAAAATCAACCAGCACATTATACCCTTTACTCGAGAAATTGAATTTTCCTGACTTTATGGTCAATCCAAAAAGGATCAACACCACAACCGTCACCATGACACCAATTTTTATTTCGTTATTCAATTTCATATCCCATTCTCCTGAATATATTGTACGTTTTTCAAACCATTCGCTTTTACCACATACCACATGCTACATACTGTCTTTTATAACATCTTCATTCAAATGAATCGGGCCTTCAATCTCACCTTTAATAAACTGTTGAATAATCGGATCTTTAGAATTTTTAATCTCATCCTTTGTTCCGACTTGCAGCATTTTACCCTTATAGAGCATGGCAATACGATCCGCTATGCGAAACACACTTTCCATATTATGCGTTACGACCACGGAAGTTAAATTTAATTTTTTAGTTAAATCCAGAATCAGCTGATCAACCACCGCGCAAACCACCGGATCCAGTCCCGCGGTCGGCTCATCATAAAACACAATTTCCGGATCCATAGCAATAGCGCGCGCCAGGCCGACCCTTTTTCTCATCCCCCCAGAAAGCTGACTAACTTGAAAATTTTCAAATCCATGCAATCCTACAAGTTTTAACTTCATCTGAGCGATGATACCAATCAATTTGGCATCCAAGCGGGTATGTTCGTAAATAGGCAAACTGACATTTTCTTCCACTGTTAAAAAATCTAACAAAGCGGAATTCTGAAAACTCATCCCAAAACGTTTTCTAAATTTATCCATTTCTTCTTCATTTAAAGAATGAATATCTTTTCCATTATAATAAACTTCCCCCTGATCCGGCTTGATAGCTCCCGTCATGGTTCTCAAAAGCGTACTTTTCCCGCTGCCTGAGCCTCCGACGATGACAAATATTTCGCCTTGACGGATATCAAAATTGATATTATCCAAAACAATTCGGCCTTCGAATTTTTTGATCAAATTCCGAACCGATATAAATTTTTGATTTGTTTCTTGCATAAGCATTAGCCTTATAAGGTAACCCCTCAGAGCTGAAGCCTTCGGGGTGATTTTGAGAATCCTACGGATTCTCAAAATCAGAACTTCACAAAAAAATAAATCCCTGTTAAAACACAATCCGCGATAATAATAAAAATAAAACTGGTCACTACGCTGGTCGTGGTCGCTTTACCCACTCCGACTGCTCCGCCTCTGGTTTTAAAACCCTGATATATCCCGACCATAGAAATGATCGCAGCAAACACAAAAGGCTTGGAAACGCCAGTGTAAATATCTTTCAGAGATAAAAACTTAAACGTGGTTTGTATATACATGCCCGGATTAATATGCAAGCTGGTGGTTCCCACCACATAGCCGCCAAACATACCTGAAGCGTCGCCCAAAACCGTTAAACACGGAAGCATAACTAAAAGCGCTAAAAATTTTGGCACCGCCAAATACCGCACTGGATTGATTCCCATTGTTTCCAATGCTTCAATTTGTTCATTAACTTTCATGGAACCGACTTCAGCTGTAATAGCCGCGCCTATACGCCCGGCTATGACTAAAGCCGTCAAAACCGGACCCAATTCACGACAAATCGCGATGGATACCATACTTGATACATAAAAAACCGCTCCCATTTTTTGAAATTGCGGAGCTAATTGCATCGCAATAACTACGCCGGTAAAAAAGGTCACAAAAAATACAATCATAACCGACTGCACGCCCATATAAACCATCTGCTCAAAAACAGTTTTAAAATTGACCGGTTTATGATGAAATATTCCAAATACTGCCCAATAAACAGTTTCAAAAAACAGCTTGGTTATATCAACAAAAACTGTGATCCAATCTTTAAGTGATTGTCCAATATTTTCCAAAAAATTAATCATAAGCTCACCAGATATGATGCCTCAAGCATGTAGTATGTAGCCTGTGGCAAAACAATTAAAATTAAAAAAACAACTTTGTATAAAAACGCAACAAATTATAAAAAAAATTATAAATTTTTCTCATCAATCATCTTTTTCTTCTGACTTCTGACTTCTGACTTTTCTATCCCGCTAACCTATTAATTCCTTAATCTTCGCCAATAACGCGGTCATTTCAACTGGTTTGGTTAAATACGCATCCGCGCCCATTTCATACCCGATCAATTTATCTTCCGCTTCAACTCGGGAGGTTAAAAAAATGATAGGAATAGAAGGATTTTTTATTTCAGATTTGACTAACTTACAAAAATTATAGCCATTAATAATTGGCATCATGACATCCAAAATAATTAAATCCGGTCTTTTCTTAAACGCTATTTGCAGACATTCTGCCGCTTGTTCGCTGACTGTCACCGCGTAACCATTTTCAACCAGACGAGATTCTAAAATTCTTAGAACGATCCGATCATCATCCACCACTAATATTTTTTTACGTATGTCTTTGGGAGTCATTGCGTTATTCTATTTACCCCTGATGCAAAAAACAAGAAAAATCTTAAATTATTGAATGGTTAAGGAATTTTTTCGCCGCGTAATATGCCTGGCAAAGGACTAGCGTCAATCCTCATTCCGCCGTTATGCTCAATCTTAATACTATATAAATTTCCCGGAACAAACATGGTGCCCGGAGCTTCAATCTGTGCGTTTTTAATCCCCGCCTCATCCGACTTTTTTGAATCCAACGCATAATCCCAAAATTTTTCCCATAAAGCGCCTTCATACGGAGAAGCGTCGCGGGTGACTTTATACCCAGCCGGAATCTGCCGGGCAGGATTAATTTCAAATTCTTGAGTATTCTTGCCATCCAGCATAAATACTTTCCAAAAAATATACGCGCTCTTATCTTTAAATTTATGCGCTTCCTGTATATGAATATTTTTAAACCTGATCACGAGAGATTGAAACTGAATAATATTTCCAGAAAAAGTATAATATTTAGGTTCAAGCGCCTGCCCGCTGGTCCCGTATTCTAAAAATTTTATCGTCGTAAAATTTTTCTTCTGAACTTCATCATATTTCACACTCGTCACTAATACTTCCGCAATTCGCGAATCTGCCTCTAACCGGCTAATAATGGTTTTTAACAGGTCTTCCCGGCCCGCAAAACTTTTAAAAACATGGTATCCCCAAAAACCTATGCCAATCAAAAGAATTATCCCCAAAACCACACGCAAATTTTTCATATATAGACCTAATTAATTTAAATTTTTTAAAAATAAAAAAGCGATAATTTTGTTTCGGGCGATCAGGAGATCGCCCCTACGACAGCGTCAATCATATTAACACCATTGCCTATAGCCTATCGCCTATTACCTTCTTTAGGCTAAAAAATCCTTTGTTCATTTCCCAATTTGCTGATTGTATCATCCTCTTGTTTCAATTGATGAAGCATCCAAGCTTGATGTACATATACAGTTTCTACTTCTTTTTGACCCATTAACGCGGCAATCCGGGCAATCGCCAACATCGATTCTTTATGCTTTGGATCTTGCTGCAAGACATGTTTAAAACACTCCAGTGCTTCATTATAACGATTCAAATTGAATAAAACCACTCCCTTATAATAAATAAAAAATAACGATTTTTCCATACCCTTTGATACAGCTTTATCAATAAATCTCAACGCGGAATTAAAATCTTTCTGCTGAATGAAGCATTGAATGATCCGCTCATAAGTTAATACATATCCCTCATCAACGCGCCGGACTAAAAATTTTTCCCATGCTTCCGTTCCATAAAAAATTTGTTGATAAACTTTGGAATTTCCTAATCTCATCAAAACATGCCGCTGGTCTAAAGATAAACATTTTTTAAACAAAGGCAAAGCCTTAACATAATCTCCCCGATCGTAATACAATTCCGCCAAATTAAATTGCGGGAGAAAAAATTTTGGATCCTGCTTAATCGCTTTTTGATAAAACTGTTCCGCTTTTTTATAATCTTTATCCCAAAAATATAAATATCCCAAAATATTGGAAATATCCGTGGAGTTGATAATATTATTCAATTGATTGTAATACCGGATGTACACCCACAAATAATTCGGATCAAATTCTCCGTCACTAACTTTATAATTTCTCAAATAATAAAAACTCGGTATTAAATCATTCATTATTTTGATATCAACTTGGTTCATGGCGCCTTTCCAGTCCATGAATAAAAATAAAAAAATAGCCAAGGCTAAATAAAGCGTCCAACCCCGCGGTTTCCGCGCCAAAACGCTACCCATCAATTTGGGAGACTTTACCTCAGAGCCTAACATCTTCCCGGTCCTCTCTGAAAAAAATTATTCTGGCGCATAACACGAAAAAGATTCCATAAAAAAATATAAAATTCACAATTTTTACCACAATATCTTTCCCAGGAAGATATTTAAAAATGACCTCGTTTTCACCGGCAGGTAAAAACACCCCTTTAAACGCGTAATTCGCCCGCAGCAACGGCTGTTCAACTCCTTTAACAAATACTTTCCACCCCGGAAAATAAGCGTCATTGATGACTAACAGCCGTGGGCCCTGGAATTGAGTTTTAATATCAAAACTATTCGCATCCGTTTTGAATAGTTGAAAACCACCCTTTACATCTGAAGATAAAATGGCGTTCTCCAATTTTGTATCGCCGAAAACATTGGCGGATTTTCCTGAGCTGGAGGTTCGGTCATACACAGCAATAAGATCATTTAAATATTTATCCCTGACTTGCGGCTCCGTCAAAACATAAAACGCGCTAAAATAAGCTGTTGAAATATATAATATCGGCGAAGCTTTTTGGGAAAGCTCTGCCGGAGCAAGCAAAGCAGTCACCTTTCCTAATTCTTGTGATACTTTTTGTTCCCGTTTTTCCACGGCCCAAACCCGAGTAAACAACTCCCCCGCATGCAAAAAAATCGCCGCGATTATAATAGTCGATAAAAAAAATTGATAATAATCCAATCGGCGTTTTGCAACGGTCCCATACCAAAAAAACCAGTTTAGAATGACCAGTAGATATACTGACCATAAATCAATCCGCACCGCAACCAGCAAAATCACAAACAAAACATGCACCAAAGAAATTTTCCACAGCCACTTCTTAGCCTGTATGAGATCGCTGTCCTGAATCTCCTGCCACAAAACTTTTAATTGTTCAACAGCCAGTAAAATCATGATAGGTAAAATAATCAGCCAGACAAAAAACCGGAGATTACGAAAATAACTTAAAACCGGAATATACTGAGTTAAAAATTGCCGCAAAGAAAAAGCTTCGGTGGATCCGAAAATAAAAAAAATCAACCCTATCAGAAAAAGAATCAACATCCGCTTATTAAGACGGACGAATGAACCTAAAATAAAAACTAAATAAAAAAAAGGAGAAATATAAAATAAGTCCAATTTTAAATCTTGTTTTTTATGAATGACTTGATATGGGCGTAAATAAGTAAATACCCCGTCCTCTTTATATATTTTTGTTCCAACTTTAAACCCATTATCCCCCGCCAATTTTTCACTCCGATAAGGCATGACAATCTCTCCCCGCTTGCCGGATTCAAATAAATTAAACAAAGGGATCACGGAAAAAACTAAAGCTGCCGCGCAAACAATCGTCAAAACAAAATGGTGTTTCAAATAATGAAATCCATTAGCTATGTACAGTCCGTATTCTTTCCCATAAAAAAGCACAGTAAAAACACAAACAGCCAAAGCAATTAATAAAAAATAAATCGGAATATAAGTCGTCAAAAGAATCATCGCGCAAAAAACACACCCCAGCAAAGAATTTTTAGCCGGACTTTTCCAAAATAAAAAAAAGAAATAAAAAAACCATACGCCCGGAGTAAAAATAAGCAGCATATAGGTATACGCCAGCGTAAAACTCCAGGAAGAAAATAATAATCCCGCAGCCGCGATCATGGCCCATGATCGATCATGAAAAATCAATCGGGCGAACATATAAAAACCAATAACACCCAGAAAATAATACAAACATAAAAATCCGGTATAAATCATTTTAAACGGCATACCTGCTTTAACTAAAATTGCCATGGCAACATAGACCGGATTAAAATCGCCGATCCTTCTTAAAAAAAACTCATTAGGAACGCCGGACGCGTAAGTCCTGGTCCATAATGGATATACTCCCTGACTTAATGACTGTACGAATTCCTGCGTATGGTCACGGTAAACCGATGCCTCTTCTCCCCATTTTAGGGTCTCAAAGCAAAAAGGCTTCATTAAGAAAATCCAAAGCGAAAAACAAAGCAGAAAAAAAATAACGGGCTGGATTATCGGCGAGAAATTAATTTTATGGAGAAAATTTGTCATGGTCTGAAAATATTACTTTACCTATAATTTTTTTTCTTCTACATTATACATAAACCTTTATCGAAAACTGACAATTATGTATAAAACTTTTATTCGGCCAATTATAATCCTTCTCATTTTTGTAACTGGCTTCTCCATATTGTATCCCTTTAAAAAAATACACACGTTTTCCCCCTCACTCCAACCTTTTACCAAACTTTTCGATTCACAAAAAAATCTTACGGGATTTTCCTTTTATACGGATGAAATGAACCCAGATATTCAAGGCTACGGAGGACATTTCCGCATTCACGTCACCCTAGACAAAAATTATAAAATTCTTGAAGTCAAAATGCTGGACCATAAAGAAACCTATTCTTATGTGGGATACCAACTTAATAAATTTTTTGCCCAGTTTATCGGAAAATCAAACGGAGATCACTTTGAAATCGGTCACGACATTGATGCCATGACCCATGCCACCATCTCAAGCCGAGCCTTTACGTCCTCCATAGACCAAGGCATTCAAAAAATTCAACAAACCATGAACCCCGCGGCAGCAGTGCATAAAACACATCATACGGCTTCTGCTGTGGAACTGGCCATTCCCCTGCTATTGTATATACTCGCTATTTCGGCTGTTGTACGCGCCAGTCAGTTCCTCAGATGGACAACCATGATAATAGCGCTTTTTTATCTCGGAATATTAAAAGGCTCCATGCTTTCTATCATCACTTTAGGAAACATCGGCCTTGGACATTTGCCCAATTTTTCCGATAATCCCCTTTGGTGGATGTTGATCAGTTTAAATATTCTGACTTTGCTTTTTTACAAAAATGTTTATTGCGCCAGTATATGCCCGTTTCTGGCAGTGCAGGATATGGCCAATGCCGCCCGCTTAAAATTACGCATCCGGCCTTTCCCGATCGCCCCAAAATCCTCATTAACAAAATATTTGATTTTATTAAGCATTATTATCCTCATATTTTTGTACCGTAATACTGATGTCGTCACAGTGGAACCTTATATTCTTCTATTCGCGGGACATAAATTCTTATGGAGCATGCTTTTCGTGGGAATTTTATTGATCGCGTCATTTTTTATTTATAGATTTTGGTGCAGAATCTTCTGCCCCTTCGGAGCATTTCAAGATCTTATTCAAGGGACTGTTGCAAAACGCTTATCTGCGGCGAAAAAGAATATAAACAATCAACAAAAACAAAAGTTGTGGCTGTTCTGGTTATTCTACAGTGTCACAATAGTCTTTATTCTTCTGACCATAAACGCGAATATCCGCATCATTTCGCAAAATCAGCACCAAGTGATTATGGTACAAAAACTGGATAGTGATAAAATAGAAAATAATTTGAAACAACATGGCATAAAACCGCAAACAGCGAAATATTGGAAAAGCAGTATGTAGTATATAGTATGTCGTATGTGGTAAAAAAAACAAAACCAAATAAAAAAGAGCAAAAATCAGATTAGTTATTTAAAATTTTTAAAGTGAAAAGATAACCATATTATTTTTTATGATTATTCGCTTTTGTTATATATATTTAAATTTTTTAAATCAGTCGTTTCACTACATACGACATACCACATACTACATGCCATAAATTATGATTGAATGTCATCTTTGTCCCCGGCATTGCCGGATGAATCCTGGAGAACGAGGCAACTGCCTAGCCCGCATGAATCTGGACGGAGAATTAAAAACTCTGGTCTATGGCAATCCTTGCGCTGTGCATGTGGATCCCATTGAAAAGAAACCCCTTTTCCATTTTCTGCCCGGAAGCAAAGCGTTTTCTCTCGCCACAGCCGGGTGCAATCTACATTGTCAATATTGCCAAAACTGGGAAATTTCACAACGCAAACCTGAAGAAGTAGAGAGCTCTGATCTGCCCCCTCAAGCCGTCGTTGATGAAGCCATCCGCACTGGATGCCAAAGCATCGCGTTTACTTATTCTGATCCAGTCATATTTTATGAATACGCGTATGACACCTCCAAACTCGCCAAACAAAATAAGGTACGCAGTGTTTTTATTACTGCCGGATATATTGAACAACAGCCACTCCTAGATCTCTTCCCTTACGTGGATGCCATCAAAGTTGACTTCAAAGGGATCACCGATAAATTTTACCAAAAAATGGCGGAGGCAACTTTACAGCCTGTTCTGGATAGCATTAAAACTATCCACAAAAGCAAAGTTTGGATGGAGCTGGTCAACCTCATCGTGCCAACGTGGAATGATGCAGAAAAAGACCTGGATTTATTGTGTTCCTGGGTCATGAATGAATTAGGGCCGGATGTGCCTCTGCATTTTTCAAAATTCTGGCCTATGCACAAATTAGCCAATTTACCCCCGACTCCAGTTGAAACTATGACTCGAGCTTGGGACATAGCTAAAAATAAAGGCCTGCATTATGTTTATATCGGTAATGTCCCAGGCCATCCAGGGAATAACACCTATTGTCCACAATGCAAAAACGTAATTATTGAACGTGATGGATATCAGATTTTGCGTTATAATTTAAAAAGTGGAATATGTGGCTTTTGTGGAGAAGTGATTCCTGGTGTGTGGAAGTAAATGGATCCCCGATTTAAACCTCGGGGATGACAACTATTTGTATTTTTCTTATCAATATTTAAAAACAAGACATAAAAATGAAGCTTTCCAGAAAAGATTTTTTGAAATTAATGGGGCTGGCTCTTGCCGCGATTTTGATTCCGTTTGATAAAATATTCAAAGGTCTTTCAGTCGGCAAAACGGAAGAAACCAAACCGCTCCAAACTGCGCGCTATTATTCCCAAAACGATTCGCTGGCGGGATAAACTTTCTGAAATTTAAAAAACAAAAACGATTATTTTGTTACAGGCGATCCTGCCTGCTTTAAAACTACGGCAAGGCAAGCAGAAGATCGCCGCTACAATAAAAACGCGTGCCAATAAATAGGTCTGCATTTAAATTGAATCCCCAGAGCGAGTTTCCTTGGCGCCGCGCCAAGGTTGTTTGAGCGAAGGGATTCGATTTAAATGCGAAACCGTCCCAACCGCGCGCTTAATTCGGGATTTTTTCAATCAACATATTAATTCGGCTGACCAATTCGCTGGCTAATTTATCTTTTTTACGCGCTACAATTTTGTTGGGATATTTATGTTCAATCACGCTGTCTAATTCACGTAAAATCCGCTCAAACCCTCCTACCAGCCTATTGGATACTGAAAACGCAATAACCATACTAATAACAAATAACGTCCAAACCGTTGCTAACAAAACAAAAGCCGCCTGTTCAATAAAATGCACCATATCCGTTGATGATCCATAAATCAAATTCACAATCGCCTGCATATGCATATTACGCACTAAAAAAGTCACAGTCACCGCCATCACTAACATAGGAACAAATGTAACTAAAATAATTGATAACTGGTATTGGTTTAAACGGAAAAATTTATTGCGATTAACTTTCGTGGGCATGCAAACTCCTTTTGTAAAAGTGACAGAGTAACCGAGTAACAAAGTAACAAAGTAACAGAGTAAAACAAAAAAACTAAAAAAGCACAAAGATTAAAAATACAGCAAAATTCAAAAATCCGCACAACAATGACACCTGACTGATACCGAAAACCGGCACTAAAAATATCCCCGCTAAAAAAGCGCCTAAGGCTGCGCCAAGCACATCCAACGCGTATAAACCTGTGGCAGACCTGCTTTCATTTCCCAATAACATAACAGCCAGGCCATACTGCCACCCGACCATCCCTCCGGCTAAAAAAGGCAAACTCATAAATACGAAGAACAAAATATCCACTTGAAAACCTTTCAACACAGTATCACGAAACACTAAAAAAATAAATGGTAAAAACAAACAATAAAACATGCCCCAAACTTGTGAACTGTTGAATATTTTCTGAATCCTCTTTTGATCATTATTATGGGACTGTTTTTGTGCTATCCAACTTCCTCCGGCTAATCCAAGCATAAATAACGCAATGATCAAACCTATTTTCTGATATACATAGCCGAAAATACTTTGAAACGCCAGAATGATCAAAATCTGATAAACCATACCCCAAAATCCCGTTACAAAAATTGCCGTACCCATGGCAACATTTTTTTTGAAGCGCGACCAAACAGCAAAAAACAAAAACAAGATGACAATAAAACCTATAACGAAAAGAAAAGAAATATTGGCAAGACGGCCAAACCACTCACCGAATCCAGTATTAAAATGACTGGCCCACAAAGAGGTATCTAATAAAAAAGCGGTTGGTCTTTCATCGGTATTAATCCACCCGGGAACAGACAAGATTTTTTCCACTTCAGCTATACGGTATGGATCAAACCGCGCGGGCAAATACGCCTTAGAAACAAATTGTGTATTAATCCCCCGTTGTTTGATCTGCTGTTCAAAAAACGCGGCTGTCCATGACCCAAAGTCATTCCGGTTGGACGCGACAAAAATATGCCTGTCTCCAGGCAAAGATTTAATATTTTTAAATGAAGTTTTTAAGGTGGAATAAAACGATTGTAAAGATTGACGGTTTTCCTTACTCAGATAATCTGCCGCAGACTGAGCGGAAAAACTAATCACCCCGTCTTGATTAAGCACCCGTTTCGCCTCAGCAAAAAATTCTTTAGTGTAATAACGGTTCTGCAATAAAGTATGCGGATCGCCGACACCAATAATGATCACATCATAAGGAGACTTGGTCATAACATTCATCTGCGCGGTTTTGACAAAACGCCGTCCGTCCATATTAATCACGCGGGTCCGCGGGTCATTCAAAACTTTGGTATACCGCGTCGGTAAATTAGCTCCGCTTAAACTCATTATTTTTGGATCAAGCTCAACATAGTCGATTTGGGCTGATCTGTATTTTAAAATCTCTTCTAACGCCCCACCCATTCCCCCTCCTATCAACAAAACTCTTTTAGGATTAGGGTGCCAAAGCATGGCATAGTGCGTCATCTCTTCCGACGATAAAAAATCCCCGGTCGTAAAACTGTGCCCACCGTTTTCATATAAACTGTATTCTCCCTTGGATTCAGTAAGAGTCAACTGCCCGTACAAAGAATCTGTATATGCCGCAACCTTCAAGGGTGACCATTGTGCTTGTTTAGATTTGGCATCCAAAGCTCCCAGCCCCAACCCTATCCACAAATTGGATAAGAAATATACCATGACAAAAGAAAATAAAGCTCCTCCTGAAGCCGACCCTAAAGATTCAGCGTAATAAATTTTAGTGACATAGTCATTATTCCGCGAGTTTTGTTTTCTATAAGGTAGACAGCATACCGCGAACATCGCTCCGGTTAAAAAACTAAGCGGCGCGGTCACAAGGATAGAAACACCCATCATCCACGGCAAACCCACTAATTCTCCGGGATGAATATTAAAAAACAATTTAAGATAACGGGATAAAAAAATTAAGGAAGGAATCAGGATTGCAAACAGCAAAAACCCAATAAACAGCAAAAACCCAATAAACAGTAAAACTTTTACATTTTTTACTCGGTAGCCTAATAACCTAATAGCCGCAGCGCCAAGAGCCACCCATAATAACCAACTCCCGAGCACAAACGCGTATCCAATCTCATTCCCGCCAAACACCCCATTCAATTCACGCAAAAGCATAATTTGGGCGAGGGTTGATATCAAACCCAGAAAAAACGGGGAAAGCCATCTAATCTCCATTTTTGCTTCCTTTTTGGAGTTTACTCCGCCATAAATACACCATAAAATTTGAATATGTCAAGATTGTTTTTCATGGTACAAATAGAATATCACATCAGTGGCCGCTGGTCCACCGCCGCAGTGTTCCCTGGGTCATATCCCCAAAAACATTTTTAAATCCTTCAGCGGCGTAATATTGATAATGATAGGCGAAAAACCGGAAGCATTTTTTAACTGTTCCAGCATGGCAGGGTCGATGTTGAATTTAATGACATCGCCGTTGCTTTGAATTTGCAAGGTTTTGTCTACAGGATTCAAGTCAATACCGCCTTTATTAAAAGCCAATGCCTGCTGATTAAAACGAGAATCAGCAAAAGCTATTCCAACGGTGGCATAGGCTTCAGGATATTTTTCAGAAGATACGTTATGTTTTGCAATATAGTCAGCTAAATCATCCGCAGATATCCCGCCGTCCTTATCACTGGGTATTCCGGCTGCTTTCAAAATGCCTAAATTCTGATTAATCAGCTTTTGCAGATTAACACGATCCCAAACAAATACCGCCCCTCCATTGATAGAAATCTCTCCGTTTTTATATGCCTTAACACCAAAACCCTTAGCCATATAATATTTAATGATTTGCTCAACTTCGGGAGCAGGGAGTGAATCGATATACCCGATTAATTTTCGTACACCTGCAGCATTCAACCGGCCAACATCAGTAATTTGTTTGAAGCTTATGTTATCCCTTCGCCATGGAGACATGCCAAAGACTGGTATAGGCTCTTGCTCGATATTTTGATTCATGTTAGTTGCAGCTGTTTCTTCATTTGTCATCGCCTGATCTTTATGGCTGTTTGTCTTTTCTTCAGCAGGAAAATATTTCTTAATGCTATACTCTTTTACAAAATCCGGAATTGTCACAGGATTCGTGGGCAAGTCAACGCCAAATATGGCTTTATGAACATCGCGAGCCGCCTGACGCACGGCATCCGGATTTAAACCCAGAAAAAATTCAACTTCATCCTCGTCTGAAGCGATTCCATCTTGTAACTGCAGCAAGACACCTAACATATGATGATCAAATGCCCTTAATAAATATCGATAAATCATTTCACGTTCTTCAGCAGAATAATGACCTTTGATTTTAAAATCTTTAGCATTACCCAAAAGCGGACATTGTAAAATATTTCCTTTATTATCGATATACCCCATACCTTGAAGATCCGCCATAATTTTCGGGACGGCCTCTTTTTCAAAACCAAAAAAATCATCCGCTTTCAATGGTTTCGACGGCTCCTTTTTCACCTTATCTTGTTTTTCGTGTTCGCGTTTTAGCACATACTCATCAAAATGCAACAATTCAAGCATCCTCTCACTAATCGTGCGTGACGCAATAATATATTGCTGTCCGCCTTCGAAAAAAAGACTTTGTGCCGCACCTTTGAATTCTGCAAATGTTTTAACCGGATGGTCGCTTCCCGCGATTTGACCCAAAATCCCTGACACTTCCATGGTTGCCATGTATTCATTATCCGAAACTGGCGCTGGGTATATTTTAACTGCGCCGCTTTCCACTAAAGCTGTAGTCAACGTATGCGCAAACTCATGAGCCAATAGTTCTTTGAGCTTAGAAAAGAAAATGTCGCTATCTGTTGTTCCTACAGGAAAAGCGCGTACATCTAATTGACTAATACTATTTTTTTTGGCTTGAGCTATAATCTGTTTTGTGTCAGTTGTCGCAGACCGAAAACCTCCTAAATTCATAAAGACCCTGTTTTCCGAAGTATATGCCAAATGAACACCGGTGTCCTTGTTCACAAAATAAATTTCTACCGGCTTCTTATTGATCGAAACTGTTGTGCTCCCGACAATATCGTCGCTTTTAAGCTGTAATATAAAACTGAGTTCCTCAGTTGCGGATTTCAAATCAACGATTTCGTCAGGACTAAATTTTCCATGTTTTATTTTTACCACCGAATTTTTACTAATTTTACTTGTTAATTGAGCAATTTCATCCGGGCTGAGTTTAATGATATGCTCTTGAACTAACTTTAAGTAATCATATATTTTCTTTGCATATTCCTCTTTCATTGGGCCGATAACTTTTTTAAAATCTTCAAAATTTTTTAATGCCAAAAATTTTTCTTGAAGCACGCCAAAATTATCAATAAACCCATACTTAACGAAATCATCCCATACCGTATCTCCCAAGGGCATCAACTTTTTTTGTGCTACCACTTGTAAATCAATAAACCTCTTAACAACTGATTCAGGTGTATCCCCTTGCTGAGTCTTTGCTACCGTTGTTTTATATCCATAAGGAAATGAAATATCTGTGTATTCTGCGCCCTTAACAGCGCCCGTAAAATAATATGCCATTAACGAAACCGCCAAGGCCCGAATAATTTTGTACTTTAATTGCCCTACAATCATTGCTTGATCTTTATGGCTTTTTGTCGTTTCTTCAGCAGGAAAATATTTCTTAATGCTATACTCTTTCACAAAATCAGGAATTGTCACAGGATCTGTGGACAGGTCAACGCCAAATATGGCTTTATGAACATCGCGAGCCGCCTGACGCACGGCGTCCGGATTTAACTTTAGAAAAAATTCGATTGCATCCTCCTTAAAAACAGCACCATCTTTTAAATCCTCCGACACACCCCACGAATTAAGATCATATGAGCGCAGTAAGCGGTCATAAATCATTTCACGTTCTTTATCGGAATATTTACCATTAATTTTAAATTCCCTGGCATCACCCAAAAGAGGACATTGTAAAATTTTACCTTCGGCATTAATATAACCCGATTGTTTAAGATCTGTCATAATTTGAGTAACCGCCTCTTTCTTCAAATTCGAGAAATCATCCGCAGTTAATGGTTTAGACGGTTCCTTTTCTGACTTATCGCGTTTTTCATTTTCCCGTTTAAGCACATAATCACCAAAATGCAAAAGCTCAAGCATACGGTCACTAATCGTTTGCGAAGCAATAATATATTGTTGCCCGCCTTCGAAAAAAAGACTTTGTGCCGCACCTTTGAATTCTGCAAATGTTTTAACCGGATGGTCGCTACCCGCGATTTGACCCAAAATCCCTGACACTTCCATGGTTGCCATGTATTCATTATCCGAAACTGGCGCTGGGTATATTTTAACTGCGCCACTTTCCACTAAAGCTGTAGTCAACGTATGCGCAAACTCATGAGCCAATAGTTCTCTAAGTTTAGAAAAGAAAATCTCACTGTCTTTAATACCTGCCGGAAAAGTTCGTACCTGTAATTGTGAAATACTTTCCTTCGTGGCTTCGGCTATAATCTCTTTTGTTTCACCAGGAATTGCCCGAAAACTTCCTAAATTCATAAACACCCTGTTTTCTGACGTATACGCCAACCTAACCCCGGTATCTTTATTCACAAAATAAATTTCTACTGGATTCTTATTGATAGTAACAGTTGTGCTGCCCACGATATCATCGCTTTTGAGCGTTGAAATAAAACGCAACTCCTCGGTTGCTGATTTCAAATCAACAATTTCGCCTGGAACAAATTTACCGTTTGCTATTTTTCTCTGTAAATTTTTACTAATTTTACTGGTTATCTGGGCAATTTCATCTGGGCTGAGTTTATAGATATGTTCCTGAATTAACTTTAAATAATCATATATTTTCTTTGCATATTCCTCATTCATTGCACCAATAACCGACTTAAACTCGTTAAAATCTTTCAACGCTATAAATTTTTCTTGTAGTACTCCATAATTATCAATCAAACCATACTTACTAACAAATTCATCCCAAACCGTATCCCCTAAAGGCATATACTTTTTCTGTGCCACAACCTGCAAATCAACAAATCTTCTCACCACTGATTCGGGTGTATCCCCTGTCTGCGCTTTTGCCACTGTTGTTTTATATCCATAAGGAAAAGAAATATCCGTAAACTCTGCACCCTTAACAGATCCCGTAAAATAATATGCCATTAACGAAACCGCCAAGGCACGAATAATTTTAGATTTTAATTTTCCCGCAATCATCGCCTGATCTTTAATAACGTCGCCAGCATCTATTAATTTATGTTCTGCTCCTCTTGTTGAATAATCCTCTATAACTTGTCTCGGAATTGTAAATTGAGTAAAGCCAGGCAAATCGATTCCGAATATATTTTTGAATGAAGCGTGTGTTGATTGCCGTAATTGATCTTTTGGATTTTGAAGCAAAAATTTTGCTAATACACCCCTATATTCGTTCATCGCATACGAACCCGATTCATAAGCTTCATGCAAACCTTTTTTTTCGTCTGCGGTTATTTCCCGTCCTTGTTGCTGCTTCATGGTGTTTAATAAATATTGTTCATATCCTAATGGGGTCATGATTTGGCGCATCAAAACAAAACCAGCCGCAGCATAATCATCTGTTCCGAATTGTTGCGAATCAATTTTATCTACCAATCCCGTCAATGCCATGGCCGGTTCTTCGCTCACAGACGCTTGAGCTAAATAGGCAGACACTTCTTCTGCCACCCGATAAATGTCATGGGAATCATCTTGCAGGTATTCCTTAAACTCCTTTGTTTGAGAATCAAATTTTTTTGAACGGATGATAGGCGTTGTCAAGGTGTGAACATATTCATGGTAAATCATTTCCGCCATGTAATGTTCAAATATATACTGATCACTTTTCCCTTGATATAACTTCGCCCAAACAGAACGGGGATTTTTTATAATTTTTTTAAACACATTCAATTGCTCAACAAACTGATCAACATCCATAAAAAGCTGCCCGGTTTCAATCGACGCAAACGCAACAAAATTATTAAATTCCTTTTTATCTGCCGGTCGAATGAAATAAACATCAATCGGCTGATTCCCTGCAATAGCAATCTTGGATGTGGCCACGATTTGGGAATTATTCAAGAGATCAATGGACCAAACCAATCCTTCAGCTTTATTGATGTTTAAATTTTCTCCGGGAGACAGATTTTCTCCTTTTAAATTTTTCGCATTATCCTCTTTAATGGCGTCGGCTACTCTTTTGATCTGCTCTTCAGTAAAAGATTTTTTGGCTTTTTTACATATGGCTTGGGCAATGGAAATGAAGCTGTCACCTTTTTGCACTAAAGCAATTGATGTCTCTTTACCATGCCCTTCTAGTTCATGATTAAAAAATTGAACTCCAAGCGCGCTGTAAGATGTAGTCAACAACGAAGCGGCAAATATGAAAGGAGTTAGTCGTTTTTGAATCTTACCCCAAAAATTAACCGGATCCATATTGACTGAAACCACACTATTACGCTGCTTCTCTTCATTTGCTTTATTGGAAGGCAATACTTTCGTTATTGTTAGGGCAGAATTTATTTTGTTGCCAAATAATTGAGCGGCATCAAACCCGCCGGAAAAATATTTTTTCGGAATGATTTGCTGTGTATTTGGATCGTATTCTTCTTTAATGTAGTTATAAACGCCTTTTTTAAATGACTCGACGTACTGCGCCCAGATTTTTTCCGCAGCTTTAGGATCATCAATGTTTACGCCGGTAATTTTGTTTTTATCGACATAAATTTTGCTTAATAAGCTTTCTTTGATTTTCTTTTTGTACCAGGCAGCAAGGATCAAAGAGTTGTAGACTTGACGGAGCTGGGCAAAGTTTTTACCGGTATTCACTTCTTTTTCGATCGCGGGAATAATGACTTCGCGGATGATTTGTTTGGCGGATTCTTGTATGCGGGAGGGGCGGGGACCCTCCCCTACGAACGAGGACGCAATATTTTTCGACGCGGCAAGATAATCTGATTCGAGCATGACTTTTAATTTACTTTCAACGACATAAGCTGCGTTCCATGGTGAGCCAGTCGAACCATTTTCAAAGACTACGGCTTTTTCTGGGACGATCCAAACCTTATTGAACGTATCGATAGGAATATCTAAACCCCTCACCCTTCCCTCTCCCCGAAGGGGAGAGGAATACAGTTTTTTGTATATCTTATCCCAAAATTCTCGGCCGATTTCATTTTCGGGATACATTAGGGACGCGGTGATTTGTTTCAAAAGATAATCTTGCGCCAAGAGATCCCGGCCCATTTCGGTTTGGCCGAACTCTTTGGGGACAATGCGGCCTTTTTCGTACGGTGACAGGTTGACCCATAAATCGTTTTCGGGAACAGTCAGTGAGGCTAGAAAATATTTGATAAGCTTTTTCGCTTCTTGTTGTAACCCTTCGACTCCCGCTGGTCGCTCAGGGTCATTTTGGATAAGGGCGAAGCCGTTATCCAAAATGAAATCAAATCGAAGCGGGTTGTCTGGATAGACTTTAATACCTTTAAGAACCGGCGGATTAAACGGCGGAGTTAACCCGACCATAGTTCCGGGAACGGGCATGAGCGGCGCGGTTTGAGCATAAGCATATTGCGGAATATTTATTGAAGAGAATATAAAGGTAAATATAAGAAATATACTTATTAATTTACGCACAAATAGACTGTTTGAAGTCCTATATTTACTCATATTGCCCCCTTCTCACCTATATAAAGTATTAGGTATATATTAAAGGAAAGCAATATATGAAGGGTGATTTTGAGAAAGCGGTTACTTTAAGAAATAGGCACCGATTGAAAAGAGGCAGGCCAAGGGCGAGAGGAATGGCCTCAAGATGACTAAAGCATGGCCCAAGGAACTGCATATATATTTGTGGCCACAGGAAAAATTTTTCGTCCTGTATATACGATAATACCCTTACTCACTTCTGGATGGGTCTTCAGAAACTCCCTCATTGATTTTGTGTTTCCAAAGTCTATTTTATCCGATGACTTTACCTCCACCCCTATTGCTTGACCAGTCGAGCGCACTACAAAATCAACCTCCGCACTTCCCGACTTTGGTTTCCAATAATAAATCTCAGGCCTAACCGTTTCTAAAGACGCCCAGGTATAAATTTGTTGAAAAATAAAATTTTCAAAATAACGCCCCTTTATATTTAATTTGTTAAACTCTGCATGCGAATTAATGCCGGCTAATAAACATGCCGCGCCGGAATCAAACCAATAATATTTAGACTGTTTATACGCTCTCTCCCCTTTAGATGTGTACCCCCTTAATTCATATAAAAGATTCGTATTTTGCAGAAGACTTATATACCGGCTGACATTAGTTCTGGTCTCTCCACAGGCTTTAGATAATTCTTCCTGCACACTTTCCCATCCAGTAGCTTGTGCCAAAACTTCCATTAACCGACGAAAATTTTGCGGATGCCGTATCTTCACCAGATCTTGAATATCCCGGCTAATATACGTATCAATATAACTTTTTCCCCGTTCCAAAGCTATTTTATCACTAGAAGCCAAAACGACTCCAGGCAAACTACCCCGCCAAACAACTTGGGTCATGTCTGGCTGGAAAGGGATTTCCACAAATTTAATTTCTTTGCCCTCCCAGACTTGGCTTAAGATTCCATGCGGGGCTAACCCCCATAATTCTCTCGCACCAAAACCGGATAAATGCAGATAATTAACTCTTCCCGCCAAAGTTTCTCGGGGAGATTTGCGTAAAGAAATGTTGCCTGACCCGGATAAAATGAAGTTTCTTTTTCTGTTGGTTTTGTCTACCAAATACTTAACCGTTAACAAAAGCTCCGGACATCTTTGAACCTCATCAATAATAGTGGGCCTATTTTCCCAAAGTAAACTTTTAGGATCCTCTTGGGCTTGTTCTAAGACGTCCGAATCATCTAAGGTCAAATACCGCCAACTTTTTAGAAAATCAGCATGCTCTAATAAGGTACTTTTACCCACTTGTCTCGGACCTGTCAAAACAACAACGGGATTCACCTCCAGAGTCCGGGCAATCTTTTCTTCCATCCAGCGTGTAATATATTTCATGACCTTCTCCTTGAACACAAGCATAGCACATTATTATGCACAAAACAACAAATAATTATGCACAAATTGAAACATATAAATGCACAAAAAAACGGCAGATGTTGAATTTTCATCCAACACCTGCCGTTATATTTAAAAGCGATAATTTTGTTGCGGGCGATCAGGAGATCGCCCCTACGAATGCTTTTGACCTTATTATTGTTGCCCTGCCAAACCCTGATAGAACTTGATTTGACGGTCAGTATCTTTTTGCGCTAACTCGATTAATTGTTTCGCGCGTTCGGGATTCTGTTTGATTAACATCTTATAACGGGTTTCGCCGTAGGCGTAATCCGCGAATGACATTTTCGGCGCTTGAGAATCAATTGTTAACGGATTCTTGCCTTGCGCTGCCAATTCAGGATTATAACGGTATAATAACCAGTGGCCGGATAAAACCGCGTTTTTTTGTTCTTGCATGGCAGTCGTCATGTTAATACCATGCGCGATACAATGAGAATACGCTAAAATCAAGGACGGACCGTCATAAGCTTCCGCCTCTGTAAACGCCTTAACAGTCTGCGCGTCATTAGCTCCCATAGCAACTTGCGCCACATATACGTTGCCATAAGCAATCGCCATTAAGCCCAGATCTTTTTTCCCGGTCCATTTTCCGTCTGCAGCAAATTTTGCCACAGCACCGCGAGGAGTTGATTTCGAAGCTTGTCCGCCGGTATTGGAATAGACTTCAGTATCCATAACCAAAATGTTGACGTTCTTACCTGAAGCGATAACATGGTCCAAACCGCCGTAACCAATGTCATACGCCCAACCGTCGCCGCCGAACGCCCATACGCTCTTTTTGACTAACATATCCGCGACACCCATTAACTGCTTGGCTTCCGCAGAAGAATCGCCCTGCAATTTTTGCTTCATTTCTGCCACGCGTTTACGCTGTTCAAAAATCTGCGCTTCATCTTTTTGAGTCGCGGTTAAAATCGCGGTGGTTAAAGTATCGCCCAGTTTGGCGGATAATTTTTTCAATAATTCCGCGGCATATTGCGATTGTTTATCAACGGATAAACGGAAACCGAGTGAAAATTCGGCGCAATCTTCGAACAAGGAGTTTGACCATGCCGGACCACGGCCTTCGTTATTTTTTGTATATGGTGTCGTCGGTAAATTTCCGCCATAAATGGAAGAACAACCGGTTGCGTTACCGATAATCATACGGTCGCCGAATAACTGGGTAACCATTTTGATATACGGAGTTTCCCCGCAACCCGCGCAAGCGCCGGAGAACTCGAATAACGGTTGTAATACTTCCATCGTGCGGATCATAGATTTATTGACTAAATTACGATCTAATTCCGGTAACCCTAAGAAAAATTCCCAATCCGCTTTTCCAGTTTCGCGCAACGGAATCTGGGGAGACATGTTAATCGCTTTTTTAGTTTCATCCGCTTTGTTTTTCGCCGGACAAGTAAACACGCATGCCCCGCATCCGGTACAATCTTCGACAGCAACTTGGATCGTGCATTTTTTGCCTTCCCATTCTTTCACTTTGGAATCTATGGATTTGAAGGTCACAGGCGCGCCTTGTAAACATTTCGGATCATACACCTTCATACGGATAACCGCGTGAGGACAGACGGCTGAACATTTACCGCACTGAATACACACTTGCGGATCCCATACCGGAATTTCCAGCGCGATATTACGTTTTTCCCACTGCGCAGTTCCCGTAGGGAATGTGCCGTCAATCGGCATTTTACTGACTGGAATATCATCACCGCGGCCAAGCAAAATTTCGGCCAAGACATCTTTGACAAAAGCCGGAGCTTTGTCTGATACGATCGGAGGTTTCACAATCGTGCTGGTCGCTGTAGCCGGGACTTTCACTTCATGTAAATTCTCAAGAGTTTGATCAACAGCGTTATAATTCTTCTGAACAACCTCTTCCCCTTTTTTACTATATTCTTTTTTGATCGCGTATTTAATGGCGGCAATCGCTTCATCTTTGGGAAGCACGCCGGAAATCGCGAAGAAGCAGGTTTGCATAATCGTGTTGATACGCACGCCCATGCCGGTTTTGCCTGCGACGTCATAACCATCAATGACATAAAATTTCAATTTTTTGGTGATGATTTGTTGTTGAACTTCGAGCGGCAATTTATCCCAGACCTTATCAGCTGGATACGGGCTGTTCAAAAGGAACACGCCGCCTTCTTTGGTCTTACTTAACAAATCATATTTTTCCAGGAACGAAAATTGATGGCAAGCCACAAAATTCGCCGCTGATACTAAATAAGTGGAATGAATCGGATTCGGCCCGAAACGCAAGTGAGATACTGTGACAGATCCGGCTTTTTTCGAATCATACACGAAATAACCTTGCGCGAAATTCGGAGTTTCTTCACCGATAATTTTGATGGAATTCTTGTTCGCTCCGACAGTACCATCAGAACCTAAACCATAGAATATCGCCTGCACACCTTTAGGATCTTCAGTAATAAAAGAAGCGTCCACCGTTAAACTGGTATGCGTGACATCATCATTGATGCCGACGGTAAAATGATGTTTCGGCTGAGCCTTCTTTAATTCATCAAAAATAGCCTTAACCATAGCTGGTGTGAATTCTTTAGACGAAAGACCATAACGACCGCCAATAACCAAAGGATCCAGTGCGGTTTTACCGGTTTTACGTAATTCATATAGAGCATTGATCACATCTAAATAAAGCGGATCGCCATTAGCGCCCGGTTCTTTCGTGCGATCCATGACCGCTATTTTCTTAACCGTTTTCGGTAACGCATTAACGAAAGACTCAATCGCGAAAGGACGATATAATCTGACTTTTAACACACCAATCTTTTCACCCTTTTGACGCAAAACATCAATTGCTTCCTGGCAAGCTTCTGCGCCGGAAGCCATAATGACAGCTACATTTTCCGCGTTTTGATCGCCGTAATATTCATATAAGGAATATTGACGTCCGGTTAATTTCGCGAATTTATCCATGTATTTCTGAACAATCGCCGGGCACGCGTCGTAATATTTATTTACTGTTTCGCGGCCCTGGAAATATACGTCAGGATTTTGCGCGGTTCCACGTAATACTGGATGATCCGGAGATAAAGCGCGTTGACGATGTTGGGTCACAAAATCATCATTGATCATTTGACGGATCACATCGTCGGAAATAATCTCAATCTTAGCTACTTCATGAGAAGTACGGAAACCATCAAAAAAATGCATAATCGGAACGCGGGCTTCTAAGGTCGCGGCATGCGCGATCAAAGCCATGTCCATTGCTTCTTGAACAGAATTAGAAACTAAAAACGCGAAACCGGTTGAACGGGTTGCCATAACGTCAGAATGGTCGCCAAAAATCGAAAGAGCCTGTGTAGCTAAAGAACGAGCAGTAACATGAAATACCGTCGGAGTCAACTCGCCGGCAATTTTAAACATGTTAGGAATCATGAGCAATAAACCTTGTGAAGCCGTAAACGTGGTCGTCAAAGAACCAGTTTGTAACGCGCCGTGAACAGCCCCGGCAGCGCCAGCTTCGCTTTGCATTTCCTGCACTAAAGGTATAGTCCCCCAAAGATTAACGCGATTCTGCGCTGTCCATTGGTCCGCCCATTCCCCCATCGAGGAAGACGGAGTAATCGGATAAATCGCGATGACTTCGCTCAATTTGTGCGCGATCATTGCGACCGCTTCGTTCCCATCCAAAGTTACCATCTTTTTGACATTCTCACTCATACAAAATCCCTTCTTGTTGGAGAGGGCACAAACCCTCCCGATAAAAAAAATTTAAAATTTATAAAACAAAAACCGATAATTTTGTTTACGGGCGATCAGGAGATCGCCCCTACAAAAAAACAAAAACCAATGTCCAACATAACACCAGGAACACCCGCAAGCGGTGAAAAAAACAAATATATTTTATCGCTTTTGTAGGGGCGATCTCCCGATCGCCCGCATCAATCGCTTTTTCTGTGTTACTCGGTTACTCTGTTACTTTTTTAGTGCTTGTTTGGCTTTAGTCAATTTTTCCGAAAACGGATTTTTGTTGAATTCAGCGATCCAGTTGGACAAAATACCCCATCCGCCCATACGCAATAAACTATGCTTCCAGCGGCGTTTCCAGCTCGCCCAGCCTTTTTTAAAATGGTGGAAGAAAAATACAATATGCGGCAGTGAGAAAGTATGCAGAATCACCCAGAGCACTGACTTATATTGATAAAAATGACCCATGATTTTACGCACAGCCAAATGTAATTCTTCTGCTGTAATAGGCGGATCCGGTTCAAAAATCGGAAAATTACCGTCATAATATTCCCAGCCAATCTGTTCCAAAGGATAAACCCGGCCCTGTTTCACTAACCGGTCTCGTAACTCTGTTCCAGGTAAAGGCACTGGCAGTAAAACTTGCACAGTATCGATCTTGGCATCTCTAAAAAATTTCTTAAACCGTTTAACGCGTTCCTCCATGGACATATTCGTCTTTTCCACGCCTTCTTTCGGAGGATAACCGAAAATAAACATCCCGTGGACGAGAAAACCGAATTTATGATAGATACGCGCTAAATTCACCATATCCTGCGGACGGATTTGTTTTTTCATCGCGATCAATTCTTCCTCAATCGGCGATTCAAAACCAATAGCCACCGCGTTAATAGCGGCTTCACGCATGGCCGTTAATAATTCCGTATCCTTCGCCTTATCCAAACGAATCTGGGCTGTAAAATCCAAACGCTTGCCAATAGATAATTGATAATCCCTTAACATGTTGCAAAAACGGATCGTCTCATTACGGTATTGACCGAATAAGTCATCCACCATAAAGAAATGTTTCGCGTCACGGGTCTCGACCAGATGACGGATGTTTTCCATGAAATGTTCCGGTGAAGCGCAGCGCGGCTTTCCTTTAACTGTGCAAAATTCGCAATCCATACCGCAACCGCGGATACGTCCGATCGGATACAGCGTGATCTTGGCATAACGCACCAAAGAAAAATCTGGCAGAGGTAAGCGGTCCAGATCCTGAATCTGTTCGCGTTCCGGATTAATGACTAATTTATTATTCTGAAGAAAAGCCAAACCTTTAATATTTTTGTAATCTTTATTCTGGGCATACGCGGTCAAAAATTCTCTCACCGTATCTTCGCCTTCGCCGGTGCAAACCAAGTCAATATTGGAGCGTAACGCTTCTTCAATATTGTCATCCGCAAAATGCTGGCCGCCGGCCATGACAAATACGCCCTGACTTTTATAAAATTTCGCGATTTCATATAAACGAGGAATGGTGCTGGTTAAGCCGCCATAAAGGCCCACCATATCCGCTGGTCTGATTTTTTGAATAAACTCGTGGTCAGCTCCCCGGGGAAATCCTTTAGGGCCGTAAAGACGCAGATTATTTTCATCAATGATCTCTACGTCCCATTCATCCATCTTGTTGATCACAGTCGCCAAAGCCACCGGACCTAAAGCCGTTGTTTTATTCGCGACAGCCGAATAAATGTTAAACGCGGCATATGCCGGAACAACCATCCTGATAAGCTTTCTTTTAACCGCAGTTGTTCCAGGCACAGGCTGAGTTTGTTTTATATTTTCTTTATTCATTTCTGCCACGATTTTTTCTCCTATGATACGTTATTTAAAAAACAACGTTTTTTTCGTAGGGGCGATCTCCTGATCGCCCGCATCAATGCTTTAAAATCATTTTAACAACCCCAAAAGCGCCAATTTTGATTCGGGCGATCAGGAGATCGCCCCTACTACAACCTCACCTTTATCACCTTTACCACTTTTACAGAATTATTCTAGCATCCACCGCGTAACTTCCCTCCGCGCTGGTCATGATCGGGTTAACATCGATCTCTTTCACATAAGGCGCTAATTTCTGAATCGCGCACATGGTGCCGATCAAACTTTCCTTATGCGCTTTCATCCCGCGGAAACCGTCGAGAATTTTTTTCGCTTTGATCTCGCCGATCATCCGTTCCGCTTCCACCGGGCCAAACGGCACCACGCGGAAAGATACATCTTTTAACGCTTCCACAAAAACCCCGCCCAATCCGAACATAATGATCGGACCAAACTGCGGATCCTGGCTTAAGCCCACAATACATTCAATACCTTTGACCATTTTGATCAAATTGACACCGTCCAGCTTAGCGGTCGGCGCTACTTTTTTCAAATGTTCCATCATCGCGCGGTATTTGGCTCGCAAATCCTGTTCGTCGCGGATATTTAAAACCACACCACCCATATCGGTTTTATGAATAATATCAACAGACGCGATCTTCATCGCGATGGGATACAAATTCTTGCTGTTGGCCTGTTTGACCGCGTCATCTTCGCTCACGGCAAAACCCCAAGGAGGTGTAGGCACGCCGCATAATTCCATAACTTGACGCGCTTCGTGCTCTAACATAACTGTACGGCCTTCAGCTTTAACTTTATTAATTAGATCAATCGCTTGCTGGGGAGCTTTTTCAACGGAAGGATTATCTTTTTTCTGCTCTTTAATACGTTTCCAAGTGTATAAAACTTTCAAACCGGAAACTGCCTCTTCCACATTATCATAAGCTGGAATGTGGCGTTCATTCAAATACGCAATCCCGTCGCTGGAGCGCTGTCCGCCCACCATCGTGACTGTCACCGGTTTTTTCTTGCCGGATTTTTCCCATTCATCATAAACCGCTTTAGCCACTTCCACCGGATCTGTGACAGCTGTTTCGCAATACAATACGATCACATTGTTGACTCTGTCTTCTGTAAACGCGATTCTCGACGCGTCACGGTATCCTTGAACTCCGCTTCCGCCGGTAATATCAATCGGATTTTTGGTACTTCCAAAATCCGGCATAGTACAGCGGAACTTACCTTCTGTCCAAGCCGTATCTTCCATTAATTTAATACCTGCATCTTCGCACGCGTCAGTTGTAGCCACGCCAATACCACCGCCGTTCGTAATGACTATCGTTTCATCACCTTTAGGCATAGGAAGGGATAATGCCCTGGCCCAGCCAAATGCTTCCGTAAAAGAACTGGCGCGCAACATGCCTAATTGTTTAAATGCCGCATTAAATACTCCATCTGAACCTGCCAATGAACCGGTATGCGATGCTGCGGCCTTAGCTCCACGCGCGGAACGTCCGACTTTTAAAACGATAACTGGCTTCTCAACTTTAGTCTGCAAAAATTTTCGGCCATCAGTCAAGCCTTCCATGTAAATCAAATTCACATCAACATTTTTGTCATTATTAAAATATTCAATCAATTCTTTCTCGCCTATATCCGCTTTGTTACCAAGACTTACCAGCGCGGACAACCCGATTTTTTCTTTTGCGGTCCAACCCATCAAAGCTATGGCCAAAGCCCCGCTCTGTGAAATAAATGCGATTTTGCCCGGTAACACATCGCTTGGCCCGAAACTCGCGTTCAATTTTGAAGGCATATACAATAAGCCAAGAATATTCGGCCCGATAAACGCTATGCCGTTTTCATCCGCGATCTGTTTCAAACGGTCTTCATCTTTATGATTGCCAACCTCTCCAAAACCAGACGTGATAATCGCCACATTTTTAATGCCTTTTTTCGCGCATTCTTCCAAAGACGCGATAACAAATTTCGCCGGGATAGTGATGATAGCCAGATCAATTTTGCCCGCCACATCGCCAACCGTTTTATAAGCTTTTTTTCCTAAAATTTCCGCGTCATTTGGATTAATCGGATACACCTCACCCGCATATCCTCCAACGACAATATTATTTAAAATCTGAAATCCGATCTTGGCCGGATTAGCGGACGCGCCAATAACTGCGACACTTTTAGGATTAAAAAATCCTTCCAGATTTTTGGAATTTTTATTTGATTTCGAATCACCGGAACACCCACAGCAACTATCAGACATAAAAACCGCCTCTCTATATAATTAGTGAAATTAAAAGAATAGGGCATTTTAGCGCCAAAGTTAAAAACAAACAAGTGATTTTTACGCAAAACGAGGATTTGCAGGCCAAAGGCGATAGACTATAGGCCGCTGAAGATTATTTTAAAACAATAAAACTCGGATTATTTAGAATTCTTTGCCCATATGCCGCGTGCTTAGCTTGATTAATCTGTTCACCGCTCGCAATGTGAGAGGTAAGATGCCCAAATTTCTTAGGCAAATCTATCGCAGAAAATTTTTTAGCCCGCGGGTTTAATTCAGAATTAATTTTTACTCTGGACATGCTCAGATAATCTCCTTGTTTTCAAAACAAGAATACCTGAATTTTCATACGTTCTCAAGAAAGAAATCAAAGTCCCAAAATCGGCAAAGGGCTTGAGACCAGGATGATTCTGAGAATGATCCCTTCCACGCCGGTAAAATTACCTTTTTGGAATTCCTCAATAATGGCAGGGTCAACAGTCATTTGAAATCCTTTACCATCTTTAGAAATATCCAGGGCCATATTCTTGGCGTTTAAGTCAATACCGCCGGGGGCTTCTTTGGTATCCAATGCACCGGCAACTATCGCGCCACCAGTTAACCTAAACAATTCAATCGCTTTATTAACATCCTTTATTGACAAAATTTTAAGAAAAGCCTCGAACCCGTCGCGATCAAAAACCACCACATGATTCTGAAATAATGCGATAACGAGATAAACGCTGTTGTAGGGGAGATCTCCCGATCTCCCGGTACAAAAGTGTCGTTTTTTTGAATAAAAAATTTAGAAACGCATAATTAAAAATGCGATTGGTGGGAAAACATTAATTTTGATACGGGCGATCGGGAGATCGCCCCTACGAAACATATTTAAAATCAGAATTGTTTCAAAAACGCTTAGATACAAGGCATTTTCAAACAATTCTACCCTCGACGAACTCTGCGCCCTTGCGGGGCGAAACGTCCGCGTCCGCTGCCACCTCGATAACTTTGTCTTTTGAACGAAGTTGACATAGGAGCTCCGAATTTTTCAGACGGGATTTCCGGATGTTCGGATAATGATATAGATGTTTTAATCAATTTTTCAATATTACGCACATCACTCCCTTGATCTGGAGTCGCAAACGTGATCGCGTGGCCTTCTTGTCCTGCGCGGCCAGTACGTCCGATTCTATGCACATAATTTTCCGGATCTTCAGGAAGATCATAATTAATGACCAACTCAATCCCTTTAACGTCAATACCGCGCGCCGCGATATCTGTCGCGACCAAAACACGGTACTTTCCGGATTTAAAACCGTCTAAAGCTTCTTTTCTTTGTCCTAAAGTGCGGTCAGAATGAATCTCCGCTACATTATGATTTGCTTTTCTTAATGCCATACGTACTTTACCCGCGCCAACTCTGGTACGTGTAAACAAAAGCACGGATCCGGCATACTGCGCCAATACTTTCAGCAGCAACTTTTCTTTTAAATCTTTTTTAACCACAAACATTTCCTGGGATATTTTCTCAGCCGCAGTTCCGGAAGGCACAATCTCTGTCCTGACCGGTAAATGCATATGAATCGAAACCATTTGAATGATCTTGCTTGGCATAGTCGCGGAAAATAACATCGTCTGCCGGGCTTTGGGAACAGATTTTAAAATCTGTTCAATCTGCGGCGCAAATCCCATATCCAACATACGGTCTGCTTCGTCTAAAATCACAATAGACGCATCATCCAAACGGACGCGTTTCTGCATCATATGGTCAAGCAAACGTCCGGGCGTCGCGATAATAACGCGCGGATTCCGGCGTAACATAGAAATCTGCGGTCCCATAGGAGCCCCGCCGATTAAAACGCAAGTTTTCATATTTAAGGCTGGCGCGAATTTAACAAATGTTTCATTGACCTGACCAGCTAACTCACGGGTCGGTACTAACACCAAACCTTTCCCTTTAATCGCGGCCAGACGTTGCAGCATCGGAATACAAAACGCTAAAGTTTTACCTGTTCCTGTTTGTGCCACACCAATAATATCTTTTCCTTCAATACCAATCGGAATAGCTTTGCGTTGTATCGGCGTAGGAACAGTAAATCCCATTTTGTCGATCTGTTCAACCAAGATCGGCGCGATATTAAGTCCATAAAAGTTTTCTTGTCCTGTAGTCATAATGACCTTTCTAAAGCTTGACAAATAGGGACAAACCCTATTTATCATAGATTTTACATCAGACGCAAATGAAGAGTGATGAGTGCACTATACGCCGCGGCCCAATACAAAATCTGGGTTAATTGCTCCGCGCACGCACAACTTTATGTGGGTAGTTTTTATAAAAAGGTGACTTGACACCAAGATACTTAATGCGGAACAACGATTAATTTTGAAGAGTATACCATCCATTTTGCCGAATAGCAAATAAAAAAAAATTGGGCGCTGTCCCCTATTCTTAATTACACTAAAACTCCAACACCCTTATTCTCAAAAATCTGCAAGAGTCTACAATTAGCGCCGCCCGGCTCCTTAGCGCCTATTTCCCATTTTTTCACAGTACTCTCACTCGCGTTCAGTAAATGAGCAAAAACCGCTTGGCTAACATGTAATCTTCTTCTGATTTTAACAACATCCGGACCTCTATAGTGTTTTGGCGCAGGATATTTAATTTTATTAAATTCTCTAATACTCGTCGAAATATTTTTTACTTCATTTATAGCATGCAGCTCTTCTTCAACCATGCTAAGGATTTTTGAATTTTTATTGTAGTTCTTTTTCATATCTAATCTCCAGAAAATTCTTTTTTTCTATTCTTTGTTGGATTTCATTTTCCGTTAAATTATCGTATTCTTTAGATAATATTTTCAAAACTTTTTTCTCATCCAAATTTAAATTATCTCGCTCATTCTTCGCAAACAGCAAACAAAATACTATAAATTCATCTCGTTTCCAGAAAAATAAACTCCTAAACCCGCCGCTTTTTCCTTTACCCTCTTTAGCGATTCTTATTTTATACAGCTTATCTCCGAGAGAAACAGCTCTTCCTTTAAAAATGTCATCTAATACTACCGTGATATCCTCACATCTAATCCACCATCTTTCAAATCTCTCTGAAATGACTTATTTTTTAAATACTTCATAAATTCCTTTCTAATAAAGTATAACACCAGGTGTCATATTGTCAAAATAATTTTTGGAACCGTTGGACCACCGCGTCGGTGGTCCAACGGTTTTATCTTCGCATGGTCCAGGGCCAATCGTTTGGGGTTTGGACCAAACCGGCTTTTACCGGATTATTGTAAACATAATCAATAAGTCTTTCCATGCCATCCTTTGTATCGACATCTACCCTCTTAGTTCGTCCAACCCATAATGGCCCTTTACGTTTGTGCTTTGTATTAAAATATCGAGAATAACTATTTAATACATCATTCGAAAATTTAGACAGCGCGCATTTATCATCTACTTCAAGTATCAAATGAAAATGCGTTGGCATCAAACAATAACTAATAAATCGGACCAAATTTTCATTATTATCTTGCTGCAACGAATCGAATGAAAAAGATTTCATCGCCTGCTTATTATCTCGCAAATAGCGCGATAACTTATCTTCCCGATGTTTAACCTGATAAAAAAACAATGAACACAAAAATCTTTGATAATCGTAGTCATCATTAAAAATTTTAAAATGTTCAATACTTTTGTTAAAAACATGATAAATCTGAGAAGACATAAGAAGCCCCTTGAGTTCAAAGGGATCATGAAGGGTAAAAGCAAGATTCTTTATTTTAACCTATAAATTTATTTTGTCAACCTAACCGTTGGACCACCGCGTCGGTGGACCAATGGTTTTCATTTTAAAAATCCAACAATGATATCTCATTTAATTGATTTGAAAGCCTTACTAAAATGTCATACTTTCTACCATATACATGGAAAAAAAATAACTCCCCTAATGACATTAAAAACACAATTATCATAAAAATATATAATGCAATTAATGATGCCTTGAAAATCTGCTCTAATGTTTTAGCTCCAAAAAATATTCCAGTAAAAACATTACTTAAGATCATCCCGAAATATACAGTATATACAACAGGAAATAATATAGACTTTTTCTCTATTTCTGCATCTTTTCCAAATAAAATTGAATATTGGTTTATTTTATAGCTATTCAAATTCAAGCCTTTTAAAAATACTCGGAAATTAGCTAACAAAACCGAATCAAATTCTTCGAAGTTTGCAACAATGCCATTACTTACTACGCCAAAATTATTCTTTATAGCGCGTTTGACAGTCGAAGTTAAATACCAAAATCCTAAAGCAACCGATGCATAGGCTATAATTTTGGTGAATATGCTTTGATGAAATAAATAAATTACTAAACACACAATTGAACAAAATAACGGAATATAAATTTTAAAACCAATCAAATTCTTCACAACATTTGGACGATAATAGTATCGTTCATACTTACTGTATATTTCTCGTTTCATGTACTTTCCTTTCTTTGTATAACAACTAATGGACCACCGCGTCGGTGGTCCAACGGTTTATTGGCCTATCCTTCTAAACACCCACCCTGTATTGTTTCCGGAGTCTACGCAGCCGTCGCGGTTTTTGATACAGTATTGCTTTTTGCCTAGATTCTGGGAATCTTTGATGTCGGTGTTGGTGATGCGGTTGGTGTTGGTGGGGTTTAAGAATAGTGCGCTATGCCCTATTCTTCCCTATTATTTATGTTTATGCTGAGACTGGCGCTTCATATAATACTTTCCCAAACGTTCAACGCTGTGTCCAAATTTTGCTGAAATTAAACGGCGCGCTGCCCTAATTCTGGAAATAGTTTTATCGTCTTTCATTATCATTCCCTCCTAACAGTTCTAATGGTGTAACTAATCTTGGTGTTGCCAAGCCCAACATAGCATTCACTCTCTCAATATGCCCAAACTTATTGGCATTAGCCAAATGATTACAATTCCAAGTCAAAAGAAAATCACATTTATAATGTGTAGCTATTGCCAGATGCAAGGCATCACCCGTAGGATCCCTTGGCATTGTTTTATTGGCAATATAAACTTTGGCAATTTCAATAACTTCCTTGTCAACAAGCAAAACCGTCAAACCATCAATCAATTTTAACGCTTGTTTTTGATTAGGATATACACCGCGCTCCAACTCGTCGAACACAGGATCACTAGTTACAAGTTCATAATTATGAGCATGCTCATCCCACCATTCCCTCGTCCAGTTTCGCCTAGCGATCATTTCTGGTTCAGTCCTGACCTCAAAATAAAAACTCGGAATACTTGTTTCTATATAAACTCTTTTTTTCATATTTAAATTATAACATGAAATTTCTGTCCGCCAATTGCTTTTTTTTCACGGGTTTAGGAACCTTTGATGTCGGTGTTGGCTTCTTTAACGGTAATGTGTCCAGCTCAATTCGGAACGCACTGCGTTCCAAATTGGAAATGCCTGATAAAATGACCGCATATTTCTTAAATTACGTTCATCGAAACCTTTCCCAAACTCAACAGCCAAACGCTGAGCCAAACCAGCAAGAAGATTAGCCCCATACTTTGCACGTGCAGATCAACTGGCCTAACAATTTATCCAAATTCGATACCGCGTTCAGTCCTGCTTTTTTCTTATCAACTTTTCTTAAACTTCGATTTATATTTTTCAGTCTTGCCCCCTTTAGGCTGGACAAATGATCAATTTTGATTGCTATTAAATTTATGACACAAAATTACTTATTTGTCAATAAATTTAATAAATTAACAAATTTATTAAACAAACCAAAAGCGATTATTTTGTTGCGGGAGGGTCATAGACCCTCCCCTACAGAAAAGCATATAACCGTTTTTAAAAAATAATTAACTATTGTCCGATTCTTCTAAACACCCAGCCGGTGTTATTTCCGGAGTCTACGCAGCCGTCTCGGTTTTTGATACAGTATTGCTTCTTTCCCAAATTCTGGGAATCTTTGATGTCGGTGTTGGTGATGCGGTTGGTGTTGGTGGGGTTTAATTTCCACTTGGTTGGTGCAAGTTAAATTATGCATGCTTACGGCATCGGTAGTTGCAGGCGGAAGCGTGCACACGCCGTTGATGTCTAGCATGCTTGTTTACGTAAATTTTAGATTCTTGCCGTTTAAAATGTAATCGCGCACTAATCGCGCACTAATCGCGCACTCTATATTTTACGCCTCTACCTTCCCCAGACCGCACAATCAAATTCTTGATCAACAGATCTTTAATATCTTTATTCGCCTGCCTGCCGGATATATGCGTAATAGCCACATATTCTTTCTTCGTAATCATTTTCTTTTGAAAGATGTGTTCCAGGGCCCGCTTTTGTCTTTCGTTTAAAATTGGACCAGCCCCATCGCCCAATTCTATAATAGTTGTATCTTTTATGCGGGACTTAAATATTAATTTCGTTTCAATGGGATGCAGATGGTATTGCGGCTTATGGATACCCCACTTGCCGCATAATTCATTCATCGCATAAATTCCTGAACCATATTTTTCAATATACCCGACATCATACATCAAACTGCTGAGAATCAAATTAACAGGTTTGTGAATCGGCTTCACAGGAGTAACACCATTAGGAAAAGTTCCTGGATTTATTACTTCAACTCTATTATCAAAAATAAATACCCTGCTATCCGCCAGTTCTCTATAATCCCGGTGTATCAACGCGTTAGTAACGGCTTCCCTCAACGCTTGAATAGGATATTCAAATTTGTCTTCACGCATAAAACTTTTATCAGTCCTAAAACTTAAAAGTCGTATGTCTTTTCTAATAAAATCTTCCGCATCATCAACCATATCGCACAAAGGAGCAGCTAGATCAGCCCTATCAATCACCTGGCGCGTCACCAAATCACCCTTAAATTTTACCAATCTTAATTGTGATTGAATAAAAAAACGTTTTGGATTTATACCAAAAAATAGAATACCTGCATTAGTCGGAACCATTTTATTCTCCGTCTTCAGAGCAGCTCCGATACTGACCAATAAATTCTGATATGGCATACCCGTCGGCTTTTTAATTTTTCTTATTTGTTCACGTTTCTCAAGAAACCAATCAATCTTTTTTTTATCAATATCCGTTATCGTCGCGCCGTTGCAAACTTGGGCATCAAATTGAATCATCGATTTATGTTTTTCTAATATCAATCGTTCATATTCTTCTTTCCCCATTTGCCTTGTCGAAGAACCGACACGTTTATATGGACGACCATCAGCTAAAACTAATTTACCACCAGAAGGCTTTACGTCTATCACAACAATTGACCTATCTTCGATCCTTTTTATAGAAATCCGTGGTTGAATTTTAGGTTCTGTGTGCTGTGCAATTTTATTAGCTAATTCTTCGAGAGAACCTTTGCCAATTTGAACCCCAGCAATGTTATCAAAATCCTTTACGCCAACAAAAATTTTACCTCCTTCTGTATTGACAAAAGCAGTCACCGTTTCGATAATTTCCTTCATTTCTGCCAACGTCTGTTTCCACTCAACAGTCATTGACTCACCAGAGCCAATTAATTTTGCTAAATTTATTGTTCTCATTTATAGCGCCATCCATTTTTATTTATTTATTCGAATCCTACCATGCGTTTGCCCGGCCGAAGGATAAGTAATTTATTGCATATATTTACTTATTTGTCAATTAATTTAATAAATTAACAAATTTACTAAACAAACCAAAGCGATTATTTTGTTGCGGGAGGGTCATAGACCCTCCCCTACGGAAAAGCATATAACCGTTTTTAAAAAATAAATAACTTTTGATTTTTTCATACCACCGCGGATTTGATACAGTGGAGGGGTTAAATTTCCACAAGGGGCTTTACAAATTTTATCAAATAATTTTCACTACCGGTCTCTCACATGTGGATTTTAATCCATCAATGTGCTCAAACAATCCATCAGGCACATTTTGCCACATGGGATCTAAAACAAAATCAATGCCTTCTCTTCGTGCCAATTTCGCTGCTGAGACAAAATCTCCATCCGCGGAAATTAAAATAATTTTTTCAACCTGTTTCTTGTAAGCAAGGGATGCTATATCCAAACCAATTTTCATGTCAACGCCTTTTTGACGCACATTCGGCGTAAAATCGTCATCAGTCAAATCTTCGATCCTGATATTTCGATTAACTAATTGTTTTAATTTATCCGGATAAATTTTCCATGGAAAAATATGATCATCATTCAAATAGCCCAAGCGTAACGCAACTTTTCGCAATCTTTTTAATTCGTTAAGAAATTCCAACCGGAATAAACATATATCTGTCTTAGAAAAATCAACCGCCCGCTTTAATATCGGTGTATGCAATTTCTTTGTATAGGGCTCACAATCATAATAAAAAATTCGATACAAATAACAGCCATCAACATGTTTGTGCGCCATAGTATACAAATTTTTCGCGACTTCCTTGGGAGAATGTTTATCTCCGTTATTAAAAATCTTTTTATAGCGGCTGAGAAAAAAAGCCCCATCTACAAGAATGGCGACACGCACACCAAAAATTTTATCTCGATTTTCATCAGCCATTTTGTCCTCCAAATAAAAAACCCTTGGGATCGGCATATTCAGAATCAATGAATATACTTACTGCCAAGGGAAAATAATTGTGCTTCAAAATTACTTGATGTGCTTGAAGAATACAATAAAAACATGACTTTGTCAACAACTCTTACCCCTTTCAGCAACTAGGCATGCTCCCAACTAATGATAATCAATTTATGACACAAAATTAGTTATTTGTCAATAAATTTAATAAATTAACAAATTTATTAAACAAACCAAAAGCGATTATTTTGTTGCGGGAGGGTCATAGACCCTCCCCTACAGAAAAGCATATAACCGTTTTTAAAAAATAATTAACTATTGTCCGATTCTTCTAAACACCCAGCCGGTGTTATTTCCGGAGTCTACGCAGCCGTCTCGGTTTTTGATACAGTATTGCTTCTTTCCCAAATTCTGGGAATCTTTTATGTCCGTATAGGAAATGCGGTTGGTGTTGGTGGGGTTTAGTTTCCACTTGGTTGGTGTGGAGGCTGATCTTAGTTTTACTTTGTTGCCGATGGCGCCTTGGATGTTCATGACTCCGGTCAAGATGTGCGTGACGCCTTCTTTAAAATTGATTGTTGCGCCTGCTGTGCTGCAATTCAGATTATGCATGTTAACGGCATCGGCGAAGGTTACGCCTGCGACTGTGGAATTGGTGATGGTAATATCGTTAAATGAATTGCCGGCTGAGGTTATGGATTGGGCTCCGCCGCCGTTAAAAGTGACCATTCCCGCGCGCTTGGTAAATGCGCCGCCGTTAAAAATAAAATCTCCTCCGACAGTTACAGCCTTATTAGTCGCGCTGACATCCAGCGTTCCGGCATTCAATGATAATGTGTTCCCAACAACCAACGCGTCTTGTAAAGTATACGTTCCGGCAACACCGGTTTGAGTCAAATTATAGAATGGTGAATTAGTCGCGCCGGAGGTGATGGTCTCGCCTGCGCCGGTGCCGGTAAGAATTACGGTAGAATCATCGGCAACGAATTGCGACGGGACTGTGCCGGTGCCGTAGTTTAACCAGTTACCGCCGACAGTGATGGTTGACTTGGCATTTGTATCAGGGTTAGTGTAGTTAGTGGCATCAATTTTCTTTAAGGCAGAATCAGCACCAGCACCGATTGTTACATTAGCGCTGACAGTTAAGTTGTAACCGTTAGTTTTCCAAGTGTCTGCCCTATTCGCAAAACCATCACCATATATTAATAAATTGCGTGAGTTGATAATTGAAATATTACCTGTTTGCGTGACAACCGTAGATCCATTCGATACAGCCACCGTACAATCATAGCCATTAGTAAGAGTAGGTATTGTTTGATTAGTACCAAAAAACTCAAGCTTATAAGAAAGTGAAAGATGAGAATTAACATCAAAAATAAGCGGATTTGATCCTAATAAAAATAGTGATCCGACACCACCACCGCCCGTAAGTGTACCAGAACCAACAGTTAATATTGAGATAACGCTAAAATAAGAGTTGGTGGCTAGTGTGGTTGTCAATCCACTTTGGCCGACAGTCAGATTATTGAATCCACTAGCATAACCGTTAAGCAAATTATTATAAGTCAAGGTATTCGTACCATTCAGCGTTAGCGAAGCACTATTATATTGCGTCGAATCCACCGTCCCATCTGCTGTAAACGTCCCATTCCCATTAATAGTAATAGTTGAGGCTCGTGCAAGTAACTTTGACAGTATCGATGACTGGTCGAGATTGCCGGACAGAGTGATGTTGTAATGATTCGTCGAATCAGTATCCAGCGTCCCGTCCGCGACAGTTAGATTGGTAGCGGTTAAGGCCGCTGGCAATAAAAAGGTTCCGCCGTGACCATTGATTTTTAAAGTGGCATTGGTGTAAGTCCAATTTTTAATTGCTCGTGAACCAGCCGTAGCATTGTATTCGACAGTAGAACCCGCGTTGTTCGTTGGGGCGTTGGAGATAGTTTGGTCGCCGTATAATTTAATCGTACCGTTGTTGGCGAAGCTGGTGCCGCCGGCGCCTAGGTTGAAGGTTTGTAAATCTAACGTGGTATTCGCGGCAATGGACACACTGCCGGACGCGAACGGGGCATTAATGCCGGACTGGATCGTACCGCCGCTGATCGTGGTCGCGCCGGTGTAGGTGTTGGCGTGGTCGAAAATTAGGATGCCGGTGCCCTGTTTAGTGACTGCGCCGTTGGCGCCGCTCATGACGGCGGAATAGGTGGTTGAAGAGTTGTTTTGGCCGACTTGCAGGGTGACGGCAGCTGAACCAGTGTCAAGTAAAGAAAAATTGCTGGCGCCAGCCAGTCCGCCGAGAGTGAAGGTGCCGATGGATGGACCGAAGGCTAAGCCGTTGGCAGAGTTTACGGTGACTGTACTATTTTGTAAAGCATTGGCGTTGTTGAGTTGTATAAATCCTGAACTAATTGTGGTCGCGCCAGAGAATGTATTAGCTCCGCTTAAAATTAGCTTACCTGTCCAATTTTTGGACAAACTAAATCCTCCGCTGATAGCGCCGCCAACAGTTAAACCTGCCCCAGCACCAGCGCTGACGCTCACACTACTATTACCGCCTAAAGTAACAGCACCTGTACCTAAATCCAAGGTGTTTGTATTACTAAAAGTAAATGAACCATTCCAATTCATGGCATTATTTGTCGACGAAACAATAGGGGATCCTGACGTATTATCAAACGCACCGCTGGTAATCGCAAATGTCCCGCTTCCCAAAGCAGACGCATGGTTAATATTAAGTCTACCGCCACTCAGTGCAACGCCTCCGGATGTAGTATTATTGCCAGCAAGCGTAAGTGTTCCGGAATTAATAACCGTCCCTCCACTATAAGAATTAGCACCATTTAAAATTAAAGTACCTGTCCAATTTTTGGTCAGACTAAAACCTCCGCTGATCGCACCGCCTACTGTTAAACCTGCTCCAACACCATTCGTAACCTGTATAGTTGTATTGCCGCTTAGCACTACTGCACCTGTCCCAAGATCTAATGTTTTGGAATCACTAAAAGTAAACAAACCGCTCCAATTCATTGCATTATTAGTTGAGGATGTAATCGGTGATCCTGAAGTATTGTCAAACGCGCCCCCTGTTATCGTAAAAGTTCCAGTGCCCAAAGCCGAAGCATGGTTTATATTTAAAATACCATTGCTTAACGTCACCCCGCCGGAAAAAGTGTTGGCGCCAGATAAGGTCAGTGTCCCGCCTGCCCCGGATTTGGTTAAAGCGGCGGTGCCTTTCATGACCATACTGATGACATTCGTGCTCGACGTGTCGCTGTCTGTAATGCTGGTGGTGATGATGGCGGAGTTGCCTGCCAAGGTATAGCCGCCTGCGCCGCCAGAAAGCGTAATTGAGTTGAATGTGGTGTCGGCGGTGAAGTCGTTGTTGGTGGATTTGTTGGAACCTCCAGCCGGGAACACTAAGTCGTCCCCTGCGCTAGGCAATGTCCCACCCCAGTTGGCTGCTACGTTCCAGTTGCCGCTGTTCGTTCCCGTCCAGGTGCAGGTTTTGCGGCCTAGCCAGTTGACTGTGTTAGTGGCAGCCCCGCCTGTGCTGTTGTCAACGGCGGTGCCTCCGGACGAATCAATGTCAGTGCCGTCAACGTAATTGACTGTGGCTGCGCCGGACACTGGCATGTTAGCGCGGCTGCCGCCCGTGACTGCGCTTAAGGTGGCGTGACTGCCTGTGGTGGCGGTTGAGGTGAAGTTGCCGTTGACGGTTAAAGTTTGGCCGCTGGTGATTTTGCCTGCTGCTCCTGCGCCGAGGGCGAAGCCGGAGACTGTTTTTGAAGCATTGACCACCATGGTGCCGCCGCTGCCGGTGAACTTTAAGATGGAGTTATTGTAGGTCCAGTTTTGGATGTTGCGCGAGCCGGCTGTGGCTGTGTATTCGACGGAGGAACCGGCATTTAAGGTTGGGGCGTTGGAGATAGTTTGGTCGCCGTATAATTTAATCGTACCGTTGTTGGCGAAGCTGGTGCCGCCTGCTCCTAGGTTGAAGGTTTGTAAATCTAACGTGGTATTCGCGGCAATGGACACACTGCCGGACGCGAACGGGGCATTAATGCCGGACTGGATCGTACCGCCGCTGATCGTGGTCGCGCCGGTGTAGGTGTTAGCGTGGTCGAAAATTAAGATGCCGGTGCCTTGTTTAGTGACTGCGCCGTTGGCGCCGCTCATGACTGCGGAATAGGTGGTTGAAGAGTTGTTTTGGCCGACTTGTAAGGTCACGGCTGCCGCGCCTGTATCGGTCAATGCAAAGTTGCTGGAACCAGCCAGTCCGCCGAGGGTGAAGGTGCCGATAGATGGGCCGAAGGTTAGGCCGTTGGCAGAGTTTACTGTAACTGTGCTGTTTTGCAAAGCATTGGCGTTATTGAGTTGTATATTTCCTCCACCAATCGTCGTCCCACCAGTAAAAGTACTAGCTCCTGAAAGGATAAGTTGATTAAATCCAGTATTAACAATATTAAGTGTATATCCATTCCCGCTATCTCCAATTGGACCGCCTATCGTCAAAGAACGACCAGAACCATATATAAAAGTAATTTGGCGGTTTGCTCCAAGAGTTACAGCACCTGTACCAAGATTTAAATCTTTGGTGCCATAGTAAATAAAATCTCCATTCCAAACCATAGTGTTATTTTTTGAATTTGTAATCGCGCCAGTAGAAGTATTATCAATATATCCGCCATTAATTGTAAATGTTCCAGTTCCCAGAGCTGTTGCAGAATTGATATTTAAAATAGATCCAGAAGCCATCGTCACACCGCCTGAAGCCGCGCTGTTATCGCCGGAAAGAGTAACAACACCAGGATTGGCATGGGTTGCTATAGTTGTAACTCCGGTGTAGGTGTTATTTCCCGCAAGTATAAGATTACAGCTAGTTCCTCCGCCCGTTTCAGTGAGAGTATATGCGTGCCCGCCGTCTCCTATAGCACCGCCTATTGTTAAAGATGCGGCACCATATATCACGGAAATATTAATATTAGCGCCTAATGTAACGGCGCCAGTACCAAGATCTAAAGGTTTCGTCCCTCGAAAAGTAAAATCACCATTCCAGGCCATTGTGTTGTTTTTTGTGTTAGTAATTAGACCTGATGTTGAATTATTAATCGTTCCACCGCTGCTGATTGTGAATGTTCCTGTTCCAAGAGCTGTGGCAGAGTTAATATTGAGCCAACCTGTGCCAGAGACTGTAACACCACCAGAGGCAGAGCTATTATCGCCGGAAAGAGTAAGGGTGCCGGCTGATACTGTTGTAAGACCTGTATAGGTATTAGCGCCGGATAAAACCAGGTTGCCGCCTGAATTTTTCGTTAGAGTATATCCACCGCTTATAGCGCCGCCTACAGTTAAAGTTTTTCCTGCGATAGTCGCGGTTGAAACAACACGATTGCCTCCCAAAGTAACATTACCTGTACCTAGATCTAAATCAGCATGATCATTAAAAGCAAAATCACCGTTCCAAGCTTGGGTATTGTTATTGGAGTTGGTAATTAAACCTCCGGTCGTATTATCAATGGCTCCGCCGGAGATAGTAAATGTGCCTGTACCCAGCGCGGAAGCATTGTTAATATTAAGAACTCCATTACTTACCGTCACCCCGCCTGAAAAGGTGTTGGCGCCGGATAAGGTTAATGTGCCGCCTGCGCCGGATTTGGTAAGGGCCGCTGTGCCTTTCATGACCATACTGATGACATTGGTATTTGATGTCGCGCTGTCAGTGATGGTTCCGGTGACGATCACGGAATTTCCAGCCAGAGTATAATTTCCTGTTCCCGAAATGGTAATCGAATTAAAACTAGTATCTGCCGTAAAATCGTTATTCGTAGATTTATTCGCTCCGCCGCTGGGAAAGACCAGGTCATCGCCCGCAACAGGTAATAACCCGCCCCAGTTGGCTGCTACGTTCCAGTTGCCGCTGTTCGTGCCCGTCCAGGTGCAGGTTTTGCGGCCTAGCCAGTTGACTGTGTTATTCGCTGATCCACCCGTACTCGCGTTAACCTGTGTCCCGCCAGAGGAATCAATGTCTGTGCCGTCTACGTAATTGACTGTCGCGGTTCCAGATACGGGCATGTTGGCTCTGCTCCCTCCCGTGACTGCGTTTAGAGTCGCATGACTGCCTGTAGTGGCAGTCGAGGTGAAGTTGCCGTTGACAGTTAAGGTTTGGCCGCTCGTGATTTTGCCGATGGATCCGGCGCCGAGGGCGAAGCCGGATACGGTTTTGGAGGCGTTGACGACCATAGTTCCGCCGCTGCCGGTGAATTTTAGTATGGCGTTGGTGTAGGTCCAGTTTTTAATGTTGCGCGAGCCGGATGTGGGGTTGTACTCGACGGCTGAAGTGGCATTGTTCGTTGGCGTGTTGGTGACGGTTTGGTCACCGAATAATTTTAAGGTGCCGGTGTTGGAAAAACTGGTACCGCCGGCTAAAGTTAGATCGTAAGTCGAAAGATCTAGGGTGCCGCCGGAAGAAATAGTTGTGGTCGCGGATTTGATGGCATTGGCGATTCCCTGCTGCAATGTCCCGCCGCTGATCGTCGTAGATCCAGTATAAGTATTAGCCGCCGAAAGAATCAATGTGCCGCTGCCTTGTTTGGTAAAGGCACCAGCGTCGCTCATGACTCCGGAATAAGTGGTGTTGGCATTGTTTTGGCCCGCTTGTAAAGTGATGGCAGTCGCGCCGGTATCTGCCAAAGTCAAGTTGCTGGAACCAGCCAGTCCGCCAAATGTGAAGGTACCAATGGACGGGGCAAAGGTTAAAGCATTGGCATGGTTAACTGTGACTGTGCTGTTTTGAAGAGCATTCGCGTTATTAAGTTTAAGAACACCCGCGCTGATGGTTGTTGCTCCAGTAAAGGTATTAGCGCCGGATAATATCATGGTTGAGTTCTGATTATCCGCTGTCACACTTAAAGTATAGGAGTGTCCGCCATCACCGATCACGCCGCCGACAGTAAGTATACTCGCGCCCACGTCATAGAGCGTTATCAAACGGTTAGCGCCCAGCGTTACTGCTCCGTTGCCGAGATTTAAATTGCCCTGGCCATAAAAAGAAAAGTCGCCATTCCAATTTTGCACGTTGTTAGTGGATACTGTGACTGGACTGCCAGAACTGTTTCGAAGCGTCCCTCCATTGATCGTAAAAGTACCAGTACCTAGTGCTGTGGGAGAATTGATCATAAGCCAAGCTGTATCAGAAACAGTTACACCACCGGATGCCGCTGTATTATCTCCGGACAGAACCAAATAAGCACCGGAAGATATGGTGGTCAAACCGGTATAGGTATTAGATCCCGCAAGAACCATGTCATCATGACCTGACTTGGTGAAGGTATACGCATGGCCGCCATCACCAATTGCTCCTCCTACGGTCAGTTTTCCAGCTGCCCACGAGGTAGTGACTTGACGATTGCCTCCCAGCGTTACTGCCCCTGTCCCAAGGTTTAAATTATGACCGCCCAAAAATGTAAAATCGCCGTTCCAATTTTGGACATTATTAGTTGTTACTGTTACATCCGCGGATGAATTTATAAATCCACCGTTAATGGTAAAGGTGCCAGTACCTAAAGCCGTAGCAGAATTGATAAAGAGGGTACCTGTGTCAGCTAGAGTCACGCCGCCGGATGCGGCACTATTATCCCCGGAAAGGCTAAGCTGAGAACCGGATGATACCGTAGTTAAACCAGTATATGTATTAGCTCCAGCGAGAATAAGCACATCATGTCCAGCTTTGGTAAGCGTATAAGCATGCCCTCCGTCTCCAATGGCCCCGCCGACTGTCAGAGACGTATTTGCCCAGGACGTGGTAATAACACAATTACTTCCCAGCGTTACTGCGCCTGTTCCCATATTCAAATCATGCGCACCCCAAAACGTAAAATCAGAATTCCAATTCATGGGATTGTTCGTGGATAAGGTAATGGCGCCAGAAGACGTATTATTCAAAGTTCCACCTGAAATAGTAAAAGTCCCGGTACCGAGCGCGGAAGCGCTATTAATATTGATACCTCCGGCGCTCAAAGTCACTCCGCCTGAAAAGGTGTTTGTGCCAGATAAGGTTAATGTGCCGCCTGCGCCGGATTTGGTAAGGGCCGCTGTGCCTTTCATGACCATACTGATGACATTGGTATTTGATGTCGCGCTGTCAGTGATGGTTCCGGTGACGATCACGGAATTTCCAGCCAGAGTATAATTTCCTGTTCCCGAAATGGTAATCGAATTAAAACTAGTATCTGCCGTAAAATCGTTATTCGTAGATTTATTCGCTCCGCCGCTGGGAAAGACCAGGTCATCGCCCGCTACCGGTAAAGTATCCCAGTTTCCGGAGTTGTTCCAGTTAGCATTGGAGCCGCCGGACCAGGTGCGGGTAGCGGCGTAGGCAGAGGCTGAAAATAAAAAGATAAGAAAACAAAAAGCCAGAAAAGCGATAATTTTGTTACGGGCGATCGGGAGATCGCCCCTACGACGCGTAGCGCGGACAACGCTAAAAAGAGGATTATTGAATTGTTGTTGTAGGGGCGATCTCCCGATCGCCCGCAACAAAAGCGTCGCCTTTTTAAATAAAAAAAATGGCGACAGATCTCGACATAAAAAATTTATTAGTCGAGCGCAGACGCCATTTTTCGGTTTGTTAATTGTCATATTCAAAGTCGTTAAAATTTCTTGTGACACGTTTTTTAACGGCTTTTCCAACAAAATCACAATAAATAAAGCATCATTTATTTGATAATGCAGCTCCCCCCGCATTAAAAAATATATAGTTTAATTACTTTTTATATAGTAGCAAATCGGCAAGTCATCACAAGATTTGATTGAAAAATTTTGGACATTTATAACATTAAGGAAGGATTTTTATCGACGGTAATTTTTATATAAATTAAAAAATATTAAAGATTTATATAATGAAAAATAGTTAGACTTAATTAAAAATTTTTGATGATAAATCCGTAAAAAGCATTACACTTTAACCTCAACTTCGTAAAGAGTGCCTTTTCAACGTCGTTTATCATCTCCAGATAAGTTCGTATGGCATCTTTTATGTTTATTAAAGTTTCTTTCAATGTGTCACCTTGACTATGACAACCAGGTAACAAAGGACAATGTGCATCATAGCCGTACTCACTTTTATGTATAGAAACTGGATATTTCATAATTACTAACCCTCCTTATGCTAAAATGTAACATGTAGCATTTGTGACGTCAAGGTTAAAAAAAATGGTGTCATGCGCGCCATTTTATATTTCCGGCAGCATAAACTTCTGCTTGCTTGCGCAAACTAAAAAGATTTCCCTTAAATGACTTAATGTCCAGAAAAGTCAACTTGTCCGTACCCGCAAAAATCGCGGCCTGCACTTCCATTGAATTTTCGTCGCAAAAAAGAAGTTCTGCGGCATGGGTTAATTGTTTTCTATGCAAGAGTCCCAATTTATTTAATGTGCTTTTCACATTGACAAAATCAAAATCTATACGTTTCGCTGACTTTGCTATACGCATAAAGTCTTTAACCGCATTTTTGTTAACATCTGCCAGTGTCTTTTCAGATACTTCGCTTTCCCAAAGAGTTCTCTTCGGAGCCACCGGAGCAGGTGCGGGTAGCGGCGTAGGCAGAGGCTGAAAATAAAAAGATAAGAAAACAAAAAGCCAGAAAAGCGATAATTTTGTTACGGGCGATCGGGAGATCGCCCCTACGACGCGTAGCGCGGACAACGC
>JADFYJ010000010.1 GCA_015233115.1 Candidatus Omnitrophota bacterium | reverse complement strand
ATTGCGGGTAATTTTAAGGGCGTGGAATCGGTGGAGGAGCTTAAGGCTTCAGTCAGAAAAGATCTTGAAAAGTATGTTGAGTTCATGAATGGTCAGGGCTATTATGCTGAGGCAGTTTCATGTTTTGGAACGGATATTGTGGAAGAGGTGGATAAAGCATCTGATGAGTTGATGATGCGATTGCCCGGTGTTGTTTATTTCGGCGGACAGTTAGTATTCCCTCGAGAAAACTTTATGACCCGCTGGCTGCATAATTATACGGTTTTTTCAATTCAACGGAAGCTTTATCATAAAGGCAGGTCATTTGTTATTCTGCCAATACGGGTTGATACTAAATAATAATTACTCATAAATAAGTTCTAACTTGCTCCACCCCATTTTTATAATCCTTTATAAGGGGTTTTGGTGCAAGAGAAAATACGCCTTTATATTGACTTTGTCATAATTGAACGTATAATGTTCAATTATGACAACATATCAAAAGCGAGAGATTGCTTCTTCCATTGTTTCAGCAGTTGAAAGCATGCCGGTGGTTGTTCTTTCCGGGATGCGGCAGACTGGCAAGAGTACGCTTATCAAAAATCTTCCGGAATTAAAAGGATGGAACTATTTAACATTTGATGATCTTAATACGCTTGAAGCGGCTAAACGCGATCCGGATTCGTTTCTTGATCAAGGTGCTCCGTTGATTATTGATGAAGTTCAGCGTTTTCCCGAAATTCTTTTGGCTATCAAAAGAAATGTGGATCACTCTCGTCGGCCTGGGCGGTTTCTTTTAAGCGGGTCTGCCAATTTTCTTATTTTGAAAAAAGTAGCAGATAGTTTGGCTGGTCGGGCTGTTTATTTTACTTTGTATCCATTCTCTCGCCGTGAAACGTTATCATCAACGCGTGCGGTTCCCGCAGTAATTAAAATTTTAAATGATGATATTTTGCCTCGTGGTGATGCCAAACCGATTGTCTGGTCCGAGATTTTACGCGGCGGAATGCCTTCGATTTGCCTCAGAGAGGTGAAGGATCCCCGGATATGGTTTAAAGGATATGAGCAAACTTATTTAGAGCGCGACATACGTTCTTTGAGCGAAGTGGGAGATCTGGTGCTATTCCGGAATCTTTTACGTATGGTGGCGCTACGGAATGGACAGGTTCTTAACCTAAGCGATTTAGCGAGAGATGTTAAATCAAATCACACGAAGGTTTCACGATATCTTGATTTGATGGAAATTTCTTTTGTTTTGTATCGGTTGGCGCCGTACTTAAATAATCCAACAACGCGGTTAATTAAAGCCCCTAAAATTTATTTCGCAGATACAGGCTTGGCTGCTTATTTGGTTGGTGAAAAGACGATTGGCGAACATCCTTTGTTAAAGGGCGCATTGTGGGAAAATTATATCTTTCAGAATTTACAAGCCATATTAGTGAGTCATTGTCCGGAGGCTAAATATTATTATTGGAATATTCAAGGCCGCCATGAGGTTGATTTGGTTATCGAGAACGGGGATCGAGTGATGGCTGTAGAGATTAAATTCGGGAGCCGTATTGCTGATTCGGATCTTACAGGCTTAAAAGCTTTTCAGGCCTCTCGAAAAACGAAAACCCTCGGATGCATTGTATATAATGGCTCAGAAATATTCAAAGCTGCGGAAAATATTTGGGCTGTTCCGGCGGATGTGTTTTTAGCATAATTCGATGGACGTTGGAACTTTTTTGATTATGGTTAGACTATTGCATGATATTATGAACTAAATGAGTAAAACGTGAGTTACCGTAATTCAAAATAACAGGAAAAAGTCACGATGATCCCGGAAAAATTGCAGGAGATTATAAAACAAGATGGTGTTGCTGCCATTGCGACATTGGGGAGTGACGGGCCGCATATGGTCAATACTTGGAATAGTTATATCAAGATATCCCCGGATGGACGATTATTCATTCCTGCGGGGTATATGCACAAAACAGAGGCTAACATTGCCTACAACCCTAATGTGTTAATTACAATGGGAAGCAGCAAGGTTAAGGGTTTGCATGGGGCAGGTGCGGGGTTTTTAATTAAGGGAAGAGCGGCTTTTATCACATCCGGGCCTGATTATGATTTTTTGAAAGCTACGTTTAGTTGGTTACGAGCTAATTTGGCGGTTACCATTGATTCTGCTGTTCAAACCTGGTGAAGCAAACAGGGTTGGCCGATTACAAGGCGTTTTAATTTTTGTATTTCAGGATGCGTGTTTGAATAGATTGCCAAGGTGTTTTTTAGGGTAAAATATTCTCAATTGCAACTTGTTAACAAATGGAGAGAAAAATGGACGAAGACGTTCTTTTTAAGTGGGATCATAAAATTAAGATGTTGTTTAATCCTATTTTGTGGGGAAGCTATTTAGCCTGTTTTGGGATCCCCGCGATTCTGCTCGGGATCGGTTTTAGCGTTACGGGAAATATAAAAGTTGCGTTGTTTTTCCCGGTGGCGCTCATGGCTTTTTTTGCGGTTTTGTGGTTTATTGTCGGGATTGTTATCGACATCGGCGGCGGCTTTTCAGCTTCTTTTGTGATAACGTCCAGAGGGATATATTTCTCGTCAGGACCTAGAGCTAAGAAAGCGGCGGACATGGCTGCCGTAATCGGTGCGTTTGCCGGATCCGCGTCAGGAGCAGGGGCAGGCCTTCTTGCTAGAGCTGAGCAGGATACTTCTGTCACGTGGGATAAAATAAAAAAAATTAAAGTCCGAAAGGGCATGCATTATATATTTGTTCGCGGGAGTTTTGGCAATAAACCGATCGGCCTTTATTGCAATAAAGAAAATTTTGACTCAATCCTTTCACTCGTCCAATCTAAAGTCAGGAGCTAAACAATCTATGGAAAAGAGCCTTAAGAAAAAATCTCAGAACCGAATTTTATTTTCAATGCTTTCGATGGCACTCTTTGTGGCTACTGTGTTTCTTATGGCTGCCCCTATTTTTGCTGCCACGGATGAAACCCTTCATAATGGTGATAAGGTTGAAACCCGGCCGCCTAACCCGGATCAACTTGCGGCTATTAATAAGATGGCGGATTATCTGGATAAAATGGGACGCAAGGAAGTCGGAAATAAGTTGCGCGCGGATTTCAAGAGCGGCACGGTTTACATCAGCAAAATCGAGAGCGGAGCTAACGCGGAAATAAATCCTGGCGCCTTGGGGGCTGGGCGGACCATGGCGATTAATGAGATCATCATTAACCAAATGGGTTCGGATAGAGTTAAGGCTTCAGGAGCTAATGTGGCCAATTGGGCATTAACAGTTTTTCACGAATACAAACATATGGCGCAATGGATGCCGATGGAAGATTCATCGCATGAGACTCCGGCCTGGTCGTCAACGATTAAGGAATGCGGCCGATGGATCCGTAAAACGCTTAACGGAATCGCCCCGGTTGGGAACAGTACCACTTTGGCTCCGAAGGAACGCGTAGAGCGCCTGCAGGAACTGCGTCAGACACTGCTCGATTTGCAAGCCAGTTTTAATGTCTTAGTCAATGAACTGCGCGGGAAACTGAAGACAGGTGATCTTGATGCGACTTATAGATGGCAGGGTGTTCCGCCGGCTGGAGACGAACAAGAGTCTACAGGCACGACAAATATCGGTATTCTTGAAGCTTACGCCAGCGCGCAGGTTCAAGCCGGAGTGCAGGAAATTGACCGATTGATCGCTGAGGCGAAAAAGGCGGCGGTTGAAACGTTACGGACAGTCCGGATCGATAATGAAGAAGTCACCGGTTATTTTCAAGGAGACAAGCTCGTCAAAAGGCATGGGATTACCACGCGTTTCGTAGATGGGAATAAGCAGGCGGAAGAAGAATATAAAGATGGAAATTTGATCCGCGCCCGAACATATAATGAGGAAAAAGGCAACTTGATGGTTGAGTCCGTATTTTGCGGAAAAGGAGACGACGCCTACGAGTGCCAGCGCACGGAGTACTCCTGGGATGGATCGGTTAATTTTGAAAAACGCAGATTATCTAAAGACGCGAAAGAACAAATAAAAACTTCAACCGGAGAATGGTTCTAACGGGAAGGGATCCGAAAAATGAAAAGACGTTTTATGGTCTATGCGGCACTGCTGGGTACAGCTGTGATCTTGCTTGGGTGCTCATTTTTTAATTTTGATGCCTCGGATGCCGTTGTCACGACGGATAAGACGGTTTCCCAGGATACCCTGGTCAAGATAACATCTTATTTGCTGGACAATGTCCCCGATATTCGGTCAGAAAAACTCAGGCTTGCCGCGGGGAACACCAAGATCAAAATGACCCTTTCGATTATTGCCTCTCCGGAACCGGGTCACACCAAGAATGATCCGGATTACAAATATCACGCCGAGTATTATTGGGTTTATGTCAGCTACAAGACCAAGGATCGGCTGGAAAAATATGACACCTACCTGGTGCAAAAGGATCTGGCGGATATTTATCATTGTGACACCGAGGCAGACACTTTTGTAAAAGTGAAATAGATTTATAAAAGATAAGCGGAGAATAAACATGAAAGTATTATTGGTCAATGGAAGTCCTCATGAAAAAGGCTGTACATACACGGCATTGGCGGAAGTTGCTAAAACATTAAACTTTAACGGAATAGAAACGGAAATATTTCAGATCGGCAGAAAGCCTTTATCCGGATGCATTGCTTGCCGAAAATGCCAGGATTTAAAGCGTTGTGTGTTCGACGATAGAGTCAATGAATTTCTGGATATGGCCAAAGATGCCGATGGGTTTGTATTTGGTTCTCCGGTCCATTATGCGTCGGCCGGCGGGGCCATAACTTCTTTTATGGACCGCGTGTTTTTTGCTAATCTTCTTTCCGGGAGAAATTCGTTTTATTTGAAACCGGCCGCAGCCATTGTTTCCGCCAGACGCGCGGGAACGACTGCAACATTTGATCAGCTTAACAAATATTTTACTATTTCAGAAATGCCAATTATTTCATCACAATATTGGAATATGGTTCATGGGGCTGTGCCGGAGGACGTACAAAAAGATTTAGAGGGGTTGCAGATTATGCGGGTATTGGGAAGAAATATGGCGTGGTTCTTAAAATGTAAAGAAGCCGGCACAAAGGCTGGAATTGCTTTTCCGGAGAAGGAAGAGCGGATATTTACAAATTTTATACGGTAAATATTTTTATGAGCATGGAGAATAAATCGGGAAAAAACGTATATTAGGGAAAAGCGGTAATGAAGAATTAGTTAGTGCCTCTCAATATTTATTATATTTATAAGGTTTGCTAAATTTAATGGCTGATTATATGATTGAAATAAAGCGATTTAACAAAAGTTAAATGAAGGGAGAGAATATGTTTTGTCCAGTTTGTCAAAAGGAAATGACCGTGCAAAATTTAGGCGGGGTTGACGTGGATATTTGTTTAAGCGGGTGTAAGGGCATGTGGTTTGATTGGAAAGAAATAAATAAATTAGATCAAAGCAATGAAGGTTTGGGCGATGCCCTTCAACAAGCCTTAAATTATCCTCGCTATAATGATGAAAATCGCGGGCAGATTAACTGTCCTAAATGTGGCATAGCCTTGCATCGGCATTTATTTGAGTCGGAAAAAGAGATTAATGCGGATGAGTGTTACATATGTGGCGGATTTTTTCTTGATTCAGGAGAATTGAAAATTATTCGAGATAATTTTATGAGCGAAGCAGAACGTGAAGCTTATGTAAATAGGTGGATCAATCAAACGCCAGTTGATGATAAAGGAGTATTAGCAATAAATAATCTGAGGACCAACGGAATTCAAAAGTATACTAAATTCTTGAGTGCCAATTACTATGCAACAGCGCGCTAGTGTATTTTCCGACGGTGGTGCTGATGCGCTTCGTCGGCGCATTATCGTTGCCAGTATGATTGGGACAACGATTGAATTTTATGATTTTTATATTTACGCCACGGCTGCGGTTTCAGTTTTTCCACTTCTTTTTTTCCCAAAGGTTGATGCGGCAGCTGCGCTTCTGGCGTCTATGGCTACCTTTGGCGTTGCTTTTGTGGCGCGTCCCGTCGGCTCTGTGCTCTTTGGACATTTTGGCGACCGGATCGGGCGCAAGGCTACTTTGGTCGGATCGCTTTTTACCATGGGGATTGCTACTTTTTTAATCGGGCTTCTGCCGACAGTTATGCGGGTCGGGCTTTTGGCTCCAGTTTTGTTGACGATATTGCGCTTTTGTCAGGGTCTGGGGCTTGGCGGGGAATGGTCAGGGGCGGCTCTTCTTGCGACGGAAACAGCGAAAGAGGGGAAAAGAGCGTGGGCCGCGATGTGGCCTCAGCTCGGCGCGCCGTTTGGGTTTATTCTGGCCAATGGATTTTTTCTGCTTTTAACCATCTTGTTTAATTACAATTCTGCCCAGTCTCAGCTTAAAAGTGATTTTCTCATCTGGGGATGGCGCATACCGTTTTTAGCTTCTGCTATTATGGTGGCTATAGGTTTATATGTGCGGTTCAAACTTGAAGAGACGCCGGTTTTTAGCCGGGCCATGGCGCATGGAAAGAAATTAAAAGTGCCATTAGCCGTCGTATTTCGAAAGAATATGAAGGAACTCATCCTCGGCACTTTTATCATGTTGGCCACTTACGGCGTGTTTTATTTGATGACGACCTGGATCCTTTCGTATGCTATTGGTAAAATTGAACTGGGTTTTTTAGGAATCGGTTACCGCGGTTTTTTGGTGCTGCAACTGGTTTCCGTTTTTTTCTTTGCCGGAATGATCCCGGTTTCGGGTTGGCTGGCAGATAGATTCGGCCGGAGGAGCGTCCTTTTGGTTGTGACGGCTCTCATCATTTTGTTTGGACTCTCATTTAACTTCTTTCTTGATCCTGCCGTCATGGGCACAGGAGAAAAGGCCAATATGGGACTGATGCTTTTATTTTTGAGTATCGGCATGGCGCTGATGGGATTGAGCTTTGGCCCCATGTCTGCTGTTCTCCCTGAGCTGTTTCCGACTAATGTGCGTTATACAGGTTCGGGCATTTCTTACAATGCTGCTTCTATTCTCGGCGCAGCATTAACACCTTTTGCTGCTGTCTGGCTGGTTAGGCATCATGGAGTTGGTTCGGTCGGGCTTTATCTTTCCGCGCTGGCTGTCTTGACTTTCCTGGCTCTTTTGTGTTCCAGAGAAACAAAAAATACTAATCTAGAGAGAGAATATGATGAAAATTAAATCCGTTTTATTATTATTGCTATTTATGCTGTATTCTTCGGTTTGTGCTTTTGCCGGCGATTTAACCGTGGCTGTCGCTGCCAATGTTCAGTATGCTTTTGACGAACTTAAAGCGGAATTTCAAAAAGAAACCGGAATCAATGTTAAGCCGGTTATTGGATCGTCAGGAAAATTTACAACGCAGATTGAAAATGGCGCGCCGTTTGATGTCTTTCTTTCCGCGGACCTGAAATATCCGCAAGCGCTCAAGAAAGCGGGTTTGACGATCAATGATCCTAAGATTTACGCGTATGGGTCTTTGGTTCTATGGACTCTTGATCATATTGATTTATCTAAAGGGATGGATGTCCTGCTCGCTCCGGAGGTCAAGAAGATTGCCGTGGCTTCGCCGGAAGCAGCTCCTTACGGCCGTCAGGCCATCAATGTTTTACAGCATTATAATTTGTACACTAAAGTTCAGGATAAATTAGTTTACGGCGAAAGTATTGCTCAAGCCAATCAATTTATTACCTCAAAAGCCGCTGAAATCGGATTTACCGCCAAATCGGTCGTGTTGGCTCCGACCATGAAAGATCAAGGAAAATGGATTGATGTGCCCCAAGAGGCGTATGAGCTGATCGCGCAAGGAGTCGTTATCCTTAAATATACTGAAAAAGGCAGCCTTGCATCGGCGCAGAAATTTTTTGATTTTCTTTTTACAGAAAAAGCCGGCGAAATTTTTAAAAAATATGGATATATTTTGCCATGAATAAATTAGACGGAAAAATATGAATTTTGATTTAAGCCCTTTGTTATTAACTTTTAAACTGGCGGCTACGACGACGTTGATTTTGATAATAATCGGCGTGCCTTTGGCTTATTGGGTGGTGTTTACTCCCCGCAAATTGAAATATCTGGTTGAACCGTTGATCAGTATGCCATTGGTTTTACCGCCCACAGTTTTAGGTTTTTATATTCTTCTTTTTTTTAGTCCGCAATCTTGGTTGGGAAATTTTTTGGAAACATTTTTTCATATAAAAATTGTTTTTACTTTTTTGGGGCTGGTGATCGGCTCAGTATTGTTTAGTCTGCCTTTTATGGTTAACCCTATAAAAGCCGGATTGCAAAGTTTTCCTCAATCATTAATTGAGGCGTCTTATTCTTTAGGAAAGTCGAAAAGGGAAACCTTGTTTAAAGTAATTTTGCCGAATATTAAGCCATCTTTGCTGACCGGCATAGTCATGGGCTTTGCGCATACTGTCGGAGAATTTGGTGTGGTTTTGATGATTGGAGGAAGCATTCCGGGAGTGACGCGGACTGCCTCGATCGCGATCTTTAATGATGTGGAAGCGCTTAATTACGCGAATGCCCATTTTTACGCCGGCATTCTTTTTGTGACTGCTTTTGTCATTTTATTCACGTTAAATATCTTAAACCGGAAAACAGTAAAAATTATTTAAATGATCATCATCAAAGCCAAAAAAAGATTGATAACCAGCCAGGGCTCTATTAGCTTAGAAGTTGATTTTAAGATTGCTGATAAGGAGTTGATAGCGCTTTATGGTCCCTCGGGTGCAGGCAAGACCACGATCTTACGGATGATCGCAGGGCTGACTGATCCTGATGAAGGATTCATTAAAGTAGATGATGAAGTATGGTTTGATAGTGGAAAGGGAATCAATAAACCCGTCCAGAAAAGGCGCATCAGTTATGTTTTTCAGGATTACAATTTATTTCCTCATATGACGGTTCGTGAAAATTTAGAATACGCGCTTCAAAATCCAAAGGATTATAACCTGATTGATGACGCGTTAGAAATGGTTCATTTGACAGCATTGAGCCATTGTAAGCCGGATAAATTGTCCGGCGGCCAAAAACAAAGGGTAGCGTTGATCAGGGCCTTACTCCACAAGCCGAAAATATTTTTGTTGGATGAGCCTCTGTCTTCTTTGGATTTGGAATTGCGGTTAAAATTGCAAGACGAAATTCTGGCTATTTATCATCGTTTTAAAATTCCTACTATTTTTGTGACGCATGATTTAAGTGAAGTGTTTAAACTTTCAAACCAGATTTTAATTTTGGAACAGGGAAAGATTGTCCGTGCCGGAAAACCAGAAGAAATTTTCGGCCAAGAAATTTTAAGCGGAGAATTTAAGTTTGTAGGAAATATTTTAGAACTTAAGTTGGAAGATTTTTTGTATATTGTTACTGTTCAGATAGGTCATAATTGTACCAAAGTCATTGCGACAGAAGAAGAGGCTAGAGAATGGCGCGTTGGGGATAAAGTTCTGGTTGCGGCAAAAGCTTTTAATCCGATTATAATGAAAGTTTAGGGCTCATATGTTAAAATAATTTTAAAAATCAAAGCAGAAATAAAGCAAGGAGAGTGATTATGGCAGATATTTTACCAGAAAAATGGATGAAGGGTGTAGCAATAACCACAACAGTTTTGGCCGTCATTGCTTCGATCGCTTCATCACGGTCAGCATTTTTTATTGCCAAAGCACAGCTTTTAACTGCGCGAGAAGGAAGCCAATGGTCGTACTATCAAGCTAAAAGCGTTAAACAAAATTTAGTACAGGCCCAGCAAGTGACTTTTAAATCTAATATTTTGGGGGCCACCACCCCAGAGCAAAAAGAATTCTTAACGCAAAACTTAAAGAATTATGAATCTGATATTGCGCGTTATGAAGAGGAGAAAACCGCAATTAAAAAAGAAGCTGAAAATATAGGCAAGGAAAATGGTATTGTGGTCAGGAAAGGCAGTCAATTTTCTCTGGCAGTGGTGTTTTCACAGATCGGGATTATGCTTTCTTCTGTAGGCGCTCTTTTAAGAAGAAAAGAAATGTGGATTACTGGAATTATTATCGGCGCGTTTTCCTTGGTGTTTACAGCTAACGGTTTTCTGCTTTTATTTTAAAAAGAAAAGAGTTTATTGCTTTGCTATCGTACCCCTTGTGACTGGATAAGTTGCGAGGGGTTTTTTATTTGCTGTATTATACTTTGGGAGTATTGATTAAATTTTTTTTCATATAATAATATTAAGATTACTTTTTAATTTATCGGATTTTTTGTATTTAACCCTTTTCCATTAAGGAGCGCTGTTAAATGCTTTTACAGCATAAAAACATTTATATTGTGGATGACGATGAGTCGGTATGCTGCTCGCTCAAGATTCTTTTATCGACTTTTGATTTTGACGTGAAAACATTTAATTCCGCTCAAAGTTTTTTTAACGCTGTTCCTAACCATGAACCGGGCTGTTTAGTATTGGACATTCATATGCCGGGATTAGACGGTTGGGAAACCCAGAAAAGAATTCTTGCTTCCGGATCAAAACGTTCGATTATTTTTATTTCCGCGGAAAAGCACGAGAATGCCGCACAGCAGGCGGTGAAAGTCGGCGCTGTTGGTTTTTTGCAAAAACCCTTTGAGGGCCAGGAGCTCGTTGATTTGATCAATGGGGCGTTAGATAAAACTAATGAGCAGCTATGAAACAAACCAAAAAAGAAAAAAAGCTGTTATTGCCCCAAGAGACTCACAGTCATTTGAAAGAGAAGGTGCGCAAGCAAACGGATGAGCTGAAGATCAAAAATGCGCAACTGCAAAAAGGTGTTGATAGGGAAAAACTCGCGGATGATCAAATACATATTTTAACAAAAGCAGTGGAATCGGTCTTGGACGGCGTTTTTGTTGTCGATGCCAAGACGCCGGATTTCCCTATTATTTATGCCAATTCGTCTTTTTATAGTCTTACTGGCTACACAAAAAAAGAAATTTTGGGAAAAAATTATTTTTTGCTTTGTGGTTTTGATGTGAACGAGCGTGTCTCTGAAGAAATAAAACAAATTTTGTTTCAGGGAAAACCTTATCATGGGGAGATTGCTAATTTAAAAAAGAACGGCGAAAAATTTTCCAGCTTACTTCGCATGGCTCCGATACGTGATATTCAGGGAGAGATCACGCATTATGTGGGGATTAAAACTGACATAACCTTGATGAAGGAAAAAGATTTAGAGATTGAGAATCAGCGTGAGGAAATTCTTCATGTCACGCGGGTAGGTAAGCTGGCGGAATTTGTTTCTTCTTTGGCCCATGAAATTAGTCAGCCTTTGACCTCAATTCTTTCTTATGCTCAGGCAGCACAGCGGATATTTGCCGGCCGGGAACCGCAATTGCAGGAAATTTTGCAGTACATTGTGAACGATGATCATCGGGCAGTGGAAGTGATCCGGCGGTTAAGGACATTATTAAAAAAAAGTAAACCTACTTTTGAACCGCTGGATATCAATACGCTTATTACGGATACAGCTAATCTTATGATGGCGCATATCACAGCCAGGAATAAAATTATCAAACTTAAGTTGGATGATCCTCTTCCTATGATCCAAGGCGATCGAATACAATTACAGCAGGTGATCTTGAATCTTATCAGTAACAGTTTGGAAGCGATGGAGGCGAGTCGTGAATCCCGGGAACTGATGGTCGAAACATCACTCCAAGGTGCGGGTATGATTTTGGTAGAGGTTAAGGATTCTGGCTGCGGTATTCCGCTGGAAAATATGAACAAACTTTTTACCCATTTTTTTACGAGCAAGCCGGATGGGTTGGGTATGGGGTTGTCGATCAGCCGCTCTATTGTGGAAGCGCATGGTGGCTGTTTAGAAGCGAAAAATAATCCGGATGGTGGCGCGACCTTTTATTTCACCCTTCCGGTTAATATGAAGCAGGACTTATGAAAAATAACAGTGCCATGATTTATGTCGTTGATGATGATAATTCAGTCTGCCGGTCTACAGCTTTATTGTTACAATCGAATGGGTTTAAAGTGGAGACCTTTACGACGGCGGAAGATTTTTTAGCTTTTAAACATTCTAAGGTCGCCTCATGTCTGGTTTTGGATATCCGTCTGCCTAATATTAATGGGTTTGCTCTTCAGAACATAATTGCTGAGCGGGGCATGGTCATCCCCATCATTTTTATCACCGGACATGGTAATATCCCTATGAGCGTCAAAGCGATGAAGGCTGGCGCTATTGATTTTCTTCCTAAACCGTTTACAGAAAAAAAACTTGTTGATGCTATTGTGCTGGCCATTGCCAAAAGTAAAATTCACAATAAACAACAAGACGAAATAGCTAAAATTAAACGACGCGTCGATACCTTGTCGGTCAGGGAACTAGAGGTGTTTCGTTTTGTGGCTCAAGGCATGTTGAATAAACAAATTGCGTTTAAGCGGGGAACTGCCATTCAGACGATCAAAGTACACCGCAGCCGCGTTATGCACAAGATGCAAGCTAAAACCGTCACAGAGCTTATCCATTTCGCCCGAAAAGCGGGCCTTGTCTCCCTTTAGCAGTACCTCCTTTGTCCATATTTTTGCCTTGTTATACCCCTGGGTGAAAAAAGATTTTTATTTTTAAAAGCATGTTTTTTAAAATACCGACGCCACATACTACATACGACATACTACGCACTCCCAATTACGAATTTTAATTCGAAATTGGGGTTATACTTTAGTTTAGTTGTTTTCTCTCCGGCGCATCTTAAAATAAGAGTATAAACCAATTTTTTGAAAGGAGTTAAACATGGCAAATCGAATGATGTTTACAAATGAGGAAATGACTCTCTCGCGGACTCATATGCTCAAGGAAATTTTTAGAAATTCAGGCCGGCGGGATGTAGAGGACGAAGGAGATCATTGCGTGGTGTTGTGTCAGAAATTGATGGCAAATACCTTCTTTATTAAAAGGGGCTTGTTGTTTATTGATGAGAGGCAAGGCTTGGCAGAGCCAGAGACAATTTCTATCAATTGTCGAACGAGAGTGGTTTTTTTAAAAGGTGTCTGATTTCACCACATGTATTTGTATTATACCCCGGTTCAATTGTCTTCTTTTCATTGTCCGCTAAAATACCTTTCTCTCTGGGTATGATCCATTTGTTAAAAAAGGATATATATGCGCGTATGTGGTTTTCATTTACGATGTTTGAACCATCGGAATAGGTGTTTAGAATGCCGGCATCAGAATGATGATACAAATAAAGATTATCTATTTGATGCTTTGAATGTTTGGCCTAAAGGCCAAGAGACAGATTGCGTAACTACCGGTGAAAAAAGTCAATATAAAACAGATTCAGCCAATGGGCATTAAAAATAATAAGAGCATAATAAAAATGATTATAATAGGAAAAAATAGGAGGGTCAAATGTCTTTAATTTCTGTAGTTGTGGTTTTAGTTGTTATCGGGGTCATTCTGTGGATGGTTAACACTTATATTCCTATGGATGCCAAAATTAAGTCGATTTTGAATATTGTCGTGCTTATTGTAGTCGTTATTTGGCTGCTTCAAGCTTTTGGAATAATAGGAAATATGAACGACATTAGAATTCGATAATTAGGGGATGTGTAAAAATGAAAGGCAGTCCATGAAAGTAAATTACTTAAAAACATTGGTCGCGGTAACAGCCGCAGTTTTATTCACAAGCTTATCGGCACGTGCTTCTGAAATGGATGAACGAATTGAAGCATCATTTAAGCAGTCGTATGTGTTCAAGACCTATCTCAAAGACGATAATATTCGAACTTTGTCTAAGGACGGTGTAGTCACTTTAACAGGGACAGTCAACGACGAAGCTCATAAAGCTTTGGCGAAAGATACTGTGGCGAGTTTGCCCGGAGTTAAAAGTGTAGATGATCAGTTGGTTTTTAAAGGAGAAGGTCCGGCTGAGAATTCTGATGGATGGATTGGAATGAAAGTAAAGGCCGTGCTTTTGTTCCATCCTCATGTCAACGCTTTTAAAACTGAAGTGGATGTTAAAGAAGGAGTAGTGACGTTGAAAGGCGAGGCGCTATCTCAAGCTCAAAAAGATTTGGCTGGGGAATATGCGAAAGATGTTAAAGGAGTAAAAGAGGTAAAAAATGAAATGAGCATTGCCCCCATGCCCAAGGAATCAAAAGAGGCCCTGGGTGATAAAATTGATGATGCTTCGATTACGGCTCAAGTTAAGATGGCGTTTTTGATGCATCATTCTACCAGTGCTTTTAAGACTGGGGTTGAGACAAAAGACGGCATCGTCACCTTAAGCGGTGAAGCGGTTAACGCAGCAGGAAAAGAGATGGCCGCCAAAGTTGCGGAAGATGTCAAGGGCGTGGTAACAGTGATAAATAACATGACAATTGCTAAGTAAAAGCAGGAGAAAACATGTTTAAAAAATTTAAAAATTTATTACAGATATTAGTTTGCATTGCTTTAGCGGCCCAAATGGCTGGTTGTTTTTTTGTTGATCGTGACCGGCACCATGACGATCGAGGACACTATGATCGTGATCCTAGTTTGGATATTAAGGTGCATGGTTAATCAATGAGATAATGATTTGAATTCAATTTTACTAATGACGGTTTCTGTTTTAAAAAAGGGACAACCAAAGCGGTTGTTCTTTTTTTATAAATTTTTTTGTGATATTAAATTAAAATGGTACATAATAGTTGATCTAATAATTATGTTGAATAGTGGGGGATGGTATTAAATGGACATTTTTATGGCTGCGGCAATCGATGAAGCAAAAAAAGGATTGGCAGAGGGGGGAATCCCTATAGGTTCCGTGATTGTTCACAACGGGCAAATTATCGGACGTGGCCATAACCGGAGGGTACAGAAAGGCAGTGCTATTTTGCATGGCGAGATGGACGCGCTGGAAAACGCGGGACGACAACCGGCGCGGGTTTATCGGGAATCAATTTTATACACGACGCTCTCGCCTTGCCCAATGTGCAGCGGCGCCATTATTTTGTACGGGATCCGGAAGGTTGTCATAGGTGAGAACCGTACTTTTATGGGAGAAGAAGATTGGCTCTGTTATCGCGGCGTTCAAACAGATGTCTTGCAGAATGATGAATGTATTGGGCTCATGACAGATTTTATTACTGCCAAACCTGAATTATGGAATGAGGATATTGGGGCATAATTTTTTAAATATAATTTAGCAAGGAAAGGTGTTTTATGGGTAGAAATTATTTGAAAATAGTATTAGCCATTACGGCGGTAATTTTAGTTACAGGCCTATCTGCATCCGCCGCTCAGCCGGAGGAAGGGATTGAGTCAACAGCTAAGCAATCCTATGTTTTTAAAACATATCTTAAGGATGATAACATTGCCATTCAAAATAAAGATGGTGAGGTGACCTTGACGGGAAAAGTGAGTGAAGAAAATCATAAAATCTGGGCTAAAGAGATTGTGGCGAATTTGCCGGGGGTCAAAAATGTGGATAATCAGCTTGTTGTTAATGGCGAGAATCCTCCCGTGAATTCGGATGACTGGATTATTATGCAGGTGAAAGATATGATTTTTTATAATCGTAATACTAGCAGTGGGCAAACTCAGGTATCTTCTACAAATGGAATCGTAACATTGAAAGGTAAAGCTGACAGCCAAGCCCAAAAAGACTTGATGGATAGATACGTCAAAGATCTTAAAAGTGTCAATGATGTTAGGAATGATATGACTGTAGCAAGCAAGCTTAATGAAGAGAAAGATATGAAAGAAATAAAAGAAGTAAAAGAAGTAAAAGAAACGAAAGAAAGAACGGACGAAGAAATCGATGATGTTTCAGTGACTGCTACAGTTAAATTGGCCTTGTCCGCGCATCGTTTGACGAGTGGGATTAAGGCTGTGGTTGAGACGAAAAATGGAGTAGTAACGTTAAGCGGCCAAACTGCCGTTGCAGGGGAAAAAGATGCGGCTGCTAAAGTGACAAGGGATGTTAAAGGGGTGACTAACGTAATTAATAATATCACTATTGGAAAATAAAATTTAGTAATATGATGCGGCGGTGAGCATACTGAAGCTGCGTGTTTTTTTATTATAGGAACTTTTAAGTAAAAAGATTGTCTAAATGATTAGATAGACATTGTTGTTGGGTTTAATGACAAAGGGAGGATTTATGATGCCAGGAAAAATGAATTTTAAACAAGTTTTTTTAATGATCGGGGCTCTTATGATATTGGGGGTTCCGGTATTTGCCTATGCCGATCGGAACGATCAGCGCGATTCTTTTGACCGCCGCGATCATTTTGACCGTCGTGACCATTTTTACCGGTATCGTGAACATCCTCGCGTGGGGTTGGAAATTGATTTTATTTCCAATGATTATGCACCGGTGGTGGCTGGCGGAAGTAGATATTATTATTATGATGGTTTGTATTACACCCATGTAGGAAGATCGTATGTTCTGGTTGAGCCGCCTATCGGAGCAATTGTTTCGTCTATTCCTCAGGATTTTCGTATTATGAATATTAACGGTATAACCTATTATACGGATAGCGGAGTTTATTATGTTCGTACTTATCACGGATATCAAGTTGTCCCTGCGCCGATCATGAGGTTGCAGGCCGAACCAGTCATGGTTGTTCAACAGGCACCAGTTGTCGTTGAGCAACGAAATCAGACAAAAGTGGCAGAAGGGATTGGATTGGGCGCTATTCTGGGCGCAGTCACCGGAGGTATCCTTGGACATCAGATGAAGGGGCACCAGGATGTAGGAGGAGCTTTGATTGGTGGGGTAGCTGGCGCAGCTATTGGAGGCATTGCCGGTTCGCAAATTCCTAATGAACCTGTGGCACAACCTGTGGCGGTCGTTCAGCAGGTTCCAGTTGTCGTTGCTCCTACACCGCAAGTTCTTCAAGGGTCAAATGGCGAAACATTTACTATTAATGTCCCTAATGGCCAGGGAGGATACAATCCGGTGCTAATCAAGAGATCTGGAGCCGGTTATGTTGGGCCTCAGGGGGAGTATTATACTGATTTCCCGAAAATTTCTCAGCTCCAAGCCATGTATTCGAAATAAAAAAATTATTTGGTTTAATTTGAAAAACGGCATGACCCTAATTTTGAATTAGAAATCAGGAATGAGGAGTGGATGTCGTGCGCAGTATGTGGTATGTGATATGTGGTTGTTGAAAACTTTCACCCTTTGGGTGAAAAAATATTTTTATTTTTAAAAGCATGATTTATTTCATATTTTCAGTGTAAAATAAACATAAAAAATGTTATATTAAAAACCAATTTTAGTAATAGGAATACGGCGTATTATATCCGTTTAATCTTAAACTAAAATAGGGTATTGTTGCAACAAGAGAAACCAGGAGAAATATATGAAAAAATTTTTGACAATTATGTTAGGCATCGTGTTTATGACAGTACCCGTGCGGGCACAAGATAAGAATTTTAACTCGCGGAATGCGTTGAAAGCCAAAGAAATGGTTCAGAAGGCTGTCGCTTTTTATCAAGCCAATGGCCTGGATAAAACTATTGCGGCGGTGAATGATACAAAAGGACAGTTTGTTGATGGGGAATTGTATGTTTTTATTCATAGTTTTGAGGGTATTAATTTAGCGCGCGGAGATGGGAATCTTAAGCGTTTGGGAACCAATGTTCTTAACAGCAAAGATCCGGATGGCAAGTTGTTTGTGCAGGAGATGATTAAGATTGCCAAGCAGAAAGGGCAGGGGGAGACTTCTTATGGGTTTAAAAATGAGAAGACCGGCAAGATTTAGAGGAAAAATTCTTATTTCGAAAAGATTGATGGCGCAATAATTGGCTGCGGCTATTTTGATTAATAAAACAGCGGAGAAATCGTGGTAAAATTAAATGTGGATTCCATTGGGTTTAAAATAAGTTCACAAATTATTTTGGGACTTGTGGTGGTTTTTTTGGTTTTGGCTATGGTTTCTCTTAAAATTACTGCTGGCGCGATTAAGCCTTTAGTTCATGAGCTTCTAGAAAGTCAATTGCAGGGGCAGATGCAGCAGATCAAGGATCGTTATACGTCGATTGATAATATGGGCATGACAGAGGATAAGGATGCGGTGCTTAAGTATCAGAAACAAATATTCAATGATTTTATGGCTTTTAAATATAAGAAAACGGGCGTGGCTTATATTTTAGATATTTCGGGGGCCGTACCTGTTCGGTCTGATAATAAAGGGGTCGGAGCATACGCGGACCAGAATGTTTTCTTGGAAATGAAAGCGAAATCAAAGGGAGTTGTCAGTTATTCCTTAAATGGTGAAAAGCTTACAGCCGCGTTTGAGAAATTTGCTCCATGGAACTGGATTGTAGCCGTTGAGATGAAAGATTCTGAGATATATGCAAAGCTCAATAAATTTATCACGGTGTTTGTCATGATATGTGTCATTGCGGCCTTTTTAATTGCAGCCATGTGTATATATTTTATCCGATCTATTGTTGTCAAGCCGATTGTTTCTTTTGGCGTTGTTTTGAAAAATCTAGCCAGCGGCGATGGTGATTTATCTACATTATTAGAGATCAAGACCCGTGATGAATTGTCGGATGCGGGCATTTCTATCAATAAGTTGATCCTGAATTTAAAAAATATGATTAAACAAATCGCGGATTTGGCGACCCAGCTCAAGTTGGCGGTTGATGATGTGGCCTCCAATTCTCAACAGATTTCTGACGGAGCACAACAGCAGGCGGCGTCTTTTGAGGAGCTGTCCAGTTCCGTGCAGATGAACTCAGAAAATGTGCGGAATTCTAATCTAATTGCTCAAGGGGTGGCTCAGGAGGCGCAGAAGGCAGGGCATGCGATGATAAATACTGTTGATGCGATTACCGGGATTGAGAAAGGTTCTGAGCTGATGGCGGATGCTGTGGAACTTATTACGGATATCGCGGATCAGACTAACCTTTTAGCTTTAAACGCGGCTATTGAGGCGGCCCGTGCCGGAGAACATGGCAAGGGTTTTGCGGTGGTTGCTGATGAAGTCAGACAGCTGGCTGAACGCAGCGCGATTTCTGCTAAGGAAATCAAGAATCTGATTAAAGAAAATTTATCGCAGGTTGAAAATGGCGTTCGTATTTCTAAGGAAACAGGTATTCGGATCGCTGGCATTATCGATAATATTACAAAAATTGCAGCTCAACTTCAACAAGTCGCTGATACAACTCAGGAGCAGGCTGCTGGGATGGAGGAAAACTCCGCTATAACAGAATCCAATGCTACGACAGCAGCACATCTCGCGTCTTCTTCAGAACAAATGGCTTCGCAGGCAGATTCTTTACAAAAATTGGTAAGACGTTTTCGCATTTAAAATAAGGTGTCTGCTCTCGACTAGTTATAGGCGCCAAGCATTTAACGGCAAGCCGTTTGCTTTTTGAACGAGAGTTTTCCTTGTCGAGATCCGACACCATTTCTATTGCTTTTTGCGTTTTTATGAAACATAAAAAAACAACCCCCATATCTACCGCGCATAACAATCTTGTTAAGATAAGTCCATCTTCACAAGCGCAGGGGCATTATGATTTTATTGATGGGTTCCGAGCTATTGCGATGATTATGATTTTGACCCATCACATTCGGCGCGGGTTTAATCTGGATAATATATTTGAAAACGATCCGCCTTTATTAAAACGGATTTTTTATACAGCGTGGGATGTTTTTAAGATCAATCTGACGCAATTTTTTGTGGGTATCCAGCATATTATCGTCAATATGAAGGGCATTTTAGGCGTAGAAATGTTTTTGGTGATCAGTGGTTTTTTAATAACCAAAATTTTACTTCGGGGTCCGTTGACGAAGGATTTTGTGTTTCGTTTTTATCAACGACGATTTTTCAGAATATATCCGGTATATTTTTTAGTAGTCATGTTGAGTTTGGGTGTTTACGCCTGGCAAAATCAGCAGAATTTATACGTTGTTGCGGTTGCCGCTCTACAACATTTATTTTTTTTGCAGAATTATTTTCCGCTGCACCCTTTTCTGTCACATACCTGGACACTCGTTGTTTTGGAACAATACTATTTCTTTTGTCCTTTAATTATTCTGGCGGTCAATAGGTTTGTTCCTGAGCGAAACCGGCGGAAAACTTTAATCGGGATATGCCTGAGCTTGATTGCGATATCTCCTCTGATTCGGATTTATTGTTTAAAAACAGGACAGCCGTTAATTACCTGGCCTTTTAGCTCACCTACTCCGTATTGGACGATACTTCATAATTTGGGGCCTTTGTGCCTAGGTTGTTTATTGGCTTTGTTGGAGCCATATTGGTCTCTTATCAAAAAAAATATTTTTTGGGGGATTGTCTATTGGGGGATAGGGGCGGCGTTGGTCTATTATTTATATTTTTGTTTAGACTGGAGTTATTATTGGGGGCCGTGGTATCTTTACACTTTAGGTTATTTATCTACGGGACTTTTACTCTTTGCCGCTTACCATGGGATTTCTGTTTTTGCTAACCTTAAGAGTTTTCAATGGCTGGGGCGGAACTCTTACGGGATTTATATTTGGCATTTTCTTATATTGGAACTATGGAAACCATGGTATGGCACGGTTATTCCTCCGGCTCTGGCGATTATTGGATGTTTTGTGACCAGCATTATCGCGGGAGTATTAAGCACCCGGACAGTGGAATCTTACTTTTTATCCTTGCGTGAAAAGCGTTGTCCCCGCATGAATTAGACTTTTTCTTGTTACTTTTGTGTTACTTGACAGCAAATATAATAAATGCAATATTAATGTAATGGGGGATAGCTATGCGTATTCTGATAGTTGAAGATGAAAAAAAGATCGCGAGTTTTCTTTTTCGCGGGTTAAAAGAAGAGCATTATGCTGTTGATGTGGCAGAAGATGCGGCGCAAGGTTTATATTTGGCGGACATAAATACTTATGATTTAATTGTACTCGACATTATGCTTCCTGACCGGGAAGGGATATCGGTTTGCCGGGATTTGCGTAATAAAAAGGTTAATGCTCTCATTTTGATGTTAACGGCGCGTTCTTCTGTTAATGACAAAGTCAATGCTCTGGACGCGGGGGCAGATGATTACCTCACGAAACCTTTTGCTTTTGAAGAGTTTTTAGCGCGGGTGCGCGCCCTATTGCGCAGGGAACACAGGGAAAAAGGGAATATTTTAAAGATTGATGATCTTGAACTTGATCAAGTCAGTCATAAAGTCAAGCGGGCAGGAAAAGAAATAGTTTTGACGAACAAGGAATTCAGTCTTTTACAATATCTGCTCATTCATCAGGAACAAATTGTGACCCGGACCATGATCTCTGAACATGTCTGGAATGAAAGTTTTGATAGCTTTACTAATGTTATAGATGTTCATATCAATTATTTACGTAGTAAAATTGATAAAGAGCAGCCCTGTCCATTGATTCATACTGTGCGAGGCGCAGGCTATATTCTCAAAATCAGTGACGACAACAAAAAAGAAATCCTTCCCAAAAAAAGATTAGCCTCGTAAATTATGAAATTACGTTCCATTCAATTTAAAGCGATTATTTTATATGCCTTGCTTTACTGCGTTATTGGCTTTTTTTTGTGGAGGGGCAACCTTTATCTTAATTCTTCCAATATTTTTTATAAGTCTTTGGACCAAAGCCTGAAAGCCAAAGCTGACACCCTGTCAGCGACGATTAGTTCTTATGTTCAGATTCTCGGCGGTGATTCCGGGACTTTGGTTTTTGCCGTGCGCAGGGCTATGCTGTTAGGCCCGCGGCATTCGGCTGAAGCGAAAATCGCGGAAGTTGAAAGCAAATGGCTGCAGAGCCCCAATAAATTCAGTTTGAATGATGATTATGTGAATTTTTATAATGCGAATGAAAAGCTTATTGTTTCGTCTCGGCCGCTTCCGCCTAATTTACGGCCGCTATTAAGCCGAGGCATTAAAAAAGCGTTAGACGGTCCTTTTTATGAAAGCGCTACGATTGAAAGTGACAATATCAATGTAAGGATTATTAATGTCCCTTTCGCTCATGTTCCCGGAGGACAGTATTATATTTTGCAGGTAGTCAGCCCGCGGCGGCCAGTATTGCATATTTTACAACATCAGCTGAAATATCTTGCTATCGGTATTATTGTCATACTTGTCGGCGCAGGCATCGTAGGAAGATTTTTTATTGCTCTGGTTTTAAAACCAGTAGTGCAGATCGCGGTGACCGCGAGTAGTATTTCGCAAGAAAATCTTAAAGCGCGTGTGGCTACGGATAAGATGGATGCGGAAATGAAATATCTGGCTGACGCGTTTAATGATATGATCACGCGTCTGGAAGAATCATTTACTTATATTTCGGAATTCAGTTCGCATGTGGCGCATGAATTAAAGACCCCTTTGTCCATTATAAAAGGCGAAGCTGGGCTGACGTTACGAAAAGAACGGGATATCGAAGAATATAAACGGGTAATCCAGTTAACCATTGAAGAGGTGGACCGGATTAATAAAATTATTGATGATCTTCTTTTGATGGCCAAAATTGAATACCGCACTGACCGCAAAGTTTTTCAGGAAATTGATTTAACGAATTTTCTGAATGATATTTATGAACAAATGCGGCTTTTCGCCAAAGAAAAAAATATTGATATGACTTATGATGTTCTTGCGCAGGAAATATTGGTTTTAGGCGATGCGGTTCATTTAAGAAGGGTATTTTTTAATTTGATTGATAATGCGTTAAAATTCTCACCGGAAAACGGCCGTGTACTGATTGGTGTTCATTTAGAAAAAAGCACAGTTGCGGTATCCATCACGGACTCAGGCGTCGGAATTAAAAAAGAAGATCTGGACAAAATATTTAATCGGTTTTATCGAGGAAAAAATCCTTCTCGTTCTTCAGGTTATGGGCTGGGTCTTTATATTGCTCAGTCAATTGTTCAAGCTCATCATGGAAGCATCACTGTGGCGAGCGAACCGGATAAAGGATCAATTTTTACCGTCACTCTCCCCTTAGCATAAATCTGCGTTAATTTAATTTGTTTCCGTCGCAACAATCTCTACCATTTCCATAAGATTAAAGGATTTTAATTTTAATTTAATCTTCAATTAATTTTCATTGTGATAAATTCAGACATAATTTTTCGAGATCCTGTTTAAAGGGGGGGCATATGTGTTATGCGATTCCTGGTCAGGTAAAGGCGATCAATGATAAGACAGTTGTTGTCGATTACTTTGGAGAAGAAAAGAGGGCCATTAATGATTTGATTAATTTGAACATCGGGGATTATATTTACGCGCAAGGCGGCTATGTTATTGAAAAGGTTGCTCCTGCCCAGGCTTTGGAAGTACTGGCTTTATGGAAAGAAACCTTTTTTGAATTGCAGGAAGTGGATGTGCGCCTTTCCAAACTTTATTTTGAGGAAGGATATCATGATACTAAACTTTCCCGTATTTTAGACCGAGCTTTAGAGCGAAGTTCTTTATCGCGTTCAGACCTGCATTATCTTTTTTCTGTTGAAGAAAAAGCGGCTAATGCTTTCATCTATAAATGCGCAAATTTTTTGCGGCAAAAATATTTAAAAAATTCATGTTGTGTTCACGGTATTATTGAAATCTCCAATATTTGTTCCCAAAATTGTTTTTATTGCGGTATTTCTTCCCATAATCAACAAATCAAGCGCTATCGGATGAGTGAGCAGGAAATTGTTGATACTGCCCTTTCCGCCATCAAAGATTACGGATTTAAAGCTTTGGTTTTGCAGAGCGGAGAAGACTCTTTCTTCTCCCCGGATAAAATAGCCAAAATTATAAGAGAAATAAAAAAACAAGCTGGAGTGCTGATCGCGATTAGTTTTGGGGAAATTGGTTTTGATGGATTGAAAACCGTATACGATGCGGGCGCCCGGGCTATGTTGATGCGTTTTGAAACCTCGAATCCATTGGTATATAGCCGTCTTCATCCCGGCCGTAATTTGGACACCCGGATCGCCCACCTGAAGAGGGCAGGGGAACTAGGGTATTTGATTATGACCGGAGCCTTAGTTGGAATCCCAGGTCAAACACCCGATGATGTTTTCAATGATATTTTTCTGGCAAAAGAGTTAAACGCTGAGATGTTTTCGTTTGGACCATTTTTGCCTCACCCTAATACGCCGATTGCCGGGTATCTACCGTGGGATAAGGATAAAATATTTAAGGTTTTGGCAATCGCAAGGATCCTTGATCCGGAAAATGCTAAAATTTTAGTTACGACCGCATTTGAAACTCTCCATCCTGATGCCCGCAAAGAAGGCCTGCTTTGCGGAGCTAATTCGGTCATGTTGAATGTGACGCCGGCTAAATATCGCGCTTTATATTCGCTTTATCCAAACCGGGCTCATGTCTCTGAATCGATCAACAGTCAAATTCAGGATATTCTCGCCTTACTCCGCTCTTTGGGACGAGCGCCTACCGATTTGGGAGTGAGTGAAAAAATTTTTCTGATGGAACAGTCTATAACGGAAGGAGCACTTTAATGGATATCATGACAAAATCTTGGGCTCAAACCCGGATTAATGAAGATGAAATTGAAAAGTATCTGACTCGCGGAAAATCTTTTATTGATGAGGAACGGATGGATGCCGCTCTTTGCTTCACAAAAATTCCTGATAAAAGAATAATACTAGACATCCTACAAAAATCTTTGGATGTTGAGACTCTTACGTTGGAAGAAACAGCTCTGCTGATGCGGGTGACAGATTCGTACTTGCTTGAAAAAATGAAAGAAACCGCTCTGGCGGTAAAAAAGAAAGTTTACGATAACCGTATTGTCACGTTCGCGCCGCTTTATTTGAGTAATGCCTGCGTTAATGATTGTGTCTATTGCGGTTTTCGCTGTTCGAATATTAAAACTCAGCGTAAAACCTTAACGCTGGATGAGGTAACGGAGGAAACCAAAGTACTGGCGGGTCAGATAGGGCATAAACGGCTGATCGTGGTTTACGGCGAACATCCGGACAATGATGTGCATTATATGGCCGATACTATCCGTACAATATACGATGTGCGCGTTAAAGCCAGAGTAGGGTATGGACAGATCCGGCGGGTTAATGTCAATGCCGCGCCCCTTTGTGTGGATGACTTGAAAATTTTAGGCCATGCTGGTATTGGGACCTATCAAGTGTTTCAAGAAACATATCACCATCCGACGTACCAATCCCTCCACCCGAAAAACACCATTAAAGCGAATTATCTGTGGCGGCTTTATGCTATGCACCGGGCACTCGAAGCTGGAATTGATGATGTGGGTATTGGCGCACTTTTTGGGCTGTATGACTGGAGATACGAAGTATTAGGTTTGGTTGCGCATAATATCGAATTGGAAAAAAAATTCGGCATTGGCGCGCATACTATTTCTTTTCCGCGGCTTGAACCGGCGGAAAATGTTCCGTTTACCCATCAGTCAAAACACAAAGTTTCCGACGAAGAATTTAAAAAAATAATGATGGTATTAAGACTGGCGGTGCCTCATGCCGGCATGATCATTACTAGCCGCGAAACCCCTGAACTCAAACGCGCATCAATTGAATTAGGTATTACGCAGACGGATGCGTCCACCAAGATTGGCCTTGGCGCTTACAGCGACGGCAGTATGACCCAGGAAGGCCGCCGTCAGCAATTTATGTTGGGGGATACCCGTAGTCTGGATGAAGTGATCCAGGAATTTACCCGTCTCGGACATATCACGTCTTTTTGTACAGCTGGCTACCGTTGCAACAGAACGGGAAAATGTATCATGGATCTTTTGCGTTCTGGCAAAGAAGGGAAATTTTGTAAACTCAATGCTGTGCTGACCTTTCGCGAATGGGTTGATGATTTTGGCAGTGCTAAAACTCAAGAGCTGGCTAAAGGACTTTTAGAAAAAGAGATTAATGAGATTCGGAATACGGCGCCGAATTCGTATCCGCATTTTATGCGATATTATGAACGAATTTCCCGGGGAGAAAGGGATTTGTATTTTTAAACATTAAAAAAGGAGAAGACATGCGAATAAGTCGGAGAGAATTTTTAAAGTATTGTGTTTCTTCAGCAGCATTATTGGGGTTGGACGCCTCGGCGATCGGCCAGCTGCAAAAGGCGTTTGCCGCCAGCGGGCCGGGGATACCCACAGTCATTTGGCTGAGCACAGCGACCTGCACCGGTTGTACCGTATCATTGGCGAATCGTATATCCGCTACTGAACCTTTAGATGTCGCAGATCTTTTGATCAATCATATTGATCTGGCATTTCATCCCAATCTTATGGGCGCGGCTGGTGATTTAGCGGTGGCCAATCTCCGTAATGCGACCAAAAATCCTTACGTTTTGGCTGTCGAAGGCGGAATCCCGACGGCATTTAATGGTAATACCTGTCTTTTGTGGACAGAAAACGGGCAGGAAATAACCGCGTTAGACGCTGTACGTCAGTTGTCAGCCAATTCCATCGCTAATTTAGCGATTGGGACTTGCGCTAGTTTTGGTGGTATATCTGCCGCTGCACCGAATCCGACACAAATTCAAAGCTTAAGTGCTGCCATCGGCAAACCAACCATCAATATCGCTGGCTGTCCTGCCCATCCGGATTGGATTATCTGGACCATTGCGCAACTGATTGCTGGTATTATACCGGCATTGGATAGTTCAGGAAGACCATCTGCCCTGTATGGCGGGGAGAACAATAATGTCCATGAAAATTGTCCGCGGCAAGATCGCAGTAAAGCCACGACCTTCGGGGTAGATTCTTTGTGTATGAGAAATCTTGGTTGTAAAGGCCCTTCGACTCAAGCAGATTGTCCTAAACGTTTATGGAACAATGGGACGAATTGGTGCATTGGCGCTAATTCGCAGTGTATGGGATGTACGGACAGCCGATTTCCTGACGGATTTTCTCCTATGTATAGTCTGACTGCCGTGACAGGGACTGGTCCGGCTCTATTTGAGGTCGTATCTGCCGCCTGGAATAATACATCAAAACAGTTAACTGTTTCAGGGAAAGGGACACCTGCTTCAACCGTCATTGTTGAAGAATATTTAGGTGCGCTGATCGGGCAGTCTGTTCCGAATTCATCCGGAGCCTGGACGTTGACGGTGAATAACCCGGCGGCTGTGCCCGTTTCGATTGTGGCTAAATTAAATGCGGATGTTTTATTTGCACCCGTCAGTAATGTTCCGGCAATGCCGCCGCCACTGGTGTTTACCATCAGCAACGCGCAATGGATAGCGGCTTCTAATCAATTATATGTACAAGGGACAGGTGCGGCAGCGGCAGTTGTGGTCATCCAAAATGCTGGCGGCACCACGTTAGGGCAAACCACGATTGCGGCGAATGGTCAGTGGACGTACACGCTGACAAATCCGGCTACGATACCGGCGACAGTGACGGCAACGTCCCAAGGGCAAAGTCTGACGGTCCAGGTTAGCAATGTGCCTCCACCCCCGCCGCCTCCGGTCGTGTTTGCCATTAGCAACGCGCAATGGATTGCGGGGTCTAATCAATTAAATGTTCAAGGGACAGGTGTGGCAGCGGCAGTTGTTGTCATCAAAAATTCCAGCGGCATAACGCTAGGTCAAACCCCCGTTACGGCGAATGGCCAATGGATGTTCACGCTGACAAATCCAGCATCGATACCGTCGACAATAATAGCTTCGTCGCAAGGACAAAGCCTGACGGTGTCTGTCAGTAATGTGCCGCTGCCGCCACCTCCACCGCCGCCATCTACGGTTCTGACGATAACCAGAGCGGTATGGGATTATCATAACAGAACTTTAACAGTGTCCGGTCAGGGTAAGGCTAGAGCGAGAGTGACTGTCAGTAATGCGACAAGCGGAAAAATATACACCACAACGACGATTTCTTCTGACGGTTCTTGGTCAGTCAGAGCGGCTGGTGTTAGTTCTCAGCCGGGAAGAGTGAGAGCTGTATCCGGACTGGAAATAGTCGAAAAAAGTGTGGTGAGAATAAATATGTCGAACACGTCAGATAATTAACAGTCATGTTAATAGGAAAGGATAAACAATGGCAACTATTACAATTATGGATCCGGTGACCCGGATTGAAGGTCACTTGAAAGTGGAAGTAACGATTGATCAAAACCGGGTTACCGACGCGAAATGTACTGGAACGCTGTTTCGCGGTTTTGAAAAGATACTCGCCGGCCGCCATCCGTGGGACGCGCCTATTCTTACTCAGCGCATATGCGGAGTGTGTCCGATTTCTCATGGGCTCGCCGCGTCCATGGCTCTGGATAACGCGTCAGGACGGAGCGTGCCGGATAATGGCCGTATTTTACGCAACTTAACCTTGGGCTCAAATTATGTCCAATCGCATATTTTGCATTTTTATTTGCTGTCTTTACTGGATTATGTCGCTGGCCCGCAAACCAGCCCATGGACCCCGGCTTATAATGTGGATATGCGTTTTCCCGCATCAAATCCAACTTACCCGATCATGGATCATTTTGTGCAAGCTGTTGCAGCCCGACGCAGAGCGCATGAGATGGGGGCGTTATTGAGCGGTCGCATGCCGATTACTGCGGCGATTATTTCTGGCGGGCATACTGTGGTGCCCAATGCGGCGATGATTACCAAATTCAGAACTCAGTTGAATTTACTCTTGGATTTTATCAGAAATATTTATATCCCGGATTCTATTGCCTTGAGCCAGATCTATTCCGATTATTTCAACATTGGAGGCGGATGGAAAAATTTATTGGCATATGGCGTATTTGATTTGAATGCTTCCGGGACGGATAAATTGTTCCATCGCGGGTGTGTTGAAAACGCGACAAAAGGGAATCCTAATAATGTGTTTTTAAATCAGATTACGGAGTCAGTCACTCACTCGTGGTATGCGGATGCGACTAATAATTTGACGCCGCGTAGCGGAGATACCCAACCGGTATATCCAAAAACAAACGGATATTCCTGGTTGAAAGCGCCGCGTCATCAGGGTAAACCTTTTGAAACCGGAGCTCTGGCTCGGATGTGGGTGACCGGAGACTATCAAAATGGCGTTTCTGTTATGGATCGGCATTTAGCTCGGGCGCAGGAAACGTTAAAAGTGGCAGAAGCGATGTTAACGTGGCTGGATCAGCTGACCATGGGTGCGCCATCGTATGAGCAGAATAATCTGCTTTCTGATGGAGAAGGTATTGGCTTGACTGAGGCTCCGCGGGGCGCTTTGGGCCATTGGGTGAAAATTGCCGGTGGGACAATTGCCCATTATCAGGTGATTACTCCCACTTGTTGGAATGCTTCACCGCAGGATGACAAAAATGTTCGTGGTCCAATTGAACAAGCTTTGGTTGGCACGCCAGTTATGGATCCGACACAGCCGATTGAAGTGCTGAGGGTGATTCATTCTTTTGATCCTTGCCTATCATGCGCGGTTCATGTGATGCGGCCCAAAGAGGAACCTATGGTATTGGAAGTGCCCGCAGTAACTTGTTAAACCTGAAGCAATAGTTTTGAAAGGCGAAAAGAGTGAAAACTTTAGTGCTGGGCTTAGGTAATCTTTTATTAGCTGATGAAGGGGTTGGTGTTCATGCGGCGCATGTCCTCGCAGAACTCCTCCAGGACGAAAATGTCTGCATTGTGGATGCAGGCACGGCGGTCCTTGATGTGTTGCCGCAGATTGAAGAGGCAGACCAAATGATTGTCATAGATGCTTGTAAAGGGGGAGCTAAGCCTGGCACTATATATTCTTTTTCTCTCGATGAGTGTGCAGAGAAAGAGTTTATGGGTTCTTTGCATGGGTTTAATTTGCAACACGTATTAGCTTTGACCGGTCGAACGACAGAGTTGCCGGTTACAGTAATCGGAATTGAACCTTATCGAATTGAGTGGTCATTGGACCTAACCCCCGAAGTCGCGGTGATGGTTCCAAAGGTTGTTGAAATAGTAATAGAGTTAATCACCGCGTCGGCGGCTTAAAGTCCACTGACGCGGTGGACCCTGGGTGGTTTTTAAAAAATGGAGGTTTTATGAATTTAGGTATGGGCGAATTACTAGTGATTTTGATGATTATTTTGGTGTTGTTTGGCGCGCGCCGGCTTCCGGATTTAGCCCGGTCGTTAGGAGAGTCCATCAGAGAATTCAAAAAAGCAGGCCGGGATACAGAAGAAAAGAATCTGGCCGAATCAAAAAAATAATTTTTACGTTTTTGGTTTTGCTTTACTTTCACTTTTTAATTTTAACTTTTTACTTTAAAAAGGAGGCTGTATGTTTGGATTAGGCATGGGTGAATTAATGGTAATTTTGTTTATTATTTTACTGTTGTTTGGTTCAAAAAATTTACCGGAATTGGCGCGCACACTGGGGAAGTCCATGCGGGAATTTAAAAAAGCGACTAGTGAAATCAAGGAAACCATTGACGCGGAAATGACTATGGATACTAAACCCGTCGATACAAATGGTAAAACGTTGGAATTGAATTCTAAAAAAAGTTCATAAGAACGGCAGGGTGAAATATATGAAAATAAACAACCGGCACCTTTCGATTCTGGAACATATCGATGAACTCAGACAAAGGGTGATTCGGGCCAGCTTGGTGGTTTTGGTCATGACTGTAGGCGCGTATATGTACACGGATAATATTTTGCGGGTCATTGCTAAGCCAGTCGGTCATTTGATATTCATTGATCCATCAGAAGCTTTTATGACTTACTTAAAAGTGGCATTTTGGGCTGGATTATTTTTGTCTTCCCCTTATGTCATCTTTGAGATATGGCAGTTCATCGCGGCGGGGTTGGCGCCGCGTGAGCGCAAGTATGTTTATATCATCATGCCGGCATCTTTCCTGTTGTTTGTTACCGGCGTATATTTTGGTTTTACTTTTGTGATCACGGCAGGGATTAAATTTCTGCTTTCATTTGGTCATGATTTTATGACGCCAACCCTTACGATCAGTTCGTATGTTTCTTTTGTGGCGTCAATGTGTCTCGCGTTTGGGGCGGTGTTTCAACTCCCTATTGTTATGGCTTTTTTGACACAGATCGGGCTGATCACCCCAGCAGTCTTGGTGAATAAATGGCGGTATGCCGTGGTGCTTATTTTTATTGCCGCGGGTGTATTGACTCCCAGTCCAGATATTTTTAGTCAATTTTGTATGGCGGTGCCTCTTTTGTTTTTATATGTTGTATCGATCATTGTTTCTCAGGTGATTTATCAACGGGCCCAAAGAATGATCGGGCAAGAACCGTTAGTTGAATAAAAAAATAGGAGAAAAGACTATGGATCCTGGTATGGGAATTTTGACATTGACAGCTTTAACCGTAGGCTTTATGCATACTCTTTTGGGGCCGGATCATTATATTCCTTTTGCCGCCTTAGCTCAGGCCCGGCATTGGAATAAAAGAAAAACATTTGTCATCACGCTGATCTGCGGGATCGGGCATGTCGCGTCATCCGTTATGCTGGGATTTATCGGCATAACGGCAGGCATAACCATGGTTAGACTGAAATTCATTGAATCAGTCCGCGGGGAAATCACAACGTGGTTTTTGATTGCTTTCGGTTTGACCTATTTTGTTTGGTTCGCCATCAAAAGGATCCGGAGCCAAGAGCATGGGCATGAGCATGTCCATGATCAGGGGAAAGAACATTTTCACGTTCACAATCATCATCATGATCATTTGCATATGCACGAGGCAGAAGCAGGGCAAGCTAGTTTGACTCCGTGGATCCTCTTTATAATTTTTTTCTTTGGCCCTTGTGAACCGTTGATTCCTCTCATTATGTATCCTGCTTTAAAATCGAATTGGCAAGCGGTGTTTATGGTGGCTGCTGCGTTTAGCGTGGTAACCGTCATCACTATGCAGGTTATGGTTTTTTTGTCTTTGTCTGGATTGAAAGCGGTTTCCTTTAAGGTTGAGAAACACGCTAAGGGTATTGCCGTCTTTTCACATGCGACCGCGGGGTTAGTTATCTTTTTTTGTGGGATTATAATTAAAGTTTTCAATTTGTAAAGGAGGAATCATGCACGAGTTGGCTTTTGTAGAAGGAATCGTTCAGCAGGTTAAGGAATTAAAACTTTTTCATCGATTTAACCGGGTCAGGGAGATCGAGATCATCTGTGGTCCGTACAATTCAGTAAGCGCGGACAATTTAGAGTTTGTTCTTAGTCATCTTTCGGATCAGTGCTTGAATCAGGCGAAAGTCTCTGTGCGGCGGGTTATCAGTAAATATTTTTGTTCTCAATGCGCGCTTGAGTTCGACGATCACGACTCCATCGAGGGCTTATGTCCGATTTGCCATTCGTGCCGGTCAGTGGTCGAAGCTCGGCGTGCTCCCTACATTCATAAACTGGAGGTAGAAGATGAAAATTAATGTGATGGATAAATTATTAAGCGCGAACGACGCCTGGGCAGAAGAAAACCGGTTATTGCTAAGAAAACACGGCATCACCATGCTCAATATTATTGGTTCTCCCGGCGCAGGTAAGACGACATTGCTGGAACAGACGATCGCGCTTTTAGGTAAAACAATTAAAATGGCGGTCATCGAAGGAGATATCGCGACTACGAAAGACGCGGCGCGGATTGAAAAAATGGGAGTGGCGGCATATCAGATCAATACGGGTAACGCCTGTCATTTAGACGCGCATTTGGTTAATACCGCTTTAAAAGAATTGATCAATGATGTTAACCCGGAATTGATTTTTGTGGAAAACATCGGCAATCTGGTCTGTCCCGCAGAATTTGATATTGGTGAGGATGGAAAGATCGCGGTGTTAAGCGTCACAGAAGGAGATGACAAGGTTGAGAAATATCCTTTGCTTTTTTCAGAAGCAGAGATATTAGTTATCACCAAATTAAAACTGATTGAGCATACAAATTTTAATTTAGCGATAGCTCTTGCCGCGTTTAAACAATTGAATAAAAAAGGAGAAGTCATTACTGTTGATAGTTGTTCGGGAGAGGGCTTTGCTTCATGGATTGATTTTGTCCAAGATTGTGTTTTAGTTCATAAGATTGCGGAATGTTTTAAATAAATAGTGACAGGCACCAATTTTGTTATTAAAAAATTGGTGCCTGTCACTATTTATTTGATTTGTTTTAGGCTCGCGTTACTGTTACTTTTGTGTTACTTGACAGCCAATGCAAAAAGTGTAAACTTGATATCATGAATGCCCTTTTCCACACCCATCCGGAAATATTAGGCTTAGGTTTTATTATTATTTTTTTCTCTCTAGTTATATTATCCTACCTATTCAAACGCGAGCATAAAGCCTTGTTGGTAACCCAGAATCATTTGGAAGATTTAGTTCAGGAGCGCACGGCAAAACTGGAACAAGAAATAATTGATCGAAAAAAACTGGAAGAGATTCTTGGGAATGAACGCAAGCAGTTACGGGATCTTATTGATAGTATTCCGGATTATATTTATTTTAAAGATATTAACAGTAAGTTTATCATGGCTAACTTAGCTACGATCCGTATTATGCGTTGCAAAAGCCAAGAGGATATTTTAGGAAAAACAGATTTTGATTTTTATGCGAAAGAGTTGGCGGAGAAATTTTTTAAGGATGAACAGGAGATATTGCGTTTAGGGAAATCAAAAATTGACATGGAAGAATCGGTCATTGATGAATATAACCGGATGCGGATTCTTTCAACCAGTAAGGTTGTGTTAATGAATCAAGATGGAAAACCGGTCGGTTTAGTGGGGGTGGGCAGGGATATTACTGATCGCAAACTGGCGGAAGAAGTTTTGAAGCGGGATAACGAAACCCTGGAAAAGATCATTAAAGTGCGGTCACAGGAGTTGTTGGATATTCATGTAGAATTGGAACAGTCGAAACGACTTTCGGATATAGGAACTTTGGCAGCAACGATTGCCCATGAATTGCGTAACCCTTTAGCGGCCATTAGTATTGCGGCGGGTAATATTAAAAGGAAAGTGGTTGATGCTCCAATTGAACGGCATTTACAAACAATCGAAAAAAAAATTATTGAAAGCGATCAGATTATTAACAATTTATTGTTTTATTCGCGCCTAAGACCGCCTCAGCATGAAAATTTATATATTTATAATGTTTTGAATGAATGCGTTGATACGGCACGGGAAATGTCCCCAAAGACATTATGGGTTGAAAAAAAAATAGAAGATGTAAAAAATGTTTCCATTGATGGGGACCCTTTGCAGATGAAAGAAATGTTTATGAATATCATGAATAATGCCTGCGACGCTGTTCCGGATGCGAGAGGCAGTGTTGAAATTTTGGCGACGCATGATAAAAATTTTATTAATGTTTATATTAAAGATAACGGGGTGGGAATAGCCAAAGCGAATTTAGAAAAGATATACGATCCTTTTTTTACGACCAAAGTCAAAGGAACGGGTCTGGGTCTTACTGTCTGTCACCAGATCATCAAAATGCACGGGGGATCAATCAGATTTCAAAGCGAACCCGGAGCAGGTACCACTGTAATCGTTAATCTGCCAAAAAAGAAAAAATAGTACCTTAGTGCCATTGTTCTTTCCGGCCTTTATATTTAAAGTATAAATACTAAAGGAGAGAAGAATGATTAATCAGCCCCAAGATATTTTCCCTCAAAAAGAACTAAATTTACATAAAGACCGAAGTATCCGGTCTGCTAAGCGGCATGTTACGATACGGAAATATCGTATTGAAGACCGTCCGCATGTGCGCCGGATTAGCTGTGAAACCGCGTTTTTGGAATTGCCCCGGGGAAATATTTTTACCGATGATGAAGTTTTAGCGGATGCCTTAGTGTCATCTTATGTGGATTTTGAGCCAGAATCCTGTTATGTGGCGGATATGAAAGGAAAAGTTGTCGGTTACATTATTGGTTCGCTAGATCTCCATAACCATAACCAAATCAGCAGTAAAACTATGCTGCCGCTTTTTATGAAAGCGTTACAACGCGGTGTTTTTTTGAGAAAAGCCAACTTAAAATTTTTTATTCAGTCTTTGCAGGGCGCATTAAAGGGTGAGTTTGTAATGCCGAATTTTACGAAAGAATTTCCAGCCACATTGCATATTAATGTGAAGCATGGATACCGCAGGGAAGGGGTGGGGAAAAAATTACTGGTCGCCTATCTGGACTATTTGAAAAATGCTCAGGTCAAAGCGGTGCATATGGGAACGATTTCCGAGATTGCTAAAGATTTTTTTGTGTCTATGGGTTTTCGGGTTATTTATCAAAGTCCGCGGACCTATTTGAAAGTTTATTTGGGGAAGGAAGTGACATGTTATGTTTTGGGGAAAGAATTATGACCACAAAAGGTCAGACCATAAGAGAGAGATGGCGATGGATATTGCAGTTAAATAATTCATCCCAAGAAATTGCGTTGGGTGTTGCTCTTGGAGTATTTATTTCCATTCTTCCTTTGTATGGTTTCCACACAATTTTAGTTATTATTGTGGCCATTTTAATAAAACCGGTGAATAAAATCGCGATTTTAATAGGGACTAATTTTTCTTCGATTCTGACTTTTCCTTTTATAACGTGGGCAGGATATAGCGTTGGGAGAGGTATCCTGGGAAGTCAATATCCCGTTTTGAATTGGGAAATTTTCAGGCATTTTTCCTATAAGGTTTTTTTTCATTTGTATTATCCGTTATTCGTCGGCAGTATGCTTATCGCTATTCTAGCGGGGGTTTTGTTTTATTTTTTAATATTGTGGGTGATAAGTAAATATGAGGGGCGAAAAAAATAAACATGAGAAAACTATTTATTACTTTCGTGGTTTTTATAATCTTTGCCGTTGGTTTTTTGTGGACAAAGCAAAGTTTCGCCGTCGATCATTCGGTGGAAAAAATTATTTACAAAATAGCAGGTTTGGGAATAGCAGAATATAACGATTGGGGATTGACTGAGCTCGACGGAAAAACAGTGAGATTGATCACTTTTAGAACGCATGTTTTTGGGTTTGATGATCTCGAAAAAATTTATGCTGATCCTGTCAAATTTTTACCGGTCAAAGTAGAACGGCAAATAAAATTTCTTTTTGTAAAAGAGCATATTATTGAGGAGTATTCTGCGGATGCTTGCTCGGTAGTCATAAAAAAATATAAGGGAGAGAGAGTGATCAAGGAGTATCACTTCAAGGCTAAAGGCGCGATTCAAAGTGCCGTACTTTTGCCGTTTTATTTGCGGACTGTTTCTGCGCCTGGATTGGGGTGGACGTATTACACGTATTTGCCGGATGCTTATAAAATTACGCTTGCGTCAATTGAGGAGATCAAAATTCCAGCTGGTATTTATAAAGCGTATCATTTTGTTAGTGATCCGAGGAAATTTGAAGTTTGGATCAGCCAAGATCAGGCAAGGGTTCCTTTGAAATTATTGGGTGGCGCTGGACATAACTACCTTTTGACTATGAAAAGTAGAAAGGGCGATGAAGAAAAAATGAAGACTAAAATAAAAGTTGATCTTTACGAATAATCGATGAATAGGTTTAAATGGTTGGTGTTTAAAAAATAGTATGTCGTATGTAGCATGTAGCATGTGGCGAACAAGCGATTGGTGTAAAATAAATGCAAAAACTTGATAACCAAATTTTAAAGAAATATTTATGTTTTTTTACTTTACGTTTTTACTACATACTACATACGACATGCTACATGCCTTTCAAAGGATAAAAAAATGTGGCTCAAATGGCTTCCTTGGAGATATCTGATTCGCAGTGCGGCGCGCAAACACGGGTTTTTAGATCCAATTAAAATTTTAGCTCAGTTACAAAATTTTGCGCAACCATCAGAAGTAACCGCGCCTACAGAATTGTTGCGCTCAGGAGTTGTGTTGCACAGCCGGGGCTTGATCAATAGCTTGGCTATTCAACATAATTTAGATTGGATTTGGCCATATTGGATTGAGTGTCAGTATGATCCGCGTAATGACGCATTCATTCCCCGGGCTTTTTCTTTAACCCAAATCAATTTGACGCATCGCAACTGGACAGCAGTAGGTATTCCGGACAGCAATGAATATTCCATTGTTGACGGACGGGGACTAGTGACGCCGTTATACGATGGCTGGTCGATTGATGCGTGGCTCATTCCGGAAAAAGGAACGCCTTTACTCCCTTCCCGCTTGCTTGAGGTGTCGCAACACTTCATGAGTGACAAAAATTTAAGTATTATAACCATATGCCAGCAGGACCAATTAAAACTTCAGAATAAAGTGCAAATGGTGGGAACGGCTTTATGCCCGGTATGTCAAATTCGCATTTCAGGAACCATGCCGTCGGCGGGATGGCTGGTCATTTCTTTGCGTCCGTATAATCCGGAAGGTGTCAGTTTTGTCCATAATATCAAAGTGATGGCTGATCGTTCAAGCTGGCAAGTCAATGAAAAAGACCAGATAGATTTTGATCAACCTCCTGACCGCAATATTTTTTCTTATTATCACCAAGGGGATGTTTATACGCGGTTGTCAATTCAAGACGATGAGCCGGGAGTATTTTGCAAAGTCGGTATGGCCACTGCCGCCGCGTTATTTAAACTTGAACCAGAATTGAATCGGGAGGTTACGGTTTCAATTCCTTTAACGAAAAATGTTTTTGTAAAAGAGAAAGTGGCAGAATACCAGGAAAATGCTGAGGAAGCCTGGGATCAAAGTTTGAGTGGAATGTGTGCTTTGCAAATTCCTGATCAGCATTTTCAATTTCTTTATGACACTGCCGTTAGAACCATGATTTTACATTCCCCTCATGAGGTTTATCCTGGCCCGTATATTTATAAACGATTTTGGTTTAGGGACGCGGCTTTTATTTTATATGCTTTGTTGTGCACAGGGTTTAAAAGACGGGTAGCCAGGGCGTTAGAGACTTTTCGGTCTAGACAAACGCCCCCAGGCTATTTTCTTTCCCAAGAAGGAGAGTGGGATTCGAATGGGGAAGCGTTATGGATTATGCGTCAATATTGCGAAATGACCGGCGAAGCGCCATCGCCAAAATGGAAAGAGTCCATTTATAAAGGAGGAAGGTGGATTGTCAAAAAAAGGTTGTCTAAAGATTTAAAATTTGTCCATGCTGGATTAATGCCGTCAGGCTTTAGCGCTGAACATTTAGGACCGAACGATTTTTATTTTTGGGATGATTTTTGGTCCGTATCAGGTTTGCAGGCTGCGGCATACTTATGTGAAGGGTATCATGATCACAATCAGGCTGTGGATTTTGAAAATGAAGCTTACGCTCTGTCGGACAGTATTGATAAAAGTTTATTAAAAGCAGCAGACCGTATAAAAAATGAGTCTATACCAGCGTCGCCATACCGCCGTTTAGATTCAGGGGCCATTGGTTCTTTGGCTGCCAGCTATCCGCTTCGGCTTTTAAAGCCCCATGATCAGCGAGTTTTGGGAACGGCAAATTTTTTAATGGAGAATTGTTTAGTAAAAGGCGGGTTTTTTCATGATATGACTCATTCAGGCATTAATCCTTACTTGACTTTACATTTAGCCCAAACTTTTTTACGCGCGGGCGATCCTCGGTATTTTGAACTTATGACAGCGGTTGCGGATGGCGCAACCTCGACTGGACAGTGGCCTGAAGCGATTCATCCCCGCACCTTGGGCGGATGTATGGGTGATGGACAGCACGTTTGGGCAGCCGCTGAATGGGCGCTCATGATTCGAAATTGTTTTGTCCGTGAAGAACAAGGCCGGTTGATTTTATGTTCAGGAATCCCGCAAACCTGGCTCGACACCAAAACGGATATGATTTTTGGCCCCGCGCCAACAAGTTTTGGAGATATTAAAATTTTGATAAAGCCGGTAGGGCAAAAAATTATGGTTGAATGGCAGGGGACATGGTTTACCAAAGAACCAGAGATGGAAATTTATTTGACTGGTTTTCCAAAAATTACTGTACCAGCAAAAACAAGTTTTTATGAGTTTGATAAATAGGGTCTTTATTATCCCCATGATATGAAAATTTTGATGATGACCAATTCATTTACTCCTATGGTGGGAGGGATTGAGCAGTCGATACAATCCTTCACGGATAGGTTTGAAAAATTAGGGCATCAGGTTATTATTGTCGCACCGGAAGCAGAAGGAGCGCCTCCTGATGAAGAAGGTGTGGTGCGCATAAGAGCTATTCAAAATTTTAATCATTCGAATTTTTCCATGGCTCTGCCCATGTCGGGTCTTTTACCGGAATTGATGAAACAGTATCAGCCGGATATTGTTCATAGCCACCATCCGTTTTGGATGGGTGACATTGCGTTGCGTTTATGCCGGCAAAATCATATCCCTTTAGTGTTTACCTATCACACCATGTTTGAACATCACATGCATTATCTTCCGGTTCAAAACGAAGGCATGAGGCGTTTTGTCATAGAATTGACTGCCGGTTATGCTAATCTGGCTGACCAGGTGATTGCTCCCAGCCAAAGCGTCCAGGATCTCTTGGTGGAGCGCGGTGTGCTGTCGCCGATTACGGTTGTGCCAACAGGGATTGACTTAAAAAAATTTGCCAACGGACAAGGAAGCGTGATCCGCAAACGTTGGGGAATACCCCTTAACTCCAAGGTGGTTGGTTTTGTCGGAAGGTTAGCTATAGAAAAAAATTTGGAATTTTTGAGTCAGTGTACAACAGAATATTTGAAAAAAAATCCATCTGCTTATGTGATGTTGGTCGGGAATGGGCCGTTGGAAGAAGACATCAAAAAAATTTTTCATGAAGCAGGCGTAGGAGAACGAATGCGGTTACTTGGTCCTTTGCAAGGTCAGGATTTGGTTGACGCGTATCATGCCATGGATGTTTTTGCTTTCGCATCACTGAGTGAAACACAGGGTATTGTACTTCTGGAGGCAATGGCTGCCAGCGTGCCGGTGGTCGCTCTGGACGCCACAGGAGTCAGGGAAGTGGTGAAAGACCAGGATAATGGCCGGTTAATTTTTCATCAGGATCAGGGCGATTTTGTCGAGGCATTGCAGGGATGTGTGAATCAGCCCTACGAAGAATATCTTCGGATGAAACAACAGGCACGGATCAGTGTTCAAGAATTTTCGATTGAGGTGTGTGCCCCCAAAATGCTTAGGGTGTATGAAGAAGTCTTAAAAAAAGAAATTATTTTATCTGAGGAGAAAGATACGGCGTGGCATGCTTTGGCCAATCGGTTAAAAGTCGAATGGGAAATGTTTAAAAATATGATGAAAGCTACGGGAATGGCTATGTCGGACGCGACCACTGTCGCCCAAAAGCCGGTATTAAAAAGCGGGAACACGGCTAGTTGTCCGGGTTTGGTCATGATCCAAATCGACGGATTTTCACAAACACAGCTCAAAATTGCGCTAACCGACAATAAAATGCCTTTTTTGAAAAATCTATTAGCGCGGCAGCAGTATGAACTATATCCCCTTTATACCGGCCTTCCTTCTAATACCGCCGCGGTTCAGGGAGAATTATTTTATGGAAAAAAACAAAGCGTGCCCGCGTTTTCATTTAGGGATCAGGACACTCAAAAAGTATTCACCATGTATGATGGGGATGCGGCCAGCGAAATCGAACGTCGTCTCGCTCTAACGGGGCCGGGACTTTTAGATGGCGGAAGTTCGTATTCAAACATTTTTACCGGAGGAGCAAAAGAAGCTCATTTTTGTGCGGCTCTTTTAGGGTGGAATAAAATTTGGAAAGATTTTAATCTTTGGAGTTTAGCCGTTTTAATTACGACGCATTTATTCGCTTTTGGTCGGATGATTGTGTTAATGGGCTGGGAAATTATTTTAGGCACCATAGATTATGGCTGGCGGTTATTCGCGGAAAAAAATTTTAAAAATGAAATAAAATTTATTTATCTGCGCGCTTTAATAAGTGTGATGTTACGGGAACTGGTGATTTTGGGAGTCAAGATGGACCTGGCCCGCGGTATGCCGATTATCCATTTTAATTTATTGGGTTATGACGAGCATTCTCATAATCGCGGTCCGTCATCAAGATCCGCTCGTTGGACTTTACCAGGGATCGACCGGGCTATCCAGAATATTTATAATACAGCCATGCATTCTTCTCTGCGCCGTTATGATGTCTGGATTTATTCGGATCATGGTCAAGAAGAGGCGGATTCATATCATATAAAATATGGCCGGAGTGTTGAAACTGCTGTGGTAGAAATACTCAAGGAGTTTTATTCATCTGAATTTGTGGTTCATCCTTCGGCGGCGACTGGCTCCCAGTTAACACGGGTAAGGTTTTTGGGCAAGACAAATACTCCCAAATTGGATACAAGTCTTCCATACGACACAGAACAGGCGGCGAAACTGGTGGTGACGGCAATCGGCCCGACGGGTAATATCTATTTACCGGCTCAAATGAGCAGGGATGATGAGGTTAGACTGGCACGGAAATTAGTTGAGCAGGCGAAAATCCCGGTCGTTATGCGTCCGGAAGAAGATGGACAGGTTAGAGTGTGGAGAGAGGATGGCGAGTTTATATTACCTCAGGATGCTAAAAAAATATTTGGAGAGGATCATCCTTATTTAGCGGCGGTCACCGCTGATCTTATTCAACTATGCCAGCATCCTAATGCCGGTAATTTTACGTTTATGGGATTCCGGCCGGGTCAAAAAAACCTGACCTTTCCCTCTGAAAGTGGGTCTCATGCCGGACCTGGTTGGGAAGAAACTAATGCTTTTGCTTTGTTGCCTTCCGATGTCGTCCATTTGTCGGAGAACCAGCCATATGTGGTGACTATGGACTTGCGGACAGCGGCCCTGCAATTTTTGGAACGGGAAAGCGATTGTGCCAAAACGCTCATAGGCAATGTTATTCCCTACAAACAGAATGAAGGCATTAATAAGTCCATTCGAATTATGACTTTTAATGTCCATGGGTGTATTGGAACCGACGGCAAGATTTCGCCAGAACGGATCGCCAGGGTTATTGCCCGGCTTAAGCCTGACATTGTCGCGCTTCAGGAATTAGATATGAAGCGGGCGCGCACTGGGGGAGTTGATCAACCTCATATTATCGCGCAACAATTAGAAATGATGGTTCATTTTCATCCGTCTTTTCAGATTGAAGAAGAGCGGTATGGCAATGCCATTTTAAGCCGTTATCCCATGGAACTGGTTCGTGCTGGAGCTTTGCCTGGCACAGGGAAATATTCCTGGGCAGAGCCGCGCGGCGCGTTGTGGACCGCCATCAACATCGGAGATATGCGGTTGCAATTTCTTAATACTCATTTAAGTGTTTTACCTTGGGAACGTACGCATCAAGTTGAAGCAATATTGGGGTCAGAGTGGTTAGGCCATCCCGCGTGTACGGGCCCGGTAGTTTTATGCGGTGACCTAAATTCCCTTCCCAATTCCGCTTTTTGCCGCGATATAAAGGTAGTTCTTAATGATGCCCAGACCGAACTGGAACATCACCGTCCCCGCTCGACGTGGTTTAGTCATTATCCGATCGGCCGGATCGATCATGTTTTCGTGAGCGAAGATTTGGAAGTAACGCATGTGGCTGTCGCCCGGACTGACCTCGGAAAATTAGCCTCAGATCACCTTCCTTTAATTGTGGATGTGCGAAAAAAGTCTATATAAAAACGATTCCGCCCATTTATCTATATCTGAATTTGCAGATAATATACCTATGAATAAATATAGATTTAGGATGGTTATTCCTGCTTATCCGGCATTTAATGTTTATTCGAACATTGCCAGGATGACAACGTGTTTGGGGCCGGTTTATGTGGCCACCAACGTCCACAAAATGTCCAATTGGGATGCTGAAGTTATTGATGAAAATAATTTTTCCTTGCATGCCCCCAAAGACGAGTTTGACCAGCCGGATCATGGACGCATGCAAAGGCAAAGACCCGCGGATGTGGTCGGTTTTTATGGTGGATTAACGAGCACGGTTCCCAGGCTTTATGAAGTCGCTGGTTTTTATAAAAGCAGAGGGGTCATTACAGTCGCGGGAGGTCAGCATTTTTCCGGGGATAATATTTTAGATGCTTTGTCACATGGAATCGATTATGTCGTTATCGGAGAAGGAGAACTGGTCATTAAAGAATTATTAGCCGCGATTATGGGCCAGGGAGAGATTGATCAAGTCAAAGGTCTCGCGTATTTTAAAAATGGAAAATTATTTTTTACCGGCGAAAGAGAAAAGTTAGCTGATTTTGATCAATTGCCTTTACCGGATTTTTCTTTAGTACGGTATGCCCGGATAAAAATTTATCCTGTAGAAAGAATTCGGGGCTGTGGCATGGATTGCGAATTTTGTACTGTGAAGGGTCAGCCGCGGCCGGCGAGACCGGAACGTCTTTTGGCGCAGATCAGTATTTTGGTAGAGACCCGGGATGCCCGGCATTTTTTTATTGTGGATGATCTGTTCGGACAGTACCGGGATGAGACGATCCGTTTTTGTTATATCCTTAAAGATTATCAAAAACGTATTGGTAAAAAACTTGATTTTACGGCGCAGATTAGGCTGGATAAAGCCAAAGATCCGGAGCTTCTTTCAGCCATGTATCAGGCGGGGATTAATAAGGTTTGTATTGGTTATGAGTCGCCTATTGCTGAAGAATTAAAGGCCATGAATAAACATATTCAACCAGAAGATATGCTGGCGCTGACTAAAATTTTTCATGATTTCGGGTTTTTGGTGCATGGCATGTTTATTTTTGGATATCCTCTGGATGAAGGTACGCATTTTACCATGACAGCGAAAGAGCGGGTTGAGCGTTATTTAACATTTATCCGAAAAGCCAAGCTTGATACTGTGCAAGTTTTGCTTCCGGTACCTTTACCGGGAACGTTAATGACTGAGCGGCTTAAACGGCAAAAAAGAATTTATGATATCCGTTATATTGGTTGGGAATTTTATGACGGTAATTTTCCAATTTTTGAACCGGATGCTCCGTTGACCGCGGAAGAAATGCAGGCCTCCCAGAAGCAAATCATGACGTCGTTTTATCAGTTCAAATATTTTTTAAAAATTGGTTTGGATATTTTGATGCTACCCGCGGTGATTATATTCTTTCATGATATTCAGCGGGGATGGATCAATTGGTATCGCTATTGGCGAAATGATCTGCTTCGTGTTTTAGGCTGGGGTATTGTCAAGGAATGGAATTTGAATTTTAAGAAAAACCGATTTGTTGAAAAACTGCAGATTGCGAAAGGTCATATCCGGCAGGACGGTTATCCTTTTGCGTCCCATCCATGAAAATAAGATTAACAGATATCAAAATATTTTTTTCTCATTTATTAAGGCGTTTGCGCGGTAAAATTTTGCTCCCCAAACATATGCGCGAAGAGCCTCCCCTGCGCTCAGAATTGTTCAGCAGTGAACAGATGAAACAATATGGCAAAACGCTGGCCAGGTTGCATAAATTAACGACGGAACGTTCTTCACTATTGCTTTTGACCAGGCTGACAGAAAACGAAATGGTACTGGGGGAAACTCATGCCTTGCTGACTGAGGCGGTTAAGGCCAAGCGTTTAGGTACGCCGGCAGGTGAATGGCTGCTGGATAATTTTTATTTGATCGAAGAGCAGGTTCGTACGGCTAAGCGGCATTTACCCAAAAGTTATCATCGGGAATTGCCTCTATTAATGAATGGTCCTTCGCAGGGCCTGCCGAGGGTGTATGACATTGCTTTAGAAATGGTTGCTCATGGTGATGGACGGATAGATCTGGAAATTTTGAATAATTTTATAAAGGCTTATCAGCAAGTCACCCTGTTAAATTTGGGCGAGTTGTGGGCCATTCCTATTATGCTGCGGCTGGCCTTGATTGAAAATCTACGGCGGGTGGCTGCTCGTATCACGGTGGGAAGAATGGATCAAAATTTGGCTGATTTTTGGGCGGATCAAATGGCGGAAGTTGCCGCGAGAGAACCTAAAACTTTAGTTTTAATCGTCGCGGACATGGCACGGTCAACCCCCCCCATGTCGAGCTCTTTTGTGGCTGAGCTGACCCGCCGTTTACAGGGGCATAGTCCATCCTTGGCCTTACCGTTGACCTGGATTAATCAGTGGCTGGCAGAGTCGGGATTAACCATTGAGCATTTGGTTAATTTAGAAAATCAACAACAAGCGGCTAATCAGGTGTCTATCAGTAATAGCATCGGAAGTCTTCGTTTGTTGTCGGCGATGGATTGGCGTGAATTTGTGGAGACAATGAGTATTGTCGAAAAGTTTTTACTCAAAGATCCTGCCGGATTTTATGCTCAGATGGATTTTGCTACTCGTGACCGCTACCGTCATGTGGTTGAGAACATAGCGAAAAGGAGCGGAATTTTTGAAAGTGAGGTGGCGCAAAAAGCGGTTCAATTAGCAAGTGAAGCGGCTGGGAAAAACGGAGTCAGTGACCGGACCGCTCACGTCGGTTTTTATTTAATCGATAAAGGATTGTCACAACTTGAACAAGCTGTACGGAACCAGTTTTCAATCATAGAAAAAGCATATAAATTAGCGCAACGATTTGCCTTGTTGCTGTATCTCGGGGCTGTTGCCGTGTTAACATTTTGGGGGATGGGTGTCCTTTGGATCCATCTCTATGGCATGAATGTTATGGCATGGAAAGCTGCGGCTTTTGGCGTTTTTTTAATTGTCGCCATGAGTCAATTGGCCTTAGAGCTAGTCAACTACATGGCCATGTCAATGGTCAAGCCGCAGGTATTGCCGCGTATGGATTTTTCGAAAGGAATTCCGTCGGAATTTCTTACCTTAATAGTTGTGCCCACCATGCTCACAAGTTCACAGAACATAGAGCGGCTTATCGAAGCCTTGGAAGTGAGGTTTTTGGCTAATCAGGATGAACAATTACATTTTGGATTATTAACTGACTTTCAGGACGCGCCTCAAGAAACTATGCCTGATGACGATGCGCTTCTACGATTAACCCAGGAAAAAATTGTAGAGCTTAACAGTAAATATAAAAAAGGCAGGCCTGATATTTTTTTTCTGTTCCACCGGCCACGGAGCTGGAATCCTTGTGAAGGCATTTGGATGGGATATGAACGTAAACGCGGGAAATTAGCGGATTTAAATGGCCTGCTGCGCGGAGGCTCCCAGGAAAAATTTTTACTCATCGTAGGTGATTTGGCGGTATTGAAAAATGTTAAATATATCATTACCTTGGATACAGATACGCAATTACCCCGTGATTGTGCTCGTCAGCTGGTAGAAACCATGGCGCACCCTTTAAACCGCGCCCGTTATGACGAGCAGAAACAATGTGTCTGCGAAGGCTACGGAATACTTCAGCCGCGGGTGAGTACCAGCCTGGCAGGAGCGAATCGGTCCTTTTACGCGAGGTTATACGCAGGTGAGCCGGGGATAGATCCTTATACCCGTACGGTTTCGGATGTTTACCAGGATCTGTTTGGGGAAGGTTCATTTATCGGCAAAGGGATTTATGATTTGGATATTTTTGAAAGGGCGTGCAAAGGACGGTTTCCTGAAGGTAAGATTTTGAGCCATGACCTTTGGGAAGGATGTTATGCCCGTTCCGGACTGTTGAGTAACGTCGAATTGTACGAGGAAAATCTTTTCCGTTACAGTACAGATGTTAGGCGTCGGCACCGTTGGATCCGCGGAGATTGGCAATTATTAGGCTGGTTGTGGTCCAAAGTTCCGTCATCTGACGGGCACAAGCAGAAAAATACTTTATCATTTTTGTCGCAATGGAAAATTTTTGATAATTTAAGGCGTAGTCTAGTGCCATTTGCGTTAATAGCCCTTTTGCTGATGAGTTGGACGATTATTCCTTCGCCTTGGCATTGGACGTGTGTCGTATTTGAAATGATATTTTTTCCTCCTCTGCTTATTTCCTTTTTAGACGCATTACACAAGTCGAAAGATGTTTTCTGGAAACAGCATTTAAAAACAGTCTTCCGGGCCGCGGCTGGGCGTTTGGCTCAAAGGGCTTTTACTGTTGCATGTCTTCCTTATGAAGCTTTTTTTACTTTGGATGCGATCGTGCGTACGGTCGTGCGGATGCTGATTACTCATAAACGGTTTCTGGAATGGAATTTGTATGCGGATACGGATGGGGACAGCAATGATTTGATTCGGTCGTTCCTTTTAATGTGGATTGCTCCTGTGACAGCAGTTTCGGTGTTTATTTATTTGGCCGGATCAGCGCCACACACTTTGATGTTCGCCGGACCTGTTTTATTGTTGTGGGCGGTATCACCGGCTTGTGTCTGGTGGCTCAGCCGGCTTATGCCCCGCAGGGAAGTAAAACTAAGCGCTAATCAACTATTTTTTCTGCGAAAACTTTCCCGGAAAATTTGGGATTTTTTTGAGACCTTTGTCGGGCAGGAAGACCACTGGCTTCCTCCTGATAACTACCAGGAAACCCGGATGATTAAAATTTCACACCGCACCTCACCCACCAATATCGGCCTGGCTCTTTTAGCTAATTTGTCAGCGTATGATTTTGGTATCATGACAGCGCAGAGGCTACTGGAACGAACTGAAAATACGTTTCGTTCCATGGCAGGGCTAAAACGTTTTCGCGGACATTTTTTTAATTGGTATGATACACAATCTTTGCAGCCGCTTCTTCCTAACTACATCTCAACAGTTGACAGCGGCAACCTGGCGGGTTTTCTTTTGACATTACGGCCCGGACTATTGGCTCTATGCGATGACAAAATTTTAGGAGAGCGATGGCTGGAAAGTTTGAAAGATACGTTTTTGGTTTTGGTGGATTCAATAGGTGATATGAATTTGTTTTCAACTCATCAATTGGAAAAAGATTTAGAGTCGGCTGACGAATTTAAACCGGCTACACTCGAGCAGGTACGATTGTGGCTTGAAGCGTTCGGTCAGCACGCCGAAGAATTTCATACAAAAATTTCTCTATCCGCAGAGGCCGAAGCAATCGAGTGGACCCAAAAGCTGGTTCAGCAATGTCGGCATATACTCGATGATTTAATCTTTTTGGTTCCGAAAAATTATTCGGGTATTACGGGCATACCAACACTTAGGGAGCTGACAAAAGTTGAAGGCGAGATAAGTACTCGTGCTTTGAAACGAATCAGCGATATTGAACGTTTAGTTAGGCAAGCCGGTGATTTTGCTCAGATGGAGTACGATTTTCTTTATGATGTAAAACGGAAATTGTTATCTATAGGATACTATTCGGAAGAACGTAAATTAGATTCAGGATTTTATGATCTTTTGGCGTCAGAAGCGAGATTATGTTATTTTACCGCGATCGCTCAGGGACAAGTGCCTTCGGAAAGCTGGTTTGCCCTGGGACGTTTGTTAACTACCTCCGGCGGAAAACCAACTCTTTTGTCGTGGAGCGGTTCGATGTTTGAATACTTGATGCCGTTGGTGGTCATGCCAACGTATGAAAATACTCTGCTGGGACAGACTTATCAAGCCGCGGTAGGAAGACAAATTGAATACGGAAAACAGTTTGGGGTCGCTTGGGGTATTTCGGAATCTGGGTATAATGCCATTGATGCGAATCTCAATTACCAGTATCGCGCGTTTGGTGTTCCTGGATTAGGATTTAAGCGCGGATTAACAGAAGACTTGGTTATAGCGCCTTATGCTTCATTGCTGGCGTTGATGGTGACGCCTGAACCGGCTTGTCTCAATTTACAGCGTCTAGCGTGTGAAGGGATGATGGGCCAGTATGGTCTATATGAAGCGGTTGATTATACACCATCACGCCGGGTGAGGGGTAGGTCGAGTACGATACTCCGGTCATTTTTGGCTCACCATCAAGGGATGAGCTTACTTGCTCTAGCATATGTATTATTAGATCATCCTATGCAAAAACGATTCAGAGCTGATCCGCTTTTTCAGGCTAACATGTTATTGCTTCAAGAGAGAATTCCTAAGAGTATCCCATTTTATATTCACGTCAATGAACTTTCCAATATTCGCGCGCTGGCCGCTGAAACCCAGTCGCCAGTTCGCATACTTAAAAGTCCCCATACACAGGTTCCGGAAGTACAGTTATTGTCTAATGGCCGGTATCATGTCATGGTAACAAATGCGGGCGGAGGCTACAGCCGCTGGAAGGATATGGCTGTAACCCGTTGGCGGGAAGACACCACTTGCGATAATTGGGGCGTGTTTTGTTATATTCGCGACATAGCAAGCGGAAAATTCTGGTCGACGGCCTATCAACCCACGCATAAACAGCCGGAAAATTATGAAGTTATTTTTTCACAAGGACGCGCCGAATTCCGTCGGCGGGATTATGGATTGGAGACTCATGTGGAAATTGTGGTTTCACCGGAAGATGATATAGAACTGCGGCGAGTGCGGATCACCAATCGTTCCCGGGGCAGGAGGGTGATTGAGGTGACCAGTTATTCAGAAGTGGTGCTGGCTCCGGATATGGCCGATGCCTTACATCCAATGTTTAGTAATCTTTTTGTGCAGACTGAAATTATCAAATCAAAGCAGGCTATCTTGTGTTCTCGTCGTCCCAGGTCTGTTACTGAACAGGAGCCATGGATGTTTCATTTAATGTCCGTGCATGACGCTGAAATTCAAAAGGTATCCTATGAAACTGACCGTATGCAGTTTATCGGACGCGGTTATAATCTGGCTGAACCTTACGCAATGACTCAGTCTCATGATCTTTCCGGGAGCCAGGGCTCCGTGCTGGATCCAGTGACAGTGATCCGTGGTCAGATGTCCCTTGAACCGGAACAGACCGTTATTATTAATATGGTTTACGGCATGGGTGAAACGCGCGATAAAGCTTTAAGTTTGATTGAAAAATATCATGATTGGCGTATCGCGGACCGCGTTTTTGAATTGTCCTGGACTCACAGTCAGGTGGTTTTGCGGCAGATCAACGCGACAGAAACCGATGCCCAGCTTTTTGGGCATCTGGCGGGTTTTATTATTTATGCCCATGCATCACTCCGGGCGGACCCTGCTGTGCTTATTCAAAATCGCCGTGGTCAAAGCGGGTTGTGGGGATCGGCCATTTCTGGTGACCTGCCCATGGTGATTTTGCAAATTGGAGATTTGGCCAATGTTGAAATAGTCAGGCAGATGGTGCAGGCTCACGCGTATTGGCGGTTAAAAGGGCTCGCTGTTGATTTGGTGATCTGGAATGAAGCTCTTTCGGGTTATCGGCAGTTATTACAGGAACAAATTATGGGATTGATTAGCGCGACTGTTCAGTCTCAAATTGCGCATAATTCCGGCGAGATATTCGTGCGGCCCGCTGAACAAATATCCGACGAAGAACGTATTTTGTTTCAGTCTGTTGCTCGGGCCATTATTTCAGACCGCAGGGGAACATTGGCCAATCAAATTTATCGCCATAATTTTAGTGAATTTCCTGTTGAGCAGTTTATTCCTGTTAAAACGTTCCGTCCGGCAATCGCCCCATCTTTGGGTGAAACGCGGCATGATTTAATTTTGTTCAATGGATTAGGAGGGTTTACTCCGGATGGACGAGAGTATGTCATTTGTCTTTCATCAGATCAAGTGACTCCAGCCCCATGGGTCAATGTGTTAGCGAACGCGCATTTCGGCACCATTATTTCCGAGAATGGATTGGCCTATACGTGGAGCGAGAATGCTCATGAATTTCGTTTGAGTCCCTGGAATAATGATCCGGTGAACGATTTAACGGGAGAGGCTTTTTATTTACGGGATGAAGAAACTGGGCAGGTTTGGTCTCCGGCGCCTCAACCAGTGCATTCCCGGCACCCGTATCTGATTCGTCACGGATTTGGTTATAGTGTTTTTGAGCATGATGAAGGAGGGCTTCATTCAGAGTTATGGGTTTATGTGGCGCTAGAGTCACCGGTCAAATTTTCGGTTCTTAAAATACGGAATATTTCTGGACGGCCTCGCCGGCTTTCTGCCACAGGTTATGTGGAATGGGTGCTGGGAGATTTGAGATCCAAGACCGTCATGCATGTCCATACGGAAGTGGATCCTATAAACGGAGCGATTTATGCCCGAAATTTTTACAATTCGGAGTTTTCTGACATCATCGCGTTTTTTTCGACCAATGATATGGGCCGGACCATATGCGCGGATCGAGCGGAATTTTTAGGGCGCAATGGATCAATTCATAAGCCGGACGCGTTATTACGGGCTCATCTTTCTGGACGAACGGGTTCGGCCTTAGATCCCTGCGCCGCGATTCAGGTTCCGTTTGAGTTAGCGGATGGAGAAGAACGTGAAATTGTTTTTACTCTGGGAGCGGGTCACAATGTTGAGCAGGTCAAAAATCTGGTGCGGAATTTTTGCGGGTCATCGGGGGCGCAGGAAGCTTTAGACGCTGTGAATAAGTACTGGACACATACGATTGGTGCTGTGCAGGTAGAGACACCTGATTCATCGCTCAATGTCCTGGCCAACGGCTGGTTGATTTATCAAACTTTGGCCTGCCGTCTCTGGGGGCGCAGCGGTTATTATCAATCCGGCGGGGCGTTTGGTTTCCGAGATCAGTTACAGGATGTAATGGCTTTGAACCATTGCGAACCGCGCCTCATGCGCGAACATTTACTTTTGTGCGCGTCCCATCAATTCCTCGAAGGTGATGTCCAACACTGGTGGCATCCTCCCTCGGGAAGAGGCGTTCGCACCCATTGTTCAGATGATTATCTTTGGTTAGTATACGCTACGTGCCATTATGTCCTGAGCATAGGGGATACGGGTGTCTTAGATGAGTTGGTTCCTTTTTTGCGCGGTCGGATGGTTACCGTAGAGGAAGATTCGTATTACGATTTGCCCAAACAGTCATCTGAAAAAGTGAGTTTGTATGAGCATTGCCAGCGGGCTATTATTAAAAGTTTGAGTATCGGGCAACATGGATTACCCCTCATGGGTTCCTGTGACTGGAATGACGGAATGAATTGTGTCGGACAGCAGGGTAAGGGGGAAAGTGTTTGGTTAGGATTTTTTCTTTATGATGTGTTGACGCAATTTATTAAAATGGCCCAGCTGCGCGATGATAGTGCTTTTGTGGAAATTTGCCGCGCTCAATTGATTCAACTAAAGCAAAATATTGAGAAAAACGGGTGGGACGGAGAATGGTACAGACGCGCGTATTTTGATGATGGGGCCCTTCTGGGGTCAGCAGGTAATTCTGAATGCCAGATTGATTCTATCGCGCAAAGCTGGTCTGTTCTTTCTGGGGCAGCTGATCCTGACCGCGGCCGGAAGGCCATGACGTCTCTTAATCAGCGTTTGGTCCACCGGGATACACAGATTATTCAACTGCTTGATCCGCCATTCGATAAATCTGGAATGAACCCGGGCTATATCAAGGGCTATGTTCCAGGTGTGAGGGAAAATGGCGGGCAATATACTCATGCGGCCATTTGGGCGGCTATGGCTTTTGCCCGGCTTGGGGATAGCCGTATGGCTTGGGAACTTCTGGATATGATCAATCCCGTCAATCACGGAAAATCTTTGGAAGAAATTAATATATATAAAGTGGAGCCTTACGTGGTTGCGGCAGATGTTTACGCGGTTGCTCCTCATGTGGGCCGCGGCGGTTGGACCTGGTATACCGGGTCAGCGGGCTGGATGTACCGATTACTCCTGGAGTTTCTTTTGGGCTTAAGATTAAATGTGAATCAATTATCAATAGAACCCTGTCTTCCTCCGGAATGGAAAACATTCAAAATACATTACCGTTATCGAGATACGTTGTATCACATTGAAGTTTCACAGATCCTGCTGGGAAGCGGTCTGGCTGGGGTCTTAGTAGATGGCCATCTACAAGAGAATAAAATGATCGAACTTATTGATGATCATCAAGATCACCGAGTAGAGGTTCGAATGATAGCGGAAAATAGTCAATGAATAGCTGATGTAGCCAATTTTTAAAATTAAATTTATCGTTAAAATACATACAAGAACCCCTGGATCAACGCCGTGGTGAGCCAGTAGCATAAGGAGAAGACCATGAATGATAAAAACGCAGAAAATAAATATTTGCATGTTTTGCCGGCTTTGCCTTACCCGGAAAATGCGTTAGAGCCGATTATTTCAGCAAAAACAATGAGTTTTCACTATGGTAAACATCATAAAGCCTACGTCGATAATTTAAATAAACTTGTGGCGGGAGCAGAATTTTCAGATATGCCGCTAGAAAAAATTATAACTGAAACTGCCGGTAAAATTGATAAGGCTCCGATTTTTAATAATGCCGCGCAGGCCTGGAATCATGCGTTTTATTGGAAGAGTTTGAGCCCAAAGGGCGGAGGAAAACCATCTTCCGCATTACATCAAAAAATCGAAGAATCTTTCGGTACATTAGAAGCTTGCAAAAAAGAGTTGGCGACTGCGGCAACAACTCAGTTCGGCAGCGGTTGGGCATGGCTGGTCGTGGATGGAGGAAAAATTAAGGTGGTTAAAACCAGTAATGCGGATTTGCCGCTGGTCAAGGGCATGAAGCCGCTATTAACCATTGATGTGTGGGAACACGCGTATTACCTGGACTATCAAAATTTACGGGGAGATTATGTGACGGCTGTTTTGGATAAATTAATCAATTGGAATTTTGCTTCGGACAACCTGGGGAAACAATAGGAGAGAAAAAAATGAAATATAATATAAAGGGTAGAGTGTTTTTAATTTTTGTTTTGGCAACGACCTTGTCATGTTCGGGTGTTTTGGCGCAGAGTCATGACAACCGCGGAAACCAAAAGGAAAATGATCGAGAAGACCAAAAAGATAATAACCGACAAGACCAGTGGGGCGTTAAGCGGGCGGATAATCGGGATAACCGGGGAATCAGCCGGGAAAACAACCGGCAATATAATCATGGAGAGCGGTATCACTACCGTGAGGGCCGGTGGTACAAAAGGGGTTGGTTTGGATGGGAATTTGCGGTTTCTGGTCTCGTCATTGGAGCTTTAGTAGAGTCTTTGCCGCCTCGGCACACAACTGTTGTTGTTGATAATGATTCTTACTACTATGACAAAAATGTGTACTATCAGCAATTACCTGATGGCTCGTATATTGTTGTTCAACCGCCTGTTCAGGGCTCACCACACATGCAACAATCTGCGGATTATTTGACGATAAATATTCCTAACTCACGAGGCGGGTATACGGCAGTCAATATAAAAAGGTCGGGAAGTGGTTTTATCGGCCCGCAGGGCGAATATTATCCTAACATGCCATCCGTCGAGCAATTACGGGCTTTGTATGGGCGGTAAGGGGTAAGAAAGGGGAAAGAAATGAACAAGCCATTCATGATTATTACAGCAGTTTTATTGTTTTCTACTTCGGTGTTAGTTTTTGCTGATGAGATGAGGGTGCTAGATCCTAAGGGATCAGTGAATGAGCAGACAGGCGACAATGGAAAAATAAACACCGATGGGGATGTGATCAACAATCAAGAGAACAAAGAGACTAGAGCTAAAAATGAGATAGAAACAAAAAAGAACGCGGATAAAGCTCAGGATAAAGGGGAAGGCCAAGTTAAATTAAAGTTCTAATAAAAAGAAAGGAAAAGACTATGAACATAAATTATTTTAAAATGTTTTTTGCGGTTACGGCTGGGGTGTTATTGACTGGAGTTTCTATATGCGCGGCAGCGAATGAGTCTGTGCATCACGTGTCAGGAGAAATCACCTGGATAGATACTAAGCTCGGCAAACTGCAGCTTAAAGACGCGCCTCCTAACAAGGGTGAAATAAGCGAGTACCGAATTACCGAGAATGAAACGCGCGTTACAGATCCGTCGGATAAGAAGTTTCTTTCAATTAAGGACTTACAGCCGGGACAACATGTGACAGTTGATGTGATTTATGGGAAAGAAGAGAAGATTGTCCAAAAAATTACGACGGAACCCAGAACCACATCTGAATTTCAAATAGCCTATGGCGCAATTCAGTCCATAGATCTTGCGGCTGGAACATTGACGTTGACAGAGAGACCAGGCGCAGGTGAAGAGGGCGAAAATAGTCTGTCTTCATTCGCTTTTGAACCTAAAGATATTATCGTCATGCAAAGTCCTAGCAGCCAGCCTGTTCAATTAAACCTGAAGCCGGGTAATGTCGTCAAGATTGAATTTGTGGTTAAAGATGGAAAACAATGGGCCCGTTCCATTACAATGTATTTACCGAAAGGGACGAGTACCACAACCACAACTACGACGGTAACTACCTCACAATAATGAGAAGGATAACTGCCCTTGTTTTAGTTTTTTTTGTTGTTTTGGGACAAGGTTGTGCAGGCACTCAAAAAACAATAAGAGAAAAAGTACCGCAGGAATTTACTTTCCCTCAAAATTTTTTGTGGGGAGCGGGCACATCATCTCACCAGGTTGAAGGTAATAATACTCATAATGATTGGTGGCAATGGGAACAGCATATACCGGCGGCGATGCGTTCCGGCGTGGCGTGTGATGAATGGAACCGTTTTGAGAGCGATTTCCTATTGGCACAAAAGTTAGGATTAACAGCGTATCGTTTTTCTTTGGAATGGAGCCGGATTGAACCTTTTCCCGGTCAGTTCGACCAAGCTGCACTTGATCATTACCGCCAAATGATCCTTTCTTTAAAAACTAAGGGAATGGAGCCCATCATCACGCTCAATCATTTTACGATTCCTTTATGGTTGGCGAATCAGGGAGGCTGGCTTGCGGATAATAGTCCAGAACTTTTTGCCCGATATACTCAAATCGCGATTGAAGCTTTAGGCGGCGATGTAAAGTATTGGATTACGTTAAATGAACCCGCTGTGTATGCCTATAAAGGGTATATGACCGGACAGTGGCCACCGGGGGAGAAATCAAACCAAAAGGCATTTCAAGTGGTTCGAAATTTAGCTAAAGCCCATGTTATGGCCTATGAAAAGATCAAAAAAATTTATGTTCTAAAGGGATGGAAGCATCCCATGGTGGGAATAGCCCAACAAGTGGTTTTATTCGAGCCGTGTTCAGGTTTTTCAATGTGGGATCGGCTTTCCGCGCGGGTAAGAAGTCAGGTGATTAATCATTTATTTGTTGAAGCGTTAATCAAGGGAAAAGTCAAAGTACTGGGGCTTTTCAAGGTGCGTCTTCCCCGAGCCAGAACTTTGGATTTTATTGGTTTGAATTATTATACCCGGGAATATGTTCGTAGCCGGGGGTTTTTGCTTCCGGATATTTTAGGAAATGAATGCTTAATAAAAAATCTTCAAGGTCAGAGAAATGGTTTAGGTTGGGAAATTTATCCGCAGGGACTTTATACGTTTTTGAAAGAATTTTCCCGATATAAACTGCCGCTTTTAATTTCGGAAAATGGTATTTGTACAAATGATGATACTCAGCGGGCAGAGTTTATTACAGCACACCTTCGAGCTACAGCCCAGGCGATGAAAGAGGGAGTTTCAGTCTTCGGTTATCTTTATTGGTCATTAATGGATAATTATGAATGGGCAGAAGGATTTAGTCCTCGTTTTGGATTGATCGAAGTAAATTATGCGACGCAGGAGCGGACAATCCGGCCATCAGCACAAAAATATTCAGATATTATCCGGTCTGGAAAAGTGAGTTTTAAAGAATAGTGGAATAAAGTCAAAAGATAGAGGATTCATCCAATATTCATTTTTCAGAATAATGTCAAACTAAATTAGTCATATCCACGTTAAAAAAGGTAAAGGAGAATATATGGCGGACAAATTAAAAAAATTTTTAAATGTATTAATCAGCGCGTTATTGATTGTTCAATTAACTGGTTGTGGAACCATTTTATATCCGGAACGAAAAGGTCAAAGAAGTGGAAGAATTGATGTGGGAGTGGCCGTGCTAGATGGAATTGGATTGTTATTTTTCCTTATTCCTGGAGTTATTGCATACGCGGTTGATTTTAATAATGGAACGATTTATCTTCCGGGAACGTTTAGAAGTTCTCTGGATTTAAAAAATATGAAACAGGTTAAATTTGATTCTAAACATTGCACAACAGCCAGCATTGAAAAAATTATTAAAGAGCAAACTGGATATGAGGTGAAGCTGAATCAAAATAATGTGAAGGTGTCCAGGCTCAAATCCATCGACGAAATGATGGTTTCTTTCGCAAGGGTTTTACCGCAAATTCAAAATAACCGCGTGTCTTTGTTGAATGAATAGGAGGTCTTATGTATGGATTATTAGGGCTCATTATTTTTGTATTAGACATTATTGCCATTATTGATGTCTTAAAAAGCACAATGTCGACGGGGAGTAAAGCTTTATGGATTATTTTAATACTGGTTTTGCCAATAGTAGGTATGGCCCTTTATTTTTTAATGGGAAAAAAAACTTAATTTATTAATGCCCCAAGGCTAGCACTCATAATAGGAGAAAAAAACATGGAAAATATTACGAAAACTACTAATGCCAAGATCACGGAAGCTCTGGAACTGTTGAATGAAGCAGCTAAAGAGAAGAAAAACGAGTTAAAGGATTTAATGTCTGAAAAATATTTAAGCATGAAGCAGGCTGTTATGGAAGGGGCTAATCACGGAAAACAGATTATCGAAGAAGGCAAAAAGAAAGCCCTGGAAACGGTTAAGGTCGTGGATGCTCAAGTGAGGGAAAATCCGTGGCCATATATCGGTGGTGTGGCATTGTTTTCCATTGTCCTAGGCTATTTTATGGGATCAAAACGACGATAGAATTGGAAAGAATATGACAATTGTAAATATGATGCGTAAAATTATGTTTTTTTTGTCTTTGATGGTTATGGGCAAAAAGGTTGAAGGCCGAGTATCTATATTCAAGATTAAAGCCGCGAGAGCGTATGTCTTAGGAATAAAGAAAATTCGAACTTTCCATATAGGCGCATTATTATGGTTGTTTGCTTTTATTATGTTTGTCTCCGGTTTACTTTTGTTACACATCGCTCTTTTCGCTTATTCCGGCTGGACCGTTGAAATGAAATTTTCTGCGGCACTTTTATTGGGTGTCGTCGAGCTTATTGCCGCGGTTGGTGTTCTAACTTATTTGTTCAGCGAAAAAACCTGGGCGCATTTCTCAGAAATTCACCACGTTGTAAATTATGCAATAAAAAATAAATCTAATCAAGGCGAGAATGCCAATAAATAAACGATGATCGAACAATGGTAGCCCTGTATCGCATGGTACAGGGTTTTTTTGTAATTATGGAATCAGGTGGAAAAAAGTCAATAGCTGGTGGAAAATGCCGATTTTTAAAAGTTTAAAATGTTTTATAATTTTTTAAAGAACATCAATTCGAATTAATCTATGACAGAAAAATAATAAAAACGTAAGTATTAAGGAGGAATCATGAACAAGAATAAACTTATTATCATGGGAAGTGTGCTTCTGAGTGCTACTGCTCTTTGGGCAGGCGTTGCTCAGGTTCGGGCGCAGGAACAAACGCCTCAGCCGCCGTTGAAAAGTCATGATGCACAAGCCATCATGCAACGCCGAATGAAACGCGTGACCACAGAGCAAAGAGAAGCAGCGGCAGCTCGTCGATCTGAGCAACAAAATGCGGCAACTCTTAGCACAACCAACGACGGGCCGGTTGAAACAACCACAGTTTCTGGTGCTGCCTGCGGAATGGGTGAAGGAGGTAAAAATGAATAAGAATACTTTGACCCGAAAATTAACCAGCTTGGCTTTGACGCTTATGATGGTTTTGGGAGGATATACTGCACCTAACGTTTCAGCGCAAACTATGCCTATGGCTACTCCTGGAGCAGCTCCGGATTATTTTAATGTTCCCAATTGGACGAATAGTCCGCTATTAAGAAAGTTTGTGGATTCTTTGCCTGGGTTAGGAGCGTCTAACGCGAATAATCTGGGACAGTTTATTCCTGTCGCTGTAGCAGATACGGTAACTTATCCCGGATCTGATTATTATGAAATTGGGTTGGTCGAATATAATGAACAGATGCATTCTGATTTGCCCAAATCTGGAACCAAGATGCGAGGTTATGTCCAATTGAATGATCCGGCTAACCCGGCGACTCGTGATCCGCTTACTGGGAAGATCACAGCGTGGCCGCAACCGCATTATTTGGGGCCGGTTATTATTGCCCAGATGAACCGTCCGACGCGCGTGAAGTTTACAAATTTACTTCCGACCGGCGCAGGCGGTAATTTATTTATCCCGGTTGATACAACTGTGATGGGAGCAGGGATGGGGCCGACGGATATGCCAGGCATGCCGGGCATGAAAGAAAGTTATACTCAAAACCGGGCTACCTTGCATCTTCATGGGGGCAACACTCCTTGGATTAGCGACGGCACTCCGCACCAATGGATCACTCCAGCTGGAGAAATTACTTCCTACCCTAAAGGTGTCAGTGTGACCAATGTCCCGGACATGCCTGATCCAGGCGATGGTTCGCAAACGTTTTTTTATACGAATCAACAAAGCGCACGCCTCATGTTTTATCATGATCACGCCTTTGGTATTACGCGCTTGAATGTTTATGCAGGTGAGGCCGCAGGTTATGTGTTATCAGATCCGACTGAAGAGAATTTGATCAGCACACAAAAAGTTCTTCCGGATTTAGGCGGTGTTTATCATTATGGTATTCCTTTGATTATTCAGGATAAAACTTTTGTGGATGCAACTAAGATCGCGGCCACAGATCCTACTTGGAATTCCGGATCTATGCCAGGGATGCCTATGACGGGCGATTTATGGTTTCCTCATGTGTATATGCCGAATCAGAATCCTAATGACCCATTAGGTGTTAATGCGTTTGGCCGTTGGGATTATGGCCCCTGGTTTTGGCCGCCAGTCACGACAGCAGCTGGTCTGGTTCATGGTCCGGTTGTAGACCCTGTAACTGGATTTCAAAAGCCTGGTACACCGGATACATCCATGGTTATGGAAGCATTTATGGATACGCCGTTGGTGAATGGGACAGCTTATCCTTATGTAAAGGTTGCTCGCAAAGCATACCGGTTTCGTATTTTAAATGCTTGTAATGACCGCTTCCTTAATTTGCAATTGTATTATGTTGATCCGGCAAATCCGACGGAAATTAAAACAGTTCCAGCTATCCCTGGCGTTTGGCCGACAGGATGGCCGACACCAGATGGCAGAAATGGCGGATGGCCAGACCCGACGATGGTTGGTCCATCCATGATTCAGATCGGTACAGAAGGCGGATTTTTGCCAGCGCCGGTTGTACTTCCTAATATCCCCATTGGTTACGATTTGGATAAAAGAAGTATTACGGTTTTGAATGTTAAAGAACATAATTTGTTTTTAGGGCCGGCTGAACGGGCTGATGTCATCATTGACTTTTCGCAAGTTCCGGACGGTTCAAAAATTATTCTCTATAATGATTCTCCTGCGCCGGTTCCGGCAGGCGATCCCCGCTTAGATTATTATACCGGCGATCTGGATCAAACGGCTATCGGCGGTGCGCCAACGACGTTGCCTGGTTATGGTCCTAATACCCGTACCATTATGCAATTCCAGGTATCTAGTCCGACAGCAGATCCGGCATTTAATTTAGCCGCTTTGCAGTCAGCATTACCGGCCGCATTTGTGGCGTCTCAGCCTGCGCCTTTAGTGCCGCAAGCTGCTTATGGTCCAGCGTATGGAAAGACTCTACCAAATGTATATTCAAAGATACAAGACACGTCATTAACTTACACTCCTATTGGGGCGACAGCACCGATCACCATGCCGATGAAGCCCAAGGCCATACAAGAGCTTTTTGAACTTGATTATGGTCGGATGAATTCTATTTTGGGTGTTGAATTGCCGTTTACAAATTCCAATACTCAAACGACTGTTCCTCTAGGGTATATCGCTCCGGCGACGGAAATTATTAAAGATGGTGAAACCCAAATTTGGAAAGTCACCCATAATGGGGTAGATACACATGCGATTCATTTTCACTTATTCAATGTTCAGCTGATTAACCGGGTTGACTGGGCTGGAGTTGTTAAGCCGCCAGAACCTAATGAGCTGGGATGGAAGGATACAGTGAGGATGAATCCATTGGAAGATGCGATTGTGGCGTTAAGACCGATTTCGCAAAAGAATGTTCCATTCGCTGTGCCAGACAGTATCCGGCCTTTGGATCCGACGATGCCGTTAGGAACGACATTTAGTAGTTTTGATCCTCTCACTGGCGGACCGATTACGGTGGTTAATCAGATGACCAATTTCGGAAATGAATACGTCTGGCATTGTCACTTGCTCGGTCATGAAGAGATGGATATGATGCGTCCGGTCATATTCCAAACTGTTCCGCCTGAACCAATGGCAGTGACAGCAGTAGCTGGCAATGCTCAGGCCACAGTAAGCTTTAATCCGCCGATAGGAACTGGCGGCAGTCCGATTACAGGATATACCGTGACGTCTAATCCTGGAAGCATAATAGCTCTTGGAGCATCAAGTCCGATTGTCGTTTCAGGTTTAACGAATGGTACGGCGTATACGTTTACAGTCACAGCGACTAACGCTGTGGGGACAGGGTTGCCTTCAATCCCGTCAAATACTGTGATTCCGACACAGCCGCCGATTATTGTGGACAATGCTGACCCTGTACCAGCAATAGCTATTGTTGGAACATGGACCACGGCAACCACGAATGCCGGATATTGGGCAACCAATTACCGGACGGATAATAATACAGGGAAAGGGACCAAGACGTTCACGTTTAAGCCTAATCTTCCGACGGCAGGACAATATAAAGTAGAAATGTGGTATCCTGCCCGAGCTAATCAGGCCACCGCTGTTCCTGTTGATGTTTCTTCAACAACCGGGATCAGCACAGTCAATGTGAATGAGCGACTGAATGGCAGTCAGTGGTTCCCCATTGGGACATATACGTTTGCCGCAGGGCAAACTGGTTTTGTACGGATCCGGACAACAGGAACCACCAATGGAATTGTTGTCGCGGATGCTTTTAGGTTTACGTTTGTTCCAGTTGTTGTTACAGTCCCAGGCGCACCAACTGCGGCAAGTGCAGTGGCAGGAAACGCGCAAGCAACTGTAAGTTTCACAGCTCCAGCATCGAATGGCGGGAGTGTGATCACAGGATATACCGCGACGTCTAACCCCGGAGGTATAGTCGGAGTTGGAACAACGAATGCGGCGCCGATAGTGGTGACAGGATTAACGAATGGCACAGCGTATACGTTTACCGTAACCGCAACGAACGCCATTGGAACCAGCGCGGCATCAGCACCGACGAATAGTGTAACACCATTGGCTCCAGCAACAGTCCCAGGCGCACCGACCGCAGCAAGTGCAGTGGCAGGAAACGCGCAAGCAACTGTAAGTTTCACAGCTCCAGCATCGAATGGCGGGAGTGTGATCACAGGATATACCGCGACGTCTAACCCCGGAGGTATAGTCGGAGTTGGAACAACGAATGCGGCGCCGATAGTGGTGACAGGATTAACGAATGGCACAGCGTATACGTTTACCGTAACCGCAACGAACGCCATCGGAACCAGCGCGGCATCAGCAGCAACGAATAGCGTCACGCCGTCGGCTGCCATTTTAGCAGCCCCGACGAGTTTTGCGGGATCTGCGTCACTGTTCGGAACGATTATGGCGCAAGTTTTGCTTTCTTGGCAGGAAACCGGAACACCTTTGACAGGATTCTCGATCCAAAGGGCGACAGATTCTGCCTTTACTCAAAATGTGACTAAGTATGTGGTTGCTTCTACAGCTAGATCCTATTTGAATTTAGGTTTGAGCCGAGGCACTACCTATTATTATCGGATACAAGCAACTAATACAGTGAGTACATCAGCGTGGGTAACATTAAATGTTACAACCCCGTAAAAAAGTAAATCGATAATATGAGACGGGGAGGGTTTAAACCCTCCCCGTTTTTTTATGTTATTTATTTGGAAAATTGATTTATAATGTAAACATGCGTTTGATATTTTAACGAAAGAGATGTATGCAAAATTTTTTCAATGTTCAATACGATTATGTGTATTTTTTTTATGGACTCGCCTTCTTCTTATTGTCGATTTTGTGCTTCAGTCTCCGCCATGATCGGGAACAATTATTGCCTTGGTTTTGGTTAGGTTTATTTGGTTTGGTTCATGGATTGAATGAGTGGATGGAAATTCTGGAGATTAACCATGATTTAAGTTTTACTTTTTCTGCTGCTCATTTAGCTGTTTTATTTTTTTCGTATATATGTTTTTGGGAGTTCGCGAGAATAGGCTTTCGGTTGCAAGGGAAAAAATTAGGAAGTTTGTGGGTATACGCGTTTATACTGCCTTTGGCGTTTTCGGGTATTCAGGGAGGATTGCTCGGTTTAAATATCACGTTCAGATATTTTGTGGGATTCCCTGCTGGTGTATTATCGGCGTGGATTATTTTCTCTGCTTCACAAGCAAATCCGTCTAAAAGAAATTCTTTGCGGGTTTTAAGTATTGGGTTATTTGTTTATGCTATTTTATCTGGATTGATCGTCCCTAAAGCTGATTATTTGTGGGCATCATGGCTGAATGATGAATTTTTTTATCAGCAAATAGGAGTTCCGGTTCAGTTGGTGCGAGGAATGTTGGCATTAGTTTCTGCTATGGCGTTATGGTTTTACCCCTATACTCCGCAAAGAAACGAACTTTTATCTAAAAAACCTTTTGTCTATTTAAAGCCTTCCAAATGGATCATTTTGATAACCTTGATCATTTTTATCGGGGCAGGTTGGGTTTTTACGAACTACTTGGATTATTACGCGGGAATTCAACTCATTAAAAAAAGCCGGGAGAGTGAATATTCACCATTTAATCGTCTTATCAAAGAATTGGCTCAATTAGAAAAAATCGGAAAAGTTATTAGCCATTCTCGTCCGGTCAAGACCGCGCTTTTGACTCGCCAAGACAAAGATTTGACTCGGGCGGTTTTGATGATTCAGGATTATATGGGAAAATTTAGTAGTGTGGAGTTTTTTATGCTGGATGTTGGCGGCAAAACTGTGTTGAGCATTGGAGGGAATGCTTTGGGGACAGCCACGGATCAATCGTTTGTTTCTGCCTCGTACTTTAAACAAGCCATGAATGGCAAGACTGGATATTATTTTACTTTAGGGGCTATTTATGCCCAAAGAGTTTATTATGTGAGTTTTCCTATTAAAGATGAGAAAGATAAAATTTTGGGCGTCGTAGTTTTGAAGAAAAATATTTCCGCTTCGCCGATAATTCAATATCGTTTGTTAAGCATTTTTTTTACTATGTTCGTTTGTATTCTGACGGTCGTTTTTTTTATCGCGTTAAAACGAAGAGAGACTATGATTGCATTGGTTAATGAAATGAATGAAAAATTAAATTCAGTGGATAAGATGAAGAATGATTTTGTCGCGATCGTTTCTCATGAGTTAAGGACGCCTTTAACTTCGGTAAAAAATGCGGCTACGATATTATTAAAAGATGGGGCTTCTGGGAAAATGGATACTGATGACCGGAAAGAATTTTTGGAAATGATTTTAAATAATACGGACCGGTTGGCGCGTATTGTCAGTGATCTTTTAGATATTTCAAAAATTGAAGCGGGTGTTTTGACGGTATACAAAGTGCCTACTAACCTTTTTGTTTTGGCCAGGGAAGTGATGGCCGCTTTGCAATCTTACGCGGATGAAAAAAAGATTAGTTTGCGGATTTCGGCAGAAAAAGAATTAGTGGTCATTTTGATTGATCCGGAAAAGACGCGAAGAGTTTTTACAAATCTAATTCACAATGCTATAAAATTTACTCCAGAAAATGGGGAGGTAACTGTTATAATAGAAGATAAAGGATGGGAAGTTCAAGCTAGTGTGACGGATACAGGCTTTGGAATGTCGCGGGAGGATTCACAGCAAATATTTAATAAGTTTTATAGATCATCTGATGTCCGGGTTCGTCATGAAGGGGGCAGTGGTTTGGGGTTGGCGATCACTAAGGGTCTGATTGAGGCGCAAGGTGGTAAAATTTGGGTAGAGTCAGAGTTAAATAAAGGCAGTTCTTTTTATTTTTCTTTTTCGGTGGAACAAGAAAAGCGGGACCCTGTACCAGTGTAATCATGAACATATATCAAGCAGGAGTTAATTATGCACGAAATGATACTCATGATCGATGATGAAGTGGATATTACAAAGACGGTTAGGTTTGTATTGGAAGATGCGGGTTATGATGTCGCGATCGCGGCTAATGGTAAAGAAGGGCTGGAGAAGGCAAGGCTCCGTAACCCTGATTTAATTATTTTGGATTTGAAACTGCCGCAATTGCCCGGTGAAGCTGTTTGCAAAGAGATCCGAAGTGACGCGAAAATAGCAAAAACCCCGATTATCATGCTGACCTCAAAAGATTCAGATGCGGACCGGGTGATCGGCCGGGTTATTGGTGCGGATTTTTATATGACAAAGCCCTTTGATTTGGATGTTTTAAGCGCTAAAATAGTAGAACTTTTAAAAAATAAAAAAAAGTAAATGAAAATTCTTTTGTACATGATTATTGGTTTAGTCGCGGGGACCATGGCCGGTATTTTGGGAATCGGCGGCGGTTTGATTATTATTCCTGCTTTGACTTATATGTTCGGTTTCACTCAACATCAGGCGCAAGGGACTACGCTGGCCATTTTGGTTCCTCCAATTGGCTTGCTGGCTGCATGGCGTTATTATCAGAGCGGACACGTTAATTTAACAGTGGTCACTTTTATCTGTATTGGTTTTCTTTTTGGCGGCTTATGGGGCGCCAATTTAGCACAAAATCTTTCTGACCTGCATTTAAAACGTTTATTTGGAATGTTTCTTTTGTTAGTTTCTTTAAATATGATTTTATCGAAATAAAGTACTTAGGACATAAAACTTAATTCGGGTTAATAGTTTAAATTAAGGGTTATGTTTTGCGTTTATTAATAAATATTGCATCCTGCCCTAATCTCTCATATCATGATGTTTCACCAAAGAGAATCGTTTTTTCATTGTTACATTGATAATAAAGCGCGCGGTTGGGCGGTTTGCATTTAAACCAAATCCTTCGCTCAAACAACCTTGGCGAAGCGCCAAGGAAACTCGCTCGGGGATTCGGTTTCAACGCCAACCTTGTGTATTGGCACGCGGTTACGTTTTTTAAACAATCAAACATTTTAATATTATGACCCCAGAGCAAATTAAATATCAATCAGAAATTTTAGCGAACCGCGTGCGGAAGAATTTTGCGCATTTGGCCAAGCGGTATGCCAAGCAGAATATTGATTGTTTCCGGTTGTTTGACTGGGATATTCCGGAAGTCAGGGCTGTCGTGGATTGGTATGCCGGACATTTAGTGGTCGGTGAATATGTGCATTTACAGACCGGCCCGGAGTGGCTACCGCAAATGGCTGAAGCCGTTGCTGAGGCTTTGGGCGTGCCATCTTACCGTACGCACGTTAAACGACGTCAAACAAAAACTGAAGAAGGCCCTCGCTATAGTAAATTGGCATCAACCGGAGAGCGGATGAAAGTGCGTGAACGGGATCTGCAATTTTGGGTTAATCTGGATGATTTTTTGGATACCGGATTATTTTCAGACCACCGGGATACGCGGGTGCTCATCGGAAAATTGGCCAAAGAGAAAGATTTTTTAAATCTTTACGGGTATACCGGCACTTTTACTTGTGCTGCCGCACTCGGTGGAGTTAAAAGTTCCGTGACAGTTGATAGGTCAGCCACGTATCTGAAATGGGCTGAGGATAATTTACAATTAAACGGACTTTTGACGCCTCAGCATGAAATGGTACAATCCGATGTTACGATGTATTTAAGACAAGCGGTCCGGTATGGACGTCGTTTTACTTTGGCATTGATCGATCCGCCTTCGTTTTATAAGAATCATGATGCGGGAGTATCGTTTGATATTAACCGAGATCATCCGGAGTTGATACGTCAGGTTTTAAAAATTATGGCGCCCGGCTCATTAGTATTTTTTTCCACCAATCATCAACGGTTCGAACCAAAATTGGAAGGCTTATCTATCAAGGATTTGGTAGAGCTGACCCCAAAATCTATTCCTGAAGATTACCGCAACCGGCAGGTTCACCGGTGCTGGAAAATGACCGCGTTATGAAACATTCTCCGGAAGAAATCCATAAAAGCATAAAATTTCTTGAAAGTATGGTGAGCGATAGCGACCAGCTTGCTTTGTTGTCGGACGAAGAACGGATCGCGCTTTTAACTGCCGCGGGCCAGCTTTCCCGTCCGGATAAACACGAGATCATCAAACGCAAAAAGAAAATCAAAGATTTGACCCGGCAAAAAATTGTCAGGGAAGAGCGGATTGCGCGCAAAGCCACGGGCATCCGTTCGGCGAGAGAATCCGCGATATTTATCGCTCCGAAACAAGTTGCTCATCAAGGCGCCGCGGCACAAGAAAGTAAGGGCGAATTAAATTCGCCCCGGAATTGTTATGTGTGCAAGACGGAATTTACCACCCTGCATTTTTTTTATGACTCTATGTGCCCGGCTTGCGCGGATTTTAATTATCAAAAACGTTTTCAGACCGCGGATTTGACCGGGCAAGTGGCCTTGATTACGGGGTCTCGTCTAAAAATTGGTTATCAAGCCACTTTGATGATGCTGAGAGCTGGCTGTCGTGTTATCGCTACGACTCGTTTCCCTGTTGATTCCGCGTTACGGTTTTCACGTGAAGAAGATTTTAAACAGTGGGCGGATCGGTTGCATGTGTACGGATTGGATTTGCGTCATACGCCGAGCGTGGAAATCTTTTGCAATTATATTCAGCAAAAATATGACCGTCTGGATATTCTGATTAATAACGCCGCTCAAACTGTTCGCCGTCCGGTCGGGTTTTATGCCCATCTCATGCCGAATGAAAATAAACTATTTGAACACCAACCAGAATCCGCGCGGCAATTGTTGCGGTCGTTCGAAGAATGTAAAAACCAGTTATTAACTTATGCTTCGTCAGAAGCAGTCCCGGAAATTAATTTACCGGTCAAATGGGACGGAAAAATGCCTGGTGTAGGTTTGCGGGGTTCCGCGCAATTGTCCCAAATTCCTTATACCCACGATGACACTTTAGCCGGGGAACACATTTTTCCTGCCGGAAAATTAGACGCGGACCTTCAGCAGGTGGATTTACGCGCGACTAACAGCTGGCGTCTCCGTTTAGGTGAAGTTCCGACGGCTGAGATGATTGAAATTCAACTGGTTAACGCGATCGCGCCGTTTGTTCTCTGCAATAAACTGGCTCCCATGATGAAACGGGATAATACCGGCAAAAAACATATTGTGAATGTGACAGCTATGGAAGGAAAATTTTTACGGTTTAAGAAAGCGGACCGGCATCCGCATACGAACATGGCCAAGGCGGCCTTGAATATGCTCACGCATACTTCGGCAAGTGATTTAGCGAAATACGGTATTTTTATGAACGCCGTTGATACCGGATGGGTCACAGATGAGGATCCGGCTGCATTGGCAACCTTTAAACAAGAGCAGCATGATTTTCAGCCGCCGTTAGACATTGTTGATGGAGCAGCCCGCGTCTGCGATCCGTTTTTTCACGGTATCATCGCTGGTACGCACTGGTGCGGAAAATTTCTCAAAGATTATTTTCCGATAGACTGGTAGTTTTATAAATTCTTCCTATCCTGTAGAAAAAAGTCAATAAAAAGGAGAAAAAGGCTATTCTGTGTATTGATATTTTTTATTAATATAAGTCTAATGATTAAAAGTTTAAAAGGTAAAATAGCGTTAGTTACAGGTGGAGCGAAACGGATAGGGAAAGCGATATCATTGGCCTTAGCTGAAGAGGGGGTTAATGTTATTGTTCATTATTCTTTGTCATCCGTTGAAGCGGCAGACATTTGTGCACAAATCGCCGGCCGTGGGTTAAAGGCATGGACGATTAACGCGGATTTTGAAAATCCGTATGAATATGAAACTCTGATTAAAAGAGCCATGGCCTTAACCGGCCATTTGGATATATTAATTAATAATGCGTCGATATTTTCTACTGATACAATTGATGATATAGATTTTACAACATTATCCCGGCATGTTGGAATTAATGCGTGGGTGCCTTTTTTGTTGATGAGGGAGTTTGCTCATCTGACCCAGGGGAGTGTGGTCAATATTTTGGATACCCGGATCAAAGGGTATGATTGGAAGCATGTATCATATATTCTAAGTAAACATCTGCTGTTTGATTTAATCAAAATGTCTGCTCAAAAATTTGCTCCGGCCGTATCTGTTAATGCGGTTGCGCCGGGTCTGATCCTTCCGCCTATCGGGAAAGATGAGAGTTATTTAGATCATTTAGCCCAGAATCTTCCGTTAAATCGTCACGGTGAATTGGAGGATATTACAGCGGCGGTGTTATATTTGTTAAAAAATGATTTTATGACTGGCCAAGTTCTTTTTTTAGATGGCGGCCGCCATTTGTTGGAGGAAGAAAATGGACAAAATTTTGATCAAGGATCTGATCGTGCGTTGTATTCTGGGCGTGAGAGAAGAAGAACGGCGCGAGAAACAGGCAGTCGTGATCAACCTCATAATCGGGACTGAGAAGCCCCTAATTCTGAATTAGAAATTGAGAATTAGGGCAGTGTGTTGTGCGTAGTATGTGGTATGTGGTTGTTGAAAATTTTCACCCGTTGGGTGAAAAGATAATTTTATTTTAAAAATGATTTTTAAAAAATATCGATGTTACATGCGACATACTATGCCCTCCCAATTAAGAATTATAATTCGGAATTGGGGAGAGGCGGTTCAAATTAATAAATTACCTGCGGAATTAAAAATTGTGTAAAATGTATTATTCTGATAAATTATATACACACTATGCCTAAAATTCCCCAAATTTTTATTGTTGAAGATGACCTCGCTATTGCTCATGGATTGCAGGAATTTTTACCGAGCATTGGTTTTGAGGTTCCGTATATTTCCTCGTCAGGGCCTGATGCGATCCAATGGGTCAAAGACCATCAACCGGATTTAATTTTGATGGATTTGAAATTATCCGGAGATATGGATGGGGTGGCTATCGCAAAAAATATTCGATTTTTCGCGGATATTCCAATCTTGTTTATTTCCGGATACGCGGATACACCAACACTCGACCGTATTCAAAAGATTTCGTCAGCTCGAATTATTTTAAAACCTTTTGATTTGGCGAAGCTGGGAAACACTATGAAGGATATGCTAACCTAATGTCAATTCGTGTAAAATTAATTATCATGTTTTTGATTGTGGCCACGATTCCGCTCATCATGGCCAGCGCGATTACATTTAATAATTATAGATATTCTTTGGAAAAAAACCGGCTTTCTCAGTTGAAAGACTTGGCTAAATATAAAGCCGACAAAATCGAAGTTTATTTTACCGGATTAAAGGCGAATTTGGAAATCGCGCAAAGTCTTTATAATATAAGACAAAACCTTCCGATATTAGTTCAATTTGCGAGAGATCCCAATAATTTAAAATTCATTAACGCTAAAAAGATGCTGGATGAACAATTACCCAAAATGCAAAAGGTTTTGGGTTTATCGGATATTATGCTGGTTGATCTTGAGGGAAAGGTCGTATATACCACTAATCCTCAACATTACCTTTGGGAATTCGAGAAACTTTTGTCCGACCCAGATCAAACCGTTTTTGAAGAAGGGAAAAAACGAATTTATTTTTCCAATATTTTTTTGAACAAATCCATGGGGAAAAATTTTGAGATTATGGTGGCAGGCCCAGCTTATGATTCAAAAGATGTGGAGGCAGGGCTGGTTGTTTTTGAAGTTGACGCGAAACCCATTTTCCAGCTTATTGGGGAAGCAACCGGATTGGGGAAGACGGGAGAAACCTTGATCGGGAAAAAAATTGGGGATCAGGTCATATTTTTAAATCCTTTGCGGCATGACTCTCAAGCAACGCTTCAAAGAAGCATTAAAATGGGCGATAAAAACGGCGAACCTATTCAACGGGCCGTGCAAGGTCAGGAAGGTTCAGGGATACTTACTGATTATCGGGGCAAGGAAGTGATAGCGGCGTGGCACTATATTCCATATTTGCAGTGGGGGATGGTGGCTAAAATTGATACTCAGGAAGCATTTGAAGATGTGGAGCATTTAAAGCGACTCATTGTACGGATTATTTTGGTCATTATTATTGTGACTGGGGCCATGGCTTTTGTGATGGGGTGGACGATTTCTAAGCCGATCAAAGATCTAATAAAAGGGGCGGAAATCATCGGGGCCGGAAATTTGGAACATCAAGTATCCTTGCCGATTAAGAATGAGATCGGCGATCTTTCCCGGTCTTTTGATAAGATGACCCGGGATTTGAAATTAATTACCGCGTCGAGAGATGATTTAAACAAAGAAGTGAATGAACGGATGCATGTGGAGAAGGAACTGAGAAGCTCCAATGAGAATCTGGAGCAATTTGCGTACGTGGCATCACACGATCTACAGGAACCCTTAAGGGTGATGGGGAGCTATGCCGGTCTTTTGGAAAGGCGTTATAAAGGAAAATTAGATTCTGACGCGGATGAGTTTATCAGTTTTATAATCGATGGCGCGAGGCGTATGCAGAATTTGATTAATGACCTTCTCGCTTATTCCCGGGTTGGCCGGGCTGAAAAGCCGATGGTGGCTGTTGATTGTAACTTGATATTTGATCGGATTTTCAACAGCATGAAGTTTGTGATCGATAGCCAAAAAGCGGTGATAACCCGCGATCATTTGCCGGTAGTAAATGGGTTAGAAACGAATTTTATTCAATTGTTTCAAAATTTGTTGGGAAATGCGGTTAAATTTCATAGCCGGGAAGCGCCCCGGGTTCACGTTAGCGCGACCGAGCAAGAACACGAGTGGTTATTTTCTGTCAAGGATAATGGGATCGGAATAGAAGCACAATATAAAGACCGGATATTTCTTATTTTCCAGCGTTTGCATGGCCGGGAAGAATACTCCGGAACTGGAATAGGATTGTCGATATGCAAAAAAATTGTGGAAACGCGTGGGGGTCGGATATGGGTTGAGTCAGAGAATGGAAAAGGCTCTATATTTTATTTTACAATTCCTAAAAAGGTTTAGAAAGAGAGGATGTCATGTTTCGTGATAATAATATTCAACCGATTGAAATCTTATTAGTGGAGGACAACCCGGCCGATGTCAGATTGACTACCGAAGCTTTGAAAGAAGAAAAGATTTTCAATAATCTAAATGTGGTGACTGACGGAGTTGAAGCTGTCGCGTATTTGAAGAAAGAAGGCCGATATGCTCAGGCAGTCCGCCCGGATCTTATACTACTAGATCTAAATCTTCCTAAAAAAGATGGCCGGGAGGTTTTAAAGGAAATTAAAAATGATGAAAAATTAAAAGCCATACCTGTGGTGGTGTTGACCGTATCTAAGGCTGAAGAAGATATAATTAAGACATATAATTTGCATGCGAATTGTTATATTACTAAACCGGTTGATCTTGAACAGTTTGTTAAAGTGGCTAAGACAATACAAGAATTTTGGTTTACAATAGTGAAATTGCCGCCTAAGAATTAAAAAAGCAAAGCAAAATGTATGAGCAGAAATGAAATAAAAGTTTTAGTTGTTGAAGACAACCCGGCAGATTTTAGACTGGTTTCTGAAATGTTGACAGAAAGTGTGTCTCCTTTTTTTACTATATTTCATGCGAATTTGGTGGACGAGGCAATAAAGATTTTGCGTAAGGATAAGTTTGATATTATTTTATTAGATATCAACTTGCCTGACAGCCGCGGGCTGGAGGGTTTGGAAAAGATTACGTTACAAGAGCAGGGAATTCCGATTATTGTGCTCACCGGGCTTAATGATCAAGATGTGGGTTTACAGGCCATACAGAGACAGGCCAGCGATTATTTGATTAAGGGAGAGATTAATCGCAATTTATTGGTTCGCAGTATTTTGTATTCAGTCGAGCGTAGGGAAGGTGAAAGCCGGTATCGTAGTTTGATTGAAATGTCTCCGGAAGCGATTTTTGTTAACCGGGAGAATAAGATCGCGTTTGTTAATCAGGCAGCGTTACAATTGTTGGGGGCTTCTACCATGGAACAAATCGCCGGAAAATCCTTGTTTGATTTATTTTGTCCTGATCCGCAACACCAAATATGTGAAGAAATCCAGAGGGTATTAGAAGGGCTGTCTGCTCCTTTGATTGAAGCTAAAATTTTACGTTGTGACGGGACTACGGTGAACGTGGAAGTTGTCGCTTCACCTTTTTTTGAAAAAGGAGTTCGCTCGGTTCAGGTTTTGGTTCGTGATATCACGGTTCGAAAACAAGCCGGAGAAGTTCTGAAACGAGACAAGGAAATGTTAGAAGGGATGGTTAAAAAACGATCTCAAGAGTTGATGGGCATTCAAGTTGAACTGGAAAGAGCTAAGCGTCTTTCTGATATCGGAACGCTCGCCGCTACTGTGGCGCATGAATTACGTAATCCTTTGGCGGCCATTGGTATGGCCGCGGCGCTGATCAAGCGCAAAGCAAAAGATACAGCGTCGATAGAGAAGCATTTGAAGGCTATTGATAAGAAGGTTATGGAGAGTGACCAGATCATTAATAATTTATTGTTTTATTCCCGGCTGCGACCGCCGCATAACGAGGAAATCAGTATCGCGGAAATTTTGCAAGAGTGCATTGATTTAGCGAAAAAACAGTCGAATAAGGCTGTCGTGGTTGATATGAAACATGATCCTATAAAAAAAGTTTTAATTAATGCGGATCCGCTTCAAATGAGGGAAGTGTTTTCAAATTTGATCAATAACGCGTTTGATGCGATCCCTAATATGGGAGGGAACGTTGAGATCGAGATGATCCGTGAACAAGAATTTATAAAAATTTTTATAAGGGACAATGGAGAAGGAATTTCGAAGGAAAATTTGGACAAAATTTTCGATCCTTTTTTTACAACTAAAGCGAAAGGGACAGGGCTGGGCTTAACCGTGTGCTATCGTATTTTAAGCATGCACGGCGGTTCGATCGGTTTTACCAGTGAACCTGGCAAAGGAACCACCGTGGTTGTTAACTTGCCCCAAAAAACCAATGGATAAAAAACGAATTTTAATTATTGATGATGATGTTGATTTATGCGAAGGTATGGCGGATTTCCTTATGGATGAGGGTTATGAAGTTAAGAATACTTCTGACCCCGACGAAGGCATGAGGTGGATCCAACAACATGATTTTGAAATCGCCATATTTGATTTTAAAATGCCCCGGGTCAGCGGGATTGATCTGCTTAAGAGCATGAACCAGAAAAATCCTATGACCAAAGTATTTATTGTAACCGGGAAACCATTTATTGAAAAAATGTTAAAAGAGGAAAAGGTGGCTCATCTTGTTTCCGGTGTCATATCGAAACCGTTTAATCATGAGTTTTTCTTAGAAAAAATTAATATGGCTGCAGTCTAGATAAGGAGTTAAATGCTAAATTCTGAATCAAGAAAAAAAATTTTAATAGCTCAAAAAAATGAGCTGACAGAATATCATGTTTATCAAAAACTTTCAGAAATTGTAAAGAAGGAAGGACAATCAGGTATTTTACAAAGAATATCCAATGAGGAATTCAAGCATTACGAAATTTTTAAAAAAATATCCGGTGAAGATGTTCAGCCTGATCAATGGAAAATATTTTATTATGTGCTGATGGCGAGAATATGCGGATTGAATTTTAGTTTGCGGCTTATGGAGCGGGGGGAATTATCGGCTCAAGATTTCTATTCCCCGCTTAAAGATGAGACCCCAGAGGTTAAAATGATTATAGGTGACGAAAAAGCGCATGAAAGTGCTTTGCTCGATCTGATCGATGAGGATCGGTTTAAGTATGTCAGCTCCATGATTTTAGGTTTAAATGATGCTTTAGTAGAATTGACCGCGACCTTGGCGGGTTTTACTCTGGCCTTGAATAATACCAAATTGATTGGGATCGTGGGCTTGATCACGGGGATCGCTGCGGCCATGTCCATGGCGGCGTCAGAATATTTGTCGACGAAAGGTGAGGAAACGGATAAGGATCCTATTAAAGCTTGTTGGTATACGGGTGTTTCTTATTTGGGAACAGTTATTGTTCTGGTCTTACCGTATTTTTTATTAAAAAATGTTTTTGTTTGTTTGGCGATCGCGTTGAGCGTTGCTTTACTGGAAATTGGGTCTTTTACTTTTTACATCTCGGTCGCGCAAAAATTAAATTTCAAAAAAAGATTTACCGAAATGGCGGTCTTGAGCCTGAGTATCGCGGCTATCACTTTTGTAATCGGCGTGGTGATCCGGAATGTGTTTAACGTAAATATTTAAAAGTGCATGTAGCATGTAGTGAAAAGCGATTGTTGTAAAAGCGCTGGGTGGGTCAAACGTGGCGCGTATCATTAGGAGATTATATGCGGCGAATTATTACTAAATTATTTGATTTTATCGATAAAGATATTTGGCGGATTCACACTAAAAAGCTCCCCCGTCAACGGTCTTTTTTGATCAAGCAATTGCGGATTATTGTGCTGGCAGTTCGGGAATTCCGTAGTAATAAATGTCAGCTAAACGCTTCGGCATTGACGTTTTATTCTTTATTGTCAGTTGTTCCAGTTGCGGCTATGGCCTTTGGGATTGCCAAAGGATTCGGGTTTGACCGCCTGCTGGAAAAACAAGTTTTAGAAAAATTTCCTGGGCAGGAAGTAACGATCACGCAGATTATCACTTTTGCTAATAATCTTCTGGATAATACTCAGGGCGGGCTGGTCGCTGGAGTGGGAGTCATGGTGTTGTTTTGGACTGTTATCCAAGTTTTAAATAGTATTGAAACATCTTTTAACGATATTTGGGGAATAAAAACTGGACGGAGTCTGGGCCGTAAGATTACCGATTATTTATCCATCATGCTGGTGTGTCCGTTTTTTGTCATTGCCTCCAGCGGCGTCACGGTATTTGCTGCGACACAAGTCGAAATGATTTTACAAAAATTGTCTTTTCTTGGCCCGTTGAGTCCGGCGATCTTTTTTTTACTGGCGCTGTTGCCATATGTGATGATCTGGATTTTATTCGCGTTTATTTATATTTTTATGCCTAACACCAAAGTGAAATTATCCGCTGGGATTATTGGCGGCATTGTGGCAGGGACGATTTATCAGGTCGTGCAGGTCACATATATTCAGTTTCAGGTTGCTGCGGCTAAAGCCAATGCTATTTACGGAAGTTTCGCTGCTCTGCCCTTATTTCTCGTCTGGCTCCAAGTGAGTTGGCGGGTTGTGTTGTTCGGTACAGAAGTCACGTTTGCCCATCAGAATGTCGATACCTATGAATTCGAACAGGATTGTTTGAGCGTAAGTCATGCTTTTAAAAGATTAGTTTCTTTACAGATCACCAGTATATTAGTCAAACGTTTTGTTAAGGGGGAAAAACCATTGACTGCCACCCAAATTTCCGATGAAGTGGATATCCCGATCCGGTTAGTGCGCGATATTTTATTTGAATTGACGGAAGCGGGAATTATTTCTGAAATGCAGAACAGCGCGTATCGTCTGCCATTGTATCAGCCAGCTCAAGATGTTAATCATCTTACTATTCAGTTTGTGACGGATGTTTTAGAGAAAAAGGGTACAGGATCTGTCCCTGTCACACACAACGAAGAATTAACTAAGCTTGAACAGTCATTGAAGCATTTTGAAGATCTGCTCAAAAAATCTCCTGCCAATCATCTGCTAAAAGATATTTAACCTTTGGACCACCGCGTCGGTGGTCCATATTTAGTAGAAAAAAGTCAATAAAAAGCGGATTCTGAGAATTTACAAAATCGTTCTTTCTTTTAGACTATAGCAAGAAAGAAAAAGGAGGAAAAAATGATAGGGATTCGTTTTAGAAAAATTTTAGGTTTTTTAGTTTTAGCATATGGATTATTTTTTTGCCATTTTGTTCATGCGGCAGACACCGTGACAAAAATGGAAGATTTCACATTTGTTCAGCTTTCCGACACTCATTGGGGATTTAATGATCCAAAAATTAACCCGGATGCTTCCCTCACTTTGAAAAAAGCGATTACCGCTGTCAATGCCATGAATCCGCAGCCGGATTTTATTGTTTTTACCGGAGATTTGACTCACACCACCAGCGATGCCAAAGAACGGCGTAAGCGGCTTATGGGATTCCGGGATATCGTGAGCGGCCTGCAAATTAAAGATTTAAAATTTTTACCCGGAGAGCATGACGCAGCATTGGATAACGGACAGGCGTATAAAGAGGTTTTTGGGGAAACTCATTATGTGTTTGAGCATAAAGGAATATATTTTATCGCGCTCGATAATGTTTCAGACCCAAAGTCTACTTTAGGAGATGAGCAGTTACAGTGGATGAAGATGGAAGTGGCTAAACTTCCTCCAGATGCCAGGATTGTGGTTTTAACGCACCGGCCTCTTTTTGATTTGTATCCTCAATGGGACTGGTGGACCAAAGACGGGGCAAAGGCTTTAGAGATGCTTAAGCCGTTTAAAAATGTGCAAGTATTTTATGGCCATATTCATCAGCTTAATGAACATACAGAAGGGGATATCACGTTTCATGCGGCCAAGGGATTAATGTATCCTTTGCCCGCGCCCGGTTCTGTGGAGAAAAAAGCGCCAGTGTCGTGGGATCCGGCATCACCATATAACGGTTTAGGTTTTCGTAGTATAACGGTTAAAGCTTCCGGGGAATTTGTCATTATGGAATATTCTGTGGAAGGAGTCATGAAAATGGCAATGGCTGATGTGGATTCGCCAGAGAAGGTGATTCAAATTACAGCCAAGAAATTTGAATATAATCCCAATAAAATCGTGTTAAAAAAAGGTGTTCCTGTATCTTTGGAATTAACGACCAAAGATGTGGTTCATGGTTTTAATTGCCCTGAGTTGGGTATTCACGCGGAAATTAGGCCTGGGAAGGCTGCTGCTGTGCATATAACACCTCAAAAAATTGGCACTTTTGAGTTTTTTTGCGATATATTTTGCGGCGAAGGGCATGAAGATATGCGGGGAAAAATTGTGGTTGAACCCTAAACCACGAGGGATTCAGGGTTATATATGTTAGGAGATGTATATGGATTTTAACGAAAAAATTTCTTTAACAAATATTGTATTTCTTTGCTTAGCGACAACATGCTTTCAAGCCGCCTGGATATGGCATGAACTGTTGCCGAAAGACTAGAGCGCGGATGGCACATGCGGATTTGTTCTATTGATTAACCTGCCGTCCTACAGACACTCTGTCACTCTGTCACTCTGTTACTCTGTCACTCTGTTACTTTGTTACTTAATGGATGGGTATATGAATAAAGCTGATAAAAAAAAGATGCCGGTTTTATTTGTCGGTCATGGCTCGCCCATGAATATGATTTTGGATAATGATTTCACCAGGAGTTTGATCCGCTGGGGCAAAGCATTGCCTCGGCCGAAAGCGATTATGGTGATTTCCGCGCATTGGCTGAGCAAGGGGACGCGCGTGGCGAGCGGAGATAAGCCGGAAATGATTTATGATTTTTCCGGTTTTCCAAAAGAGCTATATAATTTTAAATATGCCTGCCCCGGAGCTTCAGAATTCGCGCGACAGATTCAAGCCTCATCTGCCGATCTCATCGAGTGTGATCATGTCCGCGGCTTGGATCACGCGGCTTACGCGGTATTAAAATATATGTTCCCTGCCGCGGATATTCCCGTATTCGAAGTAAGCCTGGATTATTTGTTTAATCAGTGGGAACCTAAACCCTTGCGTTATCATTATGGGTTGGCGCAGAGATTTGTTGATTTAAGAACCCAAGGGGTCTTGATTATGGCTAGCGGGAATATGGTGCATAATCTGAGTCAGATCGAATATGACATCGAAACCCCAGTTTATGATTGGGCATTAAAATTAGATGAAAAAATGAAGGAAAAATTGTCCCATGAAGATCATGCGTATTTGATAGATATTTTAAACCACGAAAAAAATGCCGCTTTAGCGATTCCGACCCTGGATCATTATTTACCCATGATCTACGCATTAGGTTTACAGGAAAAAGGCGAGTCGTTAAAGTTTATGTATGAAGGCATACAAAATGGATCAATATCCATGAGAAGTTTTCAAATTGGATAACGTCAAAGTCATATCTATAGACAGCCGTTTCTCTCCATGATACACTTTCCCTCATTATTTATAAATAATTACCAGAAAGAATTTTAAACTATGGCTTTAATTAGTTTACAGGACATTAATTTAGCATTCGGCGGGCCCCGTTTGTTCGACGGTATTAGTTTGCAGGTGGAACAAGGAGAGCGGATCGCGCTTTTGGGGCGCAATGGCACAGGCAAAACCACTTTGATGAAAGTTATGGCGGGCCAGCTGGGCGTGGATGAAGGGCAGGTTATTTTTCAAAAAGGGATACAGGTCACGCATCTTCCACAGGAGGTCCCGACGGATATCAAAGGAACGGTATTTGATATTGTTTTGTCAGGTTTGGGCCATGTGGCTAAAAATTTGAGCGAATATCATCATGTCAGTCATCGTTTGCAAACAGAACATACTCAGGAATTAATGGATGAGCTGGACCGTTTGCAATCCGCGCTGGATCATACCGACGGGTGGGAAATTAGTAATCAGGTTGATTTCATTATTTCTAAAATGAAACTGGATCCGGATGCCGAGTTTGAACTTTTGTCAGGAGGACAGAAACGCCGGGTGCTTTTGGCAAGGGCTTTGGTTATTAAACCCGATGTTCTCCTTCTGGATGAGCCGACCAATCATTTGGATATTGATTCGATTAACTGGCTCGAAGGATTTTTAAAAACGTATCCGGGTACAATCTTTTTTGTCACGCATGACCGGAATTTTATGCAGAATTTAACGACGAAGATTATTGAATTGGACCGTGGAAAATTGTTTACCTGGGCTTGCGATTATAAAACGTTTTTGGAACGGAAAAAAATGGCGTTAGAAGTGGAATCGACTCAGCGGGAAGAGTTTGGTAAAAAATTGGCGCAGGAAGAGATTTGGATAAGACAAGGGGTTAAGGCCCGCCGTTGCCGCGATGAAGGCCGTATAAAAAGATTGCAAGTGATGCGCGAAGAAAGAAGAGCCCAGCGGCAATTGATCGGCCAAGTACGATTTCGGGTGCAGGAAACAGATAAGTCAGGGCATTTGGTTCTTAAGGCGACCCGGCTTAATCATAGTTTTGGGGATAAAGTTTTGATTAAGGATTTTTCAACGCAGATTATGCGTGGGGATAAAATCGGCGTGATTGGCCCGAACGGCTGCGGCAAGACCACCTTGTTGCGGATATTGCTGGGCAAACTTCCGTCGCAAAGCGGGACAGTCCGGTTGGGAACGAATCTGGAAATCGTTTATTACGATCAACTGCGGGAAGAGCTGGATGACGAAAAAACTGTGGCTGAAAATGTGTGTGGTCATGGAGATACGGTCATTATCAATGGCCGGCCTCGTCATATCATCGGCTATTTACAGGATTTTTTATTCACACCAGACCGCGCGCGAACACCGGTCAAAGTTTTATCTGGCGGAGAACGCAATCGTTTGTTACTGGCTCGTTTATTTACCCAACCTTCGAATTTGCTGGTCATGGATGAGCCGACTAATGATTTGGATATTGAAACGCTGGAACTTTTGGAAGAATTATTGGTTGATTATACGGGTACGCTTTTATTGGTCAGCCATGACCGTGCGTTTTTGAATAATGTGGTAACCTCCACAATTGTGATGGAAGGCAACGGCGTGATTAATGAATACATCGGCGGATATGATGATTGGCTAAGTCAGCGTGAAGCAGGCGCGAAACAAGCGAAGAAGAACGAGGAAGAAGAAACCCCTGCGCCAAAGAAGAATGAGCCGTCTCTTTGTGAAAAACCTAAGATTATAAAAAAATTGTCTTTTAAAGAAGAACAAGAATTGAAAAGCCTTCCAGCGAAAATTGAAGAGCTTGAAGCCAAGCGGGAACAATTTTATGAGCTGATGGCGGATCCAGCCTTTTTTAAAAAAGAACCAGCTGAGATCGCGAAGATCAAAGCTGAGTTAGAACAAGTCGAAGACGACCTGCTCGCCGCGTTTCAGAGGTGGGAGCTGTTGGAAGAAAATAATTAATTTTTATGCAACAAACTGTGTTTAATCCCATACATAAAATAAACTACCAGCCCGATTAACAGCCACACGATAAATCTAATCCAGGTAATCGCGGGAAGCGCGGTCATTAAAAAAACGCAGGAAGCTACGCCTAACAAAGGGATGACCGGATTGAGCGGCACTTTAAAGGTGCGGTGACGATGCGGTTCTTTTACTCTTAAAATAATCACGCCAAAACACACCAGCGCAAAGGCAAACAATGTTCCGATATTGGTGAGGTCAACCATTTCTTCAATGTTAGTAAACGCGGCAAACAACGCAATAATGATTCCGGTCAAGATCGTCGTGACATATGGTGTTTTAAAACGGGGATGGACTTTCGCGAAACTTTGGGGAAGAAGTCCGTCGCGGGCCATGGAAAAAAAGATCCGGGATTGTCCCATCTGTAAAACTAGAAGTACAGCCAGCTGAGCGGCAATGGAACCAAAGCCTATAATGCCGGCGGCCCATCCCAGATGAGCGTAACGCATGGCGTAAGCCAAAGGTTCAGCTTTTTCCGCGGTTAAAGCGGCTTTTAATGCCGGAAAAGGAATAAGTCCGGTGAACACGGCCGCGACGCTCATGTAAATTAAAGTACAAATCAAAAGCGATCCCAAAATCCCGATAGGAACATCTCGTTTAGGATTAATCGTTTCTTCTGCGGCCGTTGAAACCACGTCAAAGCCGATGTAAGCAAAAAAAGCAATAGCCGCCGCTGCTTTAATCCCGGCGAATCCGTTAGGAGCAAACGGCACCCAATTTTGCGGATTCACGTGTTTCGCGCCAATAAAAATAAAAAATCCGAGGACCGCGAGTTTGACTGCGACAATGATGACATTGAACCGGGAGCTTTCTTTGATCCCTATAACTAAAACAATGGTTAATAAAAGCACGACTAAGCTGGCAGGTAAATTACAAACAAAAGGTATGCCGAAAATATGCGGCGCGCTGTGCACAGCATTCCAGGCGTGCTGTAAACCTGGGCTCAATTGTTCCAAGGGTGTCGTAGCGCAAATTTGACTGGACGCTTTTTCAAATCCGGAAATCGCGGAACGAAAATCAATCGTGGCCCAGGCCGGCAAATTGATCCCTATCCCTCGCAGGAATCCCTGGAAATATCCTGACCAGCTTAAGGAAACGGCGATACTGCCGACGCCGTATTCCAGCATCAAGTCCCAGCCAATAATCCAGGCAATCAGTTCGCCGAATGTGGCATAAGAATAAGTATACGCGCTGCCGGATATCGGTACCAAAGACGCCAATTCCGCGTAACATAAAGCGGCAAACGCGCAAGCAATGGCAGTTAACGCGAACGAGAGGATAAGAGCCGGGCCAGCGCCCAAACGGAGAGCATCACCAGCCGCCGCAGTACCCACAGTCGCGAAAATTCCCGCGCCTACAGTCACTCCGACTCCGAAAACAATTAAATCAAACGCGGTTAAAGCCCGTTTAAGTTTTTTATGCGGCTCATGGCTTTCCGCTAAAATAAGGTTAAGGTCTTTAATTTTGAAAAGTTGTTGGGATAGATTTTTCATGGGGTCAACCTTTTAACCGCGTTTATATTATTTAAATTATATAATTAATTTTAGGGTGCTGTCATGTGGTTTGTGAGTTTTTTTAGAACCGTTTGTAACCGTTATTCCCGTTGACTCCCTGTATGAAGAAGTATAAAATACAAACCAATTTGATTTTCATTAAACTCGGAATTTGCAATAGGTTTAGAAAAAATGGTTTAAAGTATCAGCAAAAGAATTGGTTTTAAGGTTAAATAAGGATATTAGAAAATGAAAATAATGTTTTTGGATGAATCAGGTGATCATAGTCTTGAAAAAATTGATGCTACTTATCCTGTGTTTGTTTTGGCGGGATGTATTTTTAATTTTGATTATTATACTGCAATAGTTGAGCCTGCTGTCCAAGAACTGAAACAAAAACATTTCTCAAAGGATTCTATAATTTTAAGGTCGTATGACATTCGAAAACAAAAGAATGCTTTTGCCTCGTTGGTTGATAAAAGAAAAAGAGAGGCTTTTTATCTCGACTTAAATGAGATGTTATTGAATTTGGATTTTACAATAATTGCTGCAGCAATTAATAAAACTGTCCTTAAGAATCAGTACGCAGAGCCGGATAATCCATATCACTTGTGTTTTCGGTTTATTCTCGAAAGATCGATTATGTATTTAGGGCGGCAGAAAGAACAGATGATGCTACGGATTGAGTCTCGGGAAACTCATAATGACCGTAAATTGGCACAAGAGTATGAATCGTTTCGGGAGGGAAGCGAACGGTTTAGTAAAGAAGAAGTTCATGCTAAATTAGCGGACCTTTCTTTCAATCAAAAATCTCAAAATATAGCCGGAATGCAAATTGCTGATCTTGTTGCGTATCCTATTGGCAAATGGGCTATGGATCAAAAGAGAGAGAATGCCGCGTTTGAAGTATTGCGAACCAAGATTCATGCAAAAGAGGGAAAGTGCTTAGGTTATGGTTTGAAGACTTTTCCGTAAAATAAAAAACGGGCCCAGGAAAGCCCCAGTCCCGCAGTTTGAATATGTCATATATGTCACTAAATGTCAACTTTGAAATTTTATTTTTAAAATTTAATGCGTATTTTATTGGTCATTTCTGGCTCCTTGCATCGAGAAGTGATCATTTTGTTGACGATAAAAAAAAGAGGATGCCCAATGAATGCAAAAAATTTGAAAGGCATTTTTATGTTATATGAAAAAGTTGGCCGTAACGACGCTTGCCCTTGCGGCAGCGGGAAGAAATACAAAAAATGTTGTATTGAAAAAACGCTAGTGCCCGAAGAATTGGCAGATACAAAATTGGGTGACTTTCTTGATTTGTTTGCCATGATTGCCAAGTATGGAGCATTTATAATGCGGGAAGAAGAATTTCATGATGTTTTGACCGGTTGTTATGAGGAAATTGAACGCGATTTTAGGCCCGGCCAACCCGGCGGCCTGCATGAAAGTTTTTGCATGAATTGGTTTTTTCTGGATTTTCGTTTTGGCACTTATCAAAAAACTATCGCGGAACGGTTTACTGAATCGATTCATTATAAAAGTCTTAATTCTGATGAACGTTATTTGTTATCGCGGTTAACCAATAGTTATGCCACCTGTTTTGAAGTTAAAGAAGTTCAGCGAGAATTTATTATTTTTAAAGAATTGGTTACTAAGAAGACTTGGAAAATGATAATAACTGGTGAACCATATCAAAAAGACGCGCATGAGTCGGACATATGGTTTTGCCGTTTAGTCGGTACTATGGATGAGGCATGGTGTTTTGGCGATCCTTATATATTTTCAAAAGAAGCTAAGAAAGATTTTTTAGAAATTCTTAAAATGAATATAGATGGCTTCAAAGAGTATATGAAAACAAGGTCACTATCTTTTGATCCTATCCGGGACGGTAGTAAAGCGGCGAGTATGTTCTGGGCGGAATATCTATATCGCAGCAATAATCCAAATAGAGAACATGAAGCACGATTTAAAGAAGAATCAGTTCGTCAACCACATATGGTCACCACAGACAAAGAAAAAATTATTTTCTGCTCAGTTTATTTTAAAATTAGTGAGAAAGAAGGCCTGAGAGAAAAAATAGATAATTTGCCATGCGTTGACTATGACGCCCAAAATAAGACGTGGATTTGGTTTAAAAAAGGAAATAAAACTTTATCGGGGAATACCATTTTGGGATCCATCGAGATTAAAGGGGAATATCTGGTGGGTCAAGCCAATTCGTTAGAAAGGGCACTGCGGCTAAAGAGCAAACTCAGCAAAGGGTTGGGGTCACGTGTTGAATATGAGAAGGTGGAAGGAAAAGATTTGGCTTCCTTGCCGCCGTTAAGCGCTGAAGACGAAAAAAAATTTGCTGAAGAGCAGAAAAAAATTGACGATGATCCTGTTTTGAATAAATTTATCCGGCAACATTTGGAAGATTATTATTTGAAAGAATGGATTGTTACTAAAATACCGGCCTTGAATAATAAAACCCCCTTGCAGACTGTTAAAACTGAAGAAGGGCGGCTAAGGTTAGAGGCGCTGATTAACAGAATGGAGAAGATGGGCGAAAATATGCCCGATGAAACGCATTTTGATATGGATTTATTGAGAAAAAAATTAGGTCTCCCGCATCAAAATTCGGACAAAAAATGTTTTTAGTCATTTTATATAGCATCCTCCTTATCTCCGGTATGGTTTGTTCTCAGGCCGTGAATTTGTCTTCCATTAAACCCGGGCTAGATTTGATAACCAAGATTTGTCTGGCCTATATCATGATTGGCGTCGGCCTGGAATTTATTATTGATAAAAAACGGCTTAAGAATTACGGGTTTGATTTTTTATTCGCTTTTTTGGCTGCCGCTTTACCGTGGATTTTGTGCGCGGTATATTTTGCTATGGTTTTTAAGACGAATTGGAATCACGCGCTGTTGATCGGCGTGTTTGCCGCGCCCACGTCTGCTGGAGTTTTGTTCGCGATGCTGGCGGCCGCGGGCTTGAAAAAAACCTGGGTGTTTCAAAAAGCTCAAGTGTTGGCGGTGTTTGATGATTTTGACGCGATTTTGCTGCTCATTCCTTTACAGATTGCTTTTATTGGACTCCGCCCGGAATTATTTGTGGTTGTCGCGGGAATTTTAGCTTTATTAAGTACCGCGTATTTTAAATTGAATTCGTGGAAAACCCCTCATGGACAAGGATGGATGGTTTTTTATAGTATTATGATGGTGACTCTGGTAGAGTTGGTCAAAGCTTATGGCCAGATTGACCTGGGTGTTTTATTGCCGTCCTTCGTATTAGGCGCAGTTATTTATTACGAACATAATGCCATAAACGGGGACAGGCCCTTTTTATTTGACCAGATTATTAAAGCGTTATTTATTTTTTTAGTTGGATGTTCTTTACCTAAAATGGCAGTGGCTCATGTGAATGCCGGCATTTTGGCTTGTCATGTGGCCGCATTAACGGTATTGTCGAATTTAGGAAAATGTTTTTTGTTTTTTTGTTATAAAAAAGAAGCAGGCTGGAAAGATCGTCTGGCTTTGAGTGTGGCTATGTTTCCCCGTGGTGAAGTGGGAGCAGGGGTGTTGTTTATAGCTTTAGGCTATGGACTGGAAGGCGTGGCTATGAATGCCGCTGGATTAAGTTTGGGCCTGAATTTATGTTTAACCGGATTATTTATTATGATCGTTAAGCGTCTGCAAAAAGCTTAGTCTTATTTAATACTTGACTGGTTTTGTACTCTTTAATAAAATTGCATAAACTTTAAAACTATTTCAATGCCATATAAGAAAGGGATAAAATATGAACAAGAAATTAGCGGTCGGGTTAGTGGGGCTGGCTTTAGTATTTTGCGGTTTAGCCAGAGCGGATGAAGCAGGTTTTGTCGCCAGCAAAAAATCTACAGTTTATCATTTGCCTGCCTGCGTTATGGTCAAGCAAATAACCCCTGACAACAAAGTGACGTTCAATACTCCGGAAGAGGCCATTAAGGCAGGTTATAAACCTTGTCAAAAATGTAATCCTCCTCAGGTTTCTAAAAAAGATCCGGCATTTGTGGGTAGTAAGAATTCTACAGTTTACCATTTGCTTTCATGTAAATTAGCCCAGAATATTACGGCGGATAACAAGGTGGCTTTTGCCGGTAAAGATGAAGCGGAAAAAGCAGGATACAAGCCTTGCAAAATTTGTTTGCTGGCTGCTGATAAGACGGCGGTGGAAACAACAACAGACAAAAGTGTTTCCCCTAAAGCGGATGGTAAAATTAAAGCTGATAAAAAATAAGTTTTGTGGGAATGAAAATATGAAAAGTTTTTTACGTTCTATTTTAATCGTGAGTGTGGTTTTATTAACCTGTGCTTTTGCGGCGAATGCCCAGACTGCGCCGGTTAATAAACGCACACTAATAGTTTTTCATTCCGAATTATGTTCTTCCTGCGTGTTGACCAAAGAGCGGGTCATGCCTGGCATTGAGAAAGAATTTAAGGATAAGATTAATTTTGATTACCGGGAAACGTCTGAAAATCTGGATAATTATAAATTATTGATCAGCCTTAAAGAAAAATACCACTTCAATTTAGGCGATGATTTACCGGTGTTTTATGCCGAAGGCCAGTTTATCAATGGCGAAAATGATTTGGAAAATAGATTGAGGGGTTTTATTAATAAATTAATTGCCTCTCCGGTTAAAGAAGAAGGAGCGGTTGAATCTGTTGATCTAGTTCAGCATTTTAAAAGTTTTACGTTTTGGGCTATCATTGGGGTTGGCTTGATCGACGGTCTCAATCCTTGCGCGATTACAGTTATTGTATTTTTTATGTCATTTCTCGCGTTTCGCGGTTACCGGAAAAGGGAAATTGCTGTCATTGGTTTAATTTTTATAGGGTCAGTTTATTTGACTTATGTTTTAATTGGCATCGGAATTTTTGGATTTTTGTATCAGATGCAGGGATTTTGGCTGATATCAAAAATCGTTAATATCACGGTGGGATTGATCAGCATCCTGTTCAGCGGCTATGCTATCTACGATTTCATCCAATTTAGAAAATCAAACAGCACGGATGAGATGTTTTTGCATTTGCCGAAATCAGTGAGGGATTTGATCCATAAAGTTATCCGGACACAATATAAAAAAGAAGATCCAAAGGTTTCGGAGGAAAACAAAAATTTATTTGGGTTAGCCGTAACAGCATTAATTACTGGGTTTTTGGTTTCAGTTTTAGAAGCAGTTTGTGTGGTAAAAATTTATTTACCCACGATTGTATTTGTTTTAAAAACTACGCAAATGAAGGGTTTAGCTTTAGCGTATTTGCTGGTTTATAATTTATTATTCATATTGCCCTTGTTGATCATCTTCGGGTTTGCTTTAGCCGGTACAACTTCAGAAAAATTTGCCAAGTTATTGAAAGGAAATTTGGGCGCAATCAAAATTTTAATGGCTTTGATGTTTTTATTTTTAGGGATTATTTTATTGTGGAGGGCGTAAAATAGTGACAAAGTAACCGAGTAACCGAGTAACCGAGTAACCGAGTAACCGAGTAACCGAGTAACAGAGTAACAGAGTGAAAGAAAAAGTAATTAATTGAAAGTCGATTGTTTAAAAATTTTATAACATAGGAGAAAATTGTGCGAGAATTTATGAAACATTTGCGGCAATACATTGTCCGCGGGTTATGGGCGATTATTCCTTTATTTTTATCGTATTTGGCGGTTAAGTTACTTTATGTTTTGATCGATAAAAAGGTCATGGCTTTTTTGGAGCAGTTCGTTCATGTCCGCCAAATCCCTGGCATGGGCATTTTGTTAGTGTTGGTTTGTTTGTATTTGATTGGTCTGATCGTGAGTAACGTGCTGGGACGGCAGATATTTCATTCCATCGAGTGGATTTCTCAGAGAATCCCAGTCGTTAAGGCTGTATACCAAGTCGGGAAACAGCTTTCCGAAAGTTTTTCGAGTAAGGAAGGGAAACTATCGTTTCAAAAAGTATTATTGGTTCAGTGGAATGGAGTATGGGTGATCACGCTGGTGACGGGAACAATTTTAGATCAACAAACTGGAAAAAACATGTATCGGGTTTTTATGCCGCATGTCCCTAATCCAGCAGCTGGTTTTATTTTTTTGGTTCATGAAGAAAATACGGTTGATCCGGGTTGGACAGTGGAAGAGGCGATCAAAATGATTGTTTCCGCGGGAGTCATCTCTCCAAAAGAAATTCCTCTGCCCAGGTAACATTTATGACACATCATCAAATCAATCATCGAACCCCGCAAACTAAAATAAGCTTTGGGACCACCTCAGCCGTGATCACCAATTTGGGTTTGATTGCGGGCTTAAGCGGCATGGAACAATCAAAAACCATTATTATTGCCGGGATATTGATTGTGGCTTTGGCAGATAATATTTCTGATTCTGCGGGGATCCATATTTTTCAAGAATCGGAATTTGTCAGCAACCGGGAGAACTGGATATCAACCATTACGAATTTTTTTGTGCGGTTAGTGGTTTCTTTAACGTTTTTGGTTTTGATTTTAGTTTTTCCTTTTAAAATGGCTATAGGCGTGTCCATGGTTTGGGGATTGGTTTTGTTGGCGGTATTAAGTTATAAAATTGCGAAAGCAAAGAATGTTAATCCTATAAACGCTATTGTTGAACATGTCGGCATTGCGGCTGTGGTGATTATTTTAAGTACAGTCGTGCGGTATTATATATCGAGTAAATTTTAAAAGCAGTATGTAGCATGTGGGATGTAGTATGTAGTAAAACAGAAGATAGGTGAAGGATGCGATTGGGAAGAAAAAACCACGGGTGAAAAATAAATAACTGATAAATAATTTTTAACCATAATAGTAAATTTTATATTTTACGTTTCACGGCAACTTTTTATAGGAGTCGTTTTTACTACATACGACATACTACGAACTACATACCATTGGGCAAGACATTATGAGTATTTATAAAATAACTAAATTTCTATTCGCCTCATTTTTGCTCCTTGTATTGCCCCAACTTGTCTGGGCGCAGGATGTCGACTCAAAACCTTTTGCGCCATTTATAAGTTCAGACCGCATTTTGATCGTTTCCCCGCATCCGGATGATGAAGCGATTGCTACGGGAGGCGTGATTAGCAGAGCGGTTAAAGCGGGTATACCGCTTAAAATAGTTTATTTGACGAATGGCGATAATAATGAACCGGCGTTTATGATTTATGAAAAACGGCTGGTCGTCAAACAAAAGGCTGTGTTGATGATGGGGGAATTGCGTTGCCATGAATCCATCAATGGCATGCAGGCTTTGGGGGTTAAGCGCGATCAATTGGTTTTTTTGGGATATCCGGATTGGGGAACAGAAGATATTTTTAAGGCCTTCTGGTCGGAGAGAAAGCCGTTCAAGACTGGTTTGACCCGGGTTAATCATGTGCCATATGAAGACGCGCTTTCCGCAGGTTCTCCTTATGTCGGCGACAGTATCCTCAAGGATTTTAAACAAGTTTTGACGGAGTTTAAGCCGACCAAAATTTTTGTCTCCAATCAGTTGGATTCTCAGCGGGATCATCGTGCGGCATTTTTATTTTTACAAGTGGCTTTGTGGGATTTAGAAGAAAGTATTCCTCGCCCTGATGTTTACGGCTATGTGGTCCATTCCGCGTACAAATGGCCGACGCCCAGAGGCTATCACCCGGATCAGGAACTGACTCCGCCCAAAAATATGTCCGATGAAAATATGACCTGGTACAGCTCGCCTTTGAGCGCGGATGATATTCTTCGCAAACGCCAAGCCGTCACTTTTTACCGGACGCAAATCGCCTGTAATCCGCCGTACCTTTTTACCTTTGTAAAACTCAATGAACTTTTTACCAAGGTTCCGGATATTGATTTGACTAAAGTCAAAGAAGCGGTTTTAAAGTCCGGAGAAGCTTTGACTTTTTCTAAAGATGATCAGTTTGTTTATATGAAATTAAATTCAGACTATTGGCCGGAATTATCAACCAAGATCCAAATCTATCTTTTTGGATATAGCAAGAAAATTGCTTTTGAGGTAATGCCGAAAATTCGGCTGGATATAGGAAAAGATGACAATAAGGTTTTGGTGTATGAAAAAGATCGTTCTATTTTTGTACCAGAGGCAATAGTGAATATGGATAATAAAGGAAAAATTCTGACGATTAAGTTTCCTTTAAAAGAACTGCAGGATCCTGATTATCTTCTTATCTCCGGTATGGTTTGTTCTCAGGCCGTGAATTTGTCTTCCATTAAACCCGGGCTAGATTTGATAACCAAGATTTGTCTGGCCTATATCATGATTGGCGTCGGCCTGAAATTTATTATTGATA